>NZ_JBLWZK010000002.1:0-86803 GCF_048266485.1 Vibrio sp. | reverse complement strand
CGCGCTAAGTTTTGCTTCATTCGATCTTGTTTGGCGAGCTTTTGTCTCTCTTCACCGCGGGCCATATCTTTGACGACATCATACAATTCATAAATAGCAGGATAATCTTGAGCAAAGTCGATGCGTTGATCGCCTTGGACATAATCCATAATGCAATACACTCGGATCACGATTTCAGATAAATCACATTGCTCATGAATACCGGCCATACATAAGGTATTCACATTTTCAAAGATGTTGGCGTTACGCTTTTCAATTGCTCTTTGTTGCTGAATTTCAATCAGTTGCTTTTGCTTTTTAATTTTGATCAACAAAAAACCAGCATAACTGGCTAAAGCAACAATAATGATGGCTCCAACAATGGCTAACAATACGATCGGCATAAAATTCCTTCCGCTAAACGCCCTACTCACTCAATAAAGTGGCAGGGCTATTCGTTTATTTAAAATCGTTTAAATCTAAATCTTCAAATTGTGATAGTAGATCATCATCTGAAGCAGGTTTCTTCGATTTCTTAGAGACAGGTTTTTCATCCACAGCCTGTTCTTCAGGCTCAGATTCTACCATGTCATCTTCATCAAAAATGCCAAGTTGCTTCATTAATGCTTCTAAACGATCTAATTTTTGATCGACATAATTCTGCAAGCCTGCCCCCAACTTCTCACCGTTGTCTAGGCGGTCGATCAACACATTTAGTTGAGGATCGTTTTGGATCGCTTCAAGCTCTTGCTCGGCATTAAGCTTACGCTGCTGCTTCGACGGTTTTGCTTTCGCTTCCACAACCAAAGGAATCGGTTTCTTACTACCATGGCGAGGATCTTTAGAACCGCCTTGACTACGTTGGTTGTGCGCACCCGAACCATCTGAATGACGGCTACCAGTTTTTAAGCCTTTACGCTTGTTGAGACGCTTACGTAAACGACCTTCTACATCCGATTCAGAGCGATTACGCGTTACAATCACTTCTTCAGAACCGGTTGATCCTGGCTTTCTAGATTTTTTCGTACGAGACATTCTTTTTTCCTATTTTAAGGCCGAAATTTATTACTCAGCCTTTTTCAGTAACATGACATCATTACCGATAAATTCAAGTTGCAGCTGGTCACGATTGGCTAAGAACTCAAAGGTTTCTCGGCTAAAAAACACTACATGAGTCGGGTCATGTCGATAATGCCAACTGGCAAATGCATCTACATCTTTCACTAACTTGGTCATGACGCCAAGCCAGCCACCCGGCTTTAACATATCCAGCCATTGCTGCCACACTAGGTTGGGAGTAAAGAGGTGTTCGATAACTTCAGTTGCGGTAACGAAGTCATATTGTTGATGTAGAGCCTGTTTATTAGGGTAATAGTAAAGATCATACAACGCCACTTGATGCCCTTTTTCTTCTAGCATCATCGCTAACGCCGGGCCCGGTCCACAGCCAAAGTCTAAGCCTTGAGATTGCGGAGCGATACGTTGTAATAATGGGTCTTCCATACGCGATAAAAAGCGACGGTAGCCCTGATCTTGAGGGTCATTTTCATGCAAATCATACACCGCTTTTTCAGCTTCAGCATCCACACGCTGCTCTGGGTTTACAAACACCAAAACACACTGCTGGCATTGTAAATACTGGCGACGATTATCCTGATAATAGATATTGGTTTGGCTACTTTGGCACAATGGACAGGTATACATAAAATAACCCCTTAGATTAAGGATGCGCAACATACCAGAAATGGCGGTTAGAGTGGAGTTTTATTAAGCAATTTCGCGAAAGATTTTTTGTTAGAAAAGCAAAACCCTCAACAAATTCACACTTGTTGAGGGTCTGATAATCTATATTGTAAAACTATACTCAAAGTAACTGAAGTTGCAGTGAGGTGGTAAGGGAATGAGGCCCCATGAACATAGTTTTCTTATGTGATTGAGGCGAATAAACATCGCCAACACAGCTATAGTTTTAAGTACGAAGGGTATAGAGCTTAATGCAAACCGCCGATGTACTTAGACAAAATATCAATGTCCTCATCGCTTAGATTTTTAGTGACATCTTGCATCATGCCATTTAAATCATTACTACGATCAGCGGAGCGGAATTTTTCTAGCTGAGCTTTAATGTATTCAGCATGTTGACCTGAAATTTTCGGGAAGCCGCCTAATTCCATACCATGTCCACGAGGTCCATGACATGCAACACAAGCAGTAATGCCTTTTTCAGCATCACCGGCAAAGTAAAGTGCTTTGCCTTTTTCTACTACATTTTCAGGGGTTGAACCTTCGGTTTGAGGTAATGAGGCGTAATAAGCAGAAAGATCTGAAATATCTTCATCTGTTAGTGGCATCGCCATCGCGCTCATCACAGGGTCATAACGACCTTGTTTGCCACCGCTGCTCATGCCTAATTTAAGGTCATGCATCTGCTTTTCTAAATATTTAACATGTTGGCCTGCTAGCTTAGGGTATTGAGTCACGACGCTATTACCATCAGCACCATGACAAGCCGCACAAGTGGTAGATTTTTCCTTCCCTGCTTCAATATCACCTTGTGCCCACACAGAGCAGCTGGCAACTAAACTAATAATGAATACTAATTTTTTCATGACATTCCATTTATAATTATTCAGCTTCCACTACCACGATGCATAAGCGTTCATGGTACACTATGTCTAACGGTTACTTGGGGATACTTATTTTAGTCTTGCCCAGACAAGTAAACCAATTGTACACAATTATACATAAAAGCAATCATTCCTCTACAAAAGTGGAGATGGAGTTAACAAATATGGAAAAAATCCATTATCAAAATACCCACTTTATTACGAGTGCCCCTGATATTCGCCATCTTCCTGAAGACGAAGGCATTGAAGTTGCTTTTGCAGGTCGTTCTAATGCTGGGAAATCCAGCGCATTAAATCGATTGACCAATCAGAAAAACCTCGCGAAAACCAGTAAAACACCGGGTCGAACTCAGTTAATAAACTTGTTTAAAGTGACAGAAAATTGTCACATTGTCGATCTACCTGGTTATGGCTTTGCCCAAGTACCAATTGAAATGAAAAAGAAGTGGCAGAAATCACTCGGTGAGTATTTACAAAAACGCGAATGCTTAAAAGGTCTCGTGGTGTTGATGGATATTCGTCACCCGATGAAAGATCTCGATCAGCAGTTAATTTACTGGGCGGTAGAAGTGAATATTCCGGTTCAAGTTCTACTGACTAAAGCCGATAAACTGAAACAAGGCCCACGTAAAGCGCAACTATTGAAGATTCGTGAAGCATCGATGGCTTTCTGTGGTGACGTGCAAGTCGATGTGTTCTCTTCTTTGAAAGGGATTGGCGTCGATCAGCTACGTAACAAACTCGACTCATGGTTCGCCCCAGCCTTAATGAGCGAAGAGATGATGGAACAACTGCATCGTGAAGAGTTGGCAGCAGAATTTGCCGCTGAAGATGAGGTCATCATTACTAACCCTGAAATTCAGGATGATGTCAGTAAAAACTAATACCGATTAGCTGAAAAACTTTGGCTGCTTTTTTATATCTGATGGGCCCGTAAAAAATGAAGCGTAAACTTCAGATAAAAGAAATCCCCAAAGGCATGGCAGCCTTTGGGGAAAATGGGAGAGAAATGGAGGTTTTCTAATTGTAGTGTCCCCAAGTAACTTAGGTATATTGAGCATTGACCAAGAACCTAAAAAACACAAGATTACCTCCTTTCCCGATTCTGAGCCCTAAAAACCATCCGGCTAAATACACTCATCAATCCGCTCATTTTCAATCAAATTACAAAAATTTCCGACGTAATTCACAATCTTGTTTTCATTGGTAAATTAAATACACGATAGAAGCAATAACTGGTGATTTGTTCTGTTGTTTTACTACAAAATGAATTTTGCTCTGTAATTAGGAAATTTAGAGGTTACTCAGCAGAATATTATTGAGGAAAAATAAAAATAAATGCAGAAATTTAAATTGAAGAGGGTGATTTAATTCGCTTTTCTTTCAGTT
This sequence comes from Vibrio sp., assembly GCF_048266485.1. Classification (GTDB taxonomy): domain Bacteria; phylum Pseudomonadota; class Gammaproteobacteria; order Enterobacterales; family Vibrionaceae; genus Vibrio. The sequence continues at coordinate 82,808 of NZ_JBLWZK010000002.1, read as the reverse complement.
GGTTAGTTAATTTTACTTTTACTTCTCTACAAGAAAAAACGCCCCAGTCAAAAACTGACTGGGGCGGCTGAAACAGCCTAATCCAATAACGTGAAACAAAAGGTCTAAAAGATAGAACATCTTACCTCTGTACCCTACGACTATTAATTTACCGGAAATGATACTCAGATCAAGCTTTTTCTGTACTAAATTTTCATATTTTTTATGAAAATTACCAATTCACAAACAAAATCAAAACTTTATTTCGAATAAAAAAAAGCCACATAGTGAGGTGGCTCATAAAAATAGATGTAAATAAAACAACAAATTCTTAGTGGGCTTGATCCCAGTTGTCTCCATGACCAAATTCTGCCACTAATGGCACATTCAGCTCAGTAGCAGACTCCATAAGCTGCTGTATTTTTATTTCAATACGTGCTAATTCGCTTTCTTTCACTTCAAACACCAATTCATCGTGTACTTGCATCAAGAGTTTCACATCGCCATTGCCTTCGGCTTGGATCCACTGATCGACAATCAACATGGCTTTCTTAATGATGTCTGCCGCTGTACCTTGCATTGGCGCATTGATTGCCGCACGTTCAGCACCTTTACGACGCATACCGTTGCTCGATTTAATTTCTGGTAGATGTAAACGACGACCAAATAAAGTCTCAACATAACCCTGTTCTGTTGCTTTTGAGCGTGTATCTTCCATATATTGCATTACGCCAGGATAGCGCTCAAAGTACACATCCATATACTGTTGCGCTTCACCACGAGGAATACCTAGTTGCTTAGCAAGACCAAAGGCACTCATGCCATAAATCAAACCAAAGTTAACCGCTTTAGCGCGACGACGCTGTTCAGACGTGACTTGTTCAATGTTGCATCCCATCACCTCAGCGGCAGTCGCGGAGTGAATATCTTTACCTTGAGCAAACGCCTCTAATAACGCTTTATCTCCGGATAAGTGCGCCATGATACGTAATTCAATTTGTGAGTAGTCGACCGCTAAAATTTTCCAACCATGTGGCGCAACAAACGCTTGGCGAATGCGGCGACCTTCTTCATTACGAATTGGAATATTTTGTAAGTTTGGATCGGTTGATGATAAACGCCCGGTCGCGGTAACCGCTTGATGATATGAAGTATGCACTCGGCCCGTTTGCGGGTTGATCATCTTCGGAAGTTTATCGGTGTAGGTTGATTTCAACTTAGCTAAACCACGGTTTTCTAAAATCAGCTTAGGTAACGGATAGTCTAATGCTAGCTCTTGCAGTACTTCTTCATTGGTTGATGGTGCGCCAGAGGCAGTCTTCTTCACCACAGGCAAGCCCATTTTTTCAAATAGAATCGCTTGTAATTGCTTTGGTGAGTTAAGGTTGAATTCTTGCTCAGCCAACTCAAACGCCTTGGCTTTTAGCTCCTCAAGACGTGCTTCTAATTCTTTGGATTGAGCATTCAGTAGCATGTCATCAATCATCACGCCGGTACGTTCAATACGTGAGATCACGGGTACTAGAGGTACTTCAATATCTTGATAGATAGATTTCAAACCGGCATCTTGCTCTAAAGCAGCTTGTAAACGGTTATGCAAACGTAATGTCACATCGGCATCTTCCGCCGCATAAGGACCAGCTTCTTCAATATCTAGTTGGTTGAAGGTCAGTTGCTTTTTGCCTTTACCTGCCAGTGATTCAAAAGAAATGCAGTTATGTTGTAGGAAGCGGAACGCTAGACTATCCATATCATGTTTGCCACCCACGCTGTTAAACACGTAAGACGCTAACATGGTGTCAAAGCGAATGCCTTTCATCTCGATATCGTAACGTGCGAGTACGCTAGCATCGTATTTAAGGTTCTGGCCGACTTTGGCTTGTGAATCATCTTCGAGAATCGGTTTCAGTTGCTCAAGAACCCAATTACGATCCAGTTGTGCTGGCGCATCAAGGTAATCATGGGCAACGGGTACATAAGCCGCTTCGCCTTCGGAAACTGCAAATGACAAACCAATCAAGTTGGCTTCCATGTAGTTCAAGCTGTCGGTTTCAGTATCAAAAGCAAATACATCCGAAGCTTTCAATTTATCTAACCAAGCAAGGAAAGTCTCTTGATCAAAAATGATTTCATATTGGCTGCGATCAATATTGGCAGGACTCATATCGACTTCAAGCGCATCGGCGGTGGTCGCAGATTTAGTGGCACTTTGACTCGCGCCGCCGTGTTGTTCTGCTTTGACTTGTGCTAGTCCATCAACTGCTGCAATGTTACCGTCGCCGCCTTCAAGTAACTCGTTTAACCAAGATTTAAAGGTCAGCTCGCCAAATAGCTTCATCAGCTCATCTTTATTTGGTTCAGCTTTGCAAAGATCTTGTGGCTGACAATCGAGATCCACATCCAACTTGATGGTGGCTAGCAAATAAGAAAGATCCGCATTTTCTTTATTCTCAAGCAACTTCTTCGCCATGGTTTTCGAACCGCGGAAAGAAAGATCAGCGATCTTATCTAAATTTTGATAAATGGTTTCTAGACTTCCTAGACCTTGCAACAAAGCGACCGCGGTTTTATCACCGACACCCGGTACGCCCGGAATGTTATCGACTTTATCGCCCATCAACGCGAGATAATCGATGATAAGTTCAGGTGGTAAGCCAAACTTTTCAATGACGCCTTCTCTATCCATCACCACATTAGTCATGGTGTTGATCAGCGTGACATTATCATCCACCAGCTGAGCCATATCTTTATCGCCAGTGCTGATTAATACCGGCATGCCTTGCTTAGAAGCTTGTGAAGACAAAGTACCAATCACATCATCAGCCTCAACACCCGGCACACAAATCAGTGGCAACCCCATCGCACGAATAATATTGTGTAAAGGCTCAATTTGATCGCGTAACTCTTGCTGCATCGACGGACGGTTGGCTTTATATTCAGAGTACATATCATCGCGGAAGGTTTTACCTTTAGCATCAAAAACCACCGCAATTCGCTCAGAAGAAAACTGCTTCATCATACTACGTAGCATGTTAACCACGCCGTACACCGCATTGGTTTGAATGTTACCGTTATTCATACTTTCAGGATAAGCGTGAAAGGCGCGATATAAATAAGAAGATCCATCAATAAGAATCAAAGAGTTGTCAGCGATTGTTGCCATAGTGTCTAGTACCCAAGCTGATGAGAAACATACGATCCGCCTAGAATGCCACGTCTGACTAAATGAATCTATTGATATGTCGTAAGCACAACTTAATCATCTGTGGATAACTTTGTTGTTAACTTTTTAAATGAAATTTCACAAAAATCAACATTATTAATAAAAAATAATATTATTCAAATATAAACAACAACTTATATAGAAACCACTCATGATAGGATAAAAAGAATCGCAAGGATCTTTTGTGGAAAACAATTAATCACAATGGATCCTATGTTAATTGACAATAATAACGATAGGTAAAATAGGATCACTAAACCATAGGCAAAAAGAAAGCGACACCGAATGGGCGTCGCTTAGCAAAAAGTGGCTAGATGTAATACTTGATGCACCTACCACGAAAGCTTAAATACACTGGAAGCAATGTGAGCAATGTCGTGTCTTCAAAAAGCCAAGAATCTCATGCTGTTGCGTTTGATTCTCTTTTTCCCTTCGACGTGGTTAATAATAATCATTCTCATTAAATGATCAACCCCTAAATGAGAAAAAATATCATTTAATTTAAAGTAATTTCGAAGGATAATCTCAAGTGATTGATATTGCTTGAAGTTTAAGATCGTTGCTCGGATAATAAAAATGGTTTCTAGGTGCGAGTTGCTAGTTTCTAGGAAAAGAAGATGGGACGTTACTTGGTTCTCGGGCGTTTCACTTCTCGTAGTACGGAAGAGCGGAGGATATTTGTTTAGTTACCCTCAATACAAAACGAAGCGCTCGGGCATTTCGTCGCCATCTTTTCCGAAAAACAAGCAGCGGAGCGCCCGAGCGACGAGCCATGCTTACGCATTCACTTCCTGTTGAGAGGAAACATCAACTACCGTGGTGAGCTTTTTCATTAAGTAATTAAGCAGCACGCCATACATAGGCACAAACAAACCTAAGCTAATGATCAGTTTCACACTGTAATCAACCAAAGCAATTTCGGTCCAATGTTCTGCCATAAATGGATCACTACTCATATAAAAGGCAATAGAGAAAAAGGCGATAGTATCAAGCGCATTACCAAATAGTGTTGAACAGGTTGGCGCCACCCACCATTGTTTCAACTGACGTAAACGGTTAAAAACGTGCACATCCAAAATTTGACCAAGCAAATATGCCATAAAACTAGCAATAGCAATACGGGCAACAAACAGGTTAAACACGCCTAACTGAGCCATTCCTTGGAACTTGCCTTCAAAGAACATCACCGATAATACATAAGAAATCGCTAGTGCTGGCAACATCACCCAGAAGATGATTTTACGTGCCATACCTGCACCAAAAATGCGTACTGTTAGATCCGTCGCTAGGAAGATAAACGGGAAAGTGAATGCGCCCCAAGTGGTGTGCAAACCAAAGATGGTAAAAGGAATTTGGACTAAGTAATTACTCGATGCAATCACCACCAAATGGAAGATAACCAACCAAAACAGTGCTTTATTTTGTTGTTGATTAGTGTATTGAACAGACGAGAACGCCGCCTGCGAAGCAGATTTTAAACGAGTCATATTGTGACCTTTTTTTAATATATGGGGGCGAGGGAACCCATAATTGCAAATGAATAATATTCGATATTTGACTAATTAGTCAGATATTAAGGCGAGCGATTATACAGAAATGATCGCCCAGTTCAACTGTTCGTTTTTCAAACAATATGTTCGGGTCTCGGGTCTCGGGTCTCGGGTCTCGGGTCTCGGGTCTCGGGTCTCGGAAGTTTTCTATTTCCCAACAATCGAAGCAAGCTAAACATTACTGTATTACAAATAAACTCTCCGCTCCCACCAACTAGCCACGAAAAGCGTAGCGTAACGAGACACGAGCAGCGAAGCGATCTGCCCTTAAGCTCTACCCTATTCCCATAGCAAATAATTTCGCTAGATATTGCAGCTCTTCATCTGCTTGATTCGGTGCCATAGCTTCTAACCAGATGGTTTCGGAATAATGTTCAGCACGTAAAAATAACTGACAACCTTCAAAGTCGATTAACCATGAATGCAGATCAGCATCATTTTGCTTTTCAATAATAGAAGCTGATAACAGTTTCACTAGCTCTGAGCCTAAAACTGCAAAGGAGTCATAATCAAACCTAGGGTTAAGCAAGATAACTCGACCGGCCTGTGCATCAAATTCTCTTAAGCTATATTTAGCCATAACCTACCCTTCCCCATTGGTTAAATGTTCTTGGATCACATCTAAAAATGCATCGGCGTATTTTTCTAATTTACGTTGCCCAACCCCATTCACTGCCAGCATTTCACCATAGGAGGTCGGCAGAATATCCGCCATATCAACCAAGGTCGCGTCACTGAATACCACATAAGGCGGCAAGCCATCTTCATCGGCAATCGCTTTACGCAGTTTACGTAACTTGGCAAATAGCTTCTTATCGTAATTTTTAGTCACCAGTTTGTCGTTCTTAGCGGAACGTAGTGCGGTATCTAAACGCGGCACCGCCAGTTCAATCGACATTTCACCGCGTAATAAAGGACGCGCTTCTTCGGTTAGTTGCAAGGTAGAGTTACGGGTGATGTTTTGTGTGAGTAACCCTTTGTGAATCAATTGGCGCATAATGCTTACCCAATAATCATGGCTATGTTCTTTACCAATCCCATAAGTACTGATCTTATCGTGGCCGTTATCGCGTACGCGAATATTCTGCATACCACGCAATACTTCGACGACATAACCAACACCAAAGCTTTGGTTGACTCGATAAACACACGACAACGCTTTTTGCGCCGCTTCTGTGCCATCAAAATGTTTCGGTGGATCTAGGCAGATATCGCAGTTGCCGCACGCTTTGTGGCTATATTCACCAAAGTAATTTAGTAGTACTTGACGACGACAGGTTTGCGCTTCCGCAAAAGCACTCATCGCATTGAGTTTATGGCTTTCCACTTGCTTTTGCGGGCCATCATCTTTTTCGTCCAGCATGCGGCGCAGCCAACCCATATCGGCCGGGTCATATAGCATCACCGCTTCCGCAGGTAAGCCATCACGCCCGGCGCGTCCGGTTTCTTGATAATAAGATTCAATGTTACGCGGAATATCAAAGTGCAGTACGAAGCGCACGTTTGGCTTATTAATGCCCATACCAAACGCTACTGTGGCCACCACGATTTGAATGTCGTCTTTTTGAAAGGCTTCTTGAACATAAGCGCGTTCATCGTTATCCATACCAGCATGATAGCCTGCGGCGCGAATATGGTTATTGCACAACTTTTCCGTCACCATTTCGACTTTTTTACGGCTGCCACAATAAATAATGCCGCATTGCCCTTTTTGGGTCGCAAGGTAGCGGATCACTTGCGAAACCGGCTTATGCTTTTCTAATAAGGTGTAACGAATATTCGGTCGGTCAAAGCTGCCTAAATATTCCAAAGGTTGATTGAGTTGCAGACGAGAAATGATGTCTTTGCGGGTTGCATCATCGGCAGTGGCGGTTAACGCCATTACAGGAACATGAGGAAAACGCTGCTTTAATTGGCCGAGTAGCGCGTATTCAGGGCGAAAATCATGCCCCCATTGAGAAATACAATGCGCTTCATCTACCGCAATCATGCTGATCGAAAGGTGCTCTAATCGTTCACTAAAGTCTCGGCTTAAGATTCGCTCGGGTGAGATGTAAACCATCTTCAATTGACCGTTGTTCATACGGTTATAAACCCGAATCAATTCCTCTCTTTCCATACTGGAATTAATGCATTCTGCCGCCACGCCATTGGCTTTTAATTGGTCGACTTGGTCTTTCATCAAGGAAATTAAAGGGGAAATAACGATGGTGAGACCAGAATGCAATAAAGCGGGAACTTGATAGCACAAAGACTTGCCGCCACCAGTTGGCATAATCACTAAGCTATCTTGTCCAGCAAGCACACTATCGATCACTTCTTGCTGACCAACACGAAAGTGCTGATAACCAAACACATCTTGCAGAGTTTGAGCGGGTGTCGGTGTTGAGTGCGAATGCACTTGTGCAGCGTCAGTGGTGGGCATGCCTATCTCAATACAAAAAGTGAACCTAAAAATCAGCCGCCCATTGTAGTGGGGATCGCAGCTGATTGAAACATGAGGATCGGGCAATTTACTTATTCCCGTAATTCATTAGGTATATTACGGTTTGGATTTTATACTTGCCATTATACCCAAGTGACTTCAAGATGCAGAATTCAGAGCTATCATCCAAACCTTTAGGCAAGGAAGATTGGCGAAGGAATGTAGGCACCTTTCAAACCAATCTGACGCTGTATAAAGGTTTGAATGAAGCTTCCGAAGGGCAAGTTAAAACAAGCTTTATGCTGCGTTAAATTGAACAGAGATAGAATCACTATGATCATATTCAATTTGCCTTGCCTAAAACTTGTTTTAATCTTGCTGAAACTCGCATCTTGAAGTTACTTGGGTATATTTCTAATAATAAAAAGATAAGCCGTTATGGATGATGAATTAAAACGAACTCAGCAAGGCGTGCTACTTGCCGTTCTTGCCTACTTGATGTGGGGAATTGCCCCTATATACTTTAAAGCCCTTGGTGATGTGCCTCCTTTTGAAATCCTTTGTCATCGCATCATTTGGTCTTTTGTTTTTCTTGCGGCATTGCTGTATTTCACTAACGGCTGGCCAACCGTCAAAGAGACATTACGCTCTAAAACCAAGGTCATTTATTTATTGATCACTTCGGTCACGATTGGGGCTAACTGGCTAGTGTTTATTTGGGCAATCAGCATTGGTCATATGCTCGATGCCAGCCTAGGCTATTACATCAATCCGTTATTTAATGTTCTATTAGGCATGATTTTCTTAAGCGAGACGCTACGTAAGCTGCAATGGTTTGCGGTCGCGCTGGCCACCATCGGTGTCCTAGTGCAATTGGTCGTATTTGGCTCAGTGCCAATCATTGCCATTATGCTGGCGCTCACATTTGGTGTGTATGGCTTATTACGTAAAAAGGTCAATTTAGATGCCTTTACTGGGCTATTCATTGAAACCTTAGTACTACTACCTATCGCATTTCTTTACTTGTTTGCTATCGCCGATACTGCAACTAGTCACTTGGGCACCAATACTCTGACACTTAATGTATTACTAATTTCTGCCGGTATTGTCACTACCTTGCCTTTATTATGCTTTGCTGGTGCGGCAGTCCGTCTACGCCTCGCTACTCTAGGTTTTATTCAATACATAGGCCCAAGCTTAATGTTTATCTTGGCGGTGTTTGTATACGACGAAGCCTTTACGGCCGATAAAATTATTACCTTTGCTTGTATTTGGGCAGCCTTAATTGTATTTACTTGGGATGGATTGAAGAACAACTCTAACAATAAGAAGTTGGCAGCGGCGCAAAGAAAGGAAGCGCTAGAGATCGACATTACCAATGAAACGTTGACACAGGATTTAAACCAAACCAATCAACAACGCTAAAAGCCCACAATCTACATGGAATAATTTATGAGACTACCATCACACTATTAAGCAAGGTAGTCTTAACTCTGCAATCGACTATTTAAGTTAATATGCAGACTTACTACCTCACCCTTGTGCGAGATCTCGCACAAATTAGTGAGAAAACTAACATTAACTAATAATAAAAACCGCCCCAAAAAAACACAAACTATTGATAAATAACAACTATAATCAGATTTGTGTTTTTTTTCATGAAATAATTTGAACTCACACCATTGTTCCATGTCGGTTTATGCGTAATATTAACCCCGTCGGAAGGATGCTGACAGGAACAGGAAAGACCCAAGGATTGGTCATCTTCAGGATGAAGATTTGGTTACTTAGGATGAGTAATCAGCATGGAGCAAACGGACATTGAATGGACGCAATCATTACTAGGATGGTAATGACTAAGGAAAGACAATGGACACCTCAGGATTGAGGCATGGAACACACGTCAGGATGATGTGAATGGACACCGCTCATGGAACAAGTGATGCGCGCTAATTAGGATAAATTAGCTGGCTAGGATAAGGCCAAGGACACCGCTAGGATGGCGATGAAAAGGAATAAGCTGAAGGAAACAGCACTGCTATCAAGGATTTGATGCATGGAGCACTTATAGTAGCCGGATTGCTGCGAGTAAGACTATAACCCCGATGGGCTTTTGCCCTCGGGGTTTTTCTTTATTAACGCCTTCTGATACACAAAAAGGCGACCCAATAGGCCGCCTTTTGATTGGAGTGGCTATATTTCTATATAATCACTTAGTCTGCTTTAGGACCTTTTTTGTCCATACGGTCTTTCATTTTTTCCCACTTTTCCATGCACTGTTGGTGTTTTTCACCAGACAGCTTAGTAAATTGTTCTTTTTGCTCAGGCGTCAATACACTAAACATATCATGACGTGATTTAGCCATTTTCACTTGGCCTTCTACACGTTGATTGGCCATATCTTGAGCAAGACTGGTCACTGCCGCTTGATCAAAATCATCCGCCATTACTAACTGTCGCATTTTTTCGTGGCTGGCTTTCATTTCATCTTTATGAGCTTTAAAGCCTTCTTTCATCGCTTGACGATCTTGCTGGCGTAATTCTTTTAACTGATCTTTTTGAGCATCAGTTAAGTCTAATTGTTTCCAAATGCCACGTTCCATTCCCTCACCACATTGCTGATCATGCTTACCGCCATGCTGTTGATTACCATGAGGTGCCGCGAGTGCAGACATAGAACCCAGTACTAACGGTGCAGCAATTAAAACAACAAGAGACTTTTTCATAAATGATTTCATAACACATTACCTTTTTATTATGGATAAGTTGAGCTGCCATTTCTTGGTTAGCGCCCGATAACCAATAGAATAAACCTTGCAATGTAAAAGGGTGTATTGCTTACGTAAAACAATGTAAATCGCTGTCAAATTAGTCGTTTTTATAAATAAAACAGAGATAATGCTATTATTGCACTCGATATCTATCTCTAAATAAGGCCCTTTATGACTCACATTCTATTAGTTGATGATGATACTGAACTCACTGCATTACTTGAGGATATTCTAACGTTAGAAGGCTTTACCATCTCACAAGCACACAATGGTATTGATGGCCTACAAGCCATAGATAACAGTGTTGATCTGATCTTGCTGGATATTATGATGCCAAAAATGAACGGTATGGAAATGCTTAAACAACTAAGGCAGCGGTGGAAGACCCCTGTATTAATGCTGACCGCGAAAGGTGAAGAAGTCGACCGAGTGATTGGCCTTGAGCTCGGTGCTGATGACTACTTACCCAAACCGTTTAGTGATCGTGAATTAATGGCACGCATTCGCGCTATTTTACGTCGTACTCAACCTAATAAACCTGAACCAACAGAAACGAACACGCCTCATGGTTTGCAAGTGTTTCCGGGTAAACAAGAAGCCTACTATCAAGGCACATTATTAGATCTCACCACCACGGAATTTACGTTATTAGAGTACTTTTTAACTCACATGGGTGAATCCATCAGTAAAGAAGATTTAAGCTTAGAGGTACTAGGTAAGCGCCTCAGTCCTTTTGATCGCGCGATTGATATGCATGTGTCGAACTTACGCAAAAAACTTTCTGAGCACCATGAGCAAACCTTAATTAAAACCTTACGAGGGAAAGGTTATCTTATGGTTGAGGATCAATAATGAATTTACCTAAGTTTTCTAGCTTATACGGTCGTATTTTTGCCATATTTTGGCTAACCATGTTATTAGTATTAATTGCAGTGGTTGCCGCCTCTCAACTCGATCCTAGACAACTTCACGATATTCCGGCTGAGCCATTAAAAGAGATGAAGCAAACCGGACAAGAGCTTACTAAAAACTACCAAAATGCTTCTTCACTCAAGCAAGCGATGATGCAAATAAAAATGCACAATATAGATAGAAGCCGTCTCAGTTTCTACTTTACAGACACGAATGATCGTTGGATCAATCCACCTCAAGGAATGAAGCAAAAAGCACTAAATAATTTTATTACCCAATCAGACATGTTAGATAAACCTCAGCAACGTTTGTATGGTCGAACAATGATCGCTGGCCCTGTCCCAGTCGTGATTGCCAAACAAAACTTACACATATACTTCGCTATCCGTTGGCATCAACCGCCACCTTTTTTACTGCAATTACTCGATAGACCGATTCAATTGCTTCTCGTAGTAATGTTAATTAGTACTCCACTATTACTTTGGCTCGCATGGGCATTAAGTAAACCAGCGATGCGCTTAGAGAAAGCGGCGCAAAAAGTCGCTCGTGGAGTGATCGAATACGATCCAGAATTAGAAAAGGGTCCGAGTGAATTTAAACAAGCCGGGGCAAGCTTTAACCAAATGGTCAACGCCATTAACAATAAAACTTCTGAACAGCAGCGATTATTATCTAACATTTCTCATGAACTGCGCTCCCCACTCACCCGTTTAAGAATGGCGAATGCGTTAGCGATCCGCAAACAAGGTGAAAGCTCAGAACTGACTCGCATTGATACTGAAGCGGAACGATTGGAGCTAATGATTAATGAACTATTAGAACTATCTCGCCAACAAATCGATGCCCATCAAATTCACCAAAATATCTCAGTGCAAGAGCTTTGGGGAGAAACTATCGAAGACGGTATATTTGAAGCTGAGCAACAACAGAAAACGCTGATTTGTAAATCAATTCCCAACACACATATCACCGGAAACCCTAACTTGCTGATTAGTGCAGTCGAAAATGTCATACGCAATGCGATTCGATATTGCGACCAATCGGTTTGGGTGACTTTTAGCCGACAACATGATGGGCTGACCATTTTGATTGAAGATGATGGCGAAGGGGTTGATGACAGTGAACTTGATGCAATCTTCCGACCTTTTTATCGTGTCTCTACCGCGCGTGATAGGTACAGTGGTGGCGCAGGATTAGGCCTAGCGATCACCCATAATGTCATCATGCAGCATAATGGTCATATTCATGCTTCACGTAGTCAACATGGTGGCCTTGCGGTAGCGCTAATTTTACCTATCGATTTATGATCGAGGACTGGTATTATATACCCCAAGTCACCCATTAACGGTATCAGCACTATGTTCGACATTGCTTTATTTGAACCAGAAATCGCTCCTAACACTGGCAACATTATTCGTTTATGTGCCAACTGTGGCGCTAACTTGCACCTAATCGAACCACTAGGTTTTGATTTAGAAGAAAAGAAAGTGCGCCGTGCTGGTCTGGATTATCATGATTTAGCACGTGTTAAACGTCATAAAGATTATGCAGCCTTTATTGAATATCTAGAGCAAGAAAAAGGTGATAACTACCGTATTTTTGCTTGTACTACCAAAACGACTGGTCATCATGTGGATGCAAAATTTAAACAAGGTGATGTTTTATTATTTGGCCCAGAAACCCGTGGCCTACCTGCTGACACAATTGAAGCGCTACCAATGGAACAACGAATTCGTATTCCTATGATGCCAGACAGCCGTAGTTTGAATCTATCCAACGCCGTCGCAATTATTGCTTTTGAAGCCTGGAGACAAATGGGGTTTGAAGGGGCGGTTTAAAAACGAGGCTCGTATCTTGAGCGCTACGCTTCTCGGTTTTCGACCGAGCAACGATAAGCGTAGCGCACGAGAGCCTAGACACGAAATCTACCTATCTATCCTCTTATCTTCATCGGCTTTCTTTTCAAACTCGCCTTCAAACACATCCCCTTGCTGATCATGCTCTGAAGTATTAAATGGATTTTCACCATGAAACTGCGATGAAGAATGGAACTGAGCCGAAGAGCTAACTTTGACTCGCTGCATGAGTTGTTTAGCAATCCAAGCACGTGGAGCTGGCAATAATACCAACATACCGAGTGCGTCCGTCATAAAGCCGGGAGTCAGTAGTAATACCCCTGATACCGCTAACATGACGCCTTCAATAATTTGCTGCGCCGGCAGTTCACCTTGCTGCATGCGTGATTGCACTGACATCAAAGTTTGGATGCCTTGGCTACGCACCAAAGATGCCCCGACGAAAGCGGTCAATAACACAATCGCGATAGTCGGCCATAAGCCAATTAAATCACCGACTTGAATAAACAACGCAATCTCAATGATCGGAACACAAATAAATAAAATAACTAAAATCGGAAACACAAACACCTCCAGAATTAATATCTCCAGTGTATGCTTTCCCACTTCATACAACAAATGTTAACCATCTCAAAACGTAACGATTACCAATAAAGTTACAACTTACCTACAATTTATTTGCAAACAGACAGAAACTCTTATTAAGATGCAATTGTACGATGAAAAGTTTGATCTATGATCTATTCTTACACCCATAAAGGGGTATGATTGCATCGTCAAAGATAAGCCATCTGTATGCAGTGAATGGATTCTAGCAACGTAGGCAAAGATATTTTTTATTAGTGTTCCATGCTTATAGGATCCATCCAATGACTACATTAACTATTGAAACACCTGTACAACAATTCCGTATTGAAGAAGACTTACTAGGTACTCGTGAAGTACCTACTGAAGCGTATTACGGCATCCACACTATCCGTGCAATCGAAAACTTTAATATCTCCAATACAACTATTTCTGACGTACCTGAATTTGTACGCGGTATGGTTATGACTAAAAAAGCGGCCGCATTAGCCAACAAAGAAATTGGCGTATTACCAGCCGATATCAGTGACTACATTATTCAAGCCTGTGACGTAATTCTAAATACAGGCAAGTGTATGGATCAATTCCCGTCAGACGTTTTCCAAGGTGGTGCAGGTACTTCAGTTAACATGAATACTAACGAAGTTATCGCCAACTTAGCACTTGAGTTAATGGGTAAAGAAAAGGGGGAATATGACTTCATCAACCCAAATGACCACGTAAACAAGAGTCAATCAACGAATTGTGCTTACCCAACAGGTTTCCGTATTTCTGTTTACAGCAGCATGATGAAAACCATTGAAGCGGTTAAGTACTTAAAAGAAGCCTTTAATAATAAAAGCGCTGAATATAACACTGTGCTCAAAATGGGTCGTACTCAGTTACAAGATGCGGTTCCAATGACAGTAGGCCAAGAATTCCACGCTTGGTCTGTAACGCTAAATGAAGAAGTACGTAACTTACAATACATCTCTAAGTTATTACTGGAAGTAAACTTAGGTGCAACTGCTATTGGTACTGGCTTGAACGCTGCACCAGAGTATCAAGCATTAGCCGTTAAACACTTATCTGAAGTAACCGGTTTTGAATGCGTTCCAGCGGAAGATTTAATCGAAGCGACATCTGACTGTGGTGCTTATGTGATGGCACACGGCGCACTAAAACGCCTTGCGGTTAAACTGTCTAAAATCTGTAACGACCTACGTCTATTGTCTTCTGGCCCTCGCGCTGGCTTAAATGAAATCAACCTACCTGAACTACAAGCGGGTTCTTCAATTATGCCTGCTAAAGTAAACCCAGTAATTCCAGAAGTCGTAAACCAAGTGTGCTTTAAAGTACTAGGTAATGATACCGCGCTTTCTTTTGCGGCTGAAGGGGGTCAATTACAGTTAAACGTAATGGAACCTGTGATTGCACAATGTATGTTTGAATCACTAGAAATCCTGAAAAATGCTTGTGTTAACTTACGTGACAAGTGTATCGACGGCATTACTGTGAACAAAGAAGTGTGTGAAGCATACGTGTTCAACTCTATCGGTATCGTGACTTACCTAAACCCATATATTGGCCACCACCAAGGTGACATCGTGGGTAAAATCTGCGCCGAAACAGGTAAGAGCGTACGTGAAATCGTACTAGATCGCGGCTTGCTAACCGAAGAGCAATTAGACGAAATCTTCTCTCCTGAAAACCTAATGCATCCTCAATACAAAGCGAAACGTTATAACTAATTATTGTCAATCAAATATACCCAAGTGACTTGGGTATAAAGGGAACGTTTAACGTTCCCTTTATTTCAACTTTGATTAGGAAATTAACGTGCATTGTGGATTTTTGTCGTGTTTTTAAATCTACACCCCAGGTTAATTTTTTAGACTTTAAAAAAGGTAACAACATGTTATTACAACTTTTAATTGTATTACTCTTTATCTACCTCGGGGCGAGGATTGGTGGTATCGGTATTGGTTTTGCCGGTGGTGCCGGTGTTATTGTACTTACTACTATCTTTGGCTTAGATGCAGGTGCGATTCCTATTGATGTCATTTTAATTATTGCATCGGTCATCTCAGCAATTGCCGCGATGCAAATCGCTGGCGGTATGGATTGGTTAGTGCAGTTAGCGGAACAATTTTTACGTAAAAATCCAAAACGCATTACTTTTTACGCTCCGATTGTCACTTACTTTATGACGCTACTTGCCGGTACAGGTCACACCGCATTCTCTACCTTACCAATTATTGCTGAAGTCGCGAAAGAACAAGGTGTTCGTCCATCTCGCCCACTTTCTATTGCGGTTATTGCTTCACAAATCGCAATTACGGCGTCTCCAATTTCAGCAGCGGTAGTTTTCTTCTCAGGATTATTAAAACCATTTGGCGTAAGCTACTTAACGCTGTTAGCGGTTTGTATTCCAACCACCTTTATTGCTTGTATGATTGGCGCATTTATAGCGAACTTCCTAGGTTGTGAATTAAAAGATGACCCTGAATATCAAGATCGTATGGCAAAAGGGTTAATCAAACTTAAAGGCCAACAAAAACGAGAAAAAGCGACTGGAACAGCAAAGTTATCGGTCTACATTTTCTGTCTAGCGATTGTTTGTGTGGTAACCTATGCAACATTAATTTCACCAACAGTTGGTGTGATTACTCATCCACATATTGTACTAACTCAAGCAATCATGGCATTAATGCTAACCGCAGCGGCCGCGATTGTGTTGCTATGTAAAGTCGACGCTTCTAACATTGCTTCTGCGCCAACTTTCCGTTCAGGTATGAGTGCGTGTATCTGTGTACTTGGTGTAGCGTGGCTAGGCGATACTTTTGTATCAGCGCACATTATTGAAATCAAACACTTCGCGGGTGACTTACTAGAACAATACCCATGGATGCTAGCCATTACGCTGTTCTTCGCTTCTATGTTGCTATACTCACAAGGCGCAACTACAACAGCATTAATGCCTGCTGCTCTAGCAGTAGGTGTTGCACCATTGACTGCAATTGCATCTTTTGCAGCAGTAAGTGCGTTATTTGTTCTTCCAACTTACCCGACACTATTAGCGGCGGTTGAAATGGATGACACAGGTTCAACTCGTATTGGTAAACTAGTGTTTAACCATCCGTTTATGATTCCAGGCGTTATCACTATTGCAACGTCAGTGGTTCTAGGTTTTGTATTTGGTGGCTTCTTGCTGTAATTAAAACCATAACATCACACCAAAAAAACGAGTCTACGGGCTCGTTTTTTATTACTTAAGGTTTTCCCTTAACTGAAACTCGCATCTTGAAGTTACTTGGGTATATACTCGCACAATGAAACCAAAACCACTTTTGTGTGGTCTGATGCTGAGATCCTTCTTTTATACTGACACTTTAAATCGGAAATTGAACTTTTATGGCTGCCATTCGTTGCTTATTTACGTTGCTCGTTAGCTTATTTATTGGTTTTACGACTACCGCTCAAGCGGCCAATTTTGACTCGGTACAGGCGCCTTTAGCCAATTTCACCAATTCAGCTACGCCCGGTACCAACAATCAATTCGTACCTGTTGATCAGGCGTTCCCATTCAATTTCATTCAACAAGACGACACGGTTACCCTAGATTGGCAAATCAAACCGGGCTACTACCTGTATCGTGAGCGTTTTTCTTTCCAAGCTAACAAGGCAAAAATGGGCGAAGCCAAGATCCCAGAAGGGACTTTTCATTCCGATGAATATTTTGGTAATGTGCATATTTTCACCGAGCCAGTCAGTGTTGAAATACCATTAAAAAGCGTTGCCGATAACGGTGAACTGATCGTCCAATATCAAGGTTGTGCCACCACAGGTTTTTGCTATCCACCAGAAACGCGCATCGTCCCTTTAGATCCAATAGGGCCACTAGATCAAACTGGCCAAGCTCCTAAGGCAACAACATCTAACTCAACAACCAGTAGCTCTCAAATCACAGACAGTAACCAGGCAACAAAAAGCCAGCTTCAAGTTACTCAGGCGACTCAACTTACCACCAGTACCAATTCTGCAGACAGCAATATTGCCTCTCAATTGGCAGAACACTGGTGGACACCATTATTATTCTTACTACTCGGTATTGGTTTAGCTTTTACTCCATGTGTACTACCAATGTACCCAATTTTAACCGGCATCGTACTTGGTGGTGGTCGTTTAACAGCCAAGAAAGCGTTTAAATTATCTTTCATCTACGTACAAGGCATGGCACTAACCTACATGCTACTTGGCTTAGTAGTGGCTTCTTTGGGCGTGCAATTCCAAGCCGCCTTGCAAGCACCTGTAGTATTAATTAGCTTAAGTATTATATTTGTATTGCTGTCACTGTCGATGTTTGGCCTCTACACCATTCAACTACCGAGTCGCCTACAAACTTGGCTCAATGAACAAAGCAATAAACAACAAGGCGGTAATTTCGCTGGGGTGTTTATTATGGGCGTGATCTCCGGTTTAGTGTGTTCGCCTTGCACTACCGCGCCACTTTCTGGCGCATTATTGTACGTGGCGCAAAGTGGCGATCTACTGACTGGTGCAATTGCGCTGTATGCCTTAGCAATTGGCATGGGCATTCCACTGATCATCGTCGCGGTGTTTGGTAATAAATTACTACCAAAAGCGGGCGAGTGGATGAATCGAGTAAAGGTATTGTTTGGCTTTATCCTACTGGCGGCACCGATCTTCTTACTAGAACGCATCTTGCCAGAAATTTGGACACAAGGATTATGGATCACCCTCGGGCTCATCAGCTTTGCTTGGCTATACCATGTTAAACAAAGCATGCAGCAAGCGAGTTGGCAGCAAAGTCTTATTGGAATCGTGGCGATTCTGGGCTTAGTGTTCTCGGCGTATTTCGGCTTACAAACCGCAGGAGTGATTAACTCAGGACAAAATCATACGCAATCATCACAAACTGATATCGCCTTTACCCGTATCTCAACGGTAAGCGAACTAGATCAACAACTCGCCCAAGCCAAAGCCGCCAATAAACCGGTGATGTTTGATTTCTATGCCGACTGGTGTGTCGCATGTAAAGAGTTCGAAAAATACACCTTTCACGCACCCAAAGTCGCTAATGAGTTGGCTAATTTTGTCTTAATTCAAGCCGATGTTACCGCGGCGACACCAGATGATATTGCTTTGATGGAGAAAATGAAGGTACTCGGCCTGCCGACCATTGAATTTTGGGATGCTCAAGGTGAACATATTCCACAAGCTCGTATTGCTGGTTTTATGAATGCAGATAACTTCTCTCAACATTTAAAGCAAAACCACTTGCTGTAGAGCGTTAAGCTAGACAAAAGTCGGATATGGTTCAGACTTTTGCCTTTGCTCAGTTGAGAGATGGAGTAAACAGGTTGATAATGAATGCATTGTTACTTCAACAGTGAACTTATTGTCATGGATTCGACATACAACATTATCATTGCAGATGATCATCCACTCTTTCGTAACGCCCTATTTCAATCAATTCATATGGCGGTGAGTGGCGCCAACTTACATGAGGCCGACTCTCTCGATGCGTTATTGGCATTAATTAAGAAAGTCGATGAACCCGATCTTTTATTACTTGATCTGAAAATGCCCGGCTCAAATGGCATGTCAGGGTTAATCCACCTACGTTCTGAATATCCAGATTTACCGATTGTGGTGATTTCCGCCAGCGAAGAATCTAGCGTCGTCAGTCAAGTAAAAAGCCACGGCGCGTTTGGTTTTATTCCAAAATCCAGCGATATGCGCGAACTGAACAGCGCGCTCAACCAAGTACTCAATGGTGATCCGTTCTTCCCTGAAGGACTTATTCAAAACAATGACGCTTGTAACGAGATCAGCCAAAAACTGGCCGCCTTAACCCCTCAACAATATAAAGTATTAGGCATGTTGTCAGACGGCTTACTTAACAAACAAATTGCTTATGAATTGAATGTCTCAGAAGCGACGATTAAAGCGCATATGACCGCCATATTCCGTAAGCTAGACGTTAAAAACCGGACTCAAGCTGTTATCTTGTTGCAACAGTTGGAAACAGAAAATTAATCATTACAAGCCATTATTCGCGATCAATAAAATGTATCAATAGCAAAAATATGATACATTTTATTGGTCGCTTTCTTTTTTCTCTTTAGCAACAAAAAGTGAACCCTCATTCACAGTCCTCTGCTAATTCACCCCCGACTAAGCGACATATCGAGATAATTTAGCGACTCGATGTACTTTAATGCTAACGCCATTAATCAAAGAGTGCCTTGCATGTTTATAATTGACCAACTTATCTTACTCGCCGCCATTTTAATTGCCTTTGGTATCCTCTCAAGCAAGGTTTCTGCACGTTTAGGCTTACCAGTATTGGTAATGTTTCTGATTGTTGGCATGCTAGCGGGAGAAGATGGTCCCGGTGGCATTGATTTTGATAATGCTCTTATCGCCCATTCATTAGGTACCTTAGCGTTAGCAGTCATCTTGTTTGATGGTGGCTTAAACACTCCGATGGCATCGATTAAATCAGTCTGGAAACCCGCCTCTTTATTAGCCACGCTCGGAGTTTTGTTCACATCTGCAATAACGGGCTTTGCTGCCGCTTACATTCTTGATATTCCTTTAATTTATGGCTTATTGATTGGTGCTATTGTCGGTTCAACGGATGCTGCTGCGGTCTTCTCTTTATTAAGAAATGCTGGCATTCATATCAACCCTAAACTCAAATCAACCTTGGAAATAGAAAGTGCAACCAATGACCCGATGGCGATCTTTCTCACCGTTGGGCTCTTAGAGATAATTGTCAATGGATTAGAGCCAGGCACAGGCTTACTTATGCTCTTCATCCAACAAATCGGCATAGGCTCTGTTGTCGGTCTTGCATGTGGGTGGTTATCTGTTCGATTAATTAATCATATCAATTTAACGACGTCCGGCTTGTACCCCGTCATGGTAGCGGCTCTAGGCTTATTATCATTTGGAATTAGTGCAAATTTAGGTGGAAGTGGATTTTTATCTATTTTCATTACAGGCGTAGTAATTGGTAATAGTCGTTTTGTCTTCCAACGCAGTACTTTTTTATTCCATGATGGATTAGCTTGGTTGGGCCAAATCTGCATGTTTATGATATTAGGACTACTTATCACGCCATCATCACTACTCGATGTTTGGTTTGAAGGCTTAATGATTGCAGTGGTTTTAATATTAATTGCTAGACCAATTTCCATTTTACCGGTATTAAAACCTTTTGGTTTCAACTTACGAGAAATTACATTGGTTTCTTGGGTTGGATTACGAGGCTCGGTACCCATCATCCTTGCTATTTATCCTTTGATGTATGGGGTACCTGATGCTGGGTTAATTTTTAATGTGGTGTTTTTCGTCGTATTTATTTCGGCTACCATACAAGGTTCAACTTTACCTCTAATGGCTCGACGATTAGGTTTAACAGAACCTGCACCATCAACCCCCACAGCAACATTAGAAATCACCACCTTAGGTGACGTCGATGCTGAAATTGTTGAATATAGACTCGGAAAAGACTCAAGGATAGCCGGACGTCGTTTATCTCAAATGGCACTTCCTGATGGCACCGTTGTCGCCATGATAACGAGAGGTAAACAAGTCATCCCACCTCGTGGTTCCACATTAATATTGGCAGAGGATCATCTATTTATCATGATGAAGCCTAATGTTAGAGATTTTGTTGACCTTATTTGTTCGAGCGCAGATGAGACGCCAATAGAAAGCTTACCTAAACATGAACTATGCTTGAAAGGATTTACTAAAATAGGTGATATACACCATTCTTACGGTATCGATTTACCCGCAGAGCACCATCTCTCTTTAAATGAATTATTAATGCAATCATTTGATGGTATCCCTATTCGTGATGCTGCAAAGGAATTTGGTAATGTCACATTGTTTATTCGAGATATTATTGATCAGCGAATCACCACGGTCGGAATTGTCATCACCCCAAAAGAGTCACTTTAACTCTTAATATCACGAAGGAGCCATCTTGATCAGCGTTTTAATTACTCAATTTGTCGTATTATGGGCCGTCATTGATCCCGTTGGTACCGTGCCGATTTATCTATCTCAAACTCAAGGACTGACTACCAAGCAAAAACGCTTAGTTGCCCTAAAAGCCGTCGCTATTGCAACCGGTGTATTATTATTCTTTTTAGTGATGGGGCAGATCTTACTAGAAGCGATGCAGATTCCATTGCCAGCCTTCCAAGCTGCTGGTGGATTAGTCTTATTACTATTCGCTTTAAGTATGATTTTTGGTGAAGGAAAACCGGCACAAGAAGCAAAGTTAACTCAAGATCTTAATCGTTCGGATCTGGCAAATTTAGCGGTTTATCCATTGGCGATTCCCTCAATTGCGTCTCCAGGGGCGATGATGGCGATTGTGCTGTTAACGGACAACAATAGAAATTCGATTATCGACCAAAGCTTAACTGCCGGTGTTATGGTTCTGGTATTATTATCAACGTTAGCCTTATTGATTGGCGCGACAGGCATTCATAAAATTATAGGTAATGTCGGTGCGGCAATTATTAGCCGAGTGATGGGGTTAATCTTAGCGGCTGTTGCGGTGAACAATTTACTCTTGGGCGTGAAAAACTTCTATTTTAATTAAGCTCGCTTCCCGCTGACGTTTCCTTATTAGACCTTAGACTAACCTTATTAGACCTTAGCCTAGCCCTAACCAAGAGCTAGGCTAAATTATTCCAACCCATCTCACAAAAAAGCCGCTAAGGTCTTAATTTTCCACTATTCCTGCCCGACTAAAGTTGAAAAGCTCCTGATAAATTCTGCTGCTATTGTCCTTGTGTAACGTTTTATTAACAAATGGTTTTGTCATTTTTTGACGAAAATAATTAAGTAAAACAAAAGGAGAATGGCCATGGCGTTTGAATCTGACAAACATGCCCAAGCCTACTGGAAGGAAAATCTAGGCATTATGGCGACACTACTGACTATTTGGTTCGTGGTGTCTTACTGTGCAGGCATTTTATTTGTCGATGCACTTAATACCATCCAATTTGCAGGATTCAAATTGGGATTTTGGTTTGCACAGCAAGGGTCCATTTATACCTTCGTGGTGTTGATCTTCGTGTATGTCGTTCGCATGAATGCGCTTGATAAAAAATACAGTGTACAAGAAGACTAAGAGGCTAATATATGGATATTCAAATTTGGACGTTTATTCTCGTCGGTATCACATTTGCAGTGTATATCGGCATTGCAATTTGGGCACGGGCTGGTTCAACCAGTGAGTTCTATGTCGCCGGTGGTGGAGTTCACCCGGTTGCTAATGGTATGGCGACGGCTGCCGACTGGATGTCAGCGGCATCATTCATTTCAATGGCAGGTATCATTTCTTTTGCCGGCTACGATGGTTCAGTTTACTTAATGGGTTGGACTGGTGGTTACGTATTATTAGCACTTTGTTTAGCCCCTTATTTACGTAAATTCGGCAAGTTCACGGTCCCTGATTTTATCGGTGATCGTTACTACTCACGTACCGCACGCTTAGTGGCCATCTTCTGTGCCATCTTTGTGTCGTTCACTTATGTGGCAGGCCAAATGCGTGGTGTAGGTGTAGTTTTTGCGCGCTTCTTAGAAGTCGACATTAACCTAGGTATCATCATTGGTATGACGATTGTATTCTTCTATGCGGTATTAGGCGGCATGAAAGGCATAACCTATACTCAGGTAGCACAATTCTGCGTACTGATTTTTGCTTTCCTTGTTCCGGCAGTATTCACCTCTATTATGATGACTGGTCATGTGTTCCCACAAATCGGTATGGGTTCAACAATCTCAGGCTCTGATGTATACCTAATGGATCGTTTAGAAGGGTTAACACAAGAATTAGGCTTTAACTCCTATGTAGATGGTTCGAAAAGTACGGTCGATATCTTCTTCATTACCGCAGCATTAATGGTGGGTACAGCAGGTTTACCACACGTAATTATTCGTTTCTTTACTGTACCTAAAGTGAAAGATGCTCGAATCTCTGCAGGTTGGGCACTTTTGTTCATCTCGCTACTTTATACAACGGCTCCAGCTGTCGCATCATTTGCTCGCGTAAACTTGATTGAAACAATCAACGGCCCAGATCAACAAGGTGTTACCGTTGAAAATGCCCCAAGCTGGTATAACAACTGGGAAAGCACTGGTCTTGTTTCTTGGGAAGACAAAAATGGCGATGGAAAAATGTTCTACTCTGGCGATGAGCGTAATGAGATGAACATCAACCGTGACATCATCGTACTGGCTTCTCCAGAGCTGGCCAAATTACCCAACTGGGTAGTAGCACTACTAGCAGCGGGTGGTCTAGCAGCCGCACTATCGACAGCAGCAGGCTTACTATTGGTCATATCGACCTCAATCTCTCATGATTTACTGAAGAAAGAGCTCAAGCCTAATATGACCGATAAACAAGAACTATTATTTGCTCGAGGGGCCGCAGCACTAGCGGTAATTGGTGCTGGTTACTTAGGCATTAATCCACCAGGCTTTGTGGCACAGGTGGTAGCCTTTGCCTTCGGCTTAGCAGCAGCATCCTTCTTCCCAGCCATCATCTTAGGTATTTTCTATAAGAAGATGAACAAGGAAGGTGCGATTGCCGGTATGGTGACAGGTATTACCTTTACTGCTGCTTACATCATTTACTTCAAGTTCGTAAACCCTGCGGCAAGCACACCTGACAACTGGTTCTTCGGCATCAGCCCAGAAGGTATCGGTACGCTAGGTATGTGTCTGAACTTCGTAGTATCAATTGTGGTGAACAAGTTCACGGCTGAAGTACCAAAAGAGGTACAAGATATGGTTGAGTCAATCCGCTTCCCGAAAGGCGCAGGTGAAGCTCATAACCACTAAAACTTAAATCAAATAGCCTAAGTGAAACAAAGCCCGAAGCGTATATATTCTTCGGGCTTTTGGTTGCTTTAAAGGCATTAATTAATATTGATAGCTGTCATCCTTGAGGAGCCTAAGCGACATCGAGGATCTATATACAGCGCGTGGTGAGTAGATTCCCGCTCTCGCTTAGGCTCGGCAGGAATGACGATACTCCAATGAGCTAACCATCTAACTAACCCTTCTCTACCTCAATCCCCAACACTTGCGCAACGGCTTCAAGCTCAGCTAAATCTTCCACAAACAACAAAGCATTCGAATCATCGACGGCAAGATAAAAACTGCCTGCACCGTCTGGAGTATTAATGGTGATCGCATGGATGTTTTCCACTTTATCTGTCACCACTAACCCCCCCATCGCAATACGTACTTGTCCTTGGAAAATTTCGACCAACACGCCTTGCTTAGTTTGATACTCACCCATCATCACTTACATCCTTTTACTATTCATTTCATACAAACCAATCATCATAACCGATTCAATACAGCTCTTAACTTTAACGGTTTAACTGGTTTAGTTAAAAATTGAAAACCACCCGCTTTTATCGCTCGGTTCACTTCTTCTGAGCGATCAGCACTGATCACAACCCCGGCAAAGCTATCACCTATTTTATCTCTTAATACATCCAGTACTTCTAAACCGGTGCGACCATTATCTAAGTGATAGTCAGAAAAGACGACTTCTGGGTTCCAGTCGTGCTCTAACGCACTGATACTTTGCTTAAGATCGATCGCAGTACGGACCTCACAGCCCCAACGTTCAAGTAAGGTTTTCATGCCTAACAAGATATCCGGTTCATTATCAACACACAGTACTTTAATATTGGCCAGTGGAGCATGTTCGATAACTTGGGCTTTCACAGGTTCTACTGGTAACTGATGGCAGCGCTTCAAACTCACAGAAAATACCGTACCTTGTTGTGGCCATGAGCGCAGATCTAGGTGATGTCCCAGCAACCGAGTGATTCCGCGAGCGATGGCTAAACCTAATCCTAGCCCTTGATCGGCGCGATTTTCATCGACTCGGGTAAATTCATCGAAAATTTCACTCTGTTTTTCCAATGGAATGCCAATGCCGTTATCCCACACTTCAATACGAATATCATCCTGCGTACGTCGCACACCAAGTAATACTTTGCCTCGACGACCTTCTTGTTGACTATAACGAAATGCATTAGTCAGTAGGTTTTGCAGTACTCGACGGAGTAATTTTGGATCGGATTCAACAATCAACTGAGTCGGTACTCGCTCAAATTCAACATTTTGCTCTGCCGCTAATACGCTAAATTCTGCATCCAACTTGTCTAGTACTTCACGCAATTCAAAACAGCGAATATCGGTCGGCACTTTACCGGACTCTAAACGTGAAATATCCAACAGATCACCAATTAAATCTTCCGCCGCCCCTAAAGCACTTTCGATATGAGCAGAAAATTGCTTAGTATTATCATCACTGGCAGTTTCGTTGAGCGATGAGGCAAACAAACGTGCAGCATTGAGCGGTTGCATTAAATCATGGCTAACAGCAGCCAATAGTCGGCTTTTGGATTGAGAAGCTTGTTGTGCATCTTGAGTTGCACTCACCAGTTTGGTGTTTAGATTTTCTAACTCGTGGGTACGCTCTTGTACTCGGTCTTCTAAGGTTTCATTCGCTTCTTTTAATGCTTGTTCGGCGCGCCGGAAAGCAGTGATATCAGAAAAACTCATGACAAAGCCGCCACCAGGCATTGGGTTACCTTGTACTTCAATCACTTGACCATCTTCGCGAGTTCGAGAAGATGTGTGTTGAGTTCCGCGCTCTAAATGCTCAACCCGACGGCGAACATGTATTTCAGGATCGCCCGGCCCACATAAACCTTGCTGGGAATTATGACGAATAATATCAGCAATAGGTCGCCCGACTTGAATTAAACCCGGAGGAAAATCAAATAGCTCCAAATAACGCTGATTCCACGCCACCAGTCGTAACTGCTTATCAACTACCGCAATACCTTGGCTAACGTGTTCAATCGCCCCTTGCAATAACCCACGGCTAAAGTCATACAGCTCGGAGGCTTCATCGACTATCGCTGCCACTTCTTCCAACTGCATATTGCGACCTTGCAGCGCCGAGGTCAGCACTAAACGCGCGGAAGATGCACCAAATACCCCCGCTAGTACCCGCTCGGTGTGACGAATCAATGGTGCGGAAGCCTGTTGTTGAGGTAGTAACGTTTCTGGTTGTTGTGACCAAAAAAGTTGGAAAGCATTACGTGCTCGCTTGCGACCAACAAAGCGTGAAGCCAGCATTTCTAATTCTGCCACACAGACTCGACTTTGATACAAACTGACATCTTCACTTTCTGGAAATGGTGTACCAACAAACGAAGCGGCTTGCAGGCGTTCACTTAAACTCGAACGCGTCACTAAAGAAACAAAAACGTAGGCCAAACTGTTCACCACAAGGCTCAACGCCATCCCCCAATCGGAAGACTGTAAATTGAAGCTTTGTAGCCATTCAGGAGGGGTAAGGAACCAGACTAAGAAGTTAGTTTCTTTGCTCCCCGCCAGCATATTGGTTTGCAGCATTAAGGTAGCAAGCCATACCACAAAGCCGAAAGTTAATCCGACATACACACCTTTACGATTCCCCTTGCGCCAATACAAACCGCCAAGTAATGCAGGAGCAAATTGTGCGATTGCCGCGAAAGACAATAAGCCAATCACTGCAAGTGAAGGCACCCTATCAAGTATTTGATAAAAGCCCCATGCTCCCGCTAATAACAGGGCAATCAAAGCGCGACGTACATTGAGTAATAGGCCTGAAATATGTCCAGGTTTGGCCTTAGATAACTTCATTCGGCGCAGTAACATCGGCCACACTAGGTCATTAGACACCATAATGGTAAGTGCAATAGTCGAAACAATTACCATGCCACTGGCAGCAGAAGTCCCCCCTAAATAAGCCAGCAAAGCAATGGTATCTGCACCAACCGATAACGGCAGATTAATCACATAAGCATCCGCACTTGAACTACCCAGTAAATATTGACCAGCCCAAGCGACAGGCAATACAAACAAGCCCATCAACACTAAATAGATAGGAAAGACGCGTCTTGCAACATGCAGATCACGCGCTTGGTCGTTTTCCACTATGATAGTGTGGAACTGACGCGGCAAACAAATGATCGCCGCCATCGTCAATAGCATGTGAATCACTAAAGTGGGAATGTTAGGTGCTTGGTAATACTGTTGTGATAGTTGGCTTAAGCTGATATCCGGAGTTTGATAAATCAGATACATCACAAATATGCCAACCACTAAAAAGGCCAACAGTTTAACTACCGACTCAAACCCCACCGCCATCATAATGCCGCGATGATGCTCAGTGTTATCGATATGGCGAGTACCAAACAACATGGTAAACACCGCCAACACGCCAACCACAAACCATGACACCTGCATATCTTGGTAGCCAAGTTGTTGCATTAAATTGGGCGCAACCAGCCCTAGCCCCATGGTAATACCACGTAATTGCAACGCGATATAAGGCAAGATACCAATAACTGCGATTAAAGTGACGGTTATGGCTAACCCTTGAGATTTACCATAACGCGCCGCGATAAAATCGGCAATCGAGGTAATATGTTCACGTTTGGTGATCAGAATTAAACGCGCGAGAATGCGCCATCCCAGAGTAAACACAAGAATGGGAGCAAGATAAATCGGTAAGAAAGACCACATATCTGCACCAGCTTGACCGACCGTGCCATAGAAAGTCCAAGAGGTACAATAAACCGCAATAGATAAACTATAGATCCAAGGTCGCCAACGAAATAACCAGCTTTTTTGCCTATCACCATACCAGGCAATTAAAAACAGTATCCCTAAATACGCCAGTGATACTGGGATCACTATCCATCCTTGCATATCGCCTCAATCTACCATCCATGTATCTTGATTCGATTGTGCTATGGCGAGCTTTTCCCCTCAATCGCTTTACGCCTAATTTGTGGGCTCAGTGCGAAATTACTGGATAATAAATTCACATCAAATCAGTCTGATGATTTTAATCTTTTGGGATCATCTAATTTAATCAATAGAGCCAGGACGCCCATTGCCGCCATTGCCCAGAAAACGCCCGCGCCCCACACTTGATAACCCCAACCACTTAACGCTGTCATCAAAGCAACAAATGCGCCTAGAGGAATCGCATTGTACAAACCTTGCAATGGCACCATATGACGGTCATCAGACTGCTGAATATAACGAATCGTAGCAAAGTGAGTCAGCGCGAAAGTTAAGCCATGCAACGTCTGCAACCCCGCCAACAGCCAAATATCATGAGTCAGCGCCAGGCCACTCCAACGGACTATCACTGCGACAGAAGCAACTAAAAACATAGCACGCAGCGACCACCCTCCGAATAATCGCGCGCTAAACGCAAATAACAACACTTCGGAAACCACCGAAAAACTCCACAAATAGCCAATCATCGACTCGGGAATCCCTACTTCTTTCCAATGAATGGCACTAAAGCTGTAGTAGGCAGCATGAGAACCTTGAATCAAAGCAATCAAGCACAGAAATTTCACGATTGACCATTGCTTGACTAACCCAATAAGTTTCGGTCGTTCTTGATGCTGATCGGCGGCTTGAGTCACCAATAACTGAGTTGGATTACGCAGAGAAAATAAGGTGGCCACCAATAAACCTGCCATCGCCGTATAGACAATCATATCCGCACCAAAACCATTGGCTAAATAACCCACCAATGTTGAACCAACGATAAAGGACACCGAGCCCCATAAACGACTACGGCCATAATCAATCACTTTCAATTTACTGTAATAGTTAGCGACCGCATCGGACAATGGCATACCGGGACCAAAGCTAGCATTAAAACCGACCGTCGTTAACGCCAACCACCAGAAATCACCGCCAGTCAGCACATGCAAGCTACAGAAAATTAACGAAATAAACGTCAGAATACGCAAAGCTGGTAATAAATATTCGACTTTGTGTAGTCTCGGGGTGAGTAATAAATTAGTTACACAGCGAGTAGCAAAGCCTAGCCCAATTAACAGTCCAATATCTGTTGAGGAGACACCTTGTTGTGAAAGCCATAAGCCCCAAAAAGGCAAGTACACACCATAAACAAAAAAGAAGCCGAAAAAATATTGCGATATCCAGCCGAAAGGCGCGAGCTTGAGCATGATTCCATCCAAGGTTTTGTTGAGATACAAAAATCAAACGATATTATGCCTGTAAACCCACGAAGTGACTATTCAAGTAATATTAAAAATACCGAGCCCCCATGATCGAATTAAGATATATAGCCAAACTTCTTGAAGTTGCAATGAGGTGACAAGAGGATGAAGCCCCATGAGCATAGCTTGCCTATTCAATTGGGATGACAACAAAGCGGCAACTTCAAGAACAAAGGATATAGACCAAAGTCGTCTAGCGTGGTTACTAGAAAATAGCCACACTGATACCTCACATTTTTGTATGAGTATGAGTGTCGTTGCCATGCCTGATAAATTTAATATGACATTAGCACCTTTTGATCGCTTGTCAGAACAGCAACGGGCACAACTACGCTCGAATCTTGATGTGGCTTACTTTCGCCAATCCGACACCATACTCACTCCAGGAAAATGTGATGAAAATCTGTATGTATTAATTAAGGGCGCAGTAGAAGAAACCAGTGATGATGGTCGAGAAGTGTTTGCACACTACGGCCATGAAGACATGTTTGATGTGCGCTCGCTACTTGATGGCAGCATAAAACATCGTTATACCGCCCTAGAAGATACCCTTACCTACCTACTTCCTCGACGTATTTTCTTGGCTTTATATGAAGAAAATGAAGACTTTGCCGCTTATTTTGATAACAATTTATCCGCTCGCCAACAACGAATTGAACAAGCACATAATCAACAAAATCTAGCTGAATTTATTCTGACCAAAGTTGATGCAGCTATCTACACCCCAGCATTAATACTTGAGGCGGATGCCAATTTAAAACAAGCCACCGAACAGATGCAGCAACATGGCAGTGATGCAGCATTAATTGCCTTGCCCACTCACCGACATGCCAATCAACAACATACCGATTCACAATTACCGTTTGGCATAATTACTCGTACCGATTTATTGCACGCCATTGCCCTAGATGAACAACCGCTTGATTACCCTGCTCAACAAGTGGCGAATTCTCCGGTTCTGCATGTGCCTGAAGGTGATTATTTATTTGATGCCATGATCATAATGACCCGTTACAAGTGCAAACGCCTTGCGGTAACTCAAGGGCAACAAATCATCGGTATGCTTAACCTCACCCAAGTGCTGAGCGCATTTTCAACCCATTCGCACGTATTAACCTTAAGAATTGCTAACGCCAATAATCTAGAGGAACTGATCGATGCGGCCAGTCGACAACGAGAATTAGTACACACCCTGCAACATAACGGTATTCGTACTCGATTTATTATGGAGCTTATTTCTGCAGTCAATGAACAGATCATAGAGAAAGCGTTTGAGCTTATTGTGCCAGCGCACTTACATGATCACTGTTGCTTATTGGTACTCGGCTCGGAAGGACGTGGCGAACAAATTCTCAAAACCGATCAAGATAATGCGTTAATCATTAAAGATGGTCTACATTGGCATCAATTTGGCCCTTTGATGGACAGTTTCAGTGAAACTTTGCAACGGCTTGGTTATCCACCGTGCCCCGGTAAAGTGATGGTCAACAATCCTGAATGGGTCAAAAATCAGCTTGATTGGAAAAAATGCTTACAACAATGGGCCAAAGAAAGTTCGTCATCTTCGGTGATGAAACTGGCGATTTTTTCGGACGCTCAAGCCATTGCTGGCAATAAAAGTCTACTCGAACCACTGAAACAACAACTACACATTTTAATGCACAATAATGGGCTAGGCTTGATGGAATTCGCTCGTCCTGCGCTAGGCTTTGCGGTGCCATTAACCTTTTTTGGCCAAGTAAAACAAAGCAAACAAGGCATTGATATTAAACAAGGTGGGATTTTCCCAATCGTACACGGCATTCGCACTTTGGCACTAGAGCATCAAATTCTCGCTAGCAATACTTTCGAGCGAATTGAACAGCTACAAAAACAAAATATTCTAGAAAGCTTAACCGCTGATAATTTATCGGAAGCCCTCAAACTGTTTATCAAGTGGCGACTATCACAACAACTGACTTGCCAACATAGTCACAATCAACTGGATGTCCAAAGCCTCAATCGTAGTGAGCGCGATCTACTACGCCATAGCCTACATGTAGTCAAAAAGTTCAAGCAATGGCTTGGTTACCATTATCAAATTAGGGAATAAGCGTATGAACACTCTACAGCGTTTATATTGGTTTTATCGCCTGAAAGGTTCTCCGTATCAACCGTTATTTGGTATGAGCCCCAAAGGTGAATTTGTGTCTTTAGATTGCGAAACTACCAGCTTAAATCCACAACAAGCGGAATTGGTCACCATTGCTGCCACCAAAATCATCAACAACAAAATCATTACAAGTGAGCCGTTTCATATCAAGCTGAAAGCGCCGCAATCGTTATGTTCCAATTCAGTGAAAATTCATCGTATTCGCCATAATGATTTAGCTGAAGGCTACTCGGAAGCCGAAGGATTAGAGAAATTACTGGCATTTATCGGCAATCGCCCATTGGTGGGATACCACATCCGTTATGACAAAACGATACTCGATCGCGCTTATAAAAAGCACTTTGGGTTTCCACTCCCTAATCCATTAATTGAAGTCAGCCATCTTTATCATGAGCAACTAGAACGCCTACTCCCCAACGCTTATTGCGATTTAAGTTTAGAGGCGATTTGTCGACACTTAGAACTACCGATTCAAGAACGCCATGATGCCCTACAAGATGCCATTACCGCAGCATTGATTTATGTTCGGCTCACTTACGGCAGCATGCCAAACCCAAGTCTTGCTTATCGAAAAGGTTAAAACATCCGATCCAGCTCTCATTTCATCCGATAATTTTAGCTAAAAAACCTTTATTAACAATATCTAAGCCTAAAGTCTAATTGTAGAAAACACCTCATAGGCGGAAAGTAAGATAAAACAAAAAAGACAACCCCCTACAGATTAAGAATTGAGTCCTACTCAAGCAAGGAGAGCCCAATGAGTGAAGTTCATATTCATCCAGTTAAAGAAAACATCTTGCAGCAAACTCACGCCGATAATGACACTTACTTATCCATGTACCAGGAATCGGTCAATGACCCACAAGGTTTCTGGGACAAGCACGGCAAGATTGTTGATTGGATCAAACCTTTTACTCAGGTTAAAAATACGTCTTTTGAACCTGGCAACATCAGCATCAAATGGTTTGAAGATGGCCAGCTTAACGTCTCCGCTAACTGTATTGACCGTCATCTCGCAGAACGTGGTGATGAAGTCGCGATTATTTGGGAAGGTGATGATCCAAACGATGACGCGCAAATCACCTTTAACCAACTGCATGAAAAAGTGTGTCGCTTCTCCAATGTATTAAAAGCACAGGGCGTGAAAAAAGGCGACGTGGTTTGTCTTTATATGCCAATGGTGCCAGAAGCCGCCGTCGCCATGCTAGCATGTACTCGTATCGGTGCTATCCACACTGTCGTCTTTGGCGGTTTCTCTCCTGATGCTCTGGCCGGTCGTATTATTGATTCTAACGCAAAAGTTGTGATCACCGCCGATGAAGGGGTACGCGGTGGACGCGCCGTGCCACTTAAAGCTAACGTAGACCAAGCTTTGCAAAACCCAGAAAACAATATTAGCAGCGTGGTAGTTTTCCAACGCACTAGTGGCAATGTTGAATGGAATGCTGAGCGTGATATTTGGTGGCATGAAGCAACCGAACAAGCCTCGCCAGAATGCGCGCCAGAACCAATGAATGCTGAAGACCCGCTATTTATTCTCTACACTTCAGGGTCAACTGGTAAACCAAAAGGCGTACTTCATACCACTGGCGGTTACTTAGTGTATGCCACGATGACATTCAAATATGTGTTCGACTACCAACCAAATGACGTGTTCTGGTGTACCGCCGATGTCGGCTGGATCACTGGTCACACTTACCTTGTATATGGTCCACTCTCTAACGGTGCAAAAACCATTCTATTTGAAGGGGTGCCAAACTATCCGAATACTAGCCGAATGAGCGAAGTGGTTGATAAACATCAAGTCAGCATTTTATATACTGCACCAACGGCGATTCGTGCACTCATGGCAAAAGGCGATGAAGCAATTAAAGGCACCAATCGTTCCAGCCTACGCATTATGGGCTCGGTAGGTGAACCAATTAACCCTGAAGCTTGGGAGTGGTACTACAAAACCATCGGTGATGAACGTTGCCCAATTGTTGATACTTGGTGGCAAACAGAAACTGGCGGCATTTTGATCACGCCACTTCCGGGCGCAACCGAACTAAAACCGGGTTCAGCCACACGTCCATTCTTTGGTGTGCAACCAGCATTATTTGATAATGAAGGAGAGACACTGGAAGGTGCTAACGAAGGTAACTTAGTGATCACCGACTCTTGGCCGGGACAAATGCGCACTATTTATGGTGACCATGACCGCTTTGAGCAAACCTACTTTTCAACCTTTAAAGGGGTTTACACCACAGGTGATGGCGCACGCCGTGATGAAGATGGTTATTACTGGATCACAGGTCGTGTCGATGATGTACTTAATGTATCAGGTCACCGCATGGGTACCGCAGAGATTGAATCGGCTCTCGTGGCATTTGATAAAATTGCCGAAGCGGCGATTGTCGGTATTCCACATGATATTAAAGGTCAGGCAATTTATGCTTACATCACGCTAAATGATGGTGAGTTCCCATCTGCGGAATTACATAAAGAAGTCAAAGACTGGGTACGTAAAGAAATTGGCCCAATCGCCACGCCAGATGTACTGCACTGGACAGATTCTCTACCGAAAACTCGTTCAGGTAAAATTATGCGCCGCATCTTACGTAAAATTGCCACCGGTGATACCGGCAACCTAGGAGATACTTCAACTCTTGCCGACCCAAGCGTAGTCGATAAGCTAATCGAAGAAAAAGCGAATTTGGTGTAGATATCGATCGCGACACCTAAAGCGTAAAAATAAATAATAAAGACCGTGGCTTAGGCTGCGGTTTTTTTTCGTTACTCGATTCTCGGGCGCTACGCTGCTCATGGCTCGAAAAAGAAAAAGCCCTTCTCACTTCAATCATAATATTGAAGGTTTCACATCAATGTCGAGAAACGAGCCACGAGACTCCGAAAACTGGCTATCACCTCATTAGACCAGTAAAATGCTGCGATTTGCGCTGATTTAGCTATAATTGGACAAATCATTAGATGTAGCGTCATTTTTTTTGCTATCTTACTTAGCAAAGCATCAAAATTATGACATGATGCATTTTACATTCACTTTAATGGATATTAGCCACACAATGTCAGCAAACTTACGAGTTCTAGTCTTAAATGGGCCGAATTTAAATTTGCTCGGGTTACGTGAACCGACGCATTATGGTTCTAATACATTGTCGGATATTGTTAATAACTTAGAGGCGCAAGCTAAAGAGTTAGGTATCGAACTGTCTCATTTACAATCGAATCGTGAATACGAATTGATCGAAGCAATTCATGCCGCCTACAACACCGTCGACTTTATCATCATCAACCCTGCCGCGTTTACCCACACTAGTGTGGCATTACGCGATGCATTGCTTGGAGTAAAGATTCCATTTATTGAAGTGCACCTATCGAACGTTCACGCTCGCGAAGCTTTCCGCCATCATTCTTATCTTTCTGATAAAGCAGTTGGTGTGATTTGCGGGCTCGGTGCTCAAGGTTACCAATTTGCACTCTCGGCAGCGCACACTCATTTAAGCCAAACATCATCGGTTTAATGACGTCGCTACCAAGATTTCACGCGTTCAAATTACTTGACCGCGTTTACGATATTGGCAGTAGTTTAACTATTGTCGTGAAATGAATAATTAAATTAATAGAGAACACATTATGGATATTCGTAAAATCAAGAAGCTTATCGAGCTAGTAGAAGAATCTGGCATCGCTGAACTTGAGATCTCTGAAGGTGAAGAATCAGTACGCATCAACCGCTATAGCAATCAAGCGGCGCCTGCGGCTCCAGTTCAATATGCAGCAGCTCCTGCTCCAGCAGCGCCTGCGGCTGCTCCAGCGGCATCTGAACCAGCAGCGCCTGCGGCTGCTCCAGTAGAAACTGGTCACAAAGTACTTTCACCAATGGTTGGTACTTTCTACCGTTCTCCAAGCCCAGAAGCGAAATCTTTCATCGAAGTTGGTCAAAGCGTACAAGAAGGTCAAACGCTTTGTATCGTTGAAGCGATGAAAATGATGAACCAAATTGAAGCTGATAAAACAGGTGTTGTTAAAGCTATTCTTGTTGAAGATGGCCAGCCTGTTGAATTCGATCAACCGCTTGTTGTGATTGAATAAATCTGTTGTCTCAAACAGATCTCTCATCATTAACACCGCAACAAGAGGCAATAAAATGCTAGATAAATTAGTCATCGCGAACCGAGGCGAAATCGCCCTACGTATTCTTCGCGCATGTAAAGAGCTAGGCATTAAAACGGTCGCCATTCACTCAACGGCTGACCGTGATTTAAAACATGTACTACTTGCAGATGAAACCATTTGTATTGGTCCCGCTCGCAGTACAGATAGCTACCTAAACGTGCCACGCATTATTTCTGCTGCAGAAGTATCGGGCGCAGTTGCTATCCACCCAGGTTACGGTTTCTTATCTGAGAATGCCGATTTCGCTGAACAAGTTGAAAAATCTGGCTTCATCTTCGTTGGCCCGAAAGCTGAAACGATTCGCCTAATGGGTGATAAAGTTTCTGCTATCAACGCAATGAAAAAAGCTGGCGTACCTTGTGTACCGGGTTCTGATGGTCCGTTAGACGATGACGATGCGAAAAATCGTGCCTTTGCAAAACGTATTGGCTACCCAGTTATCATCAAGGCCTCTGGTGGCGGCGGTGGTCGTGGTATGCGTGTCGTACGTAAAGATGCCGATTTGGTTGAAGCAATTGCAATGACTCGCTCTGAAGCAAAATCTTTCTTCAACAATGACATGGTTTACATGGAGAAATACCTAGAAAACCCTCGTCACATTGAAGTTCAGGTATTAGCAGATGGCCAAGGCGGCGCAATCCACCTAGGTGAGCGTGACTGTTCAATGCAACGTCGTCACCAAAAAGTGGTAGAAGAAGCTCCAGCTCCGGGTATTACCGAAGAAATGCGTCAATACATTGGTGAGCGTTGTACGCGTGCTTGTATTGAAATCGGCTACCGTGGCGCCGGTACTTTCGAGTTCCTATACGAAAACGGCGAGTTCTACTTCATCGAAATGAACACTCGTATTCAGGTAGAGCACCCAGTGACAGAAATGGTAACTGGCATTGACCTAATCAAAGAGCAATTACGTATTGCAGCAGGCCAACCTTTATCATTCACGCAGAACGATATTAAGATCCGCGGCCATGCGGTTGAGTGTCGTATCAATGCGGAAGATCCAGTGCGCTTCCTACCTTGTCCGGGTAAAATCCAACACTTCCATCCACCAGGTGGTATGGGGGTTCGTTGGGAATCTCACGTGTATGCTGGCTACTCTGTACCGCCACACTACGATTCAATGATCGGCAAGCTTATTACTTTCGGTGAAAACCGTGATGTTGCAATTGCACGTATGAAGAATGCATTAGCTGAAACCATCATTGATGGCATCAAAACCAACATTCCTCTACAGCTAGACATCATGATGGATGAAAACTTCCAGCACGGTGGTGCAAACATTCATTACCTTGAGAAGAAGTTAGGGTTACAGTAAAAGCAGGTTGCTAGGAGCTAGTCCCTAGTTACTAGGAAAAGATAAGAGACCGTGGTGAAAACTGCGGTCTTTTTTTTGTTTTCGGGTTTCGGTACTCGGGCTCTTTCTTGCTTAAGCAAGAAAGAGCGTTAATAAGTGATACAAAAAGCTGTCATCCTTGAGGAGCCTAGGCGACATCGAGGATCTATATTCAACGCGTTGTGAGTAGATTCCCGCTCTCGCCTAGACTCGGCAGGAATGACGTTTTTTTGTTGGGAATTGTGCGTTTCGAGTGACGCGTCTCGTGTTGCGTGTAAGAGCGATCAGCCTCTCGCAATATTTTTTGCTCTTGCTTTTACACGCAACACGAAGCGAAGCGCTCACACAACGCGCAACCATCTTTTCGCTTTTCCAAGCCACGAGAAGTAAAACGCCCGAGATTCGAGTAACGCTCATTTATCCTATTTGTGTTTCTTTTGATTGTTTGTAAAAATGCTTCCCCTCTCTTCACCTCAGTAAAGATCATCTCGATGAAAACACTACAGGCTCGTTATCGACAAGCACATAAAGAAGCTAAGTGGGCGATTGGCCTCGCCTTAGCCTATTTTGTCTGGTGGTATATTTCCGCTTATGGTTTAGCGCCTAGCCCACAAAACATCACCAAGATGCCAACCCTCTACTTTGGTTTCCCGTTATGGTTTTTAATGGCTTGTATAGTCGGCCCAGTTATCTTTACTTTACTGTGCGCTGCGATGGTGAAATGGATGTATAAAGATATGTCACTAGAAATCGAACAAGAAGAACATCATGAATAGCCAAATTCTTATCCCGTTAGCATTATACCTTATTGCGGTGTTCGGTCTGGCTTTTTGGAGTAGTCGCCACAGCAACAAACAAGGTTTTTTAAATGAATATCTAGTCGGTGGTCGTAGCATGGGCGGCTTTGTATTGGCGATGACCCTTGCTGCTACTTATGCCAGTGCCAGCTCCTTTATTGGTGGCCCAGGCGCAGCTTATCAAATGGGACTTGGTTGGGTATTACTGGCGATGATCCAATTGCCTGCGACTTGGCTGACTCTCGGCGTATTAGGTAAAAAGTTTGCCATTGAAGCCCGTCGTCATAATGCTCTTACTTTAAACGATATTCTGTACGCCCGTTATAAAAATCGCGGTGTCGTAGTGTTTGCATCGTTATCTTTATTGTTAGCTTTCTTTGGCACCATGGTGGTTCAGTTTGTCGGTGGTGCGCGTTTGCTGCAAACCGTGACTGGGCTTTCTTACACCCACGGCTTGATGATTTTTGCTATTACGGTTGGCTTGTACACGACGATTGGCGGTTTTCGCGCCGTCGTCATGACCGATACTTTGCAAGGCATCATGATGATTATTGGTACGATTGCATTACTAGTCGGTATCGTGCATGCAGGTGGTAGCATTGGCGAAATCGTCACCGACTTACACAGTATTGATCCGGCTTTAATTACCCCTTACGGACCAAACCACTTTCTCACCGAACCTTTTATGATGAGCTTTTGGGTACTAGTGTGTTTTGGGGTGATTGGTTTGCCCCACGCCGCGGTGCGCTGTATGTCATATAAAGACAGTGGCTCTCTACACAAAGGCATGGTGATCAGTACTATTATGGTGGCACTATTGATGTTAGGCATGCACTTAGCCGGCGCTTTTGGTCGTGCTATCGTGTCGGATATCGCTAGTCCTGACCAAATTATGCCAACCTTAATGATCACAGTTCTCCCACCCGTCGTTGCCGGAGTTTTCTTAGCTGGGCCAATGGCGGCAATTATGTCGACGATTGACTCACAATTAATTCAAGCCTCCGCGACCTTATTGAAAGACTTATACATCAACTACATCAACCCTTCGATGGCACAAGGCGAAAAAGCGGAAAAAACACTACCGAAACTATCATTATGGGTCACCGGTATTTTTGCTGCGTTAGTGTTTGTCGCGGCGCTTAACCCACCGGATATGATCATCTGGCTAAATCTATTAGCCTTTGGTGGCATGCAAGCGGTATTCCTATGGCCATTGGTATTAGGGCTTTATTGGAAAAACGCTTCGGCAACTGGCGCTTTCGCGTCAATGGTGGTTGGGCTGTTTTCTTATATCGCATTCAGTACCTTCAAACCGGACATGGGCGGTATACATGCCATCGTACCGACACTACTACTTGGATTAATCGCCTTTATCATTGGTAGTAAGCTCAAGCCCAACACTCAGCTTCAAACCGTTGATACAAAGACGGTATATTGAAGCCACTTAAGTATATAATCTCTACAAGGCGAGGCGCATCTGCTAAACTTCGCCTCAATTCTTATTTATCCAAATTAACCTAGCAAGAGGCCAATCCCATGCCTTGGATTCAAATTAAACTTAATGCCACTGACACTAACGCCGAAGCCATTGGCGACATGTTAATGGAAGAAACGGGCGCGTTATCTGTCACTTTCTTAGATGCCAAAGATACCCCTGTATTTGAACCACTACCGGGTGAAACTCGTTTATGGGGTGAAACAGACATCCTCGCGCTTTACGATGCAGAGATTGATACTCAACTCGTATTAAACCAAATCAAAGGCAGCCAAATGCTCAGCGACGATTTTGCTTATAAAATTGAGCAGATCGAAGATAAAGACTGGGAACGTGAATGGATGGATAACTTCCACCCAATGCAATTTGGTCAGCGTCTATGGATTTGCCCAAGCTGGCGCGAAATCCCTGATCCAAGTGCCGTTAATGTGATGCTTGATCCGGGCCTAGCATTTGGTACCGGTACTCACCCAACTACCTCTGTATGTTTAGAGTGGTTAGAAGGCTTAGATCTTGAAGGCAAAACGGTCATCGACTTTGGTTGTGGCTCTGGCATTTTAGCGATTGCAGCTATCAAACTAGGCGCTGCCAAAGTGATTGGTATTGATATCGATCCACAAGCGATTTTGGCTTCACGCGATAATGCTGAGCGTAACGGTGTAGCAGACCAATTAGAATTATTCCTACCTCAAGACCAACCAGAAGGCTTAATTGCCGATGTCGTGGTTGCCAATATCCTTGCAGGGCCATTACGCGAGCTTTCAGGCGTGATCACTAGCCTAGTCAAACCAAGTGGTTTATTGGCTATGTCTGGCGTGCTTGATTCGCAAGCAGCCGATGTTGCGACTTACTATCAAGATGCTTTCGAGCTTGACCCAATTATCGAGCAACAAGAATGGTGCCGCATCTCGGGTCAAAAAAAGCCTCAGTAGCACAGCATTAAAAACTTTTTATCTCTACCCTCGGGGTTAATTGACTGAAAAGTAGACAATTTCGCAAACTATTTATGAAATGGTCAAATATTAGTCTTTTCACGCCCCGAAAAAATGCGTAAAATGCGCGCCCTTGCCGAGATGAAGTGTGATGCTGTTTTGAAAATCGGAAATTATACATTACCGAACAACCTAATCGTCGCCCCGATGGCGGGTGTGACCGATAGACCGTTTCGTGAATTGTGTCTTCGATATGGTGCAGGAATGGCTGTCAGTGAAATGATGTCCTCCAATCCTAAAGTTTGGAACACATCCAAGTCGCTACAACGCATGGTACATGAAGGCGAATCGGGCATTCGTTCTGTACAAATTGCGGGCGCAGATCCTGATCTCATGGCACAAGCTGCGCAAATCAGTGTTGAAAACGGTGCTCAAATCATCGACATCAACATGGGTTGTCCAGCCAAAAAAGTGAACAAAAAACTGGCAGGTTCCGCGTTGTTGCAGCACCCCGATATTATCGAGCAGATATTAAAAGCGGTGGTGAATGCAGTTGAGGTTCCAGTAACCTTAAAAACGCGCACAGGATGGGACACAGACAATAAAAACTGTGTTGAAGTTGCCAAGATGGCTGAGCAATGTGGCATACAAGCGCTGGCACTCCACGGGAGAACGCGAGCTTGCATGTACAAAGGCGAAGCAGAATACGACAGCATTAGAGCCGTTAAACAAGCTATCTCTATTCCGGTAATCGCCAATGGTGATATTGATAGCCCAGAAAAAGCGAAATACGTATTAGATTACACTGGTGCGGATGCTCTAATGATTGGTAGGCCTGCCCAAGGTCGACCTTGGATTTTTAACCAGATCCAACATTTTTTACAAACCGGAGAACACTTGCCACCGCTTCCAGCAGAAGAAGTGCAAGACATCTTAATTGGTCATGTTCAAGCCCTTCATGAGTTTTATGGAGAGTTTTTAGGCCCTCGCATCGCTCGTAAGCATGTGGGTTGGTATCTAAAAGAGCATGATAGTGAAGGTGAGTTCCGCCGTATTTTCAACGCCATCGAAGATGCAGAAAAGCAAATTGATGTGCTAAGAAATTATTTTTATACCACGAGTATTTAAACACTCGCAGCAAGACGACCCGCGAATGAAGCCTAGTGATTCAGGTTAATAAGCATCGTCAACAACGCTGTCGCTTTAAACATAAGCAGGGTAAATACCACCCTAAATAGTTAAAGTTACAGCTAGGCGGCAAGTGAACGAGGCCCCATGAGTTTAGCTCGTCTAAATGATTGGGGTGAGAGAACGCTGCCAACAACGCTGTCGCTTTAAATATGACGGGTATCGTTGCATTATAATTACCAGAAGAAGAGCTAAGACTAATTATGTTCGAACAAAATCTGACTTCAGAACCATTCACAGTTACTACTGTTACATCACAAGACCAGATCACACAGAAGCCACTACGTGACTCTGTAAAAGCATCTTTAAAGAACTACCTTGCTCAGTTAAATGGCCAAGACGTTAACGATCTTTACGAATTAGTATTAGCTGAAGTTGAACAACCAATGCTAGACATGGTTATGCAGTACACTCGCGGCAACCAAACTCGCGCAGCGAACATGATGGGTATCAACCGTGGTACTCTTCGTAAGAAGCTTAAAAAATACGGCATGAACTAGGATTGAAACCTAAGTGTTTGATTTAAAAAGGCTTTCTCAGTTAATCTGGAAAGCCTTTTTCATTTGAACCCACATTTGAACCCACTTTTATAAAGCTACCCCTCAGAAAAGCATTAGAATAAATCATGTTAGCCTGTCTGGGGGGCATTAAATGAAATTGATAATTATTATTATTTGACACTAAGGATGGTTTCAGACTGATTTTTGTTTGGATAAGCCCTAACCTGCGAACCTGCATTACCTGCGAATATAAAAAATAGCTTAAAGTTTAGACCAAAACACACTAGACTGGCTAACTTGAACGATACTAGGACTTACTTTTAGTATTTGGGGAGCATTACAAAGGATTGATTATGAAAAAAATTATAGGAATAGTAGCAGCAGTCTTAGCATTAGCAGCTTGTACTTCAAAACCAACACCAGAAATGCTTGCTGTTAAAGCTGTAAACGATACTGACAGCTGTCAATTCATCAAACTTCAATACATAGAGACTGCACCATCTAACACCTCATATTATATTCAAAAATATGTTGTTAGAAATAAAGGGGATTCATATAAACTGATCTCATCAACCCCACTCACAATATTATCTGCTAATGACTCGGTAGGGACTAATTTTGAAATATACAAATGTAAAAACTAGCTAATTACAATTAGGTGAGTTCAAACTAATGTAACTCACTTTCTTTTTGCTCCAACACTTCCAAATAGTCATTCTTTAAGTGTCGATAATGTGGCGGGAAAGAAACATAAATAGGCAAGCCGTATTTTGCTAACCATCTGCGGGGCGTCATGGTATCACCTGCGACAATAGCCTCAGCGTACCAGTCCAAGTCCTCGTCTGAATATTCATAATTGCCTTGCTTATGAATAGTCATTCACACCTCTTTATTGTGTGCTTTGAGTCCTAGCTCGTATTTGTCTAATTCGTCTTGTGTAGCGTCTTTTACCCACGTAAACATTTGATTCTTATTCTGGTCAAATATCGCTAGAATCTCGCCCTCTGGCGTGCAAATAGTGATATGGAAATTCTCCACACAATTGACGCTTTCTAGCTTTTCAATACGCTTTAAATGAATTTTGTTCATCGAGTGCCTGCCCTAATAACCGTTGAAAGTCTTCTTCCGTTCCAGAAAGCAAATGAGCGTTTGCTAGTGCCTCCTCTAGTGAGTCGTACAGCTTATTGCGCTCTAGGTTTTCAATGCGCTTTAGTAGTTGAGCCTTATTCATTCGCTGCGCTCCTCAAGTGCTTTCAGGCGTTCTTCAAACTCGCTGATCTCTTTTATCTTCATGCGTAACATTTCACCGTCTAAGCTGTCATCGGACGTAATCGCTTTAAGTGCTGGGTGCGTACGCTTTAAGATTTCTTGAACCGCCCACTGTTCACCAGAAAGTAACGCTGCCTCAAGCTGCCTAACTGCCTCTTGCGTGATCTTCTCACTGAATTTCCCTTTTGTGTTTTTCGAACCTTTAGGGCGTCCCGTTGGGTTGCCCGATTCGCCCTTTTTAAAAGTCATAATTCACACCTCAATAAAACGGCTTATAGAAAGCCGTTGTCTTGAATTTTTGCAGCATTGTTTGCCGGTGCTGCCACTTGGTTAGCCACTTCTAAAGCTGCCTTGATAACGCTGTCAGCATAATTAATAGCTCGACTAGTTGAGCCTAATTCATCTTGTCTACGTGTAAGCTCTGGGCTGTGCTGCTTGATGTGTAAGTCATTTAGCGAGTCTAAGCGTTCTTGTGTAAGTCCACTCATGAATAAAGGCATCTTGTTTAGGGCGTTCATTAC
This sequence comes from Vibrio sp., assembly GCF_048266485.1. GTDB lineage: Bacteria > Pseudomonadota > Gammaproteobacteria > Enterobacterales > Vibrionaceae > Vibrio. The sequence continues at coordinate 38,975 of NZ_JBLWZK010000002.1, read as the reverse complement.
AACCGGATCACGCTCTGCTACGCCTTTGTTTTCAGCTCCCTTATAAGCGTTCACGATATTGGCGGCAAAATTGCTCTCTATGCCATTCACCAGAAAATCAGATTTAGCAGCGTTGTACTTTTCAACTTCAAAAGTCATCTTCACTGCTTTCTCTGCCACGGTATTTGATGCTTTCTCAAGTTCTGCGATCATCTTTTTCGCAATACTGGCTTTTTCTAATGGTGTGCGTACTTGGTCGGCTCGCAATGCTTTTAGTGTGCTAAAGGCATTAGCTGCGGTATTCACCACGCTTTCAGGGTTTAGGTTGGTAATAATCGGAGTCCGTTCAAAACTGCGAAAATGTGGCGGTTGTTCTAAATGACGTTGTGCTTCTTGGCTTAATGGTTTCATGTTTCTGTTCTCTCTATAAATGTGATCTACCTCACAATTATAACAATCAAAACCTATCAATAACAGAAATACAATTGATAAAACCTATTAAAAACCTTGTTTTTCTCTTGTTGTTTACAGTTGGGTGAATTTACTAGAGTGGGTTCATTTGTGGGTTCAAATTAATAAAAAAAACCAGATTGGCTAATAAAATTACTTTTATTTCATTAAGTTAATGCAATTCATTTAATTCATAGACAGTGAATTAGGCAATAAAAAGCCCCATTTAAGGGGCTAATTTACTTATGATTGATAGTCTGGGTGTACATGGTATTGGACAGTGTCTCTACCTTTATCGTTTCGCTTAACTATCTCTTTGATGTATCCCGATTGCTTTAGCCTGTCTATGGCGTTCTCTCTAAGTTCTTTTGTCGTTAAACCTTTCCAATCCTTTTGGCTGACTAAATGCTTAGTGAAGAAAGGCGACAATTGCGGTAACTTCGATAGCAACACTTTTGCAGGTGCGATCTCTTGCTCAGCGTTAAAGTAAGTCATTATGCGGTTTGCATGGCTCTCTAAGTATTCCATCCATGCTATGGCACGCTTTAAATGCTCAATAGCAATAGTATCGCTTGGCTCTGGTTCTTCGCCCGATAACGTTGCGCCACACTCACCAATCAAGTGAAATACTAATGCGAGTTTTGCACACAAAGCAGGGTACTTACCCAACATGCTTTGCCATTGACTCGTTGCTGACTTTTCACGTTTGATCATGTTCTTAGCCCATTTCTCCCAAAGGTCTTGGGCGTCATTATCAAACTTACATACTAATGGCTCATCGTATTCACCAAGATAGGCTAACGCTTCATAAGTGCTTTTGGCTGCTGTCTCTGCCAATATGTTTGGGGCTTTATCTACATATTCCATCTCTGAAAAATCAGGATAAACCAACATTTGCATAAGGCGTTCTAACAAACCATCATCACCATGACCGTTAACCTTGCCCGCTAGTAATGGCGTTAACTTAGCTGGCTGAATACCGCCCATAATTGAGATAATGACACGATCTAGCTCTACGTTTCTTCGTGTTACTCGTTCTTGTGAGTACCCACCAAAACCGTTAAAGCCCTCAAGATAAAAGCCTCGTTCATGCTGGCGGTCTGCTCGTTCCATGTTTGCAAGCCAGCTAGAAAGCTCGTCACGAAACATTAAAACACCTAACGGGTTTTGCTCTAACCTTATTGCTAGTGCTTCACTTGTTGAGTCGTTTATTACTGCCTTTCTAATTTTAGGCGGTTGCGGTTGTTCTTTTTTAGCCTGTCTTTTTAGCTTTAATGCCTCGTCCTTATTGCCATCTTTTAATGCTTCCTTAGCTTTCTCATTTGCAGATTCTAGCTCGTCTTCGTAAAGCTCCTTTTCAAGCTCGTACATTTCCATTTTTTCAGCATTGAGTTTATCAATCACACTTTTTTGTGCGTGTTCGAGTAACCTACGTCCACAACTTAAAGATGGCGTTTTCTTGGTTGACGGTTGACCAACTGCACCGCCCCACATAGTTGGAACAATACGCCAGCCAGTATCTAAGCGTTTCGGCTGAATCTCGGCACTTCCACCAATAAGCGCACCGGCACAAATAATGGTGCTAATTGCTGCAAAGTCTGCTGGGGCTTTATCCATTCGGTGGCTAAAGTCCATTACATAATTTTCTAGCTGTGGCGGTAGTAGTTTTGGATCAAACGATTGAACCTTAACAAGCTCAGCCTCTAATGCTGTCGGCTTCTCCCACTGTTGTGGCAAGTCCTCGAATTTATCTGCAATCAGTTCTTGGCTTCCCTTAGCGTAATTGCGTTGATTGTGTCGCTCTAGCGTGTCTCCGTCTATTGTTCTTGTTTCTCTTGCGTAGGCGGTAGCTGCTTTTATGATTGTTTCCTGACTGATTGAGCCATATTCAAACTGACAGTAAACATCAAATTTATCATGCGAAAAACCATCACAAAGCGGATCGCTAGTATGGCTTGAAACATAACGCCCGTTAGAATCATCACGATAAGAAATAAAAACACCAGGAGCGCCACTTGTGCTATCAGGGTGAAGCCATTTTTTACCTTTACGCTTAAAACCTTTATTAGCTAAAAGCTCATCCCATGTAATGGAATTATTAAAGTGATCAATAGGGCTAACACCAGTCTGGCTAACAAATTTAGGCGGTGATAGCTTGGTTTTCTTCTCTTGTTCTGCTATTTCGTTCTCTTGCTGTAAAACTAAAGCCTTAGCACCATCAACAAATTGAGAATTAAAAACGTCTATAGGTTCGCCTTTTTCAATGGCGTATTGATAGCAATCTTTATTGTAAAAACTTAAAGCAGGTAAATAGCTAATTTGCTGACTACGTTTAGCGCAATCATCACCATCTAAAGCAACCGTTAAGCCTGTTTGTAGCGTTTGCCAATGGTCTAGGTCTATCGCTTCACTGATAGGCACAACGACACGCCAGCGCATATCCTCGGGCTTACTGCTCATGGTCGAATAAATGTAATAGCTATTAATGCCAATCTGTTTTAGTACGCTTTTAACTTCCTCTAAAGGGCTGTTGCCATCGTCAATATCTGCCACTAGGCAAGTGTAATTATTATGGTTTTCAACTGCGGATTTCTGCTTGCTTGTACCAATATCTGACGGCAAAAACCAAGCGCACAAACTTTTAGCCTGTCTGAGTTTTTTGTTCGTATCGGGTTGATATTGTGTAAGGTCTTGCGGGTTGATTATTGCGTGTTCTAAATCGGATAAACCCATAAGGCAAAAGCCGTTTGTCTGGGTGTGATTTGCCCCTGTAGTGAGTCCCATATCTAAATGATCGAACTCGTAGGCAATTGCAGAATTATCTGTCATGCGCTATATTTCCTATTGATTTGGGCGGTTGGTAAGTCGCCAAACTACAACCAACCGCCAATTTGTTTAAACGCTCGCCTTTTGGTGGGCGTTTTTTACATAGTTAAGGGTGAATGAATTAAGTTCAAAACATAAGCCTTTGTTTATAAATGACTTTAAATTTATCCAACTTAACTTTATCGAAAATGAACCCACTAATAGACCCACTTTCATTGGTCTTCCTCATCAATCGTCCAAAGATCATTAGGAATGCGACTGTAATTTTTTAAAGCCAATTCAATAGCTTTACCTAGCCCCCCTACATAAAAATTAGCCATTCTGCAGCGTTCTTCTATGTATTGAAGCATGTAAGTCCAAGCTAGCTCCTTGCTACCGTCAGGTTTAACAAGCACATATCCAATGCCGTAATCAAGACCGCTTTTCCTAAATTTAATCCCATACTGTCGGCACATTTCGTACACGTTATTGATTGTGGATACTGGTCGGAATCCTTTTAATTCGTAACTCATGCTGCATTCTCCTGCTGTTTTAGCCAGTCTTGGATTGCTTCAGGTTTCCAGCCTAATGTGCGACCATTTAATTTAATCGGCTTAGGGAACTTCCCTTCATCGACCCACACCCACAAAGTCGAACGGTGGCGATTGAACATCTCGCAAACTTCACTAATTGTTACTAACTTTTGATTTACCATATCTAAATGCCTCTTATGTTGTTTAGATATGGCTATCTTATAGTGACGCTTTAGTGGGAGCATGGGGGATAAATTGACAATTAAACCCCCAAAAACTCTCTTAGCAAACTTTCATCCATATTATCGATTTCTTTTCTGTAAACATTTTCAATACTTTCAAATGTTATTGGATCGATGGAAAGCTTTATTTTCCTAGCATTTCTCTTTACATCTTCTTTTATCTCACCATCATCTGAATAAATACTTCCATTTTGCTCAAAAATAACCTTATAAACCTCTATCGCTTTAATTAAGGATTTTTCTCTTGAAGTATCCTCTCCTTTTAACGACTTGTTAGAAGATAAACTCTCTAACTTATCAAATGCTATTTTGTATTTAAGACGACAATGACAAAAATCAATTTTGAAGCTAAGGCTTTGCTTGGTTTCATCTTGAAATCTATTCTTTGGCTGACCTTCTCGAAACTTAAATTTTGAGCCTGATTTAGTGCGACAATCCTCAAGTAAATCTGCCAGTAGATTCCGTGCGTACTCACTCATAGGGCGATCACCTCTCAATTCATCTATTAATAACCTTTTATCTACCACTCCAGATTTAAAACATGCTCCCCAGCCGAACATATCATCCAAGCCTACTGGATTACCTTTCTTGTCATTCATCACTTAAACCCCACTACGTTACTTTTATTATCAATATTCATTAATTTGCTGACCCATAAATCTAAAGCCTTACGCTTTTGCTCTAGGTATTGTGATCGGTTATAAACGCCAGCGACCCCACCAATTGAGTGACCTAATAAAGATTCGATAATATGTGGCTGAATACCCATATTATTAAGATGAGTTGAAAAGGTGCGCCTTAAATCATGTAAACGCCATTTCTCATGGTTTAGCTTGTCTGGTAGGTTGGCTGCCCAGCAACTAACCGCTGGCGATCCCTTTTGTTCACCCAATAAATAGCCATTTTCTGATAGCTCAATAAGATGGGTTAAATAAGGCTTTAATGCTTCGGGAATTGGGCGAGTGATCTCTTTTCTATTCTTTGATTGTGATTTGGGAACAGTCCAAACCATTGCGGTTAAGTCCCACTCTTCGACTTGGCTTAATCTGATTTCTTGCGTCCTTGCACCGAAACAAAGTAATAATTTGATCAGGTTTGCGTAATACCAATTAGAGCGCACATTATGACACCAATCCCAGACATCATTTACTTCATTGAGTGTTAAAAAGCGTTCTTTCTCACCTTGCTTTCTTCCAACATCAGAACCAATATTTAATTCTTCTAATGCATCGGTTTTACAAACCCTATGCTTACGACAAAAAGCTAGTGCCTGCTTAACATTGCCAAAAATATAACCTGCCGCCACTGGAGCTGCCTTGTAATAAGTGCCTTGTGCAATATCATCAAAAACTCTCAACCAATGATAAGTCTGAATTTCATCAACCGGTAAATTTCCCACTCTAGGGTAAATATGGCGTTTGAATTGCATTTGATGTTTATCCCAATTAGCACGTTTTTCCATAGCATGCTTCTCAAGCCAATACTCTAAAGCCTGCTCAACGGTTAAAGCATCACGGTATTTATCTTTAATTATTTGCAGCTCAATAGCGGGATCTTTCCCCTCTTTAAACCACGCTTTACACTTTCTAGCTTTCTCCCTAGCTTGCTCTAGCGTCATGCCTCCAGTTTTACCAGTGTAAACACCTAACGCCACATTCTTAGCTTTCTTATCAATTCGATAGCGATAAACAAAAATAACCTTTCCGCTTTTTCGAGCTAATACACTTAGCCCGTCTCTGTCTGATATTTTCTTTGGGACGTCACTGTCATGACCTTTGAGTAAAGACTTTAGTTTTGCATCTGTTAACGCCATATCATCACCTTTTATCTAATTCCGCAGGCTTCGCAGGTTCGCAGGTTGTCGGTTATCAACAAAAAAAACTTAAACCCACACTTGTGGGTTTATTAAAGTAAATGAACCCACATTTGAACCCACATTTGAACCCACTTTTAAGCTAGCACGAAACAGATTAAAGGCAAACACAACAGGACACAATCAATTAATTAACCATTGCTAGACAAGGCATTAGAAAAGATAAGGCAGGATATAACAAGACAGGTTAAAACATGTAAATGGTTAATACGGCATGAACTAAAATTAAGTTAGTTTGATATAATAAAGGCTTACTATGATTTGTAAGCCTTTCCTATTATTGAAAACTCTATAAAAGAAATATTGCTATCTATTTTAAACATATCCAAAACCATCACTTCTCCTGAATCAATAACTCCCTCTCAATTTTTTCATTCACTTTCTTCTCACCATTCTCGAAGATGCAAGATAAATCTGAAAAATATCAGCTATAGTTGACTCTCTAAGCCGTGATGATGGCCATATTTCACTATTCAAGCAGAGTTCATGAAAAATACAGTTACGATCAAAGACATTGCCAAAAAAGCCGAAGTATCGACCACAACAGTGTCAATGGCATTAAGGAGTAAGGGAAATATTTCAACTAAAACAAGAGATAGAATCATTAAGATTGCTCACGATATTGGCTATGTACGCAATCACCTTGCCGCCAAATTGCGATCTAAATACAGCAAAACCGTTGGTATCGTGGTAGGTGATATAAGTTGTGAATACACATCCCATGCTTTAAAAAGCTTGCTTGATAGACTGCAAAAACAAGATTATCTGATCAATATTTATCAATGCGATCATCAATGGAAAAAACTCACCGAACAAACTCATCAGCTCGTCTCCCAAGGAGTTGATGGGATCTTTTACTGTTTATCTGAAGGCGCTTGTTATCACGCGGCATTAGATTTTGTCCCGGATGATTTACCCATTATTGATTTATCAAAAAATACTATCTTTACCGATAAAGTCGATTATCTCGGTATCGACCACGCTAACTCAGGAAGAATGGCAACAGACTATTTCATTAATCAAGGTCACAGAAAAGTTGCCTATGTCGGAGGCGAAACCGGCTCAATGTGCAGAGCTGAGCGAATTTCAGGCTACTTTAAAGCCCTTAATCACGCCAATTTATCCGTAAGCATCCATTGTGTTTTGGATTCAGATGAAGGGTTATCTGAAAGAATTTTTCATTTATTAAAAGAAGATGCAGCTATCTCGGCCGTGATCTGTCATGATCTTCAATCCTACGGTGAAGCGTGTATTGCCATCGAACGTTTAGGCCACAAGGTTGGCTACGATCAAGTCTTCGGTAAAGTTGTCTCTTTGATCTGCTTTGTGGATACAACACCAACCTTCACTTTTAACTATCAACCTTTATTTATTTCAGCCGATCTGGGGGAAATAGGCGTTCAAGCTTGCCGACGATTTTTTGAGGTCAACCAAGAAATGGAAGACTCTCCCAAAGAGAAATCTCCTTCTTTTCGCCTGATGATCCCGTCTAGCATTCATCATAAATAACCATTTTATTAAAATTTTCGAGAAGTAAAACGTTTAACTAAAAAGTCGATTTATAAAGTAAAACGTTTAATTTTTAATAAAAACATCGCTTTATTTCGCTTACTTGACTTGGCCCTTCTTATAATCTCCTTGTCATGAATTCAAGGAGGAAATGATTTATGAACCTTATAAAATCACTCACTGGCGCCGTTTCCAGATTATCGTTAATTGGCCGTGCGTTAATGCTACCGATTTCACTCTTACCCGCTGCAGGCTTATTGCTCGCCTTTGGAGACAAGTTTGACCTACCATTAATGATGCACGCAGGTGGCGTAATCTTTGATAACTTACCCTTATTATTTGCTATTGGATCGGCGGTGGGCTTAGCTGGAGAATCGGGCATTGCAGCATTATCAGCTGCGGTTTCTATTCTCATCATTAATACCACAATAGGCACGATGTTAAATATCACGCCTGAAATGGCAATGTCCGGTGGAAAATATGCATTAGTGCTTGGTATTCCTACCCTGCAAATGGGTGTGTTTGGAGGGTTAATTTCCGGTATTTTAGCGGCCTACTGCTACAATAAATTTCATGCGATACAGCTTCCTGAATTTCTAGGATTCTTTTCTGGAAAACGTTTTGTTCCCCTCACCACTGCATTATTTTCTTTTTTTCTTGGTTTATTACTCCCTTATATTTGGGGGCATATTCAAGATGGTATCAATGCGTTATCTGGTATCGTCAATGGTGGCAATCAGGCATTATCCACCTTCATTTTTGGCTTAACAGAAAGGGCGTTAATCCCTCTTGGATTGCACCATATTTGGTACCCTTCTTTCTGGTATTCGTTTGGTGAGTACACAACGACAACAGGACAAGTTATTCATGGGGATCAAACCATTTGGTTCAAAATGCTTGCCGAAGGTGTGAAACCCTTCTCGACTGATAGCTACCAAAATGCTGGGAAGTTTATGCAAGGCGAGTTTCCTTTGATGCTGTTTGCACTGCCTGCGGCTTGTTTGGCCATGTACCATGAAGCTCACACCAAAAACAAAAAAATCGCCGCGGGTATTTTATTTTCTGCTGCATTAACTTGTTTCTTAACCGGCATTACGGAACCTGTGGAATTCACCTTTATTTTTGTTGCACCTATTTTGTACGTCTTTAACGCTATCATGGCGGGCCTGTCTTACATGGCGATGTATTTATTAGATGCTCATATTGCGAAATCGTTCTCAGCGGGGTTAATTGACTATATCTCATTTGGTATTGTTCCATCACTCAATGGTTTTGAAACTAATTATTTAAGCGCGGTGATTGTCGGCATCCCAATGGCAATTATCTATTATGCTGTATTCCGATTTGTAATCAGAAGGTTAGATGTAAAAACTCCGGGTCGTGTCACCATCACGACTAACATTGATGACATTTCAGATAATGAGTTAGCCACCAAAGTACTCGCAAGTGTGGGCGGACTTGATAACATTCAATCATCTACGGCTTGTATCACACGATTGCGATTACAACTTAAACAAGGTGATCTTATTGATAAAGATAGCCTCACCCAATTAGGTGCTAAAGGAGTGGTTTATGTCGGCGATACTGGAATTCAAGTGATCCTTGGCTCCAGAGCGCAATTTATTTCTAATGAAATTGAAGGGCTATTAAAAGCATAATAAAATAATCCCTGCTCTTAAATTCAAAAAATTATCGATTTAACAAGGTTTACGTGAATTCGTAAACCTTGTTATTTTGAGTACTGCTTTTGCAGCCCCTCCTTCTTTATTACTCATTTAAATGAGGTTGAATACCACTAACTTGTTGGCGATAAACAGCTGGGGTTAATCCTGTATGACGACGAAACATTTTAATGAACGCGGATGCATCGCTATAACCTAACAAGAAAGCCACTTGATTAATTGAATCATTTTCCTTGAGTAACTGTAAAGCCGTCACAACTTTTAAGCGCTGTCGCCATTCATTAAAACTCATACGCAATTGTTTTTGAAAACGACGCGTTAAAGTTCTCTCGGTTGAATACACTGATTTAGCCCAATCAGATAAACCGCGATCATCAGCGGGATTGTCTTCTAATGCTCGTAAGATAGGCTGTAATAAAGCATCTTGCGTTGTGGGAAGAAAATCATCGACTTTGTGAGCGCTCGCTAACCTATCAAGTAATACATCGGTTAAACATTTGTCTTGATGACTTTCAATTTTATCCACTTTTCGAATAATTAAATCATCAATAATAGCAAGCACCAGCGGTGGCAAGGCGATCATACAAGCCTCTGTAGGCAAACCTTCAGAACGGGCAATATCAATATTAATTGCGCAATACTCAACATCCCTTCGGTTAAAAGCACGATGCGGCACATTAGCGGGAGTCCAAATGGCATAACCGGCAGGTGATACCATTTTTCGACCATTAACTTCCATCTCTAACACGCCTTGTTTAATGAGATGAATCTGTCCCCAATTATGTTGGTGCGGCAACGTTTCTGTGCCACCAGCAATGTGAAAGTAATGTATGAATACCGTACTTGGTAATTGCTCAACCAATTTAGGCATAAAGGTTGGGTTGCCATTCATTTGATTGTTTGTCATCACTCCATCCCATTTATCCGCTTGTCTGAATCGACCTATTCAGTGTCCGATTCAACCTACAATCTTTTATTTCTTTCATGCCACACTACATGTTCAGTTTGATAAAACGTTTTATCGTTAAGGTATAACAAGTTTCTTCAAGGAGGAACAACCATGACAACAGACTCCAAAACCTTATTTGTCCGTAGCTTATTTCCGACTATCGCTGTTGCAATATGGGCAACCAATGCAGTCGTCAGTAAAATGGCAACGACAACCATTGAACCTGGCACCATCGCATTTTATCGCTGGTTTGTAGCATTATTAATTCTCACACCATTTTGTTTAGTTGAAGTGTCTCGCCAATGGCTGGCAGTCAAAAAATACTTATTGAAGCTAACGATCCTGGCTTCTTTAGGTATGGTTCTCAATCAAAGCTTGGCCTATTACGCAGCTTACACCACCAGCGCCACCAACATTGCTATTTTCTTATCGTTAATGCCGCTGATTGGTTTATTCCTCGCAGTACCACTGTTAGGTGCTAAGTTGCACAAAATGATTGTACTCGGTGCCGTAATTTCATTCTGTGGCTTAATTTATATGCTCAGTGAAGGCAACCTAATGCATCTTGTTAACCAAGGCTTAAAACAAGGTGATCTATTGATGCTTGCGGCATCTTGTGCTTATGCCTTGTATTCCGTCTTACTAAACCGTTGGAATTTGCCCTTAACCACTTGGTGTACAGTCTATTGCCAAGTATTTCTTGGCGCGCTTTTACAACTACCTTTATTGTTTTCAAGTCAACACTGGGGAATCGAAATAGAGGCTTGGCCCATGGTAGGGTTTGCTGCGCTGGCCGCTTCCATCATCGCTCCTTGGTGTTGGTTAAAAGGCGTCGCGTTAATTGGTGCTGAACGTGCGACCTTATTCATGAACTTAGTGCCTATTTTTACGGCTAGCATCAGTATTGTTTTGCTGGGCGTACATCCAACCCAATACCATCTTATTGGTGGTGCACTGGTATTTTTGGGCTTAACGTTGGCGCAGCGGAAACCCAAAACGATGAATATGCTATCATCACTTCAACCATCCACTGCAAGTCAAGCAAACCCACCGCTGTCCAACGATCGTAAATAAACCCTAAAATCACTGCAATTTTATGTCATCGTTCCGCTACTGCAATCGGTGCAATATACGGCGCTCAAGCGGCAGGAAAGACAATAGGTAAGGATAACTACATTGGCCAACAAACCGCATTACAAATCATACGAAAAATGCAGCAACCGAATTTGCCACCACAACGGATTATTGTTCCACCAAAAATGATTCTGCGAGACTCCGCTTAACAACCCCACCACATCAGGTTATCATTTGACCACTTTTATAATGGTTCAAGGATGAAACATGAAAAGCTCTACTCATTATCTTCTCCTATTATTAACAGCAGCAATGTTACTGAGCTGTGCACACCAAGATAAACAAGAGCGCTCGTGATGCTGCACTGGCCACTAAAGAGGCAGGTAAAACCATCAGTCACGCCACTCGTGATGCCGCTAAAGAAACTGGCCACTTTTTCCGAGATATATTCAAAGATTAAGTTTTTGATTTTGTTTAACATACAAAAAAGCCAAACGATTGCGCGAGCTTTTTGGTTTGAAGTTAGTTAGAATGTGCGCCATCAAATCTTGGCGTTTTGTGATCGATTGGTCACCACTCTCAAACAATTAAGATTTTTACCAAAGTATGCTAGCTCTCGCTCTAGTTTCACTTTGGCAAACATCTTTTTCTGTTTTTAACTCCGTGATTTAAGGAATATGGAAGCCATGCAAAACGCTCGCCCAATTCGTCGCGCTTTAATCAGCGTATCTGACAAAACTGGTATTGTGGAATTCGCTCAAGCACTCACTCAACGTGGTGTAGAGATCCTTTCAACTGGCGGCACTTTTAAGCTGCTGCAAGATAATGCCATCACCGCCACAGAAGTGTCTGATTACACAGGTTTCCCTGAAATGATGGACGGTCGTGTTAAGACTCTTCATCCAAAAGTACATGGTGGCGTATTAGGCCGTCGTGGTACGGATGAAGCGGTTATGGAACAACACGGCATCAACCCTATCGATATCGTCGTGGTTAACCTTTACCCATTCGCTGAAACGGTTGCCAAAGAAGGCTGTACGCTAGAAGATGCCGTTGAAAACATCGATATCGGTGGGCCAACTATGGTTCGCTCTGCGGCTAAAAACCATAAAGATGTCACCATCGTGGTTAACGCGCACGACTACGACCGCGTGATTGCAGAAATGGATGCTAACGATAAGTCTCTAACCCTAGAAACGCGCTTTGATTTAGCGATTGCAGCATTTGAGCACACTGCGGCTTACGATGGCATGATTGCGAACTACTTCGGCACTATGGTTCCTAGTTACGGCGAGAACAAAGAAGGTGATGAGGAAAGCAAGTTCCCTCGCACTTTCAACCAACAGTTCGAGAAAAAACAAGATATGCGCTACGGTGAGAACAGCCACCAAGCCGCAGCTTTCTATGTTGAAGCGAATCCTCAAGAAGCGTCAGTTTCAACCGCTCGCCAAATCCAAGGTAAAGCACTGTCTTACAACAACATCGCCGATACGGACTCTGCCCTTGAGTGTGTGAAAGAATTCAACGAACCAGCTTGTGTGATCGTTAAACACGCTAACCCATGTGGTGTGGCATTAGGTGAAGATATTCTAGAAGCCTACAACCGCGCTTACCAAACCGATCCAACATCAGCCTTTGGTGGCATCATCGCATTCAACCGTGAACTAGATGCGGCAACAGCAACCGCTATCACTGAGCGCCAATTCGTTGAAGTGATTATCGCCCCGTCTGTTTCAAAAGAAGCGGTAGAAATCGTTGCGGCGAAGAAAAACCTTCGTCTACTAGAATGTGGCGAATGGACAAGCAAAACCACTGAGTTTGATATCAAGCGTGTAAACGGTGGCTTACTAGTTCAAGATCGTGACCAAGGCATGGTAGAACTAGATGACCTTAAAGTGGTATCAAAACGTCAACCAAGTGCTGAAGAATTAAAAGATGCACTATTCTGCTGGAAAGTGGCGAAATACGTGAAATCTAACGCGATTGTGTATTCAAAAGGCGATATGACGATTGGTGTGGGCGCTGGCCAAATGAGCCGCGTTTACTCAGCCAAAATTGCGGGCATTAAAGCCGCTGACGAAGGCCTACAAGTTGAAGGTTGCGTGATGGCATCAGATGCTTTCTTCCCATTCCGTGATGGTATCGACGCTGCTGCAGAAGCGGGCATTAAATGTGTGATTCAACCTGGTGGTTCAATGCGTGATGATGAAGTCATTGCCGCAGCCGATGAACACGGTATGGCGATGATCTTTACCGGCATGCGTCACTTCCGTCATTAATTTTTTCGTTTCTCGTATTACGTTTCTCGTATCTCGATAGATCGCTTTTGATTTTCCGAGTCACGAGAAACGAGCATCCGAGAAACGTACATAAAAGAGATACGATAAATATGAAAATACTAATCATTGGCGCCGGCGGCCGCGAACATGCACTCGGCTGGAAAGCGGCGCAAAACCCAAACGTTGAAACCGTATTTGTTGCACCGGGTAATGCGGGTACCGCGCTTGAGCCTAAACTTAAAAACGTCAATATTGGTGTAGAAGATATTGAAGGCTTAGTTGAATTTGCGCAAAACAATAGCATTGAATTGACGATTGTGGGCCCAGAGGCACCACTCGTTATTGGTGTGGTTGACGCTTTCCGTGCGGCAAAATTACCTATCTTTGGTCCAACCAAAGATGCCGCGCAACTTGAAGGCTCTAAAGCGTTCACTAAAGACTTCCTAGCGCGTCATAAAATCCCAACAGCTGATTACGCTAACTTCACTGAAATCGAGCCTGCATTGGCTTATGTGCGCGAAAAAGGTGCACCTATCGTGATTAAAGCGGATGGCCTTGCAGCCGGCAAAGGCGTAATTGTTGCGATGACGCTACAAGAAGCAGAAGATGCCATTCAAGATATGTTGGCTGGCAATGCCTTTGGTGACGCTGGTAGCCGAGTCGTCATCGAAGAATTCCTTGATGGTGAAGAAGCCAGCTTCATCGTTATGGTTGATGGCTCTAGCGTTCTACCAATGGCGACGAGCCAAGACCATAAACGTGTCGGTGATAAAGATACCGGACCAAACACCGGCGGTATGGGTGCTTATTCTCCAGCACCTGTTGTGACACCTGAAATCCACCAGCGCGTGTTGGAAGAAGTGATTTACCCAACCGTTCGCGGTATGGATGCAGAAGGTTACCCTTACACTGGCTTCCTTTATGCCGGTCTGATGATCATGGCTGATGGCACACCTAAAGTGATCGAATATAACTGCCGCTTTGGTGACCCTGAAACACAACCTATCATGATGCGTATGCAATCTGATCTCGTTGAGCTTTGCTTGATGGCAATTGATGAGAAATTAGATGAAGCAGAATCTCACTGGGATCCACGTGCTTCAATCGGTATCGTACTCGCTGCGGGTGGTTACCCTGGTGATTACGCTAAAGGTGATGTGATCAGCTTACCTGCTACCAATGATGTTGAAGGTGAGAAGATCTTCCATGCGGGTACAGCGAACAATGCCAATGGTGAAGTCGTGACAGCCGGTGGGCGCGTACTATGTGCAACGGCATTAGGTAACACGGTCTCAGAAGCTCAACAACATGCTTACGAGCTTGCAAAACAAGTAAGCTGGAACGGTATGTTCCATCGCAATGATATCGGTTATCGTGCGATTGCTCGTGAACAAGAGCAGAAATAAATTCTCAGCCCAATAAAAAAGCAAAAGCGCGTACTTGATAAAAGTACGCGCTTTTTTATTTTCAAAAACAATATATTGAAGTCACTTAGGGATAGCATTAATTCATAATAAGGTGAGCTCGTTGAATACAGCCATGAACCGGCTTCTCTAACGATAATAACTTCTCAACTATCACGGTTTTACTCTTTTTATCTTTATAACCAATAAACGCAGCATAGCTGTTTAAACTATTAATTCGCTCTTTTACCGCGAATGGTATATTAGCGACTTGATCAAACTGCAAATTGTTATATTGAATACCATCACATGAATCAAAGGTACTACCATTCCATATCCCCTGAATTAACTCAAAACCTCGGTCATGGATATCATCGACCTTTTTGACTAAGTCTTCCGCTTGTTGTGAGTAATAATCTAAGTCTTTTTGGTTTAATGGTAATATTTGGTCATCTAAACGATAACGCTGATAAATCGCCTCGCCTTCAGAGCTAAAACGAATATGCACAAGAAACGGCTTTAAACCATCGCTGCTTTGTTGCATTTCACCTTCACGAACGATCTCTTTAATGGTGCCCTTTTGCCACTGGTAGCTACTTTTATACCAAGCATTATCCGGTAATTGAACGTAATCTGATGCCACCCTCGGCTTAGATAGAGCTCGAGTATACCAATAGAAAGCTTTTGAAGTGCCTTCTAGCTCGCCACCGGATAACTCGGCAGACTCGATTGAGCCTGAGAATTTACTACTGATATGATCTGTCCATGAGCCAGATGATGAACAACCGGCAAGCAAAGATAAGACAAGAATGGAAAATAAACTACGTTTCATAAAAAACTACGCTGAGAAGACACTCAGCGTAGTATATACATAAACAACCGCTGGGTGCGAGTTGCAAATTATCAAGACAAAGTAAAATTATTTTACTGCGTCTTTTAGTGCTTTGCCGGCTGTGAATGCTGGAACATTTGCGGCAGAAATTTGGATCTCAGCGCCTGTTTTAGGGTTACGGCCAGTGCGAGCTGCACGGTGGTTAATTTTAAAAGTACCAAAACCAATTAGTTGCACTTGATCACCATCTTTAAGAGCGCCAGTTACGCCTTCAAGAGTTGCTTCAAGAGCCGCTTTAGCTTGAGCTTTAGATAAGTCTGCTTTTTCAGCAATGGCATCGATTAATTGAGTCTTGTTCATTCTAGGTTTCCCTTCTCATTGTTTTTAAGGTCTGAAGTCACTCTAAATCATAAAGGCCACGTCTGGCAAAGGTTTGTGGCACTTCTTTTGATCTTATGACGTAATTTTGACCATAATTTGAGCCTTAACTCACATTTTGTATTTTTTTAGGAAAATCAGATACAAAATGATGAATTTTAAACTATTAATGCTTTCTTGATTTAAATGACACTACATTCATTAGAATAATCTTTTATGGCAATTTCATTACATTAATGTTCAACACTAATGCCAATATTACTCATGCCTTCTTCACGTAGTTCGATACGTAACTCTTTGATCAGATCAATATCGCGAACTTCTGATTCACGTAGTGGACGGAATAATGCCCATTGAACATCCCATTCTTGGCAAACCGCTTCATTCTCTTTTTGATTTTCGTTGGTGATTTCATCACTACCTTGTGCTTCTTCAAGCTGAGCAACTGTTTTAACAGAGACTTGGCTTAAGTCGATCATCGATTCAAACATTTCTTCACGGTCGAGCAGAGCATGTAGCAGAATAGATAAGCCAATACAGGCATCAATCGCAGGGTATACCGCATAGAATTGATAGTCTTCTGAGCTTGGGATCAACTCTTCTAGCTTTTCAAGTTGACGTTCGAAATTCACTTTGGCAGTTTTAACCGTTAGCACTTCCCAAACACTGTCTAAAATCTCACGGTATTTTCGCGCATCGGCAAATTCGGTATTTTCACAAAATAAAGCGTAGTTTGGATACATACGCTCACATAAACAGGCCATGAAAGTCATTTGCTGCCAAGGGACGAATTTTTCTAAGCGGACTTGAAGGGGATTCTGTAGCATAATTACGTTAACTCATTCCAAATAATACCAGACATGGGAAGTGTACTTGATAACCGTATCGTTTACTTGAAAAAGCATTCGGTTTACCTAAAAAAAGCATGGAGCTTAGTATAATTTAATGAAACCAACTGTCGAAACATCTGCTACCCCATTATTGTATATTGCATCAAAACAGCAGCAGGATTACCTAGATTTATTACAACAATCTAGCTTAAAACATATCGCGATTACTCAAGATAAATCACAAGCGAACATCGTCTTGGCCGATCCGCCCCTTCTGGCTAAATATCTTGATGAATTCACTAATCTAAAGTGGGCTCAAGCTACTTATGCCGGTATTGATAAGCTCACTAAACCGGAACTACGCCAAGACTACACTCTGACCAATGTGAAAGGAATTTTTGGACAACTTATTAGTGAGTATGTTTTAGGTTATAGCTTGAGCTACTTCCGACACTTGAATCAATACCAACAATTACAAGCTCAAAATAAATGGCAACCTATTGAATACCAGTCTGTGATGGGAAAAAAAGTGGTGATTCTCGGCACAGGTTCTATTGGTACTCAACTCGCAGCATGTGTGTCGGCATTAGGGTTTGTCGCGATTGGTGTCAATAGCCGAGGTCTGATCCCACAAGGCTCAATGTTCAGCCAATGTTACTCAACCGAGCAACTCGATGAAGCATTAGCCCAAGCCAATGTGGTCGTTAATGCCCTACCGAGCACGCCACAGACTTATCATATTTTAAACGCTCAACACTTATCACATTGCCAATCGGCTTTATTATTTAATATTGGCCGTGGAACGGCGGTCGATGATGATGGCTTGTTACTGGCTTTAGAAAAAGGTTGGATTGCACACGCTTATTTGGATGTTTTTCCGCAAGAACCATTACACCAAGAAAGCGCGTATTGGCAGCACCCTAATGTCAGCATTACTCCGCATATTGCGGCCAATAGCTTTCCTCAACAAGTCTTCGATATTTTTAAGCAAAATATGCAACGCTGGAAAAATCAACAACCATTATTAAATCAAGTGGATTTTAGTCGAGGTTATTAGTGGCTAGTTTTAGATTGCTATTAGATAACATTCAACAATGCCAGATTTGCGCCAAATCGCTTGCCCATGGGTGTCGGCCAGTGGTTCAAGCTCACCCTGATGCCAAGGTATTAATTATTGGTCAAGCACCAGGCTTAAAGGTTCATCAAACTGGTATTCCTTTCAATGATGCCAGTGGTGAGCGCTTACGACAGTGGATGGGGATTGATAAAACGCTCTTTTATGATCCGCAGTTTCTCGCCATTATGCCTATGGGGTTTTGTTATCCGGGAAAAGGCAAAAGTGGCGATTTACCACCGCGTAAAGAATGCGCGCCGCAATGGCATGAGCAATTACTGAATCAATTGCCAAATATTGAACTGATATTATTGATAGGCCAATACGCTCAAGATTATTACCTAACCAATAAACCCAAAACCTTAACTGAGACAGTACAAGCTTGGCAGCAGTATCAACCTAAATATCTACCTTTACCGCACCCTTCGCCACGTAATAATATCTGGCTCAAGAAGAACCCTTGGTTTGAACAACAACTCGTCCCGCATCTGCAAAGCATTATTGCTGAACTACAACGTTAGTCGATTTCGCTTTACGCTGCATCAACCACAACGCTAAGCCGCCGTAGATCGCAACTTGTGCCCAGAGGTGCCAAACATAAGGAAGGACTTGTTCGAAGCTTGCGCCCATTTGATTAAGACGCAAAAAACCATTAATCGCAGGGGTCGAGGGCGCTAATTGTGCTAACCATTTAAGTAAACTTGGCAGCTCTGAAGTCGGCCAGACAAAACCGGCACAAAAAACCAAAGGCAAAGAGCTCAATACCACAATTAAAGTCGCCAATTCTTTACGCGGAATTAACTCGCCCATCACCATCCCCAAACCAATCACAGCGAATAAAAACGGAATAATTAACGCAAATAAATGGGAAATAGAAGCAAGGCGACTGATGCCATAAAACTCGAAACTAAAGCCGAAGTAGTACATCACCAATGGAATATAAGTTAGTAATAGAATAACCGCTCGTGCCGACCACATATCAAACGCTGAACAATCTTGCCAATATCCCATTTGCTTAGTTTGGCGCTGTTCATTAAGACCGCCACCGAGTAAACCCGCGGCAATCAATAAGGTTTGATGCAAAATCAACACAAACACCGCTGGTACTATGTAGTTAATATAACCATTAGTTGGGTTAAAAACTGGCTGCATCGACAGTTTAATTGGCGCATATTGCTGAGCCGCCAAAACCAAATTTTCTCCCGACATGACCATTCGAGACACTTTAGCCTGCGCCGATAACGTCCCGCCCGCGGTGGCGAGCCCTTCAACGACCGTTCCATAAATCAGAAAATAAGCCGCATCACCGGCATAGGCTAACGTCGGGCTTTCACCGAGTAATAAATCACGAGCAAAGTGGCGAGGGATCAATAAAATCCCATGCACCTTACCTTGATTAAATAACTGCTTGGCCTCTTGTAAGCTATAGGCATGTTGAGTGATTTGAACCTGTGGCGTGGCATCAACCATTCGCTCAAGTGTTCGACTGGTTGAGGTGTTATCTAAATTGACGACCACAATTGATTGCTCACGCGGTAGTTGCTGGCTATAAGGTAGAGGATATAAAAACGAATACATCACTACCCCACCAAACACGGTAAGCAGTAATGCCGAATTGGTATAAATCGACTTTAATTCACAGCGAAACACTTGCCACCAGCTCATGATACGGCGTCCTGTTTATCGGATGACACCAAAGCTCTCGCTCTTAACCACACCACCAGCAGTAACGTTAAAAACACACTCAGTGCGAGCAGTGAACCCATCACTTGCGACAAATTGACACCGTTATTGACCTGTTTTACTTGCACATCAATATAGTGGCTCACCGGTAATAAACTGCGCCAAATCTGACCGAGTAACGGCATATCTGAGGTTGGAAAAGTGATCCCCATAAAGGCAAAAGCTGGCGCGGTAAATGCGGCAACAAAACTCATTGAACGGGTGGCATCTAAAGTGATCATAAAAAATAACGCGCCGACACTTTGGCAAGCCAAGACCATCAATACTTGCGCCGATAATAAAATCCCCCAACTGCCGTGCATCGGCCAACCTAACCAGCCGTACATCCCCCATAAAAACACCATACCTTGCGCGAGATATAACGGAGAGTAAGCCAACAGCTTAGTGACAACTGCCCGCAAAGGAGTGACAGCAAGCCAACTTTGCATGCCTTGCGTTCTTTGCTCTAATGAAAAACTCAGCACGGTAGTCGCGACAATTAAGATTTGCCATAACGCAGGAATCGCCGCCGAGACCAAGAATTGGCCATAATGACTATTACTATTAAATAACGCAGTGATTTGAGTTTGAATCGGCACCGCCTGAGCTAACGCTTGTTGTGGAACAGTATCGCCTTTGCTGAGATTCTTAACTGCTTCAATTTGCGCGTTAAAAGTACCCTGGGCTTGCTGCATAGCGGCGTTGACTAACTTACCAATCAAGATAAATTGGCTATTATAAAAGGTAGTAATGGTAGGAGGATGACCCAGTAATACATCTTGAGTAAGACTATCTGGGATCACCACTAAGGCGTAAATTTTACCCGATTGCAGATCTTGTTTGCCTTCCGACACCGAAGTGTAGCTTTGAGTCACTTCTAAGGTAGGACTAACATCGTAATAACGCACCACCCCACGCGACATACTTGAGTGATCAAAATCAACGACTCCGATCGCAAGATCTCGAGCGCTGCCAGCCGAGAATATCCACCATAGTGCAAAAAACATCAGCAGAGGTAACCAGAACAACATTGCCTTTAACCAAGGTTGAGTGACTATCTGTCGCCATTCTTTAATCAATGCATGCCGATGCAACATTAATCGTGTCCTACATTCTCAAGCAACACACTCATGCCAACTCGCAAACCTTCAATTGGTTGAGTTGGACGAGCTTCCACTTCAAAAGTACGCATATCAAAACCTTGATTGGCATCGGTAGTGCGCCAAGTAGCGAAATCGCCCATCACGGCGACATGAGAAACCACAAAGTTATATTGCTCATCACTTAGCGCAGGAATCGTTACTTTGAGCTCAGTACCTTGTTTAAATTGTTGTAATTTATCTTCACGAACGTGGAAAATCGCCCACGCATCCTGCATATCTAAAATCGTCACCACAGGAAAACCTTGCGGGGCTAGCTCTCCAGAATGAAGCAAAATATCGCTCACTTCACCATCATGCCAGCTGGAAACTTGAGTATCAGCGACATAGGCTTCAACTTCAGCCACCGCACCAGCGGCTTGTTTTTCTTGTTGCTGAGCGGCGCGCTTAGTCTCATCACGTGCGCCCTCTTGCGCCATTTGGTACATTTGATAAGCGGCACGTTCGGTATATAACGAAGCCTGCCATTGAGTGTAGGCTTCATCACGTTTTTGCTCTGCGACCACGCCATCTTGATACAAATTTTGTACTCGTTGGTAGGTTTTTTCCATCAAACTAGAAGCGGCTTTCGCTTTACGCCATTGATCTTGCGCAGCCGCTATCTCTTGGTTACGTGTGCCTTTTTCGGCTTGTTCTGCCATCGCACCCGCTGCACCTTGAGCGGCTTTCGCTTGCGCTAATTTAGCTTCAATCTCTGGGCTTAAAATAGTAAAAATTTGCTGACCTGATTTAATTTGATCGCCTTTTTTAACCAACACTTGATCAATGCGCCCCGGCACTTTCGATGAAATCAAATATTGCTGCGCTTCAATCTGGCCTTGAAAACGTTCCGCTTTAGGTTGATAGGCAAGCCAAAAGGTATAAGCCAACCAGACCAAAGCCAAAGCCACAACACCAATAAAAATAATCGATTTACGTGAGCGCATTATTGAACCTCTAATCCTTGATATTGTTGGTATTGATTAAAACTGTCGACTTCACCACTGATCGCCAATAAGCGCGATAAAGAAAGAACATATTGATAAGCCGCTGCTGAGCGTTGAGTTTTAATGCTATTTAAATACATTTCCGCATCCACTACATCCAAAGAAGTCGCCAGCCCCTGACTAAAGGCTTTCTTCTGCAAGCTAATGTTTTCACTGGCCATGCTGACACTCGAGGCTAAGCCATTGTATTCTTCTAACGCTTGATTAGCTTCACGATAAGTTTTTTCCACCAGCAAAGATAAATCTTGTTTGGCTTGTGCGCGTAAATAACCTACTTGCTTAATGGCACTATGGGCAACGCTGACTTTTTCAGAGCGACCTGAAGTATCCAGTAGAGGAATGCTCACGCCAACCCCTACGAGCCAATCTGGCGTATTATCGCCCACTAACGTGTCATCTTGGTACAAGTTGTAATTACCGTAGAGATAAACTTCTGGATAATATTTTCCTTTCTCTACATCAACCAATCCACTGGCTTGCTTTTCTTTGGCATCCAAAATGCTCAAGCCAGGGTAGCTTTGCAAGGTTTTATCCATAAAGGCTTGCATCGGAGGTAGACTTTCATTAATAAAAAGATGGGTAGAAGGTTCAGCCAGTGCCGGTGCTTTAATCAAGTTCGTCAGTGCCATTTGGGCGATTTCCAGATCACGCTGTGCTTTTTTAGTATCAACTTGCGCCTTATGATAAGCGGTTTCTGCTTGTAGACGCTGCACGCGAGCGATTTGGCCTTGCTCTTGCATTTTGAGTGCGTTATCGAAGTGTTCTTTTAAGCTTTGCTCAACTTCTTGTCTAGTGGAGAGTATTTGTTGCGATAACACCACACCAAAATAGTATTTCGACAAATCTTCAAATTTACCTTGCTGCTTCATTTCCAATAAATATTTAGCCTCTTCAGATTTTGCTTTGGCAATATCTTGCGCCGCTGAAATCCGCCCTCCTGTAAAAATAGGCCAAATGGCACGAATCGAACTAGTAAAGACATCCTTTTCCACCAAAGTCGAGGTCAACATGCTATCAAAGGCTTGAGTTAAAGTACTGGAACCTAACGAAGTACTGTCCGCAAACTCAGATGGGGAAACGTCAATATCATCGTCTAAACGTGTGTAATTGGCACTTAAAGTAATGCTTGGTAAGTTCATCGCGCCAGCTGCTTGCTGTTTATATTCAGCTTGCTCAACACTAGCACGCTCTGCGGCTAAGCCATCATTATTTCTCAGTAGTGATTGCCACGCTTGATAAAAAGTCACGTGTTGCGCCCAACTCATCGTTGGCATTAATAAGAGTAGTGGAAGAGTAAAAATAGCAAGGTGATATTTGAATCGATGCATGTGTCTGTTACTTATCCATAGTAGGTGCTGACGACTCATTATAGGTCGTAGATTGATAGACAGATCCGAGCAGTTATTCTGCAATAATATGCTGGAAAAAAATGAGAGATAGCTCACCATCCCCTGTGACTTAGGTATACCACATTAACGGTATCAATGAATGATCATTAATTACTGCCGAAACAAATAAATAAAAACGCAGCCTAGATTGAAGACTGCGCTCTTATTATTTATTACTAAATTATACACTCAAGTACGAAGAGTATAGGATTATTTATGATACGGCTTAGATAGTTCATGTACCGCATCAACAAATACACCAGCGTTTTCTGGCGGTACATCTAAATGAATACCGTGACCTAGATTGAATACGTGACCAGTACCGGCATCACCAAAACCTTCTAGAATCGTAGCGACTTCTTGGCGAATACGTTCTGGCTGAGCATACAGCATTGACGGATCCATATTGCCTTGTAATGCTACTTTATCACCCACACGAGCCACGGCATCTTGAATATTAATCGTCCAATCAAGACCAATCGCATCGCAACCTGTAGCCGCAATTTTTTCTAACCACATGCCACCATTTTTAGTGAATAGCGTAACAGGTACGCGGCGACCGTCATTTTCACGAATCAAGCCATCAACGATCTTATGCATATATTGTAAAGAGAAATCATGGTAATCACGTGATGTTAATACACCGCCCCAAGTATCAAACACCATTACAGACTGAGCACCGGCTTTAATTTGAGCATTTAAGTATTCAATGACACTATCAGCCAGTTTATCTAAAAGCGCATGCAGAACGGCCGGATCGGCATACATCATTTTTTTGATTTTAGTGAACGCTTTAGAACTTCCACCTTCCACCATGTAAGTTGCTAGTGTCCAAGGGCTACCAGAAAAACCAATCAGCGGCACTTCACCTTGTAAGTCTTTACGAATTTGACGAACCGCATTCATTACGTATTGCAACTCACCTTCTGGATCAGGCAAACCAATTTTATCAACATCAGCTTTACAAGTAATTGGGCGCTCAAATTTAGGGCCTTCACCCGTTTCAAAGTATAAACCTAGTCCCATGGCATCTGGGATAGTCAAAATATCAGAAAACAGAATCGCCGCATCAAGCGGAAAACGACGTAATGGTTGAAGCGTGACTTCTGAAGCTAACTCGGCATTTTTACATAAAGACATAAAGTCGCCCGCAACACTGCGCGTTTGGCGATATTCAGGTAAATAACGACCGGCTTGGCGCATCATCCATACTGGCGTGTAATCTACCGGCTGTTTTAATAAAGCTCGTAGATAACGGTCATTTTTCAATTCAGTCATTTTTCTATCCTAAAAATTTGAGGCAGTCTTTATATCCAAGTGACTTGGGTATATTTGGCGCTTATTCTAACATTACACAGCGCACATTTTGCTAATGGTTTGTAATCCAGATCATATTCTTGAACATTAAAATCTATCGCAATTTGCTTCAATTGAGGCATTTGTTAATACTTTGTTGGCTAGCACAATTATAACGAGCTGAAACACATGAATGTTCAGCATCTCATAACGACATCTTACTTACCCCTCCGGCAATCCCGGAGGTTTTTTTTATTCCCTTCGCAATTGAAGCTTCATCGTCGTTGACGGCGTTCATTCGCCTCAATCATTTAGACAAGCTAAACTCATGGGGCCTCACTCACTTGTCGCCTAGCTGCAACTCCAATTTCTTTGGGAATAATCGTTAAGTATATGAAATAAAACTATGCTGTTATTCAATGTCACAACCTAGTGTATGTTCGATCAAGGCGCGTGCAATGGTTCCCTTTGGAGCAATCGGCGGTAGCTCATTAGCACGAAACCAACCGGCTGATGACAATTCATATTTATCCACTCGAACCTCACCACTGTCATAATCCGCTAAGAAAGCCATCATCATACTAGACGGAAATGCCCAAGGTTGACTGCCAAAGTAACGAATATTGGTGACATTAATGCCAGTTTCTTCTTTCACTTCACGCGCCACACATTGCTCTAGCGTTTCCCCGACTTCGACAAAACCAGCAATCACGGTATGCATGCCACTTTTATGACGAGCATGATGCGCCAATAGAATTTTATCGTCTTTACGAATCGCGACGATGATACAAGGAAAGATTCTCGGGTAATGCAAAGTGCGACAGTCATTACATTGCATCGCCAGTTGATTATGATTAAGACGATTACGCCCACCACAATACGAACAAAAGCGTTGAGAAACCGACATGTAACCATATTGAACGGCGCGGCTAGCCATCAAAAAAACGGCTTCAGGAAAAGATAATAATTCTCGTAATGGCGTCATTTCGAACTCATCGTCAAGATCGCTGGCATTCAACCAAGCACACGGAACACCATCTAATTCACCAATAATAACCGCATGTTCTATTGGTAAATTGAGTGCTTCAGCAGATCCATAAGGCAATGTTTTGTCTTGCAAATGTAACGAACTGCCATCAACGATACACCAGTTTACTTTTTGATCTTTTTTTAACATCTGCTCATCTCATTGCTTGAAGTTCCACCATTTTACTGGCAATCTAATTTCATACCAGTGCTTATCGATTTGCTGCCTATAAACACTCATATCACTACATGGTATACACTATCAAAAAGGACCCTCTATTAATCACAAAGTAGAGCGGCTAAACGCCAATAACGCGTTAGCTATTATGAGGATACAGCCATGCTAAATAAACTAAAACAGACTCAAGCACAATTTGGCGGTTCCAGTGAAGTCATCGACCATTGGCTCGACACTAGACAAAACTTGATTGTTGAATATTGGAAATTGGCAGCATTAAAGCCAAGCCATCATAAACAAACCGCCATCGAAAAACTTCCTTCTCCTGAAGAGTTACAAGATTTCTGCCAACATGTGGTGGATTATATTTCTGAAGGTCATTTCAAAATCTACGACATGGTGATGCAACAATGGGAATCAACCGGCTTTTCACCAACCGAAGACATTAACACCACATATTTTAAAATTGTTGAAACTACAGACCCTTTACTGAATTACACCGACAAATACGCCGATGTTGGGATCGAAGATGAACTTGAAGATTTTGATTTCGATCTATCACAAATTGGTGAAGTATTGGAAGATCGCTTCGAGTTAGAAGATCAGCTAATTCAGATGATCGCTGAAAGCTTAGAAATCCCACCGGGGGCTTAACATTACTTTTCATTTTTCAGGCTACCTTCATTTAAGGTGGCCTTTTTCTTGTAAATTATTGAAATATGTTTGACACCAACACGTACTCATCACGCTATTTCACATTAAATTAATTACATAAACATTTTATACCAGAAATAAAAAAGGCACCCGAAGGTGCCTTTTTAACAGTCTTAGCTTACGTCAATCTCTTTAAAGATTATTCTTCAGAGAAACCTGCGTTAAGTAGTGCTGCAAGGTTATCCGTTGCTTGTTCAACGGAAGGACCTTGTTCTTCACCTTCACGTTGCTTTTGACGATCTTGGTGGTAAGCATAACCAGTACCAGCTGGGATCAAGCGACCCACAATTACGTTCTCTTTCAAGCCACGTAGTTCATCACGTTTACCAGAAACCGCAGCTTCTGTTAGTACGCGCGTCGTTTCTTGGAACGAAGCTGCAGAGATGAACGACTCAGTTGCTAGAGACGCTTTAGTGATACCTAGTAAGTCACGCTCGAACTGTACAAGTGCTTTGCCTTCAGCTTCAAGCTGACGGTTAGCGATTTTAACTTGTGCAAATTCAACTTGCTCACCTTCAAGGAATTCAGAATCACCAGAATGCGTGATTGTACACTTACGTAGCATTTGACGAACGATAGTCTCGATGTGCTTATCGTTAATCTTAACACCTTGTAAGCGGTAAACTTCTTGAACTTCGTTAGCAATGTATTGAGTAACAGCGTGAACACCACGTAAACGTAGAATGTCATGCGGTGTTTCTGGACCATCAGAGATCACATCACCACGTTCCACTTTCTCGCCTTCAAACACGTTAAGCTGACGATGTTTATGAATCATTTCTTCATAAACCTCACCGCCTTCGCGCGTGATTAATAGACGACGTTTACCTTTGGTTTCTTTACCAAACGACACAGTACCGGTGTGCTCAGCAAGAATCGCAGGCTCTTTCGGCTTACGTGCTTCAAACAAGTCAGCTACGCGAGGTAGACCACCGGTGATATCTTTGTTTCCGCCAGATTTCTGAGGGATACGAGATAGTGTGTCACCAATGCCAACTTCCGCACCATCTTCAATGTTAACGATCGCTTTACCCGGTAGGAAGTATGCCGCTGGCATATCCGTACCTGGAATCATCACATCGTTACCTTGAGCATCAACTAATTTGATCACTGGACGCATATCTTTACCAGCTGATGGACGCTGTGCTGGGTCGACTACTTCACTTGAAGATAGGCCAGTTAGGTCATCAGTTTGGCGAGAGATAGTCACACCATCAATCATGTCTACGAACTGGATACGACCTGCCACTTCAGTGATGATTGGCATGGTGTGCGCTTCCCAGTTAGCGACAATATCACCAGCCGTAACTGCTTCATTGTCGCCTTTGCTTAGCAAAGAACCGTATGGAAGTTTGTGTTTCTCTTTCGTGCGACCGAACTCATCAATGATGGTCATTTCAGATGCACGAGAAGTGATTACAAGCTTACCATCTTTGTTCGTTACATACTTAGCATTGTGAAGTTTCACAGTACCCGTTGTTTTCGCTTGAATGCTGTTTTCTGCTGCTGCCGTTGATGCCGCACCACCGATGTGGAACGTACGCATAGTAAGCTGTGTACCTGGTTCACCGATAGACTGTGCTGCGATAACACCTACCGCTTCACCTTGGTTCACTTTATGACCACGAGCGAGATCACGACCGTAACAGTTTGCACAACAACCGAAATCAGCTTCACAAGTTACGACTGAACGTACTTTGATCTTATCAACAGAGTTGTCTTCAAGGATCTGACACCACTTCTCATCAAGTAGAGTATTACGTGGAATCAATACTTGCTCAGTACCTGGCTTAACGATGTCATCTGCAACAACACGACCTAGAGCAAGCTCAGAAAGTGCAACTTTAACATCACCACCTTCGATATGAGGCATCATATCTAGGCCTTCGAAAGTACCACAGTCATGCTCTGTAACCACAACGTCTTGCGCAACGTCTACTAGACGACGAGTCAAGTAACCAGAGTTCGCAGTCTTAAGTGCCGTATCGGCAAGACCCTTACGAGCACCGTGGGTTGAGATAAAGTACTGAAGTACGTTTAGACCTTCTTTAAAGTTTGCTGTGATCGGCGTTTCGATGATTGAACCATCTGGACGAGCCATAAGACCACGCATACCGGCTAACTGACGAATCTGCGCTGCAGAACCACGAGCACCGGAGTCAGCCATCATGTAGATGCTGTTAAACGATTCTTGTTGTTCTTCTTCGCCATCGCGGTTAATCACGGTTTCAGAAGAAAGGTTATCCATCATAGCTTTTGCTACGCGGTCGTTGGTAGACGCCCAAATATCGATAACTTTGTTATAACGCTCACCCGCAGTAACAAGACCAGATTGGAATTGCTCTTGGATTTCGCGTACTTCTTCTTCTGCTTCAGAAATTTCAGTGTATTTCGCAGCCGGTACAACCATATCGTCGATACCAACAGAAACACCAGAAAGTGCTGCGTATGCAAAACCTGTGTACATGATTTGGTCAGCAAAGATTACTGTATCTTTAAGACCAAGCTTACGGTATGCCTCGTTCAACAAGGTAGAAATTTGCTTCTTACCTAGTTTTTGGTTCACGATGCTGAAAGGTAGGCCTTCAGGTACGATCTGCCAAAGCATTGCACGACCAACAGTGGTATCAACCATGCCAGTATTTGTTGTGCGGTTACCGTCTTCATCAACCACAGTTTCAGTGATACGTACTTTAACGCGAGCATGAAGCTCAGCAGTCTTAGTACGGTATGCCTTTTCAGCCTCTTCAGGGCCAGCAAGGTACATACCTTCACCTTTAACATTGATCTTGTCACGAGTCATGTAGTAAAGACCCAATACAACGTCCTGAGAAGGTACGATGATCGGATCACCAGATGCTGGTGAAAGGATGTTATTGGTTGACATCATTAATGTACGTGCTTCAAGCTGAGCTTCCAATGTTAACGGTACGTGTACCGCCATTTGGTCACCATCGAAGTCGGCGTTGTATGCCGCACACACAAGTGGGTGAAGCTGAATCGCTTTACCTTCGATAAGTACAGGTTCGAATGCTTGAATACCAAGACGGTGAAGTGTTGGTGCACGGTTTAGTAGAACTGGGTGTTCACGAATTACTTCGTCTAGGATATCCCAAACAACCGCTTCTTCGCGCTCTACCATTTTCTTCGCTGCTTTAATCGTTGTAGCCATGCCACGAGATTCTAGCTTGCTGTAGATAAATGGTTTAAATAGTTCTAGTGCCATCTTCTTAGGAAGACCACACTGGTGTAGACGTAAGTATGGACCGACTGTAATTACAGAACGGCCAGAGTAGTCAACACGCTTACCAAGTAAGTTCTGACGGAAACGACCTTGCTTACCTTTGATCATATCAGCCAAAGATTTCAGAGGACGCTTGTTAGAACCGGTGATCGCACGACCGCGACGACCGTTATCTAGTAGGGCATCAACAGATTCTTGCAACATACGCTTTTCGTTACGTACGATGATATCTGGAGCCGCTAGGTCTAGAAGACGCTTCAAACGGTTATTACGGTTGATCACACGACGGTATAAGTCGTTCAGATCTGAAGTCGCAAAACGACCGCCATCTAGAGGTACTAGAGGACGTAGATCTGGCGGTAGCACTGGAAGTACTGTTAAGATCATCCACTCAGGGTTGTTGCCTGAAGCAATGAATGCCTCAACAAGCTTCAAACGCTTAGTGATTTTCTTACGCTTAGTTTCAGAGTTAGTGGTTTCTAGCTCTTCACGCATTTGCTCAGCTTCTGCGCTCATGTCCATGGTGTGTAGCAGATCTTTGATCGCTTCAGCGCCCATTTTCGCAACGAACTCGTCACCCCACTCTTCCAAGCGGTCTAGGTATTCTTCTTCCGTTAGCATTTGACCTTTTTCAAGATCAGTCATGCCAGGTTCAGTCACTACATACATTTCGAAGTAAAGTACACGTTCGATGTCACGTAGCGGAATATCCATTAATAGACCGATACGAGATGGTAGTGATTTTAAGAACCAGATATGTGCAACTGGAGAGGCTAGCTCGATGTGGCCCATACGGTCACGACGAACTTTAGTTTGTGTAACTTCTACGCCACACTTCTCACAGATAACACCACGGTGTTTCAAGCGCTTATATTTACCACAAAGACATTCGTAGTCTTTTACTGGACCAAAAATACGCGCACAGAACAGACCATCACGCTCAGGCTTGAACGTACGGTAGTTAATAGTTTCTGGCTTTTTAACTTCACCGAAAGACCATGAGCGAATCATGTCTGGAGAAGCTAGACCGATTTTGATTGCATCAAATTCTTCGGTCTTATGCTGTGCTTTTAGAAAGTTCAGTAAATCTTTCACAATCAGCTCCTGTAAGGAGTTAAGAGACGCTCAAATTGAACGCCTCTTTTCTACCGGGTTAAATCCGAGAGTTCTTTATCATTAATCGCGCATTTGCTTAATAAATAATAATGATTACTCTTCGTCTTCTAGCTCGATGTTAATACCTAGCGAGCGAATCTCTTTCAACAATACGTTGAACGATTCTGGCATGCCAGGCTCCATGCTGTGGTCGCCATCGACGATGTTTTTGTACATCTTCGTACGGCCATTCACGTCATCAGACTTAACAGTTAGCATTTCTTGAAGCGTGTAAGCAGCACCGTATGCTTCTAGTGCCCATACTTCCATCTCACCGAAACGCTGGCCACCGAACTGAGCTTTACCACCAAGTGGTTGCTGAGTTACTAGGCTGTAAGAGCCAGTCGAACGTGCGTG
Organism: Vibrio sp.; assembly: GCF_048266485.1. Classification (GTDB taxonomy): domain Bacteria; phylum Pseudomonadota; class Gammaproteobacteria; order Enterobacterales; family Vibrionaceae; genus Vibrio. The sequence continues at coordinate 7,817 of NZ_JBLWZK010000002.1, read as the reverse complement.
CATCTTGTCATCAACCAAGTGGTTCAGTTTCAACATGTACATGTAACCTACCGTTACAGGACGCTCAAACTTATCACCCGTACGACCATCGTATAGGTCTAATTGACCAGACGTTGGAAGATCAGCAAGCGCAAGCAATTCTTTAATTGCTGGTTCGTTTGCACCATCGAATACAGGTGTAGCAATCGGTAGACCGCCACGCAAGTTTCCGATTAAAGTACGGACTTCATCATCAGACAGTTCAGCAATGTTCACTTCTTGACGAGTCTCGCCTAAGTCATAAACTTTCTGTAAGAACTCACGGAACTTAGCCAGTTCTTGTTGCTCTTTCACCATCTGGTTAATCTTGTCGCCAATACCTTTCGCTGCAAGACCTAAGTGAACTTCAAGGATCTGACCGATGTTCATACGTGATGGTACACCCAGTGGGTTCAACACGATGTCAACAGGTTGACCTTTTTCATCATAAGGCATGTCTTCAACAGGGTTGATCTTAGAGATTACACCCTTGTTACCGTGACGACCCGCCATCTTATCACCAGGCTGAATGCGACGTTTAACTGCAAGGTAAACCTTAACAATCTTCAGTACGCCCGGTGCAAGATCATCACCTTGAGTGATCTTACGACGCTTAGTTTCAAACTTCTTATCAAAGTCAGCTTTTAGCTCATCCCACTGCTCAGCAAGTTGCTCAAGCTGAGACTGCAGTGCATCGTCTTCTAGTGTTTGTACTAACCACTGCTTACGATCTATTGAGTCTAGTTTCGCTTCAGAGAAGCCACCAGAAATCAGCAGAGAACGAACACGCGCTAATAGACCACCTTCAAGAATTTGGAACTCTTCAGTTAAGTCTTTCTTCGCGTCTTTCAACTGCATTTGTTCAATTTCAAGCGCACGCTTGTCTTTTTCTACGCCATCGCGAGTAAAGACTTGAACATCAATGATGGTACCTGAGATAGAGTTAGGTACACGTAGTGACGTATCTTTAACATCAGATGCTTTTTCACCGAAGATTGCACGTAGCAGTTTCTCTTCAGGAGTCAGTTGCGTTTCACCTTTAGGGGTTACTTTACCAACTAGGATGTCGCCACCCTTCACTTCAGCACCAATGTAAACGATACCTGACTCATCTAGTTTAGATAGAGCAGACTCACCTACGTTTGGAATATCCGCTGTAATTTCTTCGCTACCAAGCTTGGTATCACGAGCCACACAAGAAAGCTCTTGAATGTGAATCGTTGTGAAACGGTCTTCTTGAACGACGCGCTCAGATACTAAGATTGAGTCTTCGAAGTTGTAACCATTCCAAGGCATGAATGCGATACGCATGTTTTGACCAAGTGCCAACTCACCAAGGTCGGTTGAAGGACCATCGGCAAGAACGTCACCACGTGAAACAGGTTCACCCGGTAGTACAGTTGGACGTTGGTTAATACATGTGTTTTGGTTTGAACGGGTGTACTTAGTTAAGTTGTAGATGTCGATACCAGCTTCACCTGGAACCAACTCATCTTCGTTAACTTTAATTACGATACGAGAAGCATCAACAGATTGAACTGTACCGCCACGTTTCGCAACTGCTGTTACACCTGAGTCAACCGCTACATTACGCTCAATACCAGTACCGACTAGAGGCTTATCAGCTTTTAGTGTTGGTACTGCTTGACGTTGCATGTTTGCACCCATCAATGCACGGTTCGCATCATCGTGTTCTAGGAACGGGATAAGCGAGGCAGCGATAGATACAACTTGGTTTGTTGCCACGTCCATGTAGTTAACATGGTCACGTGGGTGAAGACCAGATTCACCTTTCTGACGAGCAGTGATTAGCTCATCGGCAAAACGGCCTTCGTCAGTCAAGTGTGCGTTCGCCTGAGCGATAACAAACTGACCTTCTTCAATAGCAGAAAGGTAATCTACTTCTTCAGTTACAACACCATCAACAACGCGACGGTACGGAGTCTCTAGGAAACCGTATTCATTACAACGAGCAAACGCTGATAATGAGTTGATCAAACCGATGTTTGGACCTTCTGGCGTTTCGATCGGACATAGACGACCGTAGTGAGTTACGTGAACGTCACGTACTTCAAAGCCGGCACGCTCACGTGTCAAACCGCCAGGACCTAATGCAGAAATACGACGCTTGTGCGTTACTTCTGACAACGGGTTGTTCTGATCCATAAATTGAGAAAGCTGTGATGAGCCAAAGAACTCTTTCACTGCTGCCGAAATCGGCTTAGCATTGATAAGGTCTTGCGGCATGATCGCATCTAAATCACCAAGACTTAGGCGCTCTTTCACTGCACGTTCAACACGGACTAGACCAACACGGAATTGGTTTTCAGCCATTTCACCAACAGAACGGATACGACGGTTGCCAAGGTGGTCAATATCATCCACTTCACCAATACCGTTACGAATACCGATCAGTTTTTTCATTACCGCAATGATATCCGTTTCATCAAGGATACCTTGGTCTTGTGCATCTTCACGTTCGATAGAGCTGTTAAACTTCATACGACCAACAGTCGATAAGTCATAACGCTCTTCAGAGAAGAATAAGCTTTGGAATAAAGATTCTGCTGCTTCTTTCGTTGGTGGCTCACCAGGGCGCATCATTCGGTAGATTTCTACAAGTGCAGAAATACGATCCGTTGTGCTGTCAACACGTACTGTGTCTGACATGAATGGGCCATGGTCTAAGTCATTAGTAAACAGAACTTCAAGCTTCTTGTAACCTGCTTGAGAAAGGTTCGCTAATGCTTCCAATGAAATTTCTTGGTTCGCTGCAACGATCAGTTCGCCAGTTGATTCATCAACATAATCTTTAGACGCGACTTTACCGACGATGTACTCAACCGGTACTTCGATAAATTCAACGCCATCTTTTTCAAGATTACGGATATGACGAGCCGTTACGCGACGGCCAGCTTCTACGTAAACCGTACCATTTGCTTCAATATCAAATGATGCCGTTTCACCACGTAGACGATCTGGTACCAACTCCATTAATAGAGTTTGGTCTTTTACTTCAAAGCGCACTTTTTCAAAGAAGATATCTAGGATCTCTTCTGTTGTTTTACCTAGTGCACGTAAAATAATTGATGCAGGAAGCTTACGACGACGGTCGATACGTACGTATAAGTTATCTTTCGGATCGAATTCAAAGTCCAACCACGAACCACGGTAAGGAATAACACGTGCGTTATAAAGCACTTTTCCTGACGAATGGGTTTTCCCCTTATCGCTGTCGAAGAACACGCCTGGGCTTCGGTGCAACTGGGATACGATAACCCTCTCAGTACCATTAATTACGAAGGTACCATTGTCTGTCATGAGTGGAATTTCACCCATATAGACTTCTTGTTCTTTGATGTCTTTTACAGTACCTGCTGGTGCGTCTTTATCAAATACAACTAGACGCAGTTTAACGCGTAGTGGTTTTGAATAAGTGACACCACGAATTTGACATTCTTTTACGTCAAATACTGGTTCGCCAAGACGATAGCTAACGTATTGCAGCTCAGAATTGCCGTTATAGCTCTGAATTGGAAAAACAGAACGGAAAGCAGCTTCAAGACCGTATTGACCTTCAGGATCTTGTTCAATGAACTTGTCGAATGAATCGAGCTGGATCGATAGCAAATATGGAACGTCCAATACTTGTGGACGCTTACCAAAATCCTTACGGATGCGCTTTTTCTCGGTATAAGAGTAAACCATGGGGTTCCTCAGCTAGCTGATAAGTGACCCAAACTGCCCAAGACACGTTTCATATCAAATTAATTGATAAAACGGGAGCAGTGACTAACAACACTGTTTATGTGGGTACATCCTAATCTCATCTGAACGTTTTTATTTCAGCAGAGCCTTAGCGATGTTTTTTGCTGGGTCATAGATCCCTAAACAGCGGGAAAATTAATCTATGCCCTACAGCGCAAAAAGGCCGGTGGTTAATTAACCACCAGCCATTAGCCTTTCGGCTAAGAAATCAAGTATAAATTACTTAACTTCAACAGAAGCACCAGCTTCTTCTAGTTGTGCTTTAAGAGCTTCAGCTTCTTCTTTAGAAACGCCTTCTTTAAGCGGAGCTGGAGCACCATCAACTAGACCCTTAGCTTCTTTAAGACCTAGGCCAGTTGCGCCACGTACTGCTTTGATAACAGAAACTTTGTTACCGCCAGCAGCAGTTAGGATTACGTCAAATTCAGTTTGCTCTTCAGCAGCGTCACCGCCAGCTGCGCCGCCAGCAACAACAGCTGCTGCAGCAGAAACGCCGAATTTTTCTTCCATAGCTTCGATAAGCTCAACAACTTGCATTACAGACATTTCTGCAACTGCGTCTAGGATTTGCTCGTTAGTAATAGACATAACAATTCTCTTTTAAGTTAACAATAAGTTTATTTAGCAATCAGTAAAAAGCAAGGCTTATGCAGCGTCTTGTTTTTGATCGCGAACAGCAGCGATAGTACGTACCAACTTGCCAGCAGAAGCTTCTTTCATGCACATCATTAGTTTTGCAATCGCTTCGTCGTAAGTAGGTAGTGTCGCTAGTACATCAGCGTCAGTAACTGCGCCTTCAAATGCAGCAGCTTTGATCTCAAATGCTTTGTTCTCTTTAGCGAAGTCTTTAAAAAGACGCGCTGCAGCACCTGGGTGCTCGTTAGAGAAAGCGATCAAAGTTGGACCAACGAATACGTCTTTTAGGCATTCGTAGTCTGTACCGTCTACAGCACGGCGAGCTAGTGTGTTACGAACAACTTTCATGTAAACACCCGCTTCACGCGCTTGTTTACGTAGAGAAGTCATTGCACCAACAGCAACGCCACGAGAGTCAGCAACAACTGCAGAAAGTGCACCACTGGCTGCTTCGTTAACTTCAGCAACAATTGCTTGTTTGTCTTGAAGATTTAAAGCCATTTGGATTTACTCCTGGTTGTAGTTACACCACTCACTGATAATTCAATGAGTGTTCTTTCGGTGCATTCCCAAATGAATATTTTTTACAAAATACGACCATCAGTTCGGGCACCATCTACGTAGGTATTATTAAGTTAAGCCAAAATTACTATTGGTTAACGCCTACGGTCTTGGATGGAAGCATCATTTGCTCTGCCTTTCTTAAAAAGAGTTAGGCAAAATAAGCAACACTCCAACCATAATTAGGCGCAAAATTATACACAAATTCTGCGCCTAAGCAAATTAATTAAGCAACAGTCGTGTTCAGAGTCGCTTGATCAACCGCAACACCAGCACCCATAGTGGTAGAGATGCTTACTTTCTTCAGGAAAGTGCCTTTCGCAGAAGAAGGTTTTGCTTTCTTAAGCGCCACTAGAAGAGCTTCTAAGTTCTCTTGTAGTTGGTTTGCTTCGAAAGATGCTTTACCAATAGTAGTGTGGATGATGCCGTTTTTGTCGTTACGGTAACGAACCTGACCCGCTTTAGCATTTTTAACTGCTTCAGCAACGTTAGGAGTTACAGTACCAACTTTAGGGTTTGGCATAAGGCCACGTGGACCTAAGATAGTACCTAGTTGACCAACAACACGCATTGCATCAGGAGAAGCAACAACAACGTCGAAGTTCATCTCGCCTTTTTTCACTAGCTCAGCTAGATCTTCCATACCAACGATATCTGCGCCAGCTTCTTTAGCTGCTTCAGCGTTTGCACCTTGAGTGAACACTGCTACGCGGATTTCACGGCCAGTACCATGTGGAAGTACTGTTGCGCCACGAACGTTTTGGTCAGATTTACGAGCATCGATGCCTAGGTTTACAGCAACGTCTACGCTTTCTACGAATTTAGCAGTCGCTAATTCTTTAAGAAGAGCAACAGCTTCGTTGATGTCGTATTCTTTAGTCACATCCACTTTTTCGCGGATTGTTTTCATACGCTTAGTAAGTTTTGCCATGATCTTATCCCTCTACCACTAGGCCCATTGAACGAGCAGTACCCGCGATAGAACGCTTCATCGCTTCGATGTCTGCGCCAGTCATATCTGCAGCTTTAGTTTCAGCAATCTCTTGTAGCTGAGCGTCAGTAATAGTACCAACTTTCTCAGTGTTTGGACGGCCAGAACCAGACTTAACACCAGCAGCTTTCTTAAGAAGAACAGCAGCAGGCGGAGTCTTAGTTACAAATGTGAAAGAACGGTCGTTGTATACAGAGATAACAACTGGGATTGGAAGGCCTTTCTCAACAGATTCTGTTTTTGCGTTAAACGCTTTACAGAATTCCATGATGTTTACGCCATGTTGACCTAGTGCAGGACCAACCGGTGGACTTGGGTTTGCCATACCAGCTGCAACTTGCAGTTTGATATAAGCTTCTACTTTCTTAGCCATTTTAATTCCTAAATTTTGGGTACAAACGCTAATCGCTTGATCAGCTCCCCGCTAGCTTTACATTAATACCTGTAAAAAGGCGCGAAATTATAGTCAAACTTCACACCTGAAACAAGTCTTTTGATGCTTTATTAAGCAAATTTATTAGTCCGATTTTTCAACCTGACTGAATTCAAGCTCAACCGGTGTTGCACGACCAAAGATCGACACAGACACTTTTAGGCGGCTCTTTTCATAGTCAACTTGCTCAACCGTACCATTGAAGTCAGCAAATGGGCCTTCAGTAACACGAACCACTTCACCTGCTTCAAATAATGTTTTCGGTCTTGGAGCTTCACTCGCCTGCTCTAAACGATTCAAGATAGCATCAGCTTCTTTATCGGTAATTGGAGCGGGACGATCAGAGGTGCCACCAATAAAGCCCATAACACGCGGAATACTACGTACTAAGTGCCATGATTCATCATTCATTACCATTTGGACTAACACGTAGCCTGGAAAGAATTTACGCTCACTCTTACGACGTTGACCAGCGCGCATTTCCACCACTTCTTCAGTAGGTACTAATACGTCACCGAAAAACTCTTCCATAGCGTGCATTTTGATATGTTCGCGAAGAGATTGTGCAACACGGCCTTCAAACCCAGAAAAGGCTTGAACCACATACCAGCGTTTTTTTGGTGCTTCACTCATGTTTAAAACCCCTTACACTCCAGTTGCTAGAGCAATTAAACGAACCATGATGCCGTCAATTCCCCATAGCAATAGAGCCATTACAATACTTACAGCTAATACGATAAATGTTGTTTGCATTGTTTCTTGGCGTGTAGGCCAAACCACTTTGCGCACTTCAAGTTTTGCTTCGCGAGCAAATACAATCGTAGCTTTACCTTTCGTTGTCAGAGCCGCTACACCAAGGGCAGCTGCAATTAAAATAACAACGGCTGCTGCACGAATCGCAACAGACATTTCACCATACAGGTAATTTCCCACAACAGCAGCCGCTAGCAGTGCAAAAGTGATAAACCACTTAAAAGCATCTGCCGCTTTTGAGCTCTCATGAGTTTCAGCTTTGGCTTTCATAAACAAACCTGTGAAAAGTTTTACTTAAAAACGACAATAACCCCGCAATTGGCAGGGCTAACTCATTAGTTTAGGACAAGCCATCAACTAAATAAATTAGATATAAATCTAATACAATTCTTTGCTGAGTCAGTTACAAAACGACCAATTTATGCCTTCATTTTGTTCAGCGTAGAAAAAGGGCATCAAATGATGCCCTTTTTGATAGTCGTTAGTCAAATACAATTCGTATTTAAACTTAAAGTTTGGCTAATTAAGCGATGATTTTCGCTACAACACCAGCACCAACTGTACGGCCACCTTCACGGATAGCAAAACGTAGACCTTCGTCCATCGCGATTGGTGCGATTAGAGTAACCGTCATTTGTACGTTATCACCAGGCATTA
>NZ_JBLWZK010000001.1:968175-1019512 GCF_048266485.1 Vibrio sp. | reverse complement strand
ATAGCGCGTGTTGGGAGTTCGAATCTCTCCACCCCTGCCATATTAAAGGCCTTAGCAGAAATGCTGAGGCCTTTTTTACGTTTAATTGCTCAGATGCAAAGCAGCGGATTCCCCTAATACCAAAATAGCGCGTGTTGGGAGTTCGAATCTCTCCACCCCTGCCATATTAAAGGCCTTAGCAGAAATGCTGAGGCCTTTTTTTAGGTCTAATGGATCTGATACAAAGGATAAGGTTCTCGTAATATAAGACTAGTCATATTGTACTTTAAGATTTAAATTCAAGTATAAATATGACTTTTATTCATATTCTCTTTGTATATTCTCAATTAAAGCAAAGCGAGATAGTGTGATAAAGTTACGGCAATATTAGAGGAGAAAGATATGAATTCGACTATTGAAACTATGCTTAACCATCGCTCAATTCGTAAGTTTACCAAGCAATCTATCGCCTCTGAGCAATTAGAGTCTATCTTGTCTGCAGGTATCTCAGCATCATCATCTAGCTTTCTCCAAACTACCTCGATCATTCGTGTTACCGACCCTACTAAACGTGCTGCATTGGCTGAGTTTGCCGGCGGGCAAAAATATGTTGAAACGGCAGCTGAATTTTTAGTGTTTTGTATCGATTATCAACGTCACTTTCAATTATCACCCGAAGTGAAACCAGAGTTCACTGAACTGACATTAATTGGCGCGATTGATGCCGGTATTATGGCGCAAAACACATTACTTGCTGCAGAGTCTCTAGGGCTAGGTGGTGTTTATATTGGCGGGTTACGTAATTCACCTAAAGACGTCGATGAATTGTTAGGTCTTCCGAAATATTGTGCGGTGATGTTTGGAATGTGTTTAGGTTACCCAGATCAAGATCCAAAAATTAAGCCTCGTTTACCACAGAAGGTCATGATCCATCAAGATGAATACCAACCGCTTTCAGAGCAAGCGGTCGCAGAATACGACGCTGAGACTAGTCATTATTATCAGACGCGCGGTAGTAATCAAAAATCAGGATCTTGGTCGGATCATATTAGTAATCGACTAAGCCAAGAGTCACGTCCGTTTATCCGTGATTACTTAAATTCCAAAGGGCTAGCGACGAAGTAATTCATCTTTAAACAAGTATAAAAATGGCCTGTTACATGATAAATATAGCAGGCCATTTTGTTTATAGAATTTCAATTAGCTAACAGTTGATGATTAGGCCAAGTTTTGGATAACCACAAACTTTTCAAGTAGCTGATCTTCCGTTTCTATATGCTTAGGATCGGTAATGATGCAATTGTTAATTGGGCATACCGATTGGCAGGTAGGTTTATCGTAATGTCCTTTACATTCAGTGCATAGGTTATGATCAATTTCATAAATGCTATCACCCATGCTGATTGCGCCATTTGGGCATTCGGGGTCGCACATATCACAATTGATGCACTTATCTGTAATTAATAAGGCCATATTACTTTGCTTCTGCTGTCGCGACTGAAACTGGATTACGCGTATTTTGTCCATTAGACAGATTACGCATTAATAAACCGTAGCTTAAATCTAGATCTTCCGGTACTGGGATAAATACAAAGTGTCCGTTACCTTTGGCGTCATCCACTTTTTCTGACTTACGATTTTCCATTTCTTCTAAAGTGAAGTTGATATTTCCGTTTGGTGTCATTAGCTCTAAGCTATCACCTAGCAAGAATTTATTTTTCACTTCAACTTCAGCTAAATGTCCACGGCGTTTACCAGTAAATTCACCAACAAACTGTTGAGAGTCCGATACTGAATATCCGTAATCATAGTTTTGGTATGAATCGTGAGTATGACGACGTAAGAAGCCTTCGGTATAACCACGGTGAGCAAGGCTTTCTAGTGTACCCATTAGGCTTTCATCGAAAGGTTTACCCGCTACCGCATCATCAATCGCCTTGCGATAAACTTGAGCAGTACGTGCGCAGTAATAGAAAGACTTAGTACGGCCTTCAATTTTTAATGAATGAACTCCCATTTTGGTTAAGCGTTCAACATGTTGGATCGCACGTAGATCTTTCGAGTTCATGATGTAGGTACCATGCTCATCTTCAAATGCCGCCATTTTTTCTTCAGGGCGGTGAGATTCTGACAGTAATACTACTTCATCAGTTGGTTTACCAAGGCCTAAGGTATTTTCAGGACGTTGCTCTTGAACTTCAATACCTTGTGCTTGGCTTGGATCGAATTGTTCAACGATCTGGCCAGCATCATTTTCGGTGCCTTTTTCTACTTTATATTCCCAGCGACAAGCATTCGTGCACGTTCCTTGGTTTGGATCTCGTTTGTTCATGTAGCCAGATAACAAACAACGGCCAGAGTAAGCCATACATAGCGCGCCATGAACGAAAATTTCTAATTCAGTTTCTGGGCAATGTTCACGAATTTCTTCAATTTCTTCTAGAGAAAGCTCACGCGATAAAATCACACGCTCAACACCTTGAGTCGACCAGAACTTCACAGTTGCCCAGTTAACTGCATTGGCTTGAACTGATAAGTGGATTGGCATTTGAGGAAAAGCTTCACGTACCATCATGATTAAACCTGGATCCGACATGATCAACGCATCCGGCCCCATATCAACGACGGGCTTTAAGTCACGAATAAAAGTTTTAAGTTTCGAATTGTGTGGTTGGATATTACATACCACATACAATTTCTTACCTAAAGCATGCGCCTCATCGATACCGATTTGCAGGTTTTCATGATTGAATTCATTATTACGTACACGCAGGCTATAACGTGGTTGTCCCGCGTAAACCGCATCGGCACCATAAGCGAATGCATAGCGCATATTTTTTAGGCTGCCAGCAGGAGACAGTAGTTCTGGTTTAAACATAATGTATTTCTCTAGGTCTGATTTCAGGTCAGATTTATACCACCAAGCGGTATAAATTAAGGGAGCGAATTTTACGCCAAGTTAAGAAGAAAAGCGAGAAAAGCACAAAGGAAGTAGGGAATAAAAAAACAACAGTGCTTTGCGGTGTCACAAAGCTCTGTATCGTTGAGAGGAGCACATGATTAGTCGTTTTTTGGTAATCCACCTAGTGCATCAAATAGTTGTGGGAAAAATGCGTCGAATTCACTGCACATTAGAACAAAATCGGCATCAAAACGTTGCGCTTGGTCTTCACGAGGAATGTCTTCATTGGTGTCTTTTAATTCATCGTTGAACTTTAAACGTTTAATGCTTGCATCGGCCGCCAGTACAAATTCAATACGTTCCTGCCAATCAAGTGCCAGTTTTGTTACCACTTTATCGGCAGCGATATGGTTTTGAATTTCTTCTGCGCTTAGTTCTTGTTTCTTACAGCGAATGATCCCGCCTTCTTCTTGCAGAGAGTGGAATTCAGCTTCATCTAATAGTTGCAGGCCTTGTGGTAGGTCACCGGTTTTTACCCACTCGGTTAAGCTGGTTTCAATTGCAACTTCAGGAATAGCTGGTACAACGGGAAGACTTCCTAAGGTTTTGCGTAGTAGAGCTAGCGCATCTTCTGCTTTTTTACTGCTGCTTGAGTCCACCACAATAAAACCAAGTGTTGGCATGATTAAAATTGATGTGAAGTTATGACGACTAAACGCGCGTGGTAACAAGTCGATTAAGATTTCATCTTTAAGATCATCTTTTTCTTTTTTCTTAAGAGGTCGACCTTCTTGCTGCTCAAGCAGATCAATTTTATCTTGTAGAGAGTCTTTAATAACGGAGGCAGGAAGCAGTTTCTCTTCTTTTTTTGCTTTGATCAGAATGTGATCACCAGCGATGTGAGTTAATACATCTGAGTGCTTATTCAGTACACTCGTCCAACCAAACTTTTGCTTATCTTGGCTACCACAAGGCGTGAACTTAAATTCAGCGAGTTGAGATTCGAGCTTATCAACATCAAAGTTAATTTCACGATTGAAACGGTACACTAAACAATTCTTAAACCACATAACTCTCATACACTCAGTCTGGAAATTGGACGCCTATCATAGAAGATTTATTCACTTAATCAAAGTGAAGGAGAGAATTCAAAGCAGTTCTGACTTAAAGAAATGGTGCCTATGACAAAATAACCATGATTGGTTGACAGTTATATGAAAATTACTTTGCAGAAGTCACAAAACTGTCATACTTAAGACACATAATAAGTAGCAGATTAATTTTGGCTAATTTAAATTAGTAAAGTAGACGCGAAAGGATTTTTGGGTATGTCGAGAAGAATTTTGGTTGTTGAAGATGAAGCTCCTATCAGGGAAATGTTGTGCTTTGTTTTAGAACAAAAAGGGTATCAACCGGTTGAAGCTGAAGATTACGATACCGCCATTAATAAATTGTGCGAACCCTATCCGGATTTGATTTTATTAGATTGGATGTTACCAGGTGGTTCCGGTATTAATTTTATTAAACACCTTAAGCGTGAAGAGCTAACCCGAAATATTCCTGTCGTGATGCTTACTGCACGTGGTGAAGAAGAAGATAAAGTTCGCGGTTTAGAAGTGGGGGCGGATGATTACATTACCAAACCTTTTTCTCCTAAAGAACTCGTTGCTCGCTTAAAAGCGGTTATTCGTCGTGTTACACCTACAGCAGTAGAAGATGTCATTGATGTGCAAGGATTAAAACTTGATCCTGTTTCTCATCGTGTGACAGCAAATGATTCTCCACTCGACATGGGGCCGACTGAGTTTAAAATGCTACATTTCTTTATGACGCATCAAGAGCGAGTCTATAGTCGTGAACAGTTATTGAATAACGTTTGGGGTACTAATGTTTATGTTGAAGATCGTACGGTAGATGTCCATATTCGTCGCTTGAGAAAAGCGTTGGAGCAAGAGGGACATGATAAGCTTGTTCAAACTGTACGTGGTGCTGGTTACCGTTTCTCAACACGAGCTTAATTTATATTTTATCCGAATGACGGAGTATCTAACTGAATGGTTGAAAGGTTAACCAGAAAAAAGCTAGCTTGGTCGCTGGCTTTTTTTTACCTTCCGTGGCTAATAATTGGCTGGTTTTTTGGTTATATGGGCTGGCTCTTATTTGCCGCTACCGTATTACAACTCTTATGGCAATTTCATAACCAAATACGCTTATCTGAATGGCTGTGGGATGAAAAACGCTTGAGCCCACCTTCAGGTACTGGCCATTGGGAACCCGTATTTAACGGTATTTATCACTTGCAACAAAAGCAGCGTCGTCGTAGAAAAGAACTCGCTAATTTAATTCGTCGTTTTAGAAATGGTGCAGAATCCTTACCCGATGCCGTGGTGGTATTTCGCAGTGAAGGTAATATCGTTTGGTGTAATAAACTTGCACAATCGCTGCTTGGCTTTCGTTGGCCAGATGATTCAGGGCAACCGATCGCTAATTTAATTCGTACGCCTGATTTTATTAAATACCTTTCTAAGCAAGACTTTACTGAACCGCTTGAAATGCTATCTCCGCTTACGCCTGAGCGTATTTTAGAATTGCGTATTGTGCCTTATACCGATGGTGAGCACTTGATGGTTGTGCGTGATGTGACGCAATTAAAACAACTAGAAGGGATGCGGAGAAATTTCTTTGCTAATGTTTCCCATGAATTAAGAACGCCAATGACGGTATTACAAGGTTATCTTGAGATGACTGAAGATCCTGAAATCTTAGCAGGACCAATGTGGTCGAAGGCACATGGTGTGATGACTGAACAATTATCTCGTATGAATGCTTTAGTCGAACAATTACTGACACTCTCTAAGATTGAAGCATCACCGATTCATGAGCTTGATGAAATTGTTAATGTTCCGGCGATGTTAGAGATTTTAGAAAAAGAAGCTATTGCATTAAGTGGCGATAATCAACATAAAATCGTGTTTGATATCGATAAGAACATGATGGTATATGGTGATGAAGATCAGCTACGCAGTGCCATTTCAAACCTTGTATATAACGCGGTTAAGTACACCCCTGCTGGGGCAGATGTACATGTTAAATGGTATGAAACATCTAATGGTGCATGTTTATCGGTTGAAGACTCTGGAGATGGTATTGAGCCTCAACATATTAACCGATTAACCGAACGTTTCTATCGAGTAGATAAAGCTCGATCTCGTGAAACAGGTGGTAGTGGGCTTGGTTTGGCGATTGCTAAGCATGCATTAAGTCACCATGAATCTTATTTAGAGATCACCAGTGAAGTCGATAAAGGTAGCTGCTTTTCGTTTGTATTGCCCAAAAAGCTTATCGCGCGCTCAACTTTATAACTTACAAAGGAAGCATATGCGTAACGCAATACTCGTTTATTTGATGGTCGCATTTTCAATGCCTTGTTTGGCTAAGGAAATCGTTAATGATGAGCTTGATAGCTATGATAAAATATCCGGAATGTCTGGAACTATTTCTTCTGTAGGTTCGGACACCCTTGCGACCTTGACCTCTGTGTGGGCGGAAGATTTTCAACGTATTTACCCTAATATTAATATGCAGCTTCAATCTTCAGGCTCATCAACGGCACCAACAGCTTTGACCGAGGGAACGTCACAACTAGGCCCAATGAGTCGCCCTATGAAAGTCAAAGAATTGGAGGCTTTTGAGCGTCAATATGGATATCCACCGATTCAATTAAAAATCGCCATTGATGCAATTGGTATTTTTGTACATAAAGATAATCCAATTGAAGGTTTGAACTTTTCACAAGTGGATGCCATTTTTTCATCCACATTAAAATGTGGGGCAACTGCGCCATTAAATAAATGGCAACAACTAGGGATAGATACCGAGTGGGCTAAGTTAGGTTTCCAACTGTTTGGTCGTAATTCGGTATCAGGCACTTATGGTTACTTTAAGCAACATGCACTGTGTAAAGGTGATTTTAAAAGGCAAGTGAATGAACAACCTGGTTCGGCTTCTGTTGTGCAATCTGTCGCCTCATCAATTAACAGCATTGGTTATTCTGGAGTGGGTTATCAAGTATCAAAAGCGAAATTGATTCCTATTGCTCTGAAAGGGCAAGATTATATTTACCCAACCAGAGATAATATTTTAGATGGTCGTTATCCACTCGCTCGTTATTTATATATTTATGTAAATAAAAATCCATTAAAGCCTCTGCCCCGGCCACAGGCTGAATTTTTAAAGTTTATCTATTCCAAACAAGGGCAGATAGGAGTAGAGAAGGATGGTTATGTTGCGTTATCACGTGAACTGGCCAATGCTCAACTGCAGAAGGTCGGCTTGCGTTAATTTATTCGAGAATTCATTAGAAAAATGATAAACGTTTTCTAAACAGCTTAGGTATAATCTCTAGCAATAAAAACAGTCTTGGAAAAGGCTGTTTTAACGATCAAAAAAGTTGTAATGGCAATCAAGGGTATATCACTTTAAAAACTGAGGTTCCAACCCGCATTGGTCCAATATTGCTGCTCTGTTTGTAAGTCGGCATGTAATAAGCGATTATTATCTAGCCAATCTTCATCTTCACAAGCCAGCTTCCATCGTTGATCTGTGCCTTCTTCATCCTTTCCACCGTTTATTGTTTCCACGGAAATAGTCAATTTAGGCAGCTCATTTTCTTCTTTTCTCTGTCCATTAACGACGATCGCTAAACGTAATATGGCAATTAAAGGCAGTATTTGTTTTTTCTTATAAATGGTTAATTCGGGCATTTCTTGCAGTTTAAGGGCTTTACGTTGAAAGCGAACTAATGCAGCAAGAACTTGTTGTTGTTCTTGGTTAAATCCCGGCATGTTGGTGTGTTGAAGGATATAAGCAGAATGGCGATGAAAGCCTTTATAGCTAATACTAAGCCCTACTTCATGTAGTAAGGCTCCCCAGGATAATAAGCTGCAAAGTCCACTTTTAGGTTTTATATCGAGTTCTGAACCTACTTGTTTTAAAAAGCGCTCTGCTTGATTGCGTACATTTTTAGCATGACTCACATCAACTTGATGTTTATCGGCAAGGTTTTCTGCGGTACGCATGCGAATATCTGAACGCTGGAATCGTTCTTCCATTTCATACATTAAACCTTCACGTAATGCACCATCGGAAAAATGCAGTTGTTTAATGCAAAACGATTCAAATATAGCTAATAAAATTGCAACACCCGCTGCAAATACAGGTTTACGTTCATCGGTTAAACCTTCGAGCTTAATATCATCAATTTGATCGAGTTTGCACAATTCTTCAACCAGTTGGTTGAGTCGTTCTAAGGTGATTATGCCATCTTCATGCCCCATACCAATGAGGACTTCTCGGATTGCTTTTATCGTACCCGAAGATCCTATTGCCGCATCCCAACCTAACTTCTTATATGGTTTACATAAGGCTTCTAACTTTTGCTGAGCCGCTAAGATAGCTTTAGAGAAATTCTTTTTGGATAATTTTCCATTGTGGAAAAACTTATTGGTATAACTGACGCAACCTAACTGCTTACTATTAAGTCGTTGAGGTTCAAAGCCTGCACCAATGATCATTTCAGTACTACCACCACCGATATCAATAACAAACTTTTTCTTCCATTCAGGTTGAGTATGAGCAACGCCTAAATAAATTAAACGCGCTTCTTCAACACCATCAATCACTTCAATTGGAAAGGGTA
Source organism: Vibrio sp. (assembly GCF_048266485.1). Lineage (GTDB taxonomy): Bacteria > Pseudomonadota > Gammaproteobacteria > Enterobacterales > Vibrionaceae > Vibrio. The sequence goes on along the minus strand of NZ_JBLWZK010000001.1, from coordinate 1,010,933 downwards.
ATATATGGCGAGCACGAGAGAGAAATATATGGGCATTATTGGCTTGGCGAAGCGTGTGTGTAGCCGCGATTCTAACGTTATCGGCATCGAAGTCTTGTATACGTTCAGCAAACATGGCGAGACAATCCAAGCCACGTTGCATTGCGGTATTGTCTAGGTTCATGTGTGAGTCCAAACCATCAGCTAACCGAACACGTTGTTTATGGCGACTGACAATTTGCAAATCATGATCAGTGACTTTGGCCACCACCATGTGAAAACTGTTTGAGCCTAAATCGATAGCGGCAATGTGCCTAATACTTAGTTCGGTTGCTAGATTCATAAATACCTATTTATTCTGTTTTTAAACGAGCCTTCCTTTCAATTTGCTTTAAATAATCATAAATAGCAATTTGTGAACGAACTTTTTTTCGGTTGCCGCGTGGTACATAGTTGTTACTCATCTCTTTATCGATACGCCTAGCTTTGACGGTATCAATAAAATGAATATTGAGAATATCGATGATCCGTTGTTTTAATCGTTGAGAGTGGATAGGAGTGGCAACTTCAATTCGATAATCTAAGTTACGTGTCATCCAGTCGGCTGAAGAAATATAAACTTTTGGATCGCCATTATTTTCAGTCACAACGACCCTAGGGTGTTCTAAAAATCGGTCGACAATACTAATAATTGAGATGTTTTCACTTACCCCAGGGATGCCAGGTACTAATGAACACATACCGCGAACGATCATGCGGATTTTAACCCCAGCATTGCTTGCACCGTATAACTTATTAACGAGGCCTTTATCGACTAGGTTGTTTACTTTTAAAGTAATACCAGCGGGGCGACCTTCTTTAGCAATGGCGATTTCATTGTCTATTAATTTATAAATTTGTTGGCGAGCATTACGTGGTGACACCATTAATTGAGTGAATTTGACTGGGCGATATGGATTTTCGATATAGCCGAAGACACTTTTCACTTCGCTGGTTAATTGTGGATCTGCAGTTAACAAAGCGAAGTCGGTATAAATTCGTGCGGTTTTTTCGTGAAAGTTACCAGTACCAATATGAGCGTAACGCTTTAATTCATCATCTTCTCTACGAGTAATCAGTAATAGTTTTGAGTGTATTTTTAATCCTGGTGCGCCGAAAATAACATGTACACCGGCATCCGTTAGTAATTTAGCCCATTCAATATTGGCTTCTTCGTCAAAACGAGCTTGCAGCTCAACCACAACAGTGACTTTCTTTTTGTTGTGTACCGCATCCATCAATGAATTCATTAGCTTTGAGTTTTTGGCAACACGATAAATATTGATTTTGATACTGATTACTTTGGGATCAAAAGATGCCTGTCGAACCAACTCGGTAATATGGTCAAAGCTGTGATACGGGTAATACAATAAAATATCTTGCGCACTGATGGCTTCAAAGTTATTTGGATAACCATCAAAATCAGCACATTTAAGTGGAGCTAACGGTTTGTTTTCTAAATAATCTCTTCCTACGTTTGGAAAGCCAGTGAAATCTTTGAAGTTATGATAACGACCACCAGGAATTAAGCTGTCATAACTACTCATATTGAGTTTTTCACATAAATATTTCAGTAGATCTTCTGGCATATCTCGTTGATAGACGAGTCGCACAGGCATAGCAGTCAGACGTTGGTTGACCCCTTCCGACATCTGCTCTAATAAACTGTGTTCAACCTCATGGCGTAAATCATATTCAGCGTCACGAGTCATGGTCATGGTGTAACAATTAAGCTCATCGTATTGAAAGAAGCCTTTGAAAATATCATCCAGACAAAAGCGAATAATATTATCAAGCAATATAATTGTTTTACGCCTCTTACCTTTTTGTTCCGGTACCATAATGAAGCGAGGGAGATGATCGGTTGGAATATCAATTAAGGCATAATTCTTTTGGTCTTGATGAATGATTTCCGCAGTAAGGTAAGAATGTTCATCCTTTAAAAAGCTCAGTACATCGGTATCTTTATTCATCAAAAAGGGAGTGATGTGAGGAAGCACTTCACGTTGGAAATATTTTCTGATCCATTTTTGTTGAGATTCTTGCAACTGTGATTCATTAACTAAGAATATGCGACGTCGAGCCATTTCAAGTATTAATTCATTATATAATTCATCAAATCTTTGATTTAGCTTTAATACTTTTGACTGCATCTTGGTTAAAAGATGTTTAGGGCTGTCGTTATTACCACTTTCTTGGCTAATTAAAATACGGCGTTTTACATCAGCAAAGCGAACTTTATAAAACTCATCTAAATTACTAGAAAAGATCCCTAAAAAACGTACACGTTCAATCAGGGGAACGGTTTTATCGGCCGCTTCTTGTAAGACTCGTTCATTAAAAGATAGCCAACTTAGTTCTTTTTCTATGTAGAGTTTCTCGGAGCTCATTTTACCATCCAGCATGTATTAGTAGAGAAGGGGAGAATGGAATCCTTTATCATATCTAATAGAGTACGTTAGTGGTTTTTTGTGACACTTTTATTTCAATGAGGCTTATATAAAGAAGCAATGGTAGTAAAATCAAGTACAAATCAAAGTATAGTAATAAAACTGTCACACAATCGACATATTATGTCATTAATCAAAAAAGGTACTGTGGAACATGGCTCAAGTCGATACTTTCTTTCAACAACGAGATAAAAGGCGATGGCTAACAGATCGCTTTGCAAGCTCGGTGATTAAACTAGGGGGGATTAGTGTTCTTATCGCTTTAGTATTACTGATTTTCTATTTGATTGTAGTCATTGCACCTATATTTTCTCCTTCAGGTATAAAGCTAAAAAGTGAATACTTACTTACCCCTGGTCAATCTATAAATAAAATACTTGCTGTTGGTGTCGATGATGATAGTAGTACGGTTTTTCGTTTTACTGATGATGGGAAATTAGTTTTTTCTACACTCAACCCATCTTTAAATTCCTCTGTTAACACTAGTCAAAAGGTCGATCCGTTATTGGTGAGCCAAATTGTTGAGCACCCGGTAGCCTTTAAGGCAGCTGAAATCAGTTCTCGTTGGTATGCTTATGCCGATAATCAAGGAAGAATCTATGCGGTTCAACCCAAGTTTACGACTGTGTTTACCTCTGATGGTCGTCAGTCTTCTCCCAGCTTTAGTTCTTTTGCCGATAATCCAGTCTCCCTTGATCGTGATGGGGTCGCGATTCGCCAGTTTGATTTTTCTATACAGGCGAAACAGGCGACCTTTGTTGGTATTAATCAGCATGGTGAGTGGCGCGCTATTGGTTATCAAAATACTTCTCAATTTGGGGATGTTGAATCACACTGGCAAAGCTCTTCATTGAATCTACCCAGTTTATCTCCTAATGTGAAAGATTTTGTACTCACACAAGATGGGCAGACCTTATATGTGTTATATCCTGATTCGATCAGTGTTTTAAAGCGTAATGATGCAGGTTTTCTATTGCGGGAAAGTGTCGCTTTAGTGAGTACTTCTATTAAGAAAGATACTCAAAAAGAAAAGGCGCCATCGGTACAAGGCGTTAAGCTGGATTTACTTTCTGGGGCTTATTCCGTTTTAGTTACTCAATCGGATGGTACGGTTTCTCAATGGTTTGATGTATTGAAAGAAGGAAAGCGACAGTTTACTCACATTCGTGATTTTGATTCAGGTAACAAGATCAAAACGGCTTTTGTTTTGCCAGACTTTTATCGTAAAGGTTTCTTTTTGTTTGATGAAATGGGGCGAGTCAATAATTTTTATACGACTTCAGATGATAAAGTATTCTCGAAAAAAATTGCTCAAACATTACCTATAGCTGCGGCGACCTCATCCAATGAGCAATTTTTAATTACCGCTTTTCAAGACAAACTATCGCTATTTAAGGTTGATAATCCTCATCCTGATATTTCGTTTACCTCTTTATGGAAAAAGGTATGGTATGAGGGATACCCTGAACCTGAGTTTATTTGGCAATCTACAGCTGCTAGCAATGATTTTGAAGTGAAGTTTAGTCTGGTTCCTATCGCCTTTGGTACTTTAAAATCAGCATTATTTGCCATGATCTTTGCTGTGCCAATTTCTATTTGTGGTGCGGTTTATACGGCGTACTTTATGACACCAAAAATGCGCCGTTACGTAAAACCGACTATTGAGTTAATGGAAGCTTTGCCTACGGTGATTATTGGTTTTCTAGCGGGCTTATGGTTAGCCCCAATTGTTGAGTTAAATTTACTCAATACCATCTTGTTTATCGTGTTGTCACCTGTGGTGATTTTACTCGCAGCACTATTGTGGCAAGCAATGAGGAAATTTACTGGGATAGGTGACTATCAAGGTTGGATAGCGTTATTTCTAGTGCCTGTGATTATCGGTTTTGCTTGGTTGGTATTCAGCTATGGCCACTACCTTGAACATTGGTTGTTTGGTGGTGATGTTCGATTATTTATGTCCAATATGGGTATCGACTTCGATCAAAGAAATGCATTAATTGTTGGTTTTGCAATGGGTTTTGCGGTAATACCAACCATTTTTACCATTGCGGAAGATGCTATATTCTCCGTACCAAAACATTTATCCGATGGTGCTAGTGCACTTGGTGCGACGCCTTGGCAATGTTTAACTACCGTAGTGTTAGTCACTGCATCTCCCGGGATATTTTCAGCGGTGATGATGGGACTAGGGCGCGCGGTTGGTGAAACCATGATTGTACTGATGGCAACCGGTAATACTCCTGTGATGGATTGGAATATTTTTGAAGGCATGCGTACTTTGTCGGCCAATATTGCGATTGAGATGCCGGAATCAGAAGTCGGCAGTTCTCATTTCAGATTGTTGTTTTTATCGGCTTTCTTATTGTTTATTTTTACCTTTGTCGTCAACTCGATAGCAGAGCTAATCCGCCAACGTTTAAGGGATAAGTACAGTGCTTTATAGTTCATCGACAAAAGGTGGCTTGATATTTGGAGTGATACTTGGATTAAGAGGTCTGCCATGTTAAGCCGTTATCAATTTATTTGGATCAAATCTGGCAATCCTTGGGTATGGCTGACGGCTGGCGCGGTGAGTATTAGCCTTATTTCAGTATTAGGCTTACTGTTATTAATTGGCTGGAAGGGGCTGGTGTACTTTTGGCCTGCACCTTTATATCAATGGCAAGATGAGCATGGGCAGCGCTTGATAGGTCAGATTTATCAGCAAAGTTATGTTTCTCTTGATCAGCTATCAAATCAAGATAGGACGTGGCCAGACTCTGTATTGCAATCAGGGCAAGCACAGCGATTATCGATCAAGGTGGCTAACCGTGATATTTATCCGCGAGATTTTATTTCGGTATTATCAATAGATTTACATCATCAAGATACGCCTCGAGATCTTGCTGTTTTTGAGCGTACACATTCCGGGGACTTTTTTGGTCAACCCATATCATTTGAAAGCGAAGGCCAAGTTTATAAAAACTCATTACCTAAGCGCATTGCGATTGCGATACAAAATGCGGATGCGGTTCGAGAGAAAATTGATCATATTTTACAAAATGAGCTACAAGTTGTGACTCAACAACTTAATAAGTTACGTATTGAGAGGCAATTAAAGCAGAAAAAAGGCAAAGTGGCAGTCGTTAATCTTAAAACCTTAGATCAACGACAAGATGCGTTAGAGTCTAAGTTTACTTTGGCTGAAAGTAAGATTTTAGCATTGCAGGAACAACTATCATCAGCACGAGTGCTAGTGAAAGATATGAAAGGTGAGATTATTTCTTTACCTTTAGACTCAATATTAGATGTTTGGTACCCCAACGCAATGAGTTGGGGAGAAAAGGCTCATCATTGGGTTAAACAAGTTGGGAAGTTTTTACTCGATAATCCAAGAGAGTCGAATTCAGAGGGAGGTGTCTTTCCGGCTATTTTCGGTACAGTATTATTAGTGATTATCATGTCGGTGGTGGTGATGCCACTTGGTGTTATTGCTGCAGTTTATCTGCATGAGTACGCCGGAAATACCATGCTTACACGATTGATTCGAATCTCAGTAGTTAATCTCGCTGGTGTACCATCGATTGTCTATGGCGTGTTTGGTCTAGGTTTCTTTGTCTATACTATAGGTAATTCGATTGATGAGTTGTTCTATTCTGATACCTTACCTACGCCGACGTTTGGTACTCCTGGTTTGCTATGGTCTGCGATGACGTTAGCAATATTAACTTTACCCGTAGTGATTGTTGCTACAGAAGAAGGATTAGCTCGGGTCCCAAACTCAGTTCGACATGGCTCTTATGCTCTAGGAGCAACTAAGTTCGAAATGCTATGGCGAACCGTGTTGCCTATGGTTAGTCCAGCAATCATGACGGGTTTAATTCTTGCTGTTGCAAGGGCGGCAGGAGAAGTGGCCCCTTTGATGCTGGTAGGGGTTGTGAAGTTGGCTTCTAATTTACCAGTTGATGGTAATTTCCCATTCCTACACTTAGAAAGAAAATTTATGCATCTTGGTTTTCACGTTTATGATGTGGGTTTCCAAACGCCGAATATTGAAGCGGCAAGGCCATTGGTATTTGCGACGTCATTTTTATTGATCACAGTAGTCGTCGGTCTCAATATTACTGCAATCATGATCCGTAATAATTTACGCGAAAAGTTTAAGATATTAGGAAACGATTAATATGCTTTCGATTCATTCGGCGCTTGGGTATCCTGAACCTTTAGATGTTCATAACTTAACTGAAAAACAAACGGCGATTTCTATTGATGGCTTGGACTTGTTTTACCATAAAACTCAAGCCTTAAAAGATATTAGTATGCGTATTCCTAAAGGCCAGGTGACGGCTTTTATCGGACCTTCTGGTTGTGGTAAATCGACCTTGTTGCGCTGTATCAACCGTATGAATGACTTGGTAGATGGTTGCCGAGTGGAAGGCGAAGTTCTTTTAAATGGTAATAATATTTATCACCCTAATGTTGATGTCGCGAGCTTACGTCGACGAGTGGGGATGGTATTCCAACGTCCTAACCCTTTCCCTAAATCAATTTATGAGAATGTGGTGTATGGGTTACGTTTGCAAGGGATCAAAGATTCTCGTTCTTTAGATGATGCTGTTGAGCGTTCATTACGAGCGGCGGCCTTATGGACTGAAGTCAAAGATCGCCTACATGAAAGTGCTTTTGGATTATCTGGTGGTCAGCAGCAACGTTTAGTGATAGCTCGCGCCATCGCCATTGAGCCTGAAGTCTTATTACTCGATGAACCGACATCTGCTTTAGATCCGATTTCGACATTGACGATTGAGGAGCTGATCTCGGAATTAAAAACCAAATACACAGTGGTGATTGTTACACATAATATGCAGCAAGCTGCGCGAGTAAGTGATCATACCGCTTTTGTGCACATGGGACAGCTGGTGGAGTATAGCGATACCGATTCAATTTTTACTTCGCCAAGAATGAAGAAAACTGAAGATTACATTACTGGACGATACGGTTAATCTATTGTCAGTAAATAAGTGATGGTAAATAAGGATTTAAAATAGAATGCAACTTGGTCGTCATATTTCAGGGCAGTTTAATGTCGAACTTGAATCCATTCGTACTCACGTATTAGCGATGGGTGGCTTAGTTGAAGAGCAACTTTCTCTGGCATTACATGCGCTGTATAAACGCGATTCTCAATTAGCCACTAAGGTTAAGCGTAATGATGACAAAGTGAATCAAATGGAAGTGGCGATTGATGAAGCTTGTACACGCATTATTGCCAAAAGGCAACCAACCGCAAAAGATTTACGTTTGGTGATGGCGATCATTAAAACTATTTCCGATCTGGAACGAATTGGTGATGTCGCGACTAAATTAAGTTATGTCGCACAAGAAGCATTTGCACCGAAACAAGAAACTTTGATTGTTTCAGTCGAAGCGTTTGGTCGCATGGCGGTCAATATGCTACATCAAGTGTTAGATGCTTATGCTCGCATGGATGTTCAAGCCGCAGCGGCGGTATATCGTATGGATGATCAGTTAGATGCAGAACATAAAAAAGTTCAGCAGCAGATGATCAATTTTATGATGCAAGACCCTAGTTCAGTACCCAAAGTGATGCAAATAGTTGCCTGCGCTCAATCGATAGAAAGGGTCGGTGATCGTTGCCAGAACATCTGTGAATACATCATTTACTTCGTACAAGGTAAAGATGTTCGTCATGATAAGGATTATTTAGAATCTTTAATGTAAGGTAAATAGTTAGCTTTTCATTGTGAAAATGGCGACCAATTGAGGTCGCCATTTTTATTCAATTGCTATTAAATGCCTACTTTTCAAAAGCACTGGATGGTTTGCTTCACCGCTTGAATGATTTGTTTACTGGTTACCGGAATTGCAAAATCATCGATTGAATCTGAACCCATTTTTGCGCTATCAGCGTGCAGTTTCATGTGACTAGGGCGAGTGGTTTTTCCTGAAAGGTGAATCTCGTGAATGCCAGTTTGCTTGATTATTTGCGCTGCATTATCAATGTTGACACCTGCGCCAGCCATAATCGAAAATCGCCCTTGAGCTTGTTCAACCATTTCCGCGATAACGTTAATACCTTGTTCTGCGGTACTTGCCAGCCCTGACGTTAATATGCGCTCACAACCTAGTTCTGCAATATCTTCTAATGCTTGTTTAGGATCTCGACATTGATCAATCGCTCGGTGAAAAGTCACGCCCATACCTGAAGCCGCTTCGATAAGACGCTGACATATTGCTTTATTTACCTCACCTTCTTCGGTAAGTGCACCAATTACAATGCCTTGCAAGCCCGCTTGTTTAGCGCAAAGCACATCTTCTAACATCGATTCAACATCTTGCTCGCTATACAGAAAGTCACCTTGGCGAGGGCGAATCATGGCGTAAACCGGGACACTTGAGTATTGCGCGGCTTTCTTCATAAAACCATAGCTAGGAGTTAAGCCACCTAACGCAAGGGATGAACATAGTTCAATACGAGTCGCACCACCTTCAATCGCAAGGTGTAGGGATTCTAAATTATCAATACAGACTTCTAATTCAATGGTCATGATAAGCTCTAAGCTAAAAAGTGATGGTGTATTGTAAAACAAAAAAAGCCCCGCACAATGGCGGGGCTCAATAAACCGTTTAGGCTAAATTATTTTTTGCCTAGGTCATCTGAGTGCTCAGATAGGAACGAAGCAACACCTTTTGGAGATGCGTCCATACCTGCTTTACCTTCTTCCCACTGTGCTGGGCAAACTTCACCGTGTTTTTGGTGGAAGTTTAGTGCGTCAACCATACGCAGCATTTCATCAATGTTACGACCTAGAGGAAGATCGTTAACCACTTGGTGACGTACAAGACCGTCTTCGTCGATTAGGAAAGAACCACGGAAAGCAACGCCTGCTTCTGGGTGCTCAACATCGTATGCTTTAACGATTTCGTGTTTAACGTCAGCAACTAGAGGGTATTTAACTTGACCGATACCGCCGTCAGCGATAGCAGTGTTACGCCATGCGTTGTGTGAGAATTGTGAATCGATAGAAACACCGATTACTTCAACACCTTTAGCTTGGAAATCTTCGAAACGCTTGTCGAAAGCGATTAGCTCTGATGGGCAAACGAATGTGAAGTCTAGAGGGTAGAAGAAAACAACGGCTTTCTTGCCTTTAGTGAATTCTGCAAAGTTGAATGTATCAACAATTTCACCGTTACCTAGAACTGCTGCTGCTGTGAAATCTGGGGCTTGACGACCTACTAGTACCATTTTATTGCTCCTAAATTTTTCTTTGATATAAAAATCAATACTCAAACTTCTGTGTCTGAGTTTTGTTTCAACGCGACAAACTATAGTACAAGTTGTAGTATGAAAAAAAGCGAAATAAACCGATTAACCTTATCGAAAAAAGCGATTATCTTTAATTTGTGATCGCAGCATGATTTCACGACAACTTCATCGAAATTTAATATGACTAAATGGCCAAGTTTAAAACAGCTACATTATCTGGTGACGCTTTATGAAACACGTCACTTTAGCGAAGCGGCAGAGCGTTGCTTTGTTAGCCAATCGACTTTGAGTAAAGGTATTCAAAATTTAGAATCCTTAATTGGTTGCCCACTTTACGAAAAAAAAGATAAAAAGAGCCCGCTGGTTTTTACTTTGGCAGGTAAGCAAGTGGTGAAGCAAGGACGGGACCTCTTAGCCAAAAGCCAAGATCTACTTGAATTAGGATCGTTGTGTCAGGGTCATACGATGCAAGGTCAATTAAGAGTTGGCTGCATTCCTACCATTGCACCGTTTTTACTGGGAGGATTGGTACAGGAAGTTAATCAACGCTTTCCGCAACTGACTTTATTATTACGTGAAGATACTACGACCAATTTATTAAAAGCTTTGCGTAATGGTGATTTGGATGTGTTGATCTTGGCGATGCCGATGGAAATTGATGGAATGGAATGTAGAATCGTTGGCCAAGACCCGTTTCGTATGATCATCAGCCGAGAGCAGGCCGGTTCGATCCGCATTCCTCTGCGTTATGATGATCTTCCGGATGAATCGGTGTTCTTGCTTGAAAATGAACATTGCTTAACTGAGCACGCGGTGTCGGCATGTAAATTAACCAAGAAAGAAAAAATTAACCCATTTTCCGCCACTAGTTTGCATACTTTAGTGCAAATGGTGGCCAATGGATTAGGCACGACTTTTATTCCTCAAATGGCGATTAACCACGGTTTAGTGGATAACCAAAACATTGTTATAATTGAGCCTCCGGAGAAAAGTGCTCACCGTCAAATTGGTTTGATTTGGCGACCAAGCTCAAATCGTACGACGACCTTTGAAACATTAGCCAATGTAGTAGAAGGTTTACTTTGATTCAATGAGCATCAAACTCTATACTAGCGCCAGATTTTTACACCGCTAATATCCAAATTGAATAATTGTTTAGCCTTAAAAAAGTGACCCTTCATGCAAGTATCTGATTTTGACTTCGAACTACCCGATGAGCTGATCGCTCGTTACCCTCAGCCACAGCGTACAGCAAGCCGACTATTACAGTTAGATGGCAATAGTGGTGATCTAACGGATGGGAAGTTTACCGATGTGTTGGATCTCGTTCAGCCGGGTGACTTAGTGGTATTCAATAATACTCGTGTTATTCCTGCTCGTGTGTTTGGACGTAAAGAGTCAGGCGGTAAAATTGAAGTATTAGTCGAGCGTGTATTGGATGAACATTCGATTCTTGCTCATGTCCGTGCGTCAAAATCCCCGAAGCCAGGAAATGCACTATTTTTAGGTGAAAATGACGAATATCAAGCCACCATGGTTGCGCGTCATGATGCATTATTTGAGATTCATTTTGATCATGAAAAAGGCGTGTTTGATATTTTAAATGAAATCGGCCACATGCCACTCCCGCCTTACATCGATCGCCCTGATGAAGATACCGATAAAGAGCGTTATCAAACCGTCTATAATCAAAAGCCAGGTGCGGTTGCCGCGCCAACCGCCGGATTGCATTTTGATAATGAACTTTTAGAGAAAATTAAAGCCAAAGGTGTCGAGTTTGCGTATGTGACTCTACATGTTGGTGCTGGTACTTTTCAGCCAGTTCGTGTCGATGATATTAACGACCACCACATGCATTCTGAATATGTGGAAGTGCCACAAGATGTGGTTGACGCTATTAACGCGACTAAAACTCGTGGTGGACGAATTGTTGCCGTAGGAACAACTTCGGTGCGTTCATTAGAAAGTGCAGCGCAAAATGCTAAGCAAAAAGGCACCGAGCTTGTCCCATTTTTTGGTGATACAGAAATTTTCATTTACCCAGGTTATGAATATCAATTAGTTGACGTACTTATCACTAATTTTCATTTGCCTGAGTCTACTTTGATTATGTTAGTGAGTGCTTTTGCTGGCTATGAGCATGTGATGAACGCTTATCAACATGCTGTAAATAAAGAATATCGCTTCTTCAGTTATGGTGATGCGATGTTTGTTACAAAGCGAGACTCGTAAGCTCGAATCTCGTTACTCGATATACGAGGCTCGATAGACGAGCCTCGATTTTTCGTTGGACTGTTTATCCGACATTTTGGAGGCTTCGTGAAATACGAACTAATTAAAAAAGACGGCGTCGCTCGTCGTGGACGCTTAACCTTTAAGCGTGGATCGGTTGAAACCCCTGCATTTATGCCGGTGGGTACTTATGGTACTGTTAAAGGTATGACGCCAGAAGAAGTGAAAGATACTGGTGCGGAAATTTTGTTGGGTAACACTTTCCACTTATGGCTTCGTCCTGGTCAAGAGATCATGAAATTACATGGTGATTTGCATGACTTCATGAACTGGCAAGGCCCTATTTTGACCGATTCAGGCGGCTTCCAAGTATTTAGCTTAGGTAAAATGCGCAAAATTACCGAAGAAGGCGTGCACTTTCGCAATCCTGTAAATGGTGATCGAATTTTTATGGACGCAGAAAAGTCGATGGAAATTCAAAAAGATCTAGGCTCTGACATCGTAATGATTTTCGATGAATGTACGCCATATCCTGCTACCTATGAAGAAGCGCGTAAGTCGATGGAAATGTCATTACGCTGGGCGCAACGTAGTCGTGACCATTTCGATAAGCTTGAAAATCCAAATTCTCTATTCGGAATCGTTCAAGGTGGTGTGTACGGTGATTTACGTGACGTTTCAGTCAAAGGCTTAACGGAAATTGGCTTTGATGGTTACGCGGTGGGTGGTCTTGCGGTAGGTGAACCGAAAGAAGATATGCACCACATGTTAGAGCATACTTGCCCACAACTACCGGAAGACAAACCTCGTTACTTAATGGGAGTTGGCAAACCGGAAGATTTAGTTGAAGGTGTACGTCGTGGTATTGATATGTTCGACTGTGTGATGCCAACTCGAAATGCGCGTAACGGGCATCTGTTTGTAACAGGTGGCGTAATTAAGATTCGTAATGCGTCACATAAAACGGATACATCACCGCTTGATCCACAGTGTGATTGTTACACTTGTAAAAATTACTCAAAGTCTTATTTACATCATCTTGATCGTTGTAACGAGATTTTAGGTGCGCGTTTAAACACTATTCATAATCTTCGTTATTATCAACGTTTAATGGCAAGCATTCGCCTTGCAATTGATGAAGATCGTTTTGAAGAATTTGTACAAGAGTTTTATGCTCGTCGTGATCGAGAAGTACCACCACTACAAAAAGAACTACGAATGAGTGATTCATCACAATAACATCGTATTTTAAGTGAGGTAAGCGGCTCTTTGCCTTGAAAAAAGTAGAGAGCACCCCAATCTAAAACCAAATTATCAAAATCAGAAAAAGGAAATGTTTTAATGAGCTTATTTATTTCAGAAGCACACGCTGCAAGTGCTGGCCCAACTGGCGGTGGTATGGAAATGTTCATCATGCTTGGTATGTTTGCGTTGATCTTTTATTTTATGATCTACCGCCCTCAAGCAAAACGAGTAAAAGAGCATAAAAACTTAATGGCTGCGATGTCAAAGGGTGATGAAGTTATTACTGGTGGTGGCCTTGTAGGTAAAATCGTTAAGATTTCTGACGATAACGACTACATCCTACTAGCTTTAAATGAAAACAATGAAGTAACAATCAAGAAAGATTTCGTTACGGCTGTGCTACCTAAGGGTACACTTAAATCTCTTTAATTATAGTTAGTTAGCTATAAAAGCTAAAGGATACCCGCTGTGCTAAACCGTTACCCGTTATGGAAGTATCTGATGGTGGCTACTGCCATCTTAATCAGCGCGCTCTATGCCCTTCCAAATATTTACGGTGAAGATCCTGCGGTACAAGTCACTGGGGCGCGCGGCGCCTCAGTTGACATGTCTACACTGGATTCTATTAATACCGTATTAAAAGAAAACGATCTTGAAACACAGTCTGTTGCACTAGAAAATGGTTCTGTTCTCATTCGTTTCAAAGATACTGACTCTCAAATCAGTGCTCGCGATGTAATCAGCCAATCTATGGGTAAAGATTATATCGTTGCGTTAAACCTTGCCCCAGCGACACCGAACTGGCTTGACTCAATCGGTGCTACCCCAATGAAGCTTGGCCTTGATTTACGTGGTGGCGTTCACTTCTTAATGGAAGTGGATATGGATGCTGCGATGGAAAAACTCGTTGGCCAACAAGAAGAATCTTTCCGTAGTGATCTTCGTGATGAACGTATTCGCTACCGTGCTATTCGACCTTCAGGTAAAGATGCTGTTGAAGTGGTTCTACGTAATGAAGAACAACTTGAACAAGCGAAAAGTATTCTTTCCGATAAGTATCGCGATATGGTGTTTATTGAAGGTAAAAACAATACATTGATCGCTAAGTTTAATGAAGCTCGCTTACTTGAAATCCGTAACTACGCGGTTGAGCAAAATATTACGATTTTACGTAACCGTGTTAATGAACTAGGTGTTGCTGAACCACTTGTTCAACGTCAAGGTGCAAGCCGCATTGTCGTTGAATTACCAGGTGTTCAAGACACTGCGCGTGCTAAAGAAATTCTTGGTGCCACCGCAACGCTTGAATTCCGTCAGGTTGATGATAAAGCTGATTTGGCTGCCGCTGCCGCAGGTCGTGTACCAGTGGGTAGTGAAGTTAAATTTGATAAAGATGGCCGTCCGGCTGTACTGAAAAAGCGTGTAATTCTTGGCGGTTCAAGTATTACTGATGCAAGCTCTAGTACCGATGAGTATGGTCGCCCTCAAGTAAATATTTCTCTTGATAGCGAAGGCGGCAATAAAATGGCTGACTTCTCGAAGAAAAATATTGGCAAGTTAATGGCGACAGTCTTTACAGAATATAAAGACAGCGGTAAACGTACACCAGAAGGTAAAGTGGTATTGGCTAAACACGAAGAAGTGATTAACCAAGCAACCATCCAATCTGCTCTAGGCCGTAGCTTCCGTATTACTGGTATTGATTCAGCAGCTGAAGCGCATAACTTAGCACTATTATTACGTGCTGGTGCTTTGATTGCACCTATTTCAATTGTAGAAGAACGCACCATTGGTCCATCAATGGGGCAACAAAATATTGATAAAGGTATTCAAGCTTGTGTTTGGGGTATGGTGGCAGTAATGCTATTTACTCTGATCTATTACCGTCGATTTGGCTTTATTGCCAATATGGCATTAATGGCTAATTTAGTGTTAATTATTGGTGTGATGTCGTTGATTCCTGGGGCAACAATGACCCTGCCGGGTATTGCTGGTATCGTATTAACAGTTGGTATGGCAGTGGATGCGAACGTTCTTATCTTTGAGCGGATACGTGAAGAGCTAAAAGAAGGGCGTAGTCCTCAACAAGCGATCCACCAAGGTTATGCTAATGCCTTTAGTACCATTGCAGATGCAAACATTACCACGCTTATCACAGCAATTATTCTATTTGCAGTGGGGACTGGTGCGATTAAAGGCTTTGCGGTTACTCTGTCTATCGGTATTTTAACGTCTATGTTTACCGCTATCATTGGCACACGTTGTGTGGTTAACCTGATGTATGGCGGCAAACGTAATATCAAGAAATTGTCGATCTAAGGAAGAGTCATGTTTCAAATATTGAAAGCTAACAAAGCGATCGACTTTATGAGTTGGTCTAAGTTTGCCTTTGTGTTCTCTGGACTAATGATCGCAGCATCTTTGTTTACCATTTCAACTAAATGGTTTAACTGGGGGCTAGATTTTACCGGTGGTACTTTGATTGAGGTGTCATTTGAACATCCAGCCAACCTGCCGGTGCTACGTGAATCACTAGCTAAAGATGGCTTTGCCGATGCTACTGTTCAAAATTTTGGTTCTGCGCATGATGTGATGGTGCGTATGCGTCCACGGGAAGATGCAAAAGGTGAAGTCATTGGTAACCAAGTCCTTGAATCATTAAAACAAGGTACTGGTGATCAAGTAACACTTAAGCGTATTGAATTCGTTGGACCTAACGTTGGCGATGAGTTAGCCGAAGCGGGGGGGTTAGCGATTCTGATTTCTCTCCTTTGTATCTTAATGTATGTATCGATGCGTTTTGAGTGGCGTTTGTCTGCGGGGGCGGTATTATCACTCGCACACGATGTCACCATTACTCTCGGTATCTTCTCATTGCTACAAATTGAGATTGATTTGACCATCGTGGCAGCCTTGTTGACGGTAGTCGGTTACTCACTTAACGATACCATCGTAGTATTTGACCGTATCCGTGAGAACTTTCGTAAGATGCGTAATGGTCTACCGGGCGATATCATGAACTATTCAATCACTCAGACATTGAGCCGTACTTTGATTACATCTGGTACCACTTTGTTTGTGGTTATTGCTTTGTTCACTCAAGGTGGGGCGAATATTCACGGTTTTGCACTAGCATTATTGCTTGGTATTACTGTAGGTACTTACTCGTCAATTTACGTAGCTTCTGCACTAGCATTGAAACTAGGCTTAACACGTGAGCACTTGATGCCAACACAAGTTGAGAAAGAAGGTGCTGATCAAGAGTCAATGCTCCCTTAATTGGATATCAGCTCAAAAACAAAGGCTTTGGATTTTGGTTCAAAGCCTTTTTTATATTGAGTAACGCACAAACAAAAACGCCCGCAGAATATCAGCGGGCGTTTCTTCTATTCAATAGATATCCATCAAAGGATGAATTATTTCATCATACCTTCGTTAGAATGTTCACGAACGTGTTTTAAGATATGTTTCACACCACGTGCACTTGAAGCAACTAAGTTACCAGAAGCTAAGTAGTTAGTACCGCCAGCAAAATCAGTTAAGATAGCACCTGCTTCACGAGCGATAAGTTCACCTGCTGCGATATCCCAAGGCTTCAAGCCAAGTTCAAAGTAACCATCAACACGACCAGATGCTAAGTAACATAAATCTAGAGCTGCAGAACCAGTACGACGGAAGTCTGAACATTCTGTGAATAGGCCACCAACGATTTTTACGAAGCTTTCAGCGTGTTGTTTTTGTTTAAATGGGAAGCCAGTAGCAAGAATAGCACCATTCAAATCTTTAATAGGGTTAATACGTAGACGAGCGTTGTTTAACTGTGCGCCAGAACCACGTTGAGCGGTAAATAGCTCATTACGAATTGGATCGTAAACACAAGCAACTTCAGTTTTACCGCGCATACGTACAGCAATTGATACTGAGAAGTGAGGGAAACCTTTTACAAAGTTATTAGTGCCATCCAGTGGGTCAATGATCCATTGAACATCAGTATCTTTACCTTCGATAGAACCACCTTCTTCACCTACGATGCAGTGATCAGGGTAAGACTTCTTGATAGTGTCGATAATCAGTTGTTCTGCTTCTTTGTCGACGTTTGTGACAAAGTCGTTCTGACCTTTTTGAGTAGATTCAATCTTGTCAGTATTTTCTAATGATTTTGCAATATGGTTGCCAGCCATTCGTGCAGCACGAATAGCGATATTTAGCATAGGATGCATATAATTTTCCCAACGGATGTTAAAGAACGAAAAAAGCGGCGTGCAGTATACCAGAGTTTCTTTAAATAGAAAGCGTCTATTTTTTGTTCACTCGTAAATTGTCTCGATTAAGGTTGCATTTATTTGGTTTGGAATATGGTATTATTCAGTGAATTTTCACTATGACGAAGACTGCAATGTTAGACAACGTAAAAGTAATTTTAGTCGGTACCTCACATTCTGGGAATATAGGTTCTGCGGCAAGAGCAATGAAGGTGATGGGGCTAACCGAATTAGTCTTAGTGGCACCACAGTGTCAAGTTGATGAACAGACACTTTCTTTAGCATCTGGTGCTGGTGATGTAGCGGAAAATGCTCGCATTGTAGAAAGCTTAGATGAAGCTGTGTCAGACTGCGCATTAGTGGTTGGATCAAGTGCTCGTTCTCGTACGCTTGAATGGCCAATGCTTGAACCTCGTGAGTGTGGTGAAAAATTTATTCAAGAAGCTGAAAAAGGCAAAGTCGCTTTAGTGTTTGGTCGTGAAAGAACCGGGCTAACCAATGAAGAACTACAAAAGTGTCATTATCATGTTTGTATTCCGGCAAACCCTGAATATAGCTCGCTTAATTTAGCGATGGCAGTACAAACCTTAAGCTATGAGATCCGTATGGCTTGGCTTAACAAACAAGCAGGTCAATATCCAGAAGCCGTCGCTGAAGAATACCCAAGACATAAAGAATTGGAATTATTTTATCAACACCTTGAAAACACTATCTTGAATACCCAATTTATCTCTAAAGGTAAGCCAAATTTGGTGATGAATAAATTACGTCGCCTGTTTAGTCGTGCACGTCCTGAAATCCAAGAATTAAACATGTTAAGAGGTATTCTAACCTCGATTGAAAAGTCTATTCCTGATAAAAAATAGTTACTTATAAATACCTGACTAAAATGGTCAAATGAATACTTGACCATTTTAGTCAGGTATGAAATCATAGTTCCCATATACTTACTGTGGGTACGGTGCATATGAGACTTACATCAAAAGGAAGATACGCGGTAACAGCAATGTTGGATGTAGCTTTACATTCAAATCAAGGGCCTGTGCCGTTAGCGGATATTTCGGAACGCCAAGGGATTTCACTATCTTACTTGGAGCAACTTTTTTCACGATTACGTAAAGCTGGCTTAGTGGCGAGCGTACGTGGTCCAGGTGGTGGTTACCGCCTAGGTATCGAAGCGGATCAGATCGCAGTCGGTACTGTGATTTCAGCCGTTGATGAATCGGTTGATGCAACAAAATGTCAAGGTAAAGGCGATTGCCAAGGTGGCGTACGCTGCTTAACTCACACCCTGTGGCATGATTTAAGTGCTCGCATTAGTGAGTTCTTAGATGGTATTACGCTTGGTGAACTTATGATGAATAATGAAGTTCTTGATATCACCGAACGCCAGAATATAGAACTAATAGTGAATAACAGCTTTGGTAATAAAAATTACACTTCAGAAAAGAGTGATAAAGCGGGCACTGTTGGTATGAATGCTCATCTTTAACGTGAGCGAAAAGTTTTTACATTGGAGTAAAGAATGAAACTGCCTATTTATTTTGACTATTCAGCGACATGTCCGGTTGACCAACGTGTGGCGGAAAAAATGGTTCAATTTATGACGATGGATGGCACCTTTGGTAATCCTGCATCACGTTCTCACCGATTTGGTTGGCAGGCAGAAGAAGCGGTTGATCATGCTCGTGAGCAAATTGCAGACATCTTAAATGCAGACCCACGTGAAATTGTATTTACTTCTGGTGCGACAGAATCAGATAACCTTGCGATTAAAGGTGCTGCGCACTTTTATGGTAAGCAAGGCAAACATATCATCACTTGTAAAACTGAGCATAAAGCTGTACTAGACCCATGTCGTCAGCTAGAGCGTGAAGGTTATGAAGTGACTTATCTTGAGCCGGAAAGTTCTGGCTTAATTGATATTGAGAAGTTTAAAGCAGCACTACGTGAAGATACGGTTTTAGTTTCTATCATGCACGTCAACAATGAAATCGGTGTGATTCAAGATATCGAAGCGATTGGTGAATTATGTCGTGCAAACAAAACGATCTTTCATGTCGATGCAGCACAATCAGCAGGTAAACTACCTATTGATACCAAAGCATTAAAAGTTGATTTACTCTCTTTATCGGCGCATAAAATTTATGGCCCTAAAGGTATCGGTGCACTTTATATTCGCCGTAAACCGCGTATTCGTTTAGAAGCACAAATGCATGGTGGTGGTCATGAACGTGGTTTCCGTTCTGGTACTCTAGCAACTCATCAAATTGTTGGTATGGGTGAAGCTTTTGCTGTTGCTAAACAAGATATGCAAAAAGATTACGACCATGCATTAGCACTGCGTAATCGCTTGTTAGATGGCATCAAAGATATGGAAGCTGTGACAATTAATGGCGATCTTGAGCAACGTCTACCACACAACTTAAATGTAAGCTTTGCATTTGTTGAAGGTGAATCATTATTGATGGCACTAAAAGATCTTGCGGTATCTTCGGGTTCTGCATGTACATCTGCCAGCCTTGAGCCTTCGTACGTATTACGTGCACTAGGGCTAGATGATGAATTAGCACACAGCTCAGTTCGTTTCTCTTTTGGTCGTTTTACGACAGAAGAAGAAATTGACTATGCCGTTAAACAAATTCGTGTAGCAGTAGACAAACTCCGTGACATGTCACCATTATGGGACATGTACAAAGAAGGGATTGATTTGAACACCGTTGAGTGGGCTCATCATTAATCTCAAGGAAGTAGAGGATTCGAGGTAAACATTATGGCGTATAGCGAAAAAGTAATTGAACATTATGAGAACCCACGTAACGTTGGTTCTTTTGATAAAGAAGATCCTTCTATCGGTAGCGGTATGGTAGGTGCTCCAGCTTGTGGTGACGTAATGAAACTGCAAATTAAAGTATCACCAGAAGGCATTATCGAAGATGCGAAATTTAAAACCTATGGTTGTGGTTCTGCCATTGCATCAAGCTCATTAGTAACCGAGTGGGTTAAAGGCAAAAGCCTAGATGAAGCGGCTTCAATTAAAAACGCTGAAATCGCAGAAGAATTGGCATTGCCACCAGTAAAAGTCCACTGTTCAATTCTTGCAGAAGATGCAATTAAAGCGGCAGTGTCGGATTATAAAAAGAAACATCAACAATAATGTGAAATCAGGGGAAGGGTCCCCTTTCCTTGTTTTACTTAGGCATCTTTTTAATTTTTTACTCTATTTATTGATATTCACAAGGTTGCAGTATGGCCATTACCATGACAGACGCGGCAGCAAATCGCGTAAGAACATTCTTGGAAAACCGAGGCAAGGGCATTGGTCTTCGTTTAGGTGTTAGAACTACTGGGTGTTCAGGTATGGCGTATGTTTTAGAGTTTGTTGATCAACTAAACGAAGAAGATCAAACTTTTGAACATGATGGGGTAAAGATTATTATTGATCCTAAAAGTTTAGTTTACCTTGATGGCACCGAACTTGATTTCGTCAAAGAGGGGCTAAATGAAGGCTTTCAGTTTAATAACCCTAATGTGAAAGGTGAGTGTGGTTGTGGTGAAAGCTTCAACGTATAACCCTTCATGATAGGTACGATGGCACTCTAATTAGGGTGCCATTGCCATTTTAAGACGTCAATCATGTGTGAATACCATGTAACTGACTAGCATTAGGTCCGAGTTATTACCATGAACCATTTTGAATTATTTGGCTTACCGAATCAGTTTGAGTTAGATAATAATACTTTGTCGGAAACGTTCCGTGATCTGCAACGTCGTTTTCATCCAGATAAGTTTGCCTCTGCTTCTGAGCGAGATCGATTAATGGCTGTGCAGAAAGCGGCAGAAATTAACGACGCCTATCAAACCTTAAAGTCTCCTATTTCTCGAGCAGAATATATCCTTGTTCTACAAGGTGTTGATATTCGAGCTGAACAGCAGACAATGAGTGATTCAATGTTCTTAATGGAACAGATGGAATTGCGAGAAGAAATTGAAACTATCGCTCAATCTGATGAGCCAGAAAGTGCTTTATTTGATTTTGATAGTAAAGTTCAAAAAATGTATCAGCAGCAACTCGTACAATTAAAATCACAGCTTGAAAATGAGCAGTGGGATAATGCTGCAGATGGCGTTCGAAAGCTTAAGTTTGTTAATAAATTAAGATATGAAATCGAGCAACTTGAAGATAAGTTGCTTGGCTAAAGCTTTGGAGTTAAAGCTAAAGCTCGTTTAATCTCTATTAGCCAATATAGAAAGGATAGTTCCGAATATGCTACTTCAAATTGCAGAACCTGGTCAAAGTGCAGCACCACATGAGCATAAGTTCGCCGTAGGGATTGATTTAGGTACTACCAACTCTCTTGTTGCCGCAGTAAGAAGTGGCTCATGCACTCCTTTGGTTGATGAAAACCAAAAAGCGATTTTGCCTTCAGTGGTCCATTACTCTCAAGATGGTGTGTCTGTCGGCGTGCAGGCAAAACAAAAAGCGCAACAAGATCCCCAAAATACTATTAGTTCAGTGAAACGTCTTATTGGTCGTTCACTTGATGACGTGCAATCTCGTTACTCTGATCTACCTTATCAATTTCAAGCCAGTGACAACGGTCTACCACTTATTCAAGTGCCTACGGGCTTAGTCAATCCTATTCAGGTTTCGAGTGAAATTTTAAAAAGCTTAGTTGAACGAGCAGAAAGCACTTTAGCTCATGAGATCGAAGGCGTTGTGATCACCGTTCCTGCTTATTTTGATGATGCTCAGCGCGCGGGCACTAAAGATGCTGCCGAGTTAGCCGGATTGAAAGTACTTCGTTTATTAAATGAACCAACTGCCGCGGCGATAGCTTATGGTTTAGATTCAGGTCAAGAAGGTGTGATTGCAGTTTATGACCTAGGTGGTGGTACTTTTGATATCTCATTACTACGTCTATCAAAAGGTGTATTTGAAGTGCTGGCTACCGGCGGCGATTCTGCACTAGGTGGTGATGACTTTGATGATCTATTATTAGGTTATTTTAAACAGCAAGTTGGTCAGCTTGATAAATTAAGCGCCGAGCAACACCGAGTGTTATTGGATGCGGCAACTCAAGCTAAAATCGGTTTGTCAGATAATGAACAAGTGAGTGTAGAAGTGCTGGGACAAACCATCACATTAACTCGTGAACAATTTAATGACATTATTCAACCACTAGTTAAAAGGACCTTACTATCGTGCCGTAGAGCATTAAAAGATGCCGATGTGACTGCGGAAGATGTTGGTGAAGTTGTGATGGTAGGTGGTTCAACTCGTACTCCACTTGTTCGTACTATGGTTGGAGAGTTTTTCGGCCGTACACCTCTAACTAGCATTAACCCAGATGAGGTTGTAGCAATTGGTGCTGGTATTCAAGCGGATATCTTAGTTGGTAACAAACCTGATTCAGACATGCTGTTATTGGATGTGATCCCCCTTTCTCTTGGTATTGAAACCATGGGAGGCTTAGTTGAGAAAATCATTCCACGCAATACCACTATTCCAGTGGCTAAAGCACAAGAGTTCACCACATTCAAAGATGGTCAAACCGCTATGTTGGTTCACGTCGCACAAGGTGAACGTGAAATGGTTGATGACTGTCGTTCATTAGCTCGTTTTACTCTGAACGGTATTCCACCAATGAAAGCGGGCGCTGCGCATATCCGAGTGACTTATCAAGTTGATGCTGACGGATTGCTTTCAGTGACTGCAATGGAGAAGAGCACTGGTGTACAAGCCGATATCCAAGTGAAACCTTCTTACGGCTTAAGTGATACTGAAATCGCCGACATGCTGAGATCATCAATGACTCATGCCAAAGAAGATATGCAAGCTCGTGCGTTAGCGGAACAGAAAGTTGAAGCTGATCGAGTGATTGAAGGCCTGCTTGTAGCTTTGCAAGAAAATGGTGAAGATCTACTAAGTAAGGAAGAATACTTAGCATTAGAAAACTCAGTAAGAACCTTGATCCAACTACGTAACGGCCAAGATGCTGATGCGATTGAGCAAGGAATTAAAGAGACTGACAAAGCAAGCCAAGACTTTGCATCACGTCGAATGGATGTATCAATTCGCGCGGCATTATCCGGGCAGTCAGTCGATAATATTTAATGAATGGGTATTGGTTAAAAGTACCTAACCAGTTGCATAGACAATATATTATAAGTAAAGAAAACTTATAATAACTCTATTGAAGTAGGATGGATTATGCCTAAGATTGTTGTATTACCTCACGAAGATTTATGTCCAGAAGGTGCTGTATTAGAAGCGAAAACAGGGGAATCTGTATTAGATGTCGCATTAAAAAATGGCATTGGTATTGAGCATGCTTGTGAAAAATCATGTGCCTGTACAACTTGTCATATTGTGATTCGTGAAGGCTTTGATTCATTAGAAGAAAGTGAAGAATTAGAAGATGATATGTTAGATAAAGCATGGGGCCTGGAGCCTGAATCTCGTTTAGGCTGTCAGGCGAAAGTCGCAGATCAAGATTTGGTGGTTGAAATTCCTCGCTATACCATTAACTTAGCATCGGAAAATCATTAATACTACTGGTAGCAAGGAGCAGAACATGGGATTAAAATGGACGGATTCACAAGATATTGCCATTGAACTCGCGGATAAATTTCCAGATCTCGATCCTCAAACGGTACGTTTTACGGATATGCACCAATGGATCACTGAGCTTGAGGATTTTGATGACGAGCCAAGTCGTTCCAATGAAAAAATCTTAGAAGCTATTTTGCTTTGTTGGTTAGATGAAATTTAACGCTAGATAACACATTAGAGTTTCATTTATAGAAAGCTTCTTCGGAGGCTTTTATTTTGTCACTAGCATATAAATTACTTTAGAGAAAAACTGATTAGATTTTCAGCAAAGAAAGGTCAAAGTCACAAGTTATCATGGCTATTATGATACTTGTGATGAATCGCATTATGATATAGCTTAACTTTATACCCTTCGTACTTGAAGTTGCAGCTTTGTTGAAAGCGTTCATTCGCCCGACTGCAACTCCAATTACTTTGAGTATAGCTCTTATGTATATACCCAAATAATTTAAAGGTGCGAGTTTAGAGGGCAAATTTGTACTCGCTATCTTCTCAAATAATGACAGCCTATTTGCTTTTAAGGGCTCCCCGGACATTTAGGTAAGGAGTAAAAATGTCAACACAACTATCAGTGAGTATTACTCGTGAAGAGGCTCCATCTCAATGGGGCGAAAAGGCACTACTTTCTTTTTCGGCCGAAGGTGCGATTGTTCACCTACCATCAGCATCTGATTTTGATTCGGCACAACGTGCAGCACGCAAACTTGACTCACAAGGTATTAAACATGTTGAGCTAACAGGTGAAGACTGGGATTTGGAAATGATCTGGGCTTTCGTTCAAGGTTTCCGTTCTTCTAAAAAAGGAAATACCGTTACTTGGCCTCAGTTAGATAACGAAGAACAACTAGAGTTAGAAGCGCGCATTAAGGTGACGGATTGGGTTCGTGACATTATTAATAAAAGTGCCGAAGAAGTGGCACCTCGTCAATTGGCCACGATGGCGGGCGAGTTTATTAAATCTTTAGCTCCAGAAGGCAGTGTTAACTACAAGATCGTAAAAGATAAAGATCTACTAACCGAAGGCTGGGAAGGAATCTATGCAGTAGGTCGTGGCTCTGAGCGCACCTCTGCTATGTTACAACTCGACTTTAACCCAACAGGCGATGCTGACGCGCCTGTCTATGCATGTTTAGTCGGTAAAGGCATCACGTTTGATTCGGGCGGTTATAGTATTAAACCATCGGGTTTTATGGATTCAATGAAAGCTGATATGGGCGGCTCTGGTACTATTACTGGTGGACTAGCATTAGCTATTGCTCGCGGATTGAATAAGCGCGTAAAACTCATTTTATGCTGCGCGGAGAATATGATTTCTGGCCGAGCATTAAAATTGGGCGACATTATTACTTATAAAAATGGCAAAACCGTTGAAGTAATGAATACTGATGCGGAAGGCCGACTAGTATTAGCTGATGGCTTAATGTACGCCAGTGAGCAAAAACCAAAACTGATTATTGATTGTGCTACTTTAACCGGCGCAGCCAAAAACGCTTTAGGTAACGATTATCACGCTCTACTTACTTTCGATAACAAGCTAGCACAGAAAGCGCTAAAAAGTGCGGAGCAGGAATCAGAAGGCTTGTGGCAATTACCATTAGCTGATTTCCATCGTAACATGTTGCCATCAAACTTTGCTGATATGTCGAATATCTCGTCAGCGGCGTATAGTCCAGGTGCAAGTACAGCAGCAGCCTTTTTGTCTTACTTTGTTGAAGACTATAAAAAAGGTTGGTTACATTTTGATTGTGCCGGTACTTACCGTAAATCATCAAGTGACAAATGGTCAGCTGGAGCGACAGGGATGGGCGTAAGAACGTTAGCTAGAATTTTGATTGATCAAGCAAAATAACGACAATATAAAGCTTAGAGGGAGTGATTTTCTCCTTCTAGCTAACAATGATAAAAATAAGAGTAAAGGATTTTATATGGCTTTAGAAAGAACATTTTCAATCATCAAGCCTGATGCCGTTGAACGTAACCTGATTGGCGCTATTTATCAACGAATGGAAAAAGCTGGACTGTCTATCGTTGCTGCTAAAATGGTGCATTTGACTGCAGAGCAAGCAAGTGGTTTTTATGCTGAGCATGAAGGCAAACCGTTTTTTGAGCCGTTAAAAGAATTTATGACATCTGGACCGATTATGGTGCAAGTATTGGAAGGTGAAAATGCTATTGCTCGTTACCGTGAACTAATGGGAAAAACCAACCCAGAAGAAGCGGCTTGTGGCACTTTACGTGCAGATTATGCACTTAGCATGCGTCATAATTCAGTTCATGGTTCAGATAGCCCTGAATCGGCAGCACGTGAGATCGAATACTTCTTCCCTCAATCGGAAATCTGCCCACGATAATTACACGTTTATTCAGATAGATAAAGTTCCACTATACTAAAGAGACCTGATATTAAGGTCTCTTTTTTATGTGTGATTTAATCGGTAAGGCTGAACAAACCTTGTTGTGAATGTATAAACCCTGTACAATTCGCGCCCTTATTTATCGTTCCATTAGTGAGAAAACCATGACCATGACAAAAGTAAATCTGCTGGATTTTGACCGTAAAGGTATGCGCCAGTTTTTTACCGAAGAGCTGAATGAAAAGGCATTTCGCGCCGATCAGATCATGAAATGGATCTATCATTTTGGTTGTGATGATTTCTCACAAATGAGTAATATCAATAAAGCCCTTAAAACCAAGTTAGAAGCACGTTGTGAAATTCGTGCGCCTTATGTATCCGAAGCTCAACATTCTACTGATGGTACAATTAAATGGGCTATGCGTGTCGGCGATCAAGATGTCGAGACAGTTTACATTCCTGATGGCGATCGCGCGACATTATGTGTGTCATCTCAAGTTGGTTGTGCATTAGCTTGTACTTTTTGCTCAACGGCGCAACAAGGCTTTAATCGTAACTTAAAAGTGTCAGAAATTGTTGGCCAAATTTGGCGTGCATCACGTGAAATTGGCTTAGAGAAAGTCACTGGTCGTCGTCCGATTACCAATGTGGTAATGATGGGAATGGGGGAGCCGTTACTGAACATGAAAAACTTGATGCCATCACTGGAGATCATGCTAGACGATCTTGGTTTTGGATTATCGAAACGTCGTGTGACAGTATCAACCTCAGGTGTGGTATCTGGCCTTGACCAAATGACTGGAAACATCGATGTGGCGCTTGCGATCTCATTGCATGCGCCTAATGATGAATTGCGTAGTCAGATTATGCCAATTAACGATCGCTGGGATATTCAAGATTTCTTAGAATCAGTTCGTCGTTATATTGCCACTTCAAATGCCAACCGAGGTAAAGTGACGATTGAATATGTTTTACTCGATCATGTTAATGATGATATGGAACATGCTAGGCAGCTCGCAGAGTTACTAAAAGATACCCCTGCAAAAATTAATTTAATTCCATTTAACCCTTATCCTGGGTCACCATACAAGAAGCCGAGTAATTCTCGCATTGATCGTTTTATGAAAACCTTAATGCAATACGATTACACGGTGACGGTGCGTAAAACTCGTGGTGATGATATTGATGCGGCATGTGGTCAGCTTGTCGGAGATGTGATCGATCGAACAAAACGTACAAAGCAAAAGCAGCATGGGGAACCTATTCCAGTAAAAGCCGTCTGATAAGTATAGATGGCATTGGTTCCCACTCCTGAATTAGGTGGAATCCAATGTTTTCTATAAAAAAGTTAGTTTTTACTTTAGTAGTTAGTTTCTTAGTTGGTTGTGTTACAGTGACTGACAAGCCAAACACTGCTAAATTTGATAATATAAAAGCGTCGGAAGCAAGAATCTCATTAGGTTTGGGATACTTGGAAGAAGGCAATATGGTTAAAGCTCGAGAAAACCTTGAGATAGCAGTTAAATATGCACCATCTTATTACCGAGCTTTGAATTCGGTAGCGTATTTTTATCAAAGAGTTGGTGAATATGAATTAGCTGAAGAGGCTTATGAAGATGCATTGGATAGTTCTCCTAACAATGGAGATGTCTTAAATAACTACGGTGCATTTTTATGTCGACAGGGCGAATACAAAAAAGCGGATGAATTTTTTAACCGCGCGATAGAGCAACCTTATTATTACTTAGTCGCAGCCAGTTATGAAAATGCTGGTTTATGCGCCCTCAAAAGTGGTAATAAGGAGAAGGCAAGGAATTATTTCTCTCGTGCTCTTGATCATGATCCCAGCAGGTCTCAGTCGTTATTACAATTGGCTGAGTTGGAAATCGAAAAGGACGAGTTTTCCAATGCAAGGGGTCGACTATTAAAGTTTAATAAGAGATATGGGTACCGTCCAGTTAGCTTAGGCCTGTTAATAAAACTAGAAAACAAAGCCAATAATCCTGAGCTAGTGTCTAAATATGGCAACATACTTAAGACTAAATACCCAGATTCTGTTCAATATCAGAAGTACAGGAAAAATGAGTACTGAAAATAACAACTTAGAGATAAAATCAAACAATCACAAAATCCTTCCTGGTGAAATATTACGCCAAAGAAGAGAAGAATTAGGGTTAACTCAGAAGGACATTTCTGAACGTTTACGCCTAAAAATATCTGTGATTGAAAACATCGAAAGTAATCATTTCGATAGCCATCATGTAGCCACATTTATTCGTGGCTACTTTCGATCTTACGCTAAGGCCGTTGGCATTAAAGAGAAAGATATTCTTGCTGCTCTAGAAGAATCAGGAAGAGGGCAGCATAAAGAGCAACCTATGCATAGCTTTTCTCAAAAAACTAAGAAACAACAACATGATAACCGTATCATGCGTTTAACTTGGGGGATCTTAGTGATTATTATTGGGATCTCGTCAGTATGGTGGTGGCAGAATCATCAACTTGATACATTATCCCCATCTTCTTTGTCTTCACAGCAGCAAGAAAGCGCTGTGAGTGAGCCTGAACAGCTAGAAGACGCCCCACAAGCTTTTGTTTCAGAAGTGCCGGCTCCTGAAGATGCAACAGCGGAATTATCAACGACATCAGAGCAAGGCTTAGTCGCGACAGACGATAATCTATCTGAAATCGTTACTCAATCAAAAGCGCTAGAAACAGGACAAGTTTCATCGAATGATAATGCAGTTGAATCTTCAGAAACACTGAAATCAGTTCAAGCTGAAAGCCAAGATGCCACTCAAGATTCAGAGCAACAAAAAGCGGATAATGTTCTCGCAATGCACTTTAAAGATGATTGCTGGATACAAGTAAAAGATAGCTCAGGCTCAGTCCTTGCGACTGGACTGAAAAAAACTGGTGACTCTTTAACCTTAACGGGTAAAGCACCTTACTCTATCATTTTAGGCGCTCCTGAAGGGGTGTCTATTTCGTTAGCCGAAGAACCTGTTGATCTTTCTGAGTATACTCCAGGTAAAGTGGCCCGATTGACATTACCGTAGAATTATTATGCAACACGAATCTCCTATTAAACGACGCAAGTCAACCCGTATTTATGTTGGTAACGTGCCTGTTGGCGACGGTGCACCGATTGCTGTTCAGTCAATGACGAACACTCGTACTACTGATGTTGAAGCAACCGTCGCGCAAATTAAAGCACTTGAAAAAGTTGGTGCGGATATTGTTCGCGTATCAGTACCAACCATGGATGCAGCTGAAGCCTTTAAGTTGATTAAACAACAAGTGAATGTTCCTCTTGTTGCTGACATCCATTTTGACTATCGCATCGCGTTAAAAGTAGCGGAATATGGCGTGGATTGTTTGCGAATCAACCCTGGTAATATTGGCAACGAAGAACGTATTCGTGCAGTTGTGGATTGCGCTCGCGACAAAAACATTCCAATTCGAATTGGTGTTAATGGTGGCTCTTTAGAAAAAGAAATCCAACAAAAATATGGCGAACCGACTGCGGAAGCATTAGTGGAATCAGCAATGCGCCATGTGGATATTCTTGACCGCCTTAACTTTGATCAGTTTAAAGTCAGCGTGAAAGCCTCTGATGTATTCCTAGCCGTCGATTCTTATCGTTTATTGGCTAAACAAATTGAGCAACCATTGCACCTAGGGATCACCGAAGCAGGTGGTGCTCGTGCTGGCTCTGTTAAATCAGCGGTTGGCTTAGGTATGCTGTTAGCGGAAGGTATCGGCGATACACTACGTATTTCTCTAGCGGCTAATCCTGTTGAAGAAATTAAAGTTGGCTTCGATATATTGAAGTCGCTGCGTATTCGTTCTCGTGGCATCAACTTCATTGCATGCCCTACCTGTTCTCGTCAAGAATTTGACGTCATTGGTACTGTGAATGCACTAGAAGAACGTTTAGAAGACATCATTACTCCAATGGATGTCTCTATTATCGGTTGTGTGGTTAATGGCCCAGGTGAAGCTGAGGTTTCGCACATGGGTATCGCTGGCGGTAATAAGAAAAGTGCGTTTTATGAAGATGGTAAACGCCAAAAAGAACGCTTTGATAATGATAAAGTTATCGATCAATTAGAAGCAAAAATTCGCGCCAAAGCATCCATGTTAGATAGCAATAACCGTATTGATATCAGCCACATCGATAAATAATCACCTATACGAATATAAACGGTAAAGACTGTGAGTAAAACAATTCAAGCAATTCGAGGCATGAACGACTGCCTTCCGACTCAATCTCCACTGTGGCATAAAGTTGAAGACGCGGTGAAGCGTGTCGTTAGCTCTTATGGATACAGTGAGATCCGTATGCCAATCGTTGAGATGACAAACCTATTCAAGCGTGCGATTGGTGAAGTTACCGATGTGGTTGAAAAGGAAATGTATACCTTTGAAGACCGTAATAGTGATAGTTTAACTCTGCGTCCTGAAGGGACTGCGGGTTGTGTGCGTGCTGGAATTGAAAATGGTTTGATTTATAACCAAGAGCAGCGTTTGTGGTACATGGGCCCAATGTTTCGCCATGAACGTCCACAAAAAGGTCGTTATCGCCAATTCCACCAAGTTGGTATAGAAGTGTTTGGTTTACAAGGACCAGATGTTGACGCTGAATTGATCATGATGACTGCACGTCTATGGCGTGAGTTGGGGATCGATAAGCACGTTCGCCTTGAATTGAACTCGATTGGCTCTTTAGAAGCTCGTCAACACTACCGTAATGTCTTGATTGAATTTTTAGAGCAGCATATTGAGGTACTGGACGAAGACTGCAAACGTCGTATGTACACCAATCCTCTGCGTGTATTAGATACTAAAAATCCTGAGATCCAAGCGATTTTAGTCGATGCACCTCAACTAGCCGATTATCTTGATGATGATTCAAAAGCTCACTTTGCAGGTCTATGTGAATTACTCGATGCTGCGGGCATTGAATATCAAGTCAATCAACGTTTAGTTCGTGGTTTAGATTATTACAATAAGACTGTTTTTGAGTGGATAACCGAAAGCCTAGGATCACAAGGTACTGTTTGTGGTGGTGGTCGTTATGATGGTCTCGTTGAGCAGCTTGGTGGTAAGCCTGCTCCTGCTGTAGGGTTTGCAATGGGACTTGAGCGTTTAGTCTTAATGTTAGAAACCTTAGAGCTTAATGACACTCGTAAATCGGTTGACGTTTACTTAGTAACAGCAGGTGAAGGTACTTTAGTTAATGGTATGAAGCTTGCTGAACAATTACGAGAATCAGTACCGGGACTTCGTCTGATGACTCACTTTGGTGGCGGTAACTTTAAGAAGCAATTCAAACGTGCAGATAAAGTAGGCGCAACCATTGCACTGGTATTGGGTGAAAATGAAGTGGCCGAGCAAACGGTTGTGGTTAAAGATCTTGCTGGTGGTGAACAACAAACTATGCCACAAGCCGATGTTGCTGTTCATTTAGCTAACATTATTTAATTTATATTGAGTCGATTTATTTAAGAGGACAAGACGTGAGTATCTACGACGCTGATGAAGAACAACAAGTAGAAGCAATTAAAGATTGGTGGCATGCGAACGGTAAAGCTGTGATTATCGGTATTGTTGTTGGTATTGGTGGCATTGTGGGATGGCGTTACTATCAAGACACTCAAACAAAGGCACAAGAAACCGCATCACATGGTTATACCGCCATCGTTTCGAATATTGAAGCGAAAGGTATTGATGCCGCTGCATCAGCACAAGAGTTCATTGATAATAACAATAAAACGTCTTATGCGGTTTTAACAGCATTACAACTAGCAAAAGCACAAATCGATGCTGATAAGCTCGATGATGCACTTACTCAGTTGAAATGGGCTCAAGCTAATACCAAAGATGAAACTTTAACGCCAATTATCGCTTACCGTACTGCACGCGTGCTTGCGGCACAAGGCGAGTATGATAATGCGATTAAAACGGTTTCATCTGTAAAATCAGAAGCTTGGAAGGCAAGAAACCAAGAGCTTATCGGTGATATTTATTTACTAAAGGGCGATAAAGACGCCGCAGTGAAAGCATATACTCAAGCCCAACAAGATGGTTCAACCAATCAAACACTGCAAATTAAACTTGATGATCTTGCAAAGTAAGGGATGTCTTGCATGAAAAAAATGTTTAACCGTAGCTTAGCGATTTCAGCTATTGCACTTGGTATACTCGGCTGTTCTAGCGAAGAAGATACGATTGTGATGGCCCCGCTACCAGTCGTAAATAGCCAATTTACTCCGACAACAGAATGGAGTAGTTCTATCGGTAATGGAGTTGGACATTATTTTTCAAAACTTTCTCCAGTGTATGCTTATGACAAAGTATTTGTTGCAAGCCGAGATGGTGAAGTTAAAGCTCTGGATCCTGAAACTGGAGATACCCTCTGGGAACAAGATTTATCTGAAGATAGCCCCGCTCGTTTATCCGGTGGCTTAACCGCCTCTTATGACAAGTTATATATCGGTACTGAAAATGGCGAAGCATTTGCCCTGTCGGTAGAAGATGGTTCTATTGTTTGGCAACAGAAAGTTGATGGTGAGATCTTAGCAAAGCCACTAGCTGATGAAAGTCTAGTGATGTTGCATACCAGTAAAGGCTCTCTGATTGCTTTAAAGCAAGATTCTGGCGAGAAAGTTTGGGATATCACTAATGAAGTGCCTAACTTAACTTTACGTGGTGATAGTTCTCCCGTGTCTATTTCTGGCGGTGTGTTTTGGGGGATGGCAAATGGTCGTCTTGCTGCAGCATTGATTCAACGTGGTCAGTTATTGTGGCAACAACCGATTGGTACTCCAAAAGGATCAACAGAAATAGATCGTCTTGTCGATGTTGATGCTAGCCCATTAATTATCGGGGCTAACCTATATGCGGTTGGTGTAAATGGTCAGTTGGTCGCGATTGATTTACGTTCAGGTGCACCAATGTGGAAGCGTATTTATTCTTCTGCAACTGACCTTGCGACTGACGGTAGCCGTATTTTTGTAGTGACTGATAAAGATCATATTTCGGCTGTAGATATCCGTAGTGGCACGGAGATTTGGAGTAATGAATCCCTAGAGTATCGACAGTTAACCGCACCTGTAATGATAGGTAACTACCTTGTCGTGGCGGATGGAGAAGGTTATCTACATTGGCTAGATAGAACGTCAGGTAAATTTGTCGCCCAACAGTTAATTGATGATGAAGGTATCGCGACAGCACCAATTGAAACAGATGATGGCTTTATCATCATAGATCGTGATGGGGGGATAAAGAAAATGCAGATCCCTGAAGGATCGTGATATAATTTGCGCCCCTGATTTTATCAGTATGAGTAATCGGCTCCTATCCAACTCGGATTATAGGAGCCGTTGTTATTCTTAGCTATGGCTATTTTAGCCGTTATCTAAGAATGTTGAATAGATTAAGTAGTTATAGGTAACCATCATGTCGATGATCATTACCTATAACTACTGATGTGATTTTAAAGATTGTAGAGGTAAATATGATTCCTGTAGTGGCTCTAGTTGGGCGTCCAAACGTTGGTAAATCCACGTTATTTAATCGTCTTACACGTACACGTGACGCGCTGGTGGCTGACTTTCCAGGCTTAACTCGCGATCGTAAATATGGTCAAGCCAAGTCGGGTGAGCATGAGTTCATCGTGATCGATACCGGTGGTATTGATGGCACCGAAGACGGCGTAGAAACCAAAATGGCTGAACAGTCATTAGCGGCGATTGAAGAAGCGGATGTCGTTTTATTTATGGTGGATGGTCGTGCTGGTCTAACCGTGGCTGATGAGGCAATCGCCCGTCACCTACGTATGCGTGAAAAACCAAGCATGTTAGTGGTTAATAAAGTTGACGGTATTGATGCTGACGCGGCAAGCGCTGAATTTTGGCAGCTAGGTATGGATAAGATTTATCAAATCGCAGCAGCGCATGGCCGTGGTGTTATGAGCTTAATTGATAAAGCATTAAAGCCTTTTTCAGACGAACTTGCAGCAGAACAAGCACTACTCAATGGTGGGATTGAAGATCTTACTGGTGATGTGGATGTGGAAGAAGAGCAGCTTGAATACACGGAAGAGCAAGCGGAAGCTGAGTTTAAACGTCTACAAGATCAACCAATTAAACTTGCTATCATTGGTCGACCAAACGTTGGTAAATCAACGCTGACTAATCGTATTCTGGGTGAAGAGCGTGTCGTAGTTTACGATATGCCAGGAACGACTCGCGACTCTATCTATATCCCAATGAAGCGTGATGAGCGTGAATATGTGTTGATTGATACTGCCGGTGTTCGTCGTCGTAAGCGTATTAATGAAGCGGTTGAAAAGTTCTCGGTCATTAAAACTTTAAAAGCGATTGAAGATGCTAACGTTGTTTTAGTGATCATTGATGCTCGTGAAAATATTTCCGACCAAGATCTTAGCTTATTAGGCTTTGCGCTCAATGCGGGTCGTTCACTGGTGATTGCGGTGAATAAGTGGGATGGTCTTGATACCGATGTCAAAGAGCGCGTGAAGAAAGAGCTAGATCGCCGTTTAGGTTTCGTTGATTTTGCTCGTATTCACTTTATCTCGGCATTACATGGTACGGGCGTTGGACATTTGTTCGAATCAGTACAAGAAGCGTATAAATCTGCCACGACACGTGTTGGTACTTCTGTGCTAACTCGTATCATGAAGATGGCGCAAGATGATCACCAGCCGCCGCTTATTCGTGGTCGCCGCGTGAAGATGAAATATGCCCACGCCGGTGGTTACAACCCGCCAATCGTGGTAGTGCATGGTAACCAAGTAAAAGATCTACCGGATTCTTACAAGCGCTATTTGATGAACTACTTCCGTCGTTCTTTGGAAATCATGGGTACACCAATTCGTATTCAATTCCAAAATAGTGAGAATCCATTTGAGAATCAAGCAGCAACTAAAAAAGCAGGTTATTCTGAAGAGCAGAAGCGTAAGCGTATGGTGAGTTTGATTAAGCGTGGCCGTAAAAAGTAGTTTTCTACACGCACAATAACCTGTAACGTTAAATACCACTCCAATTGAGTGGTATTTTTTGTATATACCCAAGTAACATTTTTTGTATATACCCAAGTAACATTAAGATAGGAGTTTCAACAAGAATAAAACAAGCTATAGGAAAGGAAAATTGAATATGATCATAGTTATTCTATCTCTGTTCAATTTAATGCAGCATAAAGCTTGTTTTAACTTGCCCTTCGAAGACTCATCTAGCCCCCTTCTTTTTTTATAAGAGATAGGTAGCGTCAAATTGGTTTGAAAGGTACCTACATTCCTTCGCCAATCTTTCTTATTTAAAGGTTTGGATGATAACTCTAAATTCTGCACTTTAAAGTCACTTGGGTATAGCTCCAGTGAATTTAGTTATATCAATCCATCTTCTAGATAAGTGCATTGGAAGCACTAATTCCAATTAGAAGTTGCTTCTCCTGTAGGACAATGATCTTTTAGTTTAATAGCCTAAATAGAGTTTTATGAAATGTTGAAAATATCGGATCGTGACATTTTAAAATTAATATTTAGATTATTATGCTTTTTAAAATTGAAATGCAGAACATGTAACTTATGCTTTCGGTATATGGTGATATAAATATTCTTAATGGGGTAGATCGCTGATCACGTGGTAGAAAGCGGAAGATCGGTGGAAGATCTATTAATCTTATCTAAAATACAAAAGTGTCGAAAGTGCTACCATCTGCAAAATAGATTGGTACGCCATAATAGGCAACCATACCTAGTTTGATGTCAGGATTATCTTTTCATTATCCCGCTTTAGAGTGTTGGAGATATGTAGAGGTGAGTCAGTTTATACTACATGATGATAATATAAGTTATGACAAAAGGCTTTCTTAGCTCCAATATAGTCAGGATTATCAGCCTTAATATTGGCCTTTATGACTTCCATGCTACCGGAATTTTTATGAATAATCAGCGCGACCAGTATTTCGGTAAGGCCAGTAACCAAGTCTACGATCTCTTGTCAGAGTGATGTCCAAATTTCTTTATGCTGATTCAAATCAAACCTCGCTACTGGAATGCATAGTGCTCAAAAAAAACTCACACAATAACTGAGTATATATCACCATCAATAAATTTTGTATTAATTGTCTGGCCTGAACGGAGTTGCTTAGTATCCGTGATCAGCTTGCCATTTTCATCTCGAGTTATCGAATAACCACGCTTTAAAGTGGAAAGAGGACTGACGGTATCGAGTTTTTCTGCTTGAAGAGAAACTCGGTAGTGTTGATTTAATAAATGTTGGTTAATAGCTTGGATCAATCGTTCTTTATTGTTTTTTAGGTGGTACTGATTACGCTCAATAGCCTTATTTGGTGAGTAAAAGTTGAGCCTTTGTTGCGCTCGTTCCAATTGATTTCTTGATTGTGTTATTTGCCTAATTAAAGCTTGCTGCATACGAGAAGTAAGGCTATCTAACTTTTGGCTTTGCTTTTCTAACTGATAGCGAGGATGCTGCTTTTCTAATGCAAATTGTAATCGATTGAGCTGTATTTTTTGCTGATGCTTATAATGACGCCAAGCATTCATTAACGCTTGTTGCTTGCTTAAAATAGTTTGTGCTTTATGGCTATTATCTCGGCTAACTAGTTCTGCCGCAACCGATGGGGTCGGAGCACGGACATCGGCAACAAAATCAGCAATCGTGACATCAATTTCATGACCAACCGCACTGACGATTGGAATTTGGCTTGACGCTATGGTTCTTGCCACAATTTCATGGTTAAAACACCATAGATCTTCTAGCGAACCACCGCCTCGTCCAACAATCAAAATATCGCATTCATTACGGCTGTTCGCTCGTCCAATCGCTTGGGCAATTTTAAATGCGGCGTCTTCCCCTTGTACCGTGGTTGGGTAGACGATGACGGGTAGACTAGGATCGCGACGTTTTAAAACATCGAGAATGTCATATAAAGCCGCGCCGGTTTTGGAAGTAATCACCCCAATACGTTTCGGATTGTCGGGCAAGGGCTTTTTAAGGTGCTGAGCAAATAAGCCTTCACCGGCTAATTTCATTTTTAATTCATCGAACATTTGTTGTAAGCGGCCATCGCCTTCAGGCTGCATACTTTCGACGATCAATTGGTAGTCGCCACGCGGTTCATATAAAGATAAACGTGCTTTAACTAATACTTGGTTGCCATTAAGTGGTTTAAAACTCACTCGTCGGTTATTGCCTTTAAACATGGCACATTTGACTTGAGCACGAGCATCTTTTAATGAGAAGTACCAATGGCCAGAAACCGGCGCTGAAAAGTTTGATAGCTCACCCACTAACCACACAATGCCCATTTCATTTTCAAGTAGCATTCTGACTTCGGCATTTAAACGAGATACGGTAAAAATATTAGGGTTAGAATTTAGGGTCATTAGCAGCCATTTTGAAAGTTATGTGAATATCAGCAATCAATTTTATTATAGCGTTTGTTGGCTTTAGAGCCTAATACTGTTGGTAATTTCAACGCAAAAAATAATACCTATAAAGCTAATAAATAAACGAATTTTCAGCATATTTACCATCAATAATTTTATGGATGAAAATATCATGAAGAAACTATTAAAAACGGCTAGTCAAACGATTGCGTGAGGCGTATAATCCCGCTGCAATATCAAATCCCAAATTCATTTTATTATGCGAAACGATGAAATGAGTTTATCGCGGAGAGTTCAAGCTCAATGCGGGATTTATTCCTCCAAAACTCTTATGTGAGATATTGCAATGTTACGAATCGCTAAAGAAGCTCTAACGTTTGATGACGTACTGCTCGTCCCAGCACACTCTACTGTTCTTCCAAATACAGCTGATCTTCGCACTCAGTTGACTAAAAAGATCACCCTTAATGTACCAATGATCTCTGCCGCTATGGATACGGTAACAGAAGCTCGTTTGGCTATTGCTCTAGCTCAAGAAGGCGGTATCGGTTTTATTCACAAAAATATGTCGATTGAGCAACAAGCTGAAGAAGTTCGCTTAGTAAAAATTTACGAAGCGGGTGTGGTTAGCAATCCTGTGACAATCCGTCCTGATGAAACCATAGCTGATGTAAAAGCATTAACCGAGAAACACGGTTTTGCTGGTTTTCCTGTTGTGACAGAAAGCAACGATCTTGTCGGTATTATTACCGGTCGTGACGTGCGTTTTGTAACCGATTTAACAAAAAAAGTTGAACAAGTAATGACACCAAAAGATCGCCTTGCTTCTGTAAAAGAAGGCGCATCAATGAGTGAAGTTCAGCAATGCATGCAAGCCCATCGTGTGGAGAAAGTATTGGTCGTTAATGACGCTTTCCAACTTTCAGGTATGATAACGGCAAAAGATTTCCAAAAAGCTGAACGTAAACCGAACGCTTGTAAAGATGAGCGTGGCCGTTTACGTGTTGGTGCTGCAGTTGGCGCTGGTGCTGGTAACGAAGAACGTGTTAAAGCGTTAGTTGAAGCCGGTGTTGATGTGTTATTGATTGACTCATCACATGGCCACTCGCAAGGCGTACTTGATCGCATTAAAGAAACACGCGCTCTATACCCTGATCTACAAATCATCGGTGGTAACGTAGCAACGGCTTCCGGCGCTCGTGCACTCATTGATGCTGGTGTTGATGCGGTTAAAGTCGGTATCGGCCCAGGTTCTATTTGTACTACTCGTATCGTAACAGGCGTAGGCGTTCCACAAATTACGGCTATTTCAGAAGCGGCAAGTGCTGCCGCTGAATTTGGCATTCCTGTGATTGCTGATGGTGGTATCCGTTTCTCTGGGGATATCTGTAAAGCGATTGCCGCTGGTGCATCTTGCGTGATGGTTGGCTCTATGTTCGCAGGTACGGAAGAAGCGCCGGGTGAAGTAATTCTTTTCCAAGGTCGCTCTTACAAGTCTTACCGCGGTATGGGCTCACTAGGGGCGATGTCCCAAGGCTCATCAGACCGTTACTTCCAATCGGATAATGCTGCAGACAAGCTAGTACCTGAAGGTATTGAAGGTCGCATTGCATACAAAGGTCGCCTAAAAGAAATTATCCACCAACAAATGGGTGGTTTACGTTCAAGCATGGGCTTAACGGGTAGTGCAACCATCGAAGATATGCGTACTAAAGCGGAATTTGTTCGTATTTCAGGTGCAGGCATTCAAGAGTCGCATGTGCATGATGTACAGATCACCAAAGAAGCGCCAAACTACAATAGAATGTAACTTGTTAATCTATGGGGTAAAGTGAGTTATAACGGTAAAGCTTTACTCCAGATAATATTTTAAAGGTATGAGTGTTTGAGTTTAGATACAGGGAGGCTAGTCTTCTCGAAACTCGAAACTCGAAACTCGAAACTCGAAACTCGAAACTCGTACCACACCCACTTTGATTAGATTATTAGAGAACACTAATGACAACCAATATCCATGCTGAACGCATTTTAATTTTAGATTTTGGCTCTCAATACACCCAATTGATTGCTCGTCGTATCCGTGAAATCGGTGTGTATTGTGAACTGTGGAGCTGGGATGTAGACGAAGCGGATATCCGTGAATTTAATCCAAACGGTATTATCTTATCGGGCGGTCCAGAAAGTGTAACTGAAGCCGGTTCACCTCGCGCTCCTGAGTATGTTTTTAATGCTGGCGTACCGGTATTTGGTATTTGTTACGGCATGCAGACGATGTCTGAGCAACTAGGCGGCAAAGTGGCCGGTTCCAGCGAGCGTGAATTTGGTTATGCTCAAGTTAAGTCTATTTCTGATTGTGCTTTATTCAAAAACATCGAAGATGCAATCTCTGAAGATGGCAAACCACTTTTAGATGTATGGATGAGTCATGGCGATAAAGTAGTTGAGATTCCAAGCAATTTCACCAAAGTTGCTCAAACTGATACTTGTCCGTACGCGGCAATGGCCAACGAAGAAAAACGTTTCTACGGTGTTCAGTTCCACCCAGAAGTCACGCACACTCGCCAAGGCTTACGTATGCTTGAAAACTTTGTGCTAAATATCTGTGGCTGTAGCAAATTATGGACACCATCTTCAATCATCGAAGACGCAGTTGCTCGCATTAAAGAGCAAGTGGGTGATGATGAAGTGATCTTAGGTTTATCTGGTGGTGTTGATTCATCAGTGGTTGCGATGCTAATCCACCGTGCGATTGGTCCTAAATTAACTTGTGTGTTTGTTGATAACGGTTTACTACGTTTGAATGAAGCAGATCAAGTAATGGAAATGTTTGGCGATCATTTTGGTCTTAATATCATTCATGTCGATGCAGAAAACCGTTTCCTTGAAGCTTTAGGTGGTGAAGATGAGCCAGAAGCCAAACGTAAAATCATTGGTCGCGTATTCGTAGAAATCTTTGATGAAGAATCGAAGAAACTGAAGAACGCTAAATGGTTAGCACAAGGTACTATTTATCCTGATGTGATTGAATCTGCAGCATCGAAAACAGGTAAAGCGCATGTAATTA
Organism: Vibrio sp.; assembly: GCF_048266485.1. Taxonomy (GTDB): domain Bacteria; phylum Pseudomonadota; class Gammaproteobacteria; order Enterobacterales; family Vibrionaceae; genus Vibrio. The sequence goes on along the minus strand of NZ_JBLWZK010000001.1, from coordinate 969,976 downwards.
AATCTCACCATAATGTTGGTGGCTTGCCAGATGATATGGCAATGGGCTTGGTTGAACCATTACGTGAATTATTTAAAGATGAAGTCCGTAAAATTGGTCTAGAACTAGGTCTACCATACAATATGCTTTACCGTCACCCATTCCCAGGCCCTGGTCTAGGTGTACGTGTTCTAGGTGAGGTGAAGAAAGAATATTGTGATTTACTACGTCGTGCCGATGCTATCTTTATTGAAGAACTTCACGCTGCGGATCTTTACAATAAAGTTTCTCAAGCCTTTACGGTATTCCTACCTGTACGTTCGGTTGGCGTAATGGGCGATGGTCGTAAATACGATTGGGTTGTGTCACTACGTGCGGTAGAAACGATTGATTTCATGACAGCACACTGGGCGCACTTACCATACGATTTCCTAGGTAAGGTTTCTAACCGTATCATCAATGAAATCGATGGCATTTCTCGTGTAGTTTATGATATTTCTGGTAAGCCACCAGCGACTATCGAGTGGGAATAATGCTCCTTTAAGAAAGGTCTGGCATTAACAAGCACTAAATCATACTTAAGTCCGCGTAATTGCGGACTTTTTTCGTTTTTGGCTTAGTGATTTTTGGCAATGTCTGGCAACGCCAAGCACGGTTTGACCGTGGTATTTTGATGGGTATGATTCATCGGTAATGCCATGGATTACGCCCGATACCATGCTGAGTGTTTTTGATGGGGCATGGTATTAAATTTACATATCTATCTGTTTTATAAAGATTAATCTCTATTTTTTAGAGGTTTTTCAGCATGGTATCAAACAATAATAATAGGTCGATACATGCTGACTGATACCAAGCTACGCAATCTCAAACCCAAAGATAAACTTTACAAAGTCAATGACCGTGATGGCCTCTATGTTGCTGTGACGACTGCGGGCTCTATTTCTTTTCGCTACAACTACTCGATCAATGGCAGACAAGAAACCATTACCTTTGGTCGCTATGGAGTAGGAGGCATCACGTTAGCAGAAGCGCGTGAGCGTCTCAATGAAGCGAAGAGAATGGTTACTGATGGAAAGTCACCGGCCAAAGAGAAAGCACGTGCGAAGGCGAGAACCAAAGATGCTGAAACCTTTGGTGCCTGGGCTATAAAATGGCTGCGTGGCTATCAGATGGCCGATTCTACCCGAGATATGCGTCGCTCAGTCTATACCCGAGAACTTAAAGATAAATTTGGTAACTGGAAGCTTACAGAAATTACCCATGAAGATCTGCGAGCACTGACTGATGCAATAGTAGAGCGTGGAGCGCCCGCAACGGCTGTACACACACGTGATATTGTACTCCAGGTGTATCGATGGGCGATTGAGAGAGGGCAGAAAGTTGAGAACCCGGCAGACCTGGTGAGGCCCGTAAGTATCGCGCGGTTTGAGCCAAGAGACCGAACGTTAACACCGGCTGAGATTGGTTTGATGTACCGCTATATGGAAAAGGTAGGAACCACCCCTTCGATTCGTGCTGCGGTAAAGTTGCTATTGCTGACTATGGTACGCAAAAGCGAATTAACCAATGCAACCTGGAGCGAAATTAACTTTAGCGAAGCGTTGTGGACGATTCCTAAAGAGAGGATGAAACGGCGTAACCCTCACCTGGTATTTTTGTCACGCCAGGCTATGGACATTCTGATTGCCTTGAAGACATTTGCCGGTGGGTCTGATTACATTCTTCCTTCCCGTTATGACTCAGATGCCCCAATGAGCAGTGCGACAATGAATCGTGTATTGGCTTTAACGTACAAGGCTGCGCAGAAGGATGGGCAGTC
>NZ_JBLWZK010000001.1:960805-968165 GCF_048266485.1 Vibrio sp. | reverse complement strand
GATGCCCCAATGAGCAGTGCGACAATGAATCGTGTATTGGCTTTAACGTACAAGGCTGCGCAGAAGGATGGGCAGTCACTAAATAAGTTTGGGCCGCATGACCTACGTAGAACAGCGAGTACACTGCTGCATGAAGCAGGATACAACACTGATTGGATAGAAAAATGCCTGGCGCACGAACAGAAAGGAGTGAGGGCTGTTTACAACAAAGCCGAATACCGAGAACAGCGCGCGGCCATGTTGCAGGATTGGGCTGATATGATTGATGAGTGGACTAATTGTTAAATTTTGGAGGGAATAGAATATTCCCTCCAATCTTATTACGAATAAGATTATTTTGTGAGTATCTATTTTTCAATTACTAGCTCGTTATCAAAAATAACATCTTTAGTATACTCGGCATAATTTGATTTTAAAAACTGGAGGCCTTCTGTGGTAGTGACTTCTAAATCAAGATGCGTTCGAACAAACTCCAAGCGGTGTTTACACTCTTTAATTAGCTGTCCCCACGTCTTAACTTGAATTGTCATATTATCCGTTTGATGAATTATACCTTGTCCCGTTTTGTCGGCTTTAAGTCTATTATCGGTATATTCATTCGTATCGTTTGAGACAATCCAAAAGTTCCATTTCACATCAAGTTTATTAAACCTTTCGTCACTAGCAACAGCGAATGCATAAGATTCAATTTGTTGAATTTCTTTAGGTCCGATAGGAACCTTAGGAGCTTTTAACTCTATCACTAGATGCTCTAGTTGATCCGCATGATTTTTGGGGACTGATTGCGTTAGCATTAAATCAACAATTCCCCTAGATTTATCAATTCTAGTTACAGGCTCATCCAGTATCAGATCTATACCCATAGATTTTAGGTGTTTCTTTAGCACCTCCGTAAGAGATTGGTCATTTACAGACATAGAGAATGCATCGCCAAATACCCACGTATTTTCTGCGAGAATTTTGTGAAGTTGGCTGCGTTCTTTGAGAACCTGTTTTTTCTCTGGATCAAATATAATGTGCTCTAAACCGGCGATGAACTTTAATCTGTCAGATATAGTTTTAGATGCGTTTATTATTGATGTAAGGCTTATATCTTCTAGTAGTTCAGCAAGTTCTTTTTGCTTTTTTACTGAGAGGCTCAGAACTTCTTCAAAGATTATTTGTAGATCATTAGGGTTAGAAGATACGATTTGTTTAAGTAATCGGAACTGAAGACGTTTTACCTTTACTGGTGACTTTTCAAATTCCGGAAGCTCTTGACTGATATTAATAGCTAATACGTCAAACATTTGCCTCTCTACTTCGTTAATCACATCACTATACCCACCTTCATATGGGTAGACTTCTTCATCTTTCCATTTTTGGATTATATTTGCTGATTTAGCTAGCTTTCGGAGAAACAGGTGATGCTTTAACTTGTCAATTGCGTTGCGTAGAGTTTCTGATAGCGATGGTTCTAGCCCACCAAGGCCAAGAAGCCCTTTAGATGATAGTTTACTAATGTGTTCAGAAATTAAATACGCAGTAAACTCAAATTCGCCAGTGCCTCTTATCTGCTTATCGTATGTATGTAGAGGAAAGCCATTACTGTCACAGAAATGAAGCTCATTTTTAGTTTCACACTTCCACTCAATAACTTTCAGAGAGTAATTAAAAGATTCTCCCTCAAATGTCACCGGAGGTAGCTCTAGTGTTTCTTGGTGAAAGATCTGATCGGTAGGGTCAATTTTTGTATCGTTTACATATAATTGAACTGATGGATACTTAGATAAATAGATTGCAAAAGCGCAGGATATATAATTACAAAGTGCTTTTTCCGAGACGCTTATGCCTTTTTTACTCAGTTCAGAGATACGGACAGTTGTACCCGTGTGTTTGATTTTAGTAAATGCGGTGTCAGTAACCTTAAAGCTACCAATATTATCGGCCATTCCAGTAATAGAAAAAGATTTTATTAGGTTATCTTTTTCGTCAAGGTATGCTGTTTCCCAGTCTATAACTTTCCCAATAGAGAAAGGTTTAAAGCGTCCTTGGCCTTCTTGACCATGAAGGAAGCGACCAGAGGGAGTCTTGTTTTTGAACTTCTTCCAGGACCCTCCGAGCTTACTAAAGTGTTTATCGGCTATATCTTCAGTTATACCAAATCCATCGTCGGTGACTTCGATACTTTTTAAACCACCGTACAATGCGTCTTCGTTCAATTTTATCGAGACTTTGTTTGCATCTGCGTCTAACGCATTCCATATTAGCTCAGAGATAGCAACATAGGCGGAGGCATTTGATACTTTCCCTAAAAAGTCGCTTTCGACTTCAACTTTTAACGTGCGAGCAGCCATGACGTTGATTTTCCAATTCTATGTTATTGTTTGTATAATCTAGCATTTAGTAGATTTTAATACCTAACAGAAATCAAACAATTAAAAATTTCATGGGTATGCTGATCAAATGTTTAACGACTAGATTTACATTTTAGTTCTTGGTTTCTGTTAGTAGAAACTCTTCACGAAGTGAACTTATTGCCTTAGACACTGCTTGGTTCGACAGCGGCTTACCTGTGATTTCACCCAGCAATATACCTATCTGTTTATTAGACATGTTTTGCTTACGAAGAACCAGCATGCGCTTTTTGTTGTCGGTCAGTCGAGAATCTACCATCTTTCGGGCTAAGTTGCGCAGTTCGGGCACATTAGTTGGGTCCAGTGAAGAGTCCAGCATGAAGTGGTAAAAGTACTCATCAATTAATCTATCTCCGGACTTAGCGTTATGACGGTCTGGATGCGCGATTTGGCGTCGTAATCTCAAGACTTCTTGCTCAAATTGTTCTGAAGAGCGTTTGGCTTGCTTATATAGAGAGTTCCAAGAACCATCATGAAGCTTAGGGCGATGGGTTAGACAATAATTCGTACTCAGATCCGGTCGCTTTTTCTTTCCTGCTTTTTCATCATTGTCACGATCATTGTTTTCTCTCTCGATATATCCGTGTTTTGTCCATGTGTACATGAACTGTGAAAACTCTGTTGGGTTTCCACACAGGGCACATAGTCGTGTTTTTTTATCCGCTTTTAAACTGATATCAGGCGCTAGTTTTGATCTATTAGGTTTCTTTCCTTCACAAATCATAAACAATGATTTGAGCATATCCTGAGTCGAAATGAATAGTATGTCTTGCTCTGTGTGGGAACTCTTATCAACAAAGTCGTATAAATAACAGTGAATTTGGTCGGCCGTATAACGAAGACCTCTCAATTTGATGAGATCACTATAGTTACACTTTTCTCTTGAGATAGGGCAAAAGGCCAAATACTGGTTTGGAAGGCTACTCAAGTATTCCGATACCACGGGATCAATCACCTGTTTAATCAAGTTTATGATGTTGTGGCTTTTAGACTCTTCCGAGTATGAATGCCATTTCTCCCTAAAAATGCGAATGGCATTTGCCACAGAGTTGTCAGAATTCTCCCATACAGGAATATAAAACGGACCTAGTCGTTCTGACGCATCGATCTCAGTTTCAAATATTTTCATATCCAACTTTTTTGTCCAATGATTAGCCTAATCTACAGGCAACTCCTGGCATTATCAACCCAAGAATGTTGAAAAGGAGAGGGGTATGAATCCATCAATGACAAACAAAACGCTGATAAATCGCAAAACCTTACTCAGCATGATCCCTTTGTCTGATCGAACCATCTATAACCTGGAACAGCGTGGTGAGTTTCCTCGTCGTATTGTTCTGACCAGCCGAAGTGTTGCTTGGGACCTAGCTGAAGTGGAGAACTGGATAGAAGAAAAGCGCAGGTCTGCGTTAAAAGCCGCAAGACCTGGTTTTATTTGGTAAGTCTGAGTTCACATGACGCTTAAAGATGTAACGGATGTTCAGGCTAGGGGAACTACTCGGCAAAAAAGTGCCTCGGGTGCCAGCGGTAAACTAGATCTAAGCACGAAATATATAGACAACATCATAGCAATCCAGGAGTGCAGTGCTCAGGAGGCTAATGAACTCGGTTTTATTGCTCGGCTTCTGATTCAAGCAACCATACCGCACAGTAAGCCAGAATCGAATGAGTGGAGTCGGAAGAATGGTAATTTCACAATGCACATGATGGCCCCCTCATCTGTAGGTTTGCCTTACGGTTGCTATGCACGTTTGCTTCTGGTTTGGATGACCACTCAAGCAGTAAGAAACAAGTCCAGATTGGATAAGGGTTATATCGGTGAGACAGAGGCGCGTAGGCTTGAATTAGGGAATTCTCAGAGAAGCTTTATGGCCGAACTAGGGTTATCGGGAACTGGGGGGAAAGATGGTTCTATTCCGCGTTTGCGTGAGCAGATGAGCAAACTTTTTAAAACCACCATTAGCGTTATGTTTACGGAACATAATGAAGGTGATGAATATATTTCTGAGGATGAGATTGGTGCCAGAGTAGCGGATGTTTCACATATATGGTGGAGCACAAAGCATCCAGATCAAAATTCATTATGGGGCTCTTGGGTAGATCTGTCGCCAAAGTTTTTTCAACTGATAACAGATAAACCAGTTCCTCTAGATATGAGGGTATTACGGTTGATTAAGCGTTCTCCTATGGCTCTCGATATATATTGCTGGGCAACAACCGAGTCAGCTATTTAAAACGTTCAACAGTCATTCCCTGGGAAGGACTAATGGACCAAATAGGAGCCAATTACCCTAATACTCCTCAGGGGCATCGAGATTTCAGAAAACGGTTTCTCGATGGTCTTAAAAAGGTTCAATATGCATGGCCAGAGCTAGATGCTACTTCAACCGAAAAAGGACTGCTTTTGAAACCAAGTGCTCCACAAGTACCTCGAAGGACAAAACGATAGAGTGAGCGGGATGAAACAGTATGTACGTACCATTCTTGATGTTATTAAGCCTGGGTATTTAGAAAGTTATCCACGCATGTTCTGTCCCGCTTTAAAGGGGGTATTTTGCGCATGTTCTGTCCCGGCTTACGCATGTTTTGTCCCGGAGTGCGCATGTTCTGTCCCGGAAAATGCTAAAAAGTTATTTAATAACAAATGGTTGTAGGTCCTCCTATAGTACTTTCCTGTAGTTTTACCTATATAAAAAATTAACCTGTAGTTAAGCAAACAGATATTGTGGATAACGTTGATAAAAATAAGTTGCTTAAAACTGTCAATGAAATCAATTTTTGGAAATTAATTGTATTTTAACCTATTGAAAATAAAGTGATTTTTATTTTTGTTAGCTTGGTTTTTAAACATTTATTGACACTTGAGGGGCGGTAAAATACGAACGCTCTGAACTTAGCCTAGAGCGGAAAGTGTTAGGAAAGCTGTGTTTTTCGGTGTCGTGATATTGAGTAAAGCCAACACACATAAATCGCAGTAAGACCGCTAATTTAGCGCTATTCAGTCGCTGTAAGTGCTCTGTCATACCGCTATAAGTGTCGGACTTATTGAGTAAACATAGTTTACACAGGAATAAACAGTTAAATACAGAGAAATGCACACGGGCATGCATAACTTTCCGTGATAAAACCAAAGTTGAAATGCGGGCAGGATGTGTGAAGTAGGCACACCATGCAAGCATGGCGAAGCCTCTTCACTTTGGACTTATTCGCACCTTCGGAGCTCAACGTTAATCCTGCCCTGCGGGGCCAGAAAGAGGAGGCAAAGCATGGGGAACAGCACGAACAAGATCACTCGAAAGAATAGCCCACCGATTAAGGTTTACTGTCTGCCAGAGGAGCGTGAGTTGATCGAGTCGCTGTCTGTGCAAGCAGGTCTTAGTATTTCTACTTATCTACGTGAAGTCGGCCAAGGTTATCGCATTCAAGGTATTACCGATGTAGAACAGGTACGCGAACTGGTAAGAGTGAATGGTGACTTAGGGCGTTTGGGTGGTTTGCTTAAGTTATGGCTTAGTAATGATGCCAAGGTAGCGAATGTGGGAGTCAATACAATCTTAGCAGTGCTTAATCGTATTGAAGCGACGCAAGATCAAATGAGTTCACTTATGGAGTCTATTCTTCGCCCGAGGGCGGACCAATGATTGCCAAGCATGTACCGATGCGTTCTCAGGGGAAATCTGACTTTGCGGGCTTGGTGAATTACATCACCGATCACCAGAGCAAAGAGCATCGACTCGGTAACGTTCGTTTAAATAACTGTGAAGCGAAAACCGTGCGCGATGCGATCAGCGAAGTGTTAGCAACTCAATTCGCGAATACCCGAGCGAAGAGTGATAAAACCTATCATCTGATAGTGAGCTTCCCAAGTGGCGAACAGTTAGAAGCAAATACCTTGGCCGCGATAGAAGAGCGTCTTTGCCAAGGGGTGGGTTATGGCGAGCATCAGCGTGTCAGTGCTGTACACAACGATACGGACAATCAACATATACATATCGCGATCAATAAAATTCATCCTACGCGTAACACAATCCATGAGCCTTATTACCCACATAAAAAGCTAGCGGAAATGTGCGAGGCCATCGAGCAAGACTATGGCTTACAGCCGGATAATCATATACCGCGCAAACGAGGAGCCGAATCTCGTGCGATGGATATGGAGCGCCATTCGGGTATTGAAAGCTTAGTGGGCTGGGTGAAGCGCGAATGCATGGACGAGATTAAATCAGCTAATAGCTGGCAGGCGTTGCACCAGGTCATGCAGGACAATGGTTTGCAGTTAAGAACTAGAGGAAATGGTCTAGTGATCGTTGCCGATGGTGAAGCGATCATCAAAGCGAGCACCTTGGGACGTGAGTTTTCTAAACCCAAACTCGAAGCGCGCCTTGGTCCCTTTGAAACGACTGCATCGGATTCTGTTAAGCCGAGCCGCCAGTATACACATCGACCTGTTCGCTTGAAGGTGAATACCACCGAGCTATATGCCCGTTATCAAGCAGAGCAGAAACATGCCGCAGAGAGTAAAACGCAAGCCCTTGAACAGGCTCGTCGTGATAAAGATCGACAGGTTGATAACGCCAAGAGGAAAGGGCGTGGCCGTCGCGCAGCGATTAAGTTAACCGGTAGCAATAAGCTTACTAAGAAGCTTTTGTACAAACAGGCCAGCAATGCATTGAAAAGCGATCTTGAGCGCATTCACAAGCGTTACCAAGAGCAACGGCAAACGATATATCAAAGCAATCAACGCCAAGCCTGGGCGGATTGGTTAAAGAGCCAGGCATTGCAGGGAGATAGCGAAGCCCTCAAAGCGCTACGTAGCCGAGAGGCTGCACAAAAGCTTAAAGGCAACACACTAAACGGGGATGCAGTTCAGGCCGAGCCCAAAGCAATGGTCGATACGATTACGAAAAAAGGCACCATTATTTATCGAGCAGGTAACAGCGCCGTGCGTGATGATGGTGAGCGTC
>NZ_JBLWZK010000001.1:0-960795 GCF_048266485.1 Vibrio sp. | reverse complement strand
GGTCGATACGATTACGAAAAAAGGCACCATTATTTATCGAGCAGGTAACAGCGCCGTGCGTGATGATGGTGAGCGTCTACAAGTGTCGACGGCTTCCAACCAAACCAGTGTCTTAGCTGCGCTAAAGGTAGCAATGGAGCGTTACGGTAATCGTATTACCGTGAATGGTTCGCCTGAGTTCAAGGCGCGAGTAATCAAGGCGGCAGTAGATGGCAATCTGTCTATCAAATTTGCCGATCAAGGACTAGAACGCCGTCGTCAGGCATTAATAGCGCAGAATAAAAGGGCCAAGCGGTCTGATAAGCCTGGCGTGTTACCGATTGGCAAAGTGCCACCTTCACGCCGTGGCTGGTTGCAAAACCTATCTCAGTTAGAGGTCTTAGCGATACAGTCAGGCCCTTTACCTGAAAAAGCGGCGGTCATGCCAGCACTAGAGCAGCGTAAAGCTAAGCTCCAAGCTGAGCAGGCAGCTAAAAAGGCGAAACGACAACATAAGAGCCGATCACGTTGATGTGATGGCAAAGGAATCGACGGAAGCCCTAACCGCTTCGGTTGGTAATAACACCGATGTTTAACCCTATTTGGCCGCGCGTTTTACGGTGTCGCGCAGGTCGGGCGCCGGGATAGTAAGTGGCGAGCTATCTCTGAAAAGGCCCACATTCACCGCTGGCAACGGCAGGAGTAGGTTACGAGCCTACAGGTTGGTGAATGCAACTTTTAGTCATAACCACTAAGAGTAATTAACCATGCTAAAGCGAAAAATTTTAGCGGCTAAAATTCCCGTGCTCGCCATCTCCTTGGCGTTAAATATTTCTAATCCTGTATATGCGGGGATTCCGGTTGCTGATGGTACGAATCTAGTACAGAACATCATGTCGGCCATGGAGTCTGTTACACAGACTGCTAAGCAAATTCAGCAGTATCAAACCCAGTTGCAGCAGTATGAAAACATGCTGCAAAACTCGATGGCCCCGGCTTCTTATATTTGGGACCAAGCGCAACGCACCATCAACGAGCTGAACCAGGCGACCAACACACTCGCCTATTACCAAAACCAGCTTGGTAGCCTCGATGCGTACTTGGGCAAGTTCCAGGACGTAGCCTATTACCGCAGTTCGCCATGCTTCTCGGCTACGGGGTGCAGCGATGCCGAACGGGCCGCAATGACCGAGAACCGACGCCTTGCGTCTGAATCGCAGAAAAAGGCCAACGACGCACTATTTAGGAGTCTGGAACAGCAGCAAGATAACTTGGAAGCCGATGCCCGTCAGCTTAACCGCCTGCAATCCGCCGCCCAGGGTGCAGACGGACAATTGGCCGCCATTGGTTACGCCAACCAGCTCGCCAGCAACCAGGCTAACCAGCTCCTGCAAATCCGCAGCTTGCTGATTGCTCAGCAGAATGCCGTTGGCACTAGAATGCAGGCGGATGCTGACCGGGAAGCTCAATATCAAGCGTCCCGTGAAAGGTTGTTCGATATGGGTGAGCCAACCGACCGTTCAGAAAACCGGAGCTTTTAGTTATGAAGAATATTACCCGAGTTTTTATCGTTAGCGCGTTGGCCTCTTTTGTTATGGTGGGGTGCGGCGAAGATGGCGGGCCAAAGCCTGCAACGATCAACTGTGACAACCCGAACCTGACGAAAGAGCAGAAGGAAAAAGGGAACTGTCTTTGGTATATGGGCGAACCCACGGATCGATCCAAGAACAAGGGGTTCTAATCATGATCAAGATATTTATTCGGCTTGTCATGCTCCTGGCAGTTGTACTGACTTCGCAAACAGCATCAGCGGCCATTGAGCCTAATGGTGTCTTAGATGAAGTGGCTGTGCGTTTCATGACAGCAAGTGCTACTTGGGGCACGGTAATTACAAACTATGCTGCCTGGCTATTCTGGACACTGGGCACTATATCCCTTGTTTGGACTGGCGGGACCTTAATCCTTAAACAAGCGGATATAAGGGAGTTCTTTGCTGAATTCGTGCGCTTCATCCTGACGTTTGGCTTCTTTCTCTGGTTGCTCAGAAACGGCCCAGACTTTGCGACGTCAATCATCGACTCGTTGAGAATGATCGGTGCTCAAGCCGGTGGCCTTCCGAGAGACCTAACCCCGTCAGAGCCTATTAGTATTGCGTTCGACATTATTGTGAAAGCTGGTGAGTCCTACAGCATCACAAGCCCGATAGATAACTTGTCTATCTTCTTAATCACGCTGGCAATTTTGGCATGTATGGCGGTAGTGGCGGCCAATGTGTTGTTGGCTTTGGTGACGGCTTGGATATTGATCTATGCCGGTGTCTTCGTACTGGGTTTTGGTGGTTCGCGCTGGACTTCAGATATAGCAATCAACTACTTCAAAAGCGTATTGGGCGTTGCTTTGAAGTTGATGACAATGACGTTGCTCATTGGCATTGCCATGTCGATCATGGACGGTTTCTACGCCGATCTATCCAATGATGCCCCTATGCGTGAACTGCTGGTGATCTTTGTCGTTTCACTGGTTCTCGTAATGCTCATTCACTCGGTTCCCAATGTGGTCGCCAGCCTGGTTCCTGGAGGCGGCGCGGCGGCAGGTGCAGGTAGTATCAGTGCCGGGGCGATGGCCGGAGCGGCTGTTGCCACTGGTGGTATGGCTGCCGGTGCAGCAATGGCTACCGCCGGCGGTGCGTCTGCTATTCAGGCTGCATTTGCAAAAGCGGGTGAGAACGTAGCGAATAATACTGACGTTATGTCGAGCCTGGGCGGTGTTTTTAATGGCGGTGGTAATTCTGATGACGCTGGCTCCTTCTCCCAAGCTTCCGGTCAATCTTCTAGCGGTGGCGAATCCTCTGGCGGTTTTAAAGGCAGCGCTGTAAAAGCGGGGCGTATTGCAGCGGACACCGGTGCAAATTTGATGAAGGGTATGGGTGATATGGCCGGAGATAGAATCAGTGGCACTAGCGGAGGCCGTTTAGCCAGCTCGATCCGAAACAGCATGAAAGGTGACGGGGAAGACGACAAGGAGGGCGACTGACGACGCTTCTCCTGCATTTGACAATGATAGCTTAGGCGGCGGCACTGGCTGGATGAATCAAACCGGCGGCTTTGATGGCTTATCTAGTGAGGACCAGGAAGAAGCCCGCCAAGCACACGCAGAATGGCAAGAGCGCGACCCGGAAAAGCACACCTTCGACGTTGAGGATTACGTTTCGTATGCCCAGGAACGTCAACAGGAACGAAATAGTGAGATTGCCAGCTTTGTTAAAAAAGGCCGCATGGCCTAACTAAGTAAGGATTACTGATTATGGAGTTTAACTTTCCACCTCAAAACCTTGCGGAGGTATTTGGTTTCTTCGCAGTGATGTTCATTGTGATGTTAGCCTTCTATTTTTTGGGGCAGTGGCTGCACAGCACCGGACACGGCCCGAAGATGAAAGACATTTCCGACAAAATGGAGGTATTCCAAAACAGGTTGACCGGTCGTGCTTATAAGGACATGACGAGATCGGTCGATCAAATCGACAAAATGAGACGCTGGCCGTTTGGCCGACGCAATTAGTTAGAAAGCACACGGGCCGGTGATGGTGCACCGGCCCGCATTTTCACATACCACCTGTCAGAGAGGTGACACATGACAATCACACATAATATCGAAGTTCAGCACGCAATTCATCAGGCAGCAATCAAGCTGGCCTCCCTGGAATTCATCGATCAGGAAACCGCACAGCAGATTTCGCCTGTCGCAGAAGCGGTCGCCAATATGTTTACGATCCTCTACTACCAGGCTGAAACTGGCCGAGCGACGCCGGAGGACTTCGAGGAGGCATTGGACACTATCCGCCAGGTAACAAGGAGGTAAGGCAAAAGGTGATGAACGATAAGGCTAAACGAATAACGAGGAAGAGTAGTACGCCTATCAAGGTGTACTGCTTACCCGAGGAAAAGGAGCATATCGAGGCGCAAGCAAAGCGAGCAGGCATGAGCGCTGCGCGTTATCTGCGTGAGGTTGGCCAGGGCTACAAGATCAAGGGTGTGGTCGATTGTGAGCAGGTACGGGAGTTGGCTCGAATCAACGGCGATCTTGGCCGTTTGGGTGGCCTATTGAAGCTATGGCTGATCGATGACGTGCGAACTGCCCAGTTCGGCCAGTCAACAATCCTTGCTGTTCTCAGTAAGATCGAGGCGACGCAAGAGGAAATGGGTAAGGTCATGACCAAGATTGTTATGCCGAGGTCTGAGCCATGACAAGGCTATGATCGCTCCCCTTGTTTTTACGTCGGCGGGCCAGTTCTTCCTTTGCCCAAGCTGAAGACTCCATCATATCCCGCCGAAGTTCCAATTTCTCCTGGTCTGTCAGTCTCTGAACGCCCCGGCTGGCGGCGTCAGCTTCGAGTGGCAAAGCTTTCTTTGTGTAATTACTTGATTCTTCTGGGCTCTTCTTGCTCATTCTTCGCTCCTCTATCCGTCTCTTGATGTATTAATCATAGCACCTATGAATTAAGAGCAGGTTACTCAGCGATGCTCTCAACTTCCGCTCGCCTGAGCTAGCGAAGGCTGTTAATATTTCCGTTAACTTTTCAATGTTCTGGTTGTGTCAATGAATCAACGCATAGGATACATCCGAGTATCGCCGGATAACCAGCACCTAGACCTCCAGCGTGAGGCCCTCAAGAAGGCAGGGTGTCGCACGATCTATGAAGAAGCTTTCAGCGGTAATAGTAGAGAGCGCCCAAAGCTTGAACAGTGCCTTAGGGAGTTGCGTGCGGGGGGATTCCCTAGTAGTTTGGCGGTTGGATGATCTAGGGCGAAGTTTGTCCGACTTAGTAATGACAGTGGAAAGTCTAGAGCAGCAAGGGGTGGGGTTTGAGAGCATTACCGAGCAGATCGAAACTACCGGTGCAGCAGGAAAAGTAGTTATTCATGTATTTGCTGCACTAGCTGAATTTCGACGTAGCTTGATTCGCAAACAAACGCAGCCTGGTCTTGCTGCAGCACGTGCTAGGGGCCGGGCGGAAGCCTAAGCTTGATGATCAGCAAGTTCGGGAGATTGAAGAACTTCTAAGTAACCCTGATATGCGTGTTACAGACGTAGCTCGTCGTTATGGAGTCTCTCGCACAACGATTTATAAGTATGTTGGAGTCGTTGTGCCTCAGCATTGAAGGGGAGCCCAGTTTCGCTAATGAGTCTCATGGTGCTGTATTTAAATATGTTGAGGCTGTAACGAAGCGCACCACTAGATTCGGGACTAATTGGTAAAAATTTTATAGGTGGCATTAGTGACGATAATAGAGCGGACCTTTAAAGATATCCCTGATGGGAAGGTTAATGATGCCGATCAACAGTCTTTCTTGGTCAGCCTGGGCTGGTCGCGAGGATATACATGGGATGATTTACTACATTCAAAACGTGTACTGATAATTTCCGAGGCAGGGGCAGGAAAAACCTACGAATGCCGTAAACAGTCGGAGCGCCTTTGGGCCTCGGGAGAACCTGCATTCTTTGTTGAATTGGCCGCGTTGGCAACAGAAGACCTTCGCAGTCTGTTAGATGCAGATGAAGAAGCCCGGCTGGATGGGTGGCTTGCCTCACAGTCTGAGGTGGCGACATTTTTTCTGGACTCGATTGACGAGCTAAAATTGACGATGGGGTCGTTTGAGCGCGCGCTCAAACGACTGAAAAAGTGTATCAGAGGTCAGCTTCATCGGGCGCGCGTCGTCATCACGACACGGCCGATCCCCTTCGACGAACAGCTGGTCCGAAACGTACTGCCTGTTCCTATGGCGCCGTCTTCGGACTCCGATGAAGAAGCATTTGCGAAGATAGCAATGCGTGAGCATCGGGAGCAACACGACAACAGAAGCAAAAATCAATCGCCCGATTGGCGGTCTGTAGCTTTAATGCCGTTGTCGGACGAACAGATCGTCGATTTTTGTCGACACCAGGGAGTGAGCGATCCTGATCTTCTTTTTGAAGACTTACGACGTCGCAATGCCCTAGAGTTTGCACGTAGGCCTCAGGACCTCATTGAGTTATGCGCGGACTGGCGTGAGCATAAACGCATCCGAACACATCGCGATCAGGTTGCCACGAATGTTCGCGTGAAGTTGCTTCCTCGCGAAGACAGACCTGAACCGGCGGAATTATCTGTCGACAAGGCGATCGAAGGAGCTAGCCGACTCGCGCTTGCAGTTCAGATGACACGTCGTATAACCATTCGTCATAGTGCAGCGTCCGACGCTGTTGATGAGGAGGCAGCTCTTGATCCGGCGATCACCCTATCCGATTGGCAGCCGAACGAACGAAAAGCACTGCTGGAGCGTCCGTTATTTGGCTTCGCTTCTTATGGCCGAGTGCGCTTCCATCATCGCTCTGTTGCCGAGTACCTTGCTGCGGAGCGGCTAATAGCTTTTCGAAGACAAGGCATGTCGTTTCGAGCCCTCAAACGTCTTCTCTTCGCGGAGACAAAAGGTAACACAATCGTTCGCCCGTCCAAGCGACCAGTGGCGGGGTGGCTAGCCTTGCAAGAAGACGGGATATTTGAACTCTTGCGGGACAATGAGCCTGCTGTGCTTCTGGATGAAGGCGACCCAGAGTCGCTAACGCAGACGCAGCGAAATCAAGCTCTTCACGCCTACGCTAAGCGCTACGGCCCTGGTGGGTGGAGAGGCCTTCAGGTGCCTCAAATTCAGGTCCACCGATTTGCATCGAACGAGTTGGCAGAAGAAATCGACAGGATTTGGCGCAGTGGAGTAGAGAATCCGGATGTACGAGAAGTCCTCATCAGCCTTATAGAGGCGGGTCGCATAGAAGCTTGTGCAGACATCGTATTCGATATCACTCAGGACATTGCTGCAACTACGGTCGAGCGCATAATGGCTATTGACGCTTTAGTAGCCCTTGGTGACGAGAGGTTAGGGATAGTTTCTGCCAGGATAGCTGATGCTGATGATCTCTGGCCTGACAGAGTAGTACGCGGTGCCATACTACGCCTTTTCCCAAAATACATGTCGGTTGAGCAGCTTTGTCGGACCCTTAGATGGATAAAGCGAAAGAAGCGCAATGTAGGCGATCTTAGTTGGCAACTACCACGCCTGATAGCAGGAGCGTCTCTTGATCTCACTGTCCTTGAGGAACTTCGTGATGGTCTCCTCGCGCTAGTATCAGAGGGGCTTAAATGGCGAAAAGAGTGGCCGCATATTATGAGTAATCGACCACATCTCAGTGGAGCACTCGCAGCAACATGTGAACGCGGCCTCGATATAAGCCTAGACGACCAGTGGCTGCATGGTGGTGTAATCGCATTGCGATTACACCACCGAGACCATTGCGACGATGAGCCGATCAAATCACTTCGCGAACGGCTGCTCAATCTGAAAGCAGTGGACAATGAGCGTCTTTTCTGGGTTGAGGACGCTTTGCTGAAGTCGCTCCATGAAATCAAAGATCCTTGGAGACGGCTCGCAGAGATCACTATTCACGATGGACCAGTTCAGCTAAGACCGGACCGGGATCTGACTTGGGTGAGCGAAGCTCTTGGTGACACGACCCGGGATGCGGGTGAACGCGCAATGCTCTTGGAGGCAGCCCTCCGTCTGTCGCCGGATCGTGATACATGGAAAAAACACGTTGAAGGACTTAGGCCTCTAATAGTGGATGAACCTTCATTCGTGCAAAGACTTGACGACTCGCTGAAGCCATCGAAGCACGACAAAGAGCATCGTCGTTGGGAAAAGAAGCAGGCTGAACGAAAGAAGCAAGAAGAGCGGCGAAAGGCCAAGAAACGCGCGAGCTGGGTTCAGTTCTGGCGAGAAGTTGCCAATCAGCCTGAAAACGCATTTTCGACGGAGCAAAGCTGGAACACTGCTTGGAACTTGTGGCGCGCCATGAGTCATGATGGTGAAGACAGTCGATCGTCAGGCTGGAACCGGCGATTCATTGAAGAGCAATTCAATCAAGAAACGGCCGACAAGCTTCGCCGGGTGCTGATGAATATCTGGCGTGATGACCACCCAACTTTTCCCAGCGAAAGGCCCGAACGCGAGCGCAATACATTTCTTGTACGTTGGCAACTTGGTCTGGCCGCGATCTACGCCGAAGCGGAGGCCCCCGACTGGGCAGCTAAACTCGGCGATGCCGAAGCCGAGCTAGCCGCGCGGTACGCTCTGATTGAACTGAACGGCCTGCCTCAGTGGATAGAAGGTCTCGTAGACACGCACCCAAACGCTGTGGACAGGACGCTTGGAAATGAATTGTCGTGGGAGCTGAACCTGCCGTCAGGTGAGCGTGGACATTCGAGCTTACTTCAAGGAATTGATTATGCGCCTGAGAGGGTAGCCAGTTTATTTTTACCACGACTGGAATCCTGGCTAGATGACGGTGGGGACTGGATTAATGGCGCCGATAACACGACCGGAATGACCGAAAGGGTTCGGCAAGTCACACGGGTTATCTTGAAGCATGGCGATGCTGCGGAAATTAAGAGGCTTCAAGAACGGGCACTACAAAGATTGGAACAACAATTGCCGTTTTCGCTGCGCCTTGTTTGGTTGTCGACCTTAATGCGAATTGATCCGCAGACGAGTGTCGAAAAGCTGGCGGATCAGATTGAGATAGTTGAACCATCTGAGCGACCAGACGCTGTGACATGGCTGGCCAGCCTCTTTGGTGATCGCCAAGACGGAATTGGTTTGGGTGACGAACGATTCACGCCGCAACTACTGCTGAGGCTTCTTCGTTTGGCCTATCGCCACGTTCGAATACAAGACGATGCGCACCACGAAGGGTTCTATTCACCGGATACTCGAGACAACGCGGAACAGGCACGCAATAGCATTGTAACGGCATTACTCAACGCGAAAGGCGAGGAGGGCTTTGCTACCAAGCTCGAGATGGCCGCAGATCCTTTGTGCGCTCATTTTAAGGATCGCATTTTGGCTGTGGCAGAAGAGAGTTGGGCGCAAGAGATTGATGCTGAGGTATTTGATGAGGCTCAAGCGGTAGCGCTTGATCGAAGCGGGGAAGCACCTGCCTCAACGAATGAAGCCATGTTTGCGATTTTGAAGGATAGGCTGTCTGACCTAAACGACCTTCTTCTCCGTGACGCGTCACCGCGAGAGGCTTGGGCAGGGATATCAGATGAGAGGGTCATGCGTCGAGAAATTTCGCGCGAGCTGAGCTATGCCGCGAACTCGATCTACACTGTCGACCAAGAGGCTGTTACAGCTGACGAAAAGGAAACTGATATACGTTTGCGCTCTGTTCTTTCTAAGCATGAAGCTGTGATTGAACTAAAACTTGGTGATGGGCGCACAGCGACAGACTTGCGAGATACAATAGAAAATCAGCTTGTTAGGAAATACATGGCAGCAGAATACAGTAAAGCTGGAGCTTTGCTGGTGACCCTTGCAAAAGACCGTCAATGGAAACATCCAGATGAAAATCGCATGATCAAAGCGGATGAGTTATTGTCGCTGCTGACTGCAGAGGCTGACAGAGTGCAACAGGCTTTGGGAGGCGGAGCCTATATACATGTACACCTTCTTGATTTGCGTCCTAGGTTGCCTATTGAGTCTCAGGCTAAGCCTTGAATGCTAAGATAGGCTCCGAGTATCGACTTTGTTGCTGAAGTTGGTGATTTCTCGACGTGGTATTTTTCATGGTCTTTTGATTTTTTATGGTTGCTCCTGATCACTTTGATGCTGGCTTTCTATTTTTTGAGGCAGTGGCTGCACATACACGGTCCGAAGATGAAAGCCATTGCCGACAAAATGGAGGTATTTCAAAACAGGTTGGCCGGGCGTGCTTACAAAGACATGACGAGATCGGTCGATCAAATGGACAAAATGAGACGCTGGCCGTTTGGCCGACGAAAGTAGAACGAAAGTACACGGGCCGGTGATGGTGCACCGGATCGCATTTGATTTGTCAGATAGTTTATAAAGTATAATTCATGATTTCTTAATGACTTTATTTTAGGTCAAAAAGTGATTTTTGTGACATTGTGACCTTATTTTAGGTCGTTATGATTTTGTTGGTTTTTTCTTTGTTAGGTATCATAATGATTTATAATTAGGTCGTAATAGTAATTTTATGTACTTAAAGATTTAGAAATAGGTCATTATTATGGAGTCTAATATATACGCTATGTCAGATGAGGCTCTTTCGCTTGAGCTTGGCCGACGAATTGAAAGGCGAAGGTTGGATAATCACACTCCTTTTACTCAGTCTGAGTTAGCAAAGAAAGCAGGAATAAGTCGTTCTACCTATCAAAATATGATTGAGGGCAAAGCGACCTTGGTGAATATTATTAAGGTGCTTAGAGTATTGGAGGCTCTGGAAGGAATTGAATCTTTCTTACCTGATCCTGGCATCAGTCCAGTGCAACTACTAAAGATGCGAGGTAAGCTCCGACAGCGAGTGAGGGGTGTTGCTGAAAAATCAAAAAGTGAAGATGAGGAGGACTTAGATTGGTAGTTAAAAAATACGATACGGCAAAAGTGAGTATCTTTGGAAAAGATGTCGGAGCTTTAGCAAGAAACTCGGATACTGGTGTTGTTAGTTTCGAATATTTCGCGGAATGGCTGAAAGGAGGATTCGCGATTTCGCACAAGTTACCTCTAAAGTCTGGTGTCTTCAGTTTTCCCAACTTGAGTTATCCGACATATAAAGGTTTACCAGCAGCATTTGCAGATACCCTGCCTGATGATTTTGGTAATGCAGTCATTAATGCTTGGCTTGCAAGGCAAGGGCGCGATCCGCAATCTTTCAGCGCATTGGAACGGTTACTTTATACAGGCAATAGGGGGATGGGGGCACTTGAGTACACTCCAGCTCTAGCAGAAAGTGCTAAAACTAATAGCGAACCGCTTGAAATGGATTCTCTTGTGGTAATGGCACAATCGGTTCTCGATCAGCGTAATAGTATCAAAGAAACGATACATAATGACGATGCGGATCAGGCATTGTCTAGCATTGTTCAGGTAGGTACATCTGCCGGTGGTGCTCGCGCTAAGGCGGTGATAGCTATCAATGCAGACCGTACTCAGCTTCGTTCTGGCCAAGTGAATTGTCCGGAAGGGTTTGAGCACTTCTTGATTAAGTTTGATGGTGTGGTAGAGCGTTCATCAAGTAGTGAGGTTTTTGGTGACCCGAAAGGGTTTGGTTTGATGGAGTATGCATACTATAAAATGGCTCAAGAGGCGGGTATTGATATTTCTTATTGCGAGCTGTTTAGGGAGAATGGAAGAGCCCACTTTATGACGAAGCGATTTGACCGCATTGGAAATGATAAGGTGCATTATCAATCTTTGTGTGCAATGGATCATGCTGATTTTAAAAAGCCGGGAGCTTATAGTTATGAAGAACTTTTTACTCTGTTACGCACTCTAAAATTAGATAGAAACGCAGCACTGGAGACTTTTAGACGTATGGTTTTTAACGTCATGGCTCGAAACCATGATGATCATACAAAAAATTGGGGTTTTATTATTAACGAGCAAAAAAAGTGGACTTTAGCTCCTGCGTTCGATTTAGCATACAGTTATAAGCCTGGTTCACCTTGGGTGGATAGTCATCAGATGTCTATAAATGGTAAACGCGACAATTTTGTTAAACAGGACTTGATGGGGGTGTTACCAGAATCCTTGAGAGAAGATGCGGAGGAAGTCATGAAAAAGGTTCATGAAGCAGTATTAGGTTGGCGAAGAATAGCCACTGATATTGGAGTAGAGTCATCGTTTATAGATGAGATTGAATCTAATCACCGTCTTTCATTTATATAGATTTATGTTGCTGCGAGTTAACGTGTTCGGTTGAGGATAATTTTAACTCTCATGAGGTTTACGCCACAAAAATCCTTCGTTTATTTGTTAAGACCAAGGCTATTAAATCTAACTTATTTCTGGGGTATAGATAGTTTTGGTTTATCGAGAGAGTCAGTACCACTTACTCTGGCTCGATATTGAGGTAGCGTTACTTGATTGAGGATTTACTCGGCTTTAGGCCTGGAGTGTTGCCTGGAGTTTTTTTGTTGTCACGTCGACGTTGATCTGGCATGCTGGTCGACTTGGCTATTGGTTTTGGTCCTGGTTTCAAACCCATAATTTTATCCTTGTCTATTATCAGGCTATTACTCACTGTAAACTATTTGGGCACTGCGTATAGCTTTCAAGATGTGTATGAAAAATAATCTAAAAATACACTTAAGGTTCCTTGCTGGTAACTCATGTTTTGATACGCTATCTAAAATGTACAACGACAAGTTGGAGATACAAGGTGGATAGAGTTGCATCGAGCCCACGAGTGCTTACTGATGAAGAGAAACAAGAGCTTCATCGTGATATGGCTGAATCCTCTGCTTGGGCCAAAGCCGAACTAGAACGTCGACGAGCAGGAAAAAATCAAAAAAAATCTGAGCATGGTATAGATAATGGTATCGATAATGAGCACATTTCTAACTAGCTGTTATATAGGTTGATTTTCTTCTCATTGATATTCGAGTGGGAATAATCCTCCTTTAAGAAAGGTCTGGCATTAACAGGCACTAAATCAACCTTAAGTCCGCGTAATTGCGGACTTTTTTTGTTTTTAGCTTAGTCAATTCTGGCAATGTCTGGCAACGCCAAGCACGGTTTGACCATGGTATTTTGATGGGTATGATTCATCGGTAATGCCATGGATTACGCCCGATACCATGCTGAGTGTTTTTGTCACGCCAGGCGATGGACATTCTGATTGCCTTGAAGACATTTGCCGGTGGGTCTGATTATATTCTTCCTTCCCGTTATGACTCCGATGCCTCAATGAGCATTGCGACGATGAACCGAGTCATGGATTTGACATACAAAGCCGCGCAAAAGGAAGGTCAGTCGCTAAGTAAGTTTGGGCCGAATGACCTGCGTCGAACAGCTAGCACGCTATTGCATGAAGCTGGATATAACACGGATTGGATAGAAAAATGCCTTGCGCACGAACAGAAAGGGGTGAGGGCAGTTTACAACAAAGCCGAGTACCGAGAACAGTGCGCGGCTATGTTGCAAGATTGGGCTGACATGATTGATGAGTGGACCACTTAGTATCTTGCTATCAATTATACGAGTAAGTCTTAACTTGATCTGTCAGATGTGGTTAATAGAAATTAATCACATCTGACCGCCATATAAATACCATTTTTGACTCGTCTCATTTTAAGCTTATTTGATAACAGACATTCAACGTAACTGATTTTTGGACAAAACCTTGCCAGTGACTTTCCTAAATTAGCACTTAACGGATTACCTTAGATATTGCAACCTCTAACCGACTAGCCGAATTCACTTATCCACTACAGACTGTGTTGAATATAGAATAGCCGAAAACATTATCTAATAATTCGTTGCGCCCCTTGCCCTTGCTCATATAGTCCATCCTCTGGGTTAAATAGGTGACACTTCTTCATACTCAAACAACCACAGCCGATACACCCAGAGAGGTTATCTTTTAGTGACTGGATCTTTACCATTTTTTTGTCCAGATCTTGCTGCCACTTCTTCGCAACTCTATCCCAATCTTGTTTAGTAGCTGTTTTGTTCATAGGTAAGGTACTTAACTCATGCGTTATTTCTTCTAGGGTAAACCCTACTGACTGTGCTACTTGAATAAGTGCGACTCTACGTAGCATAGAAGGCAAGTAACGACGTTGATTACCATTGGTTCGAAAAGATGTGATCAACTGTTTGGTCTCATAAAAACGTAAAGCCGATGTCGCTACACCACTGCGTTCTGATAACTGCCCAACGGTAAGGTAATCATTTCTAATCATAATTATTCTAACTTTTGTTAATTTATCGCTTTACTTAAAGTTAACTTTAACTCTTATACTCCTTTCAAATATAAAACTCAACGCATAAAAGGATATGATCATGCCGCCCCCCATGAGTGAATAGATGCAAAAATGCAGGTCGGCAGATACGCTGTCAGCGAGAACCTTAATTCCTGTACCTAAACTAGCGCTGGATAGCATAACAATTGATGTTGATGCCGTTACTTTTAAATCGGCTTAGCCAGTACGCCATAATCTGTTCCAACTTTTCATACAGCTCAACCCATTGAGCTGCATTTGGATTTTTTACTATGCTTAAAAATTATTTCACTTTGATCGCAATTGGGCTGATTTGGGGATCACAATTTATTTTTCAAGAAACAGCACTAGAAGCATTCACTCCAGTATGGATAGGCACATTACGTGCGGTATTCGGCGCAATAACCCTGTTTATTATTTGTCGTATCATGCGAATTTGCAGTAATACTAAACAGTGGAAACTCTATAGTGTAATCGGTTTTCTTGAAGCAACTGTTCCTTTTGTTCTCGTACCTTTTGCTCAAAAAGAGTTGAGTAGTTCAGTGACTGCAATTTTAATGGGAACATTACCCTTTTACGCACTTCTTCTCGCGCCATTATTTATTAGGAATACAAAGATCACCAAAGGAAACCTGCTCAGTATAACCATCGGTTTTTTGGGTTTAGTTGTACTATTCTACCCTGACATAATTTCAACATCTCAAAGGATTGAGCCTGTCAGTGTGCTAGCTGTCTTACTTGCCGCAGTATGCTTTGCCATTGCTTTGCTATTGCTAAACCGTGTTCAAAAAGAGCATCCTCTGATAGTCGCAAGAAATGTTCTGACCATGGCGAGCATTCAACTGATCATTGTCGCTCTCATTACAACGAAGACAATGACAGATAAAGCACCATCGCCGAGCATTTTTATTGCTGTAATCTATCTTGGTGTCATGTGCGCGGGAGTTGTCTATTACTTATATATGACTAGTGTCAAGAATGCAGGAGCTGTTTTTACGTCAATGACTAACTACCTCGTACCTGCTGTAGGTGTATTAATCGCTGCGCTGGTCACCAATGAAAGCATTCAGGCTACAACTTGGCTGGCTCTTGGTATTATTTTATCAGCTCTTTTATTGAATCAAATTGTCGCAAAGTATGAACAAAAAACTTAGTGGGAATGTTCAGGCTATTATTGCGACTTTTTAGTAAAACAAAACGCTCGATGTACTTCATCGGGCGTGTGTATTTTCAAGCCTTATCTAATCTTACTTGATTATAGATTTCTTTATCCATCAGTCTAACTTGTTTCAAATGTCTTAGGTTCAAATAATAAAACTGAAAACGTTCCACCTCAAAAGAGATACCTATTAGTTTTGATAATAAGTTGTAGCGAATTCCGAAACAAACTTTGGGGTAAAGGCGTGTTTGCCGAGATCGGCGTCAGCGCGTCTTTGGACAATTATCAGTCTCGGAGAATCGAACATCAGTAATTAATGAATAACTTCAGGTATAGCAAATCGGTTATTCCCATGACCAAACCTTATTGCACTGCTCAATCGTTATATGTATGTAAATAACTCCGCTCTCAAATTTGAAGGTTCCACTTCAGAACCCAAAAATAACTTTATTTGCTCAATATAGTCTTTATTAATACCTACAACATATCGATGACACTGATTATATGTAGCCATTGCTAAGTAAGTTGTAAAAAGCGGATCTAGGTTCATAGCGTGATTTTGGATTGACGAAAAAGTGATCAACTGATTATTCGATAAAGGCATAATAAACTTAGACTTAAATGCGAACATCTGAGTCAAATCGTCAAAGAGTAGCGGGTTATCTCCCGTTAAAAAGTATAAACCTCGTAATAACCAGTTTTCACTTTCTAGAAAACATGAGCGGATTTCTAGTTTTTGCTCTTTTTTATCGTAATGATCCCCTCCTTGAACGTTCATACCTGCCTGTCAGATGAACCCCCGTTACTTTTGAGTCAAATTTTAGCGGCTAAAATTAAATTCATAGTAAAAACTCATCTCCAACCGATGAAAGGGCCTTAGATACGGCTTGATGAGTGATTTTTTTACCACCAAGCTTAGTTAGCTTTTGAGAAATTTCTTTCTGATTAAGGCCTTGCTTTTTCAGAGCGAGCATTCTTTTCTTATTGTCAGTAAGTCTTGAATTGACCATTCTTCGGGCTATATTACGCAAAGCTCCTTCGTCATCTGCTCCAAGAATTGTAACAGCTCCAGTCAAGCGAACGGCTGCTTCATTAATTAACCTTGCTGTTTCTCCCTTGAGTACTATCGGGTACTCGAAATTATCCCTAACATAATGGAAAAATGCGTCAGCCTGTTTTTGTGTTACTGATTTACTATGCCGCTTAAAGCGCGTAGGTGTAAGGTGAAGCTGCCATAATAGTTCGAGTAGATTATCTACGGTCGCTTGAAATCGGAAATCTAAGGCCGATATTGATGCTCAAGTTTCATAAAATGCCTCAATCGATCTTGAAGTGACCCCAATAGTTGGACAACCAACATTGAGGGTCACTTCACTAGAGCAACGGGTATTATGCTTATTGTTATTCTGGTAGTGGAATAAACTCCTGATCGTCGCCGGGAACTTTGGCAAAACGGCCAGCCTGCCAATCCTCTTGGGCTTTTTCAATCAGCGACTTGTCACTGGCGACAAAATTCCATTCCATATAGCGCTTGCCTACAGGTGCTCCTCCGATTACTACTAACATGGTGTCGTACTTGGCTGTTACTGTGATATTCGCTTCGTTGGAAAAGACTGCCATATTGTGTTCTTTTAAATGGGTATCACTTACGTTGAGTTCACCTTTGACTACATATAAGGCTTTCTCTTCAGTGTTAGGCAATATTAAGCTTTGGCCTGCTTTTAAGCGAGCTTCTATATATAGGGTTTCAGAAAGGGTTTTTACTGGTGAGGTCTCTCCGTAAGCGCTTCCCATCATCACTCGTATTGGTACGCCGTTTTGTTCTATTTCTGGAATATCAGCTTGGTCATAATGAAAAAAACCAGGTTCTGTCTGTTCTAATTCTTTGGGTAAAGCGAGCCAAAGTTGCAAACCATGAATGTCATGTGGACTTGATTTTACCTTCTCCCTTTGGCGTTCAGAATGAACAATTCCACGACCAGCCACCATTAAATTTATGTCACCAGGAAGTATTCTTGCTTCTGTGCCGAGAGAGTCTCGATGTAACATCTCCCCTTCAAATAGGTAAGTAACGGTTGCTAGACCGATGTGAGGGTGAGGACGAACGTCTATGCCTTCATTCTTTTCAAAGTGGGCTGGGCCCATATGATCGAAAAATACCCAAGGGCCGACGCTGCGGCATTCTTTGGTGGGCATGGTACGACGTACGCAAAAGCCACCTAGATCTTTATCATTTGGTTTTAAAATCATTTTTAATGCACTGCAGCTACTAATAACAGTGCAATCTTCAATTAATTTCTCAGAGAGATTACTCATAATTAACTCCTGGTATAAAGGGGGTGTGTGTCCCCCTTTTTAGTTATCATTAAAGTTAGCAGAGTGTTTTAGTCTTCGCTCGTTAATGCGGTGTAACTAGTCATAAGATTGCGATAATCTGGGATATGGTTAGAGAATAACGCTCCTAAACCTTCGATGTCATTGCGCCAATCACGGTGTAATTCACAAGCCGTGCCGAACCAAGTCATAAGTTGCGCCCCTGCTTGTGACATACGATCCAAGGCGGCATCACGAGTCATCGAATTAAAAGTGCCTGAAGCATCGGTAACAACAAAAACTTCATAACCCTCTTCTAACGCTGATAATACAGGGAAGGAAACACAAACTTCGGTGACAACTCCAGCAATAATTAATTGCTTTTTGCCTGTGGCTTTAACTGCTGCTAGAAATTCTTCATTATCCCAAGCATTAATTTGGCCAGGGCGAGCGATGTAGGGAGCGTTAGGGAATATTTCTTTTAACTCAGGTACTAGAGGACCATTTGGACCACTTTCAAAACTAGTCGTTAAAATAGTAGGCAAATTGAAATATTTAGCGAGATCAGCTAGAGCTAACACATTATTTTTAAATTTATCCGGTTCAATATCACGTACTAAAGATAGAAGACCGGATTGATGGTCGACCAATAATACGGCGGCGTTATCTTTATCTAGGCGGTTGTATTTAAAGTTCATCATTTCCTCCTGGAAATAGTAGTTAGTAGTTTAGGTTGGGAGCCGTATACCGACTCCAGTTTTTACAGGCGTCCGAATTGACCGCGTTGTAGGTCTTCGAAAGCGTGTAAAATGTCTTCCTTGGTGTTCATAACAAAGGGGCCGTAACCTACGATAGGCTCGTTGATGGGCTCGCCACTGATCAGCAGTATTAAACTGTTCTGTGACGTATGCAGCTTCACGCCACTGTTTTGGTGGCTGAGCAATACCATATTACCGTCGCTGACTGGATCGGAGTTGTTGACACAGACTTCGCCTTCTAGCACCACGACGGCTGTGGTCCAACCTTGGGGGTGATCAAACTGAGTTTGCCCACCTACATTGAGGCGTAAGTCCCAAACGTGCATAGGACTGAAGGTATTGGCCGGACCTTGATGGCCGTCAAAGTGACCAGCAATAGGACGCAGAGTGCCTGCGTTGTTGGCTAACGGCACTTCTGGAATATCGACCTTGGTAATAGCCTGATAACCGGGAGGTGTCATCTTGTCCGCTTTGGGCAAGTTGACCCAAAGCTGGACCATCTGTAAATCCCCACCGTTTTGACTGAATGCTCTAGAATGGAACTCTTCATGCATAATGCCAGCGCCTGCGGTCATCCATTGCACATCTCCGGGCCCAATTATGCCGCCCTTGCCAGTGGAATCTCGATGTTCTACCTCGCCTTTGTAGACAATAGTGACTGTTTCGAAACCACGATGGGGGTGCTCTCCTACACCTCGTTTTACACCATCTGCGGGAAAGCGCATCGGTCCAGCGTAATCCAGAAGCAAGAAGGGACTCATCTGATCCGCTTGGTTGTGATAAGAAAATAGCGAGCGAACCGGAAAACCATTTCCCACCCAATGAGGGGAGGGAGCGTGAATAATACCTTGGATAGATTTCATAAGAGTCTCCTTAAATTTCACTTGTTGTGATCATATAGATGGAACAGTAGTTGAGTAGACTGTTAAAATGCACCTCACTGTTGCACTGATGGAACAATGAAAATGCAGGATCTCAATGATCTCTATTATTTTGTGAAAGTGGTGGAGTATGGAGGGTTCGCTCCGGCTAGTAGAGCGTTGTGTATTCCCAAGTCTAAGCTCAGTCGCCGGATTGCAGCGCTGGAAACACGGCTGGATACTAAGCTGATTTATCGCTCCACTCGCAGTTTTCATCTGACTGAAGTAGGGCAGACTTATTTTCAGCACTGCAAGGCGATGCTGGAGGAGGCAGAGTCTGCGCAGGACGCCATCGACTCGTTAAAATCCGAACCTAGAGGCACCATTCGCCTAACATGTCCCATCGCGTTACTGCACGCGCACATAGGTGGCATGTTGACTGAGTTTATGACAGAGTACTCGCAAGTAAATATTCAACTTGAAGCGTCTAATCGCCGTGTGGACTTGATATCTGAAGGTGTAGATGTGGCAATTAGAGTGCGGCCGCCCCCACTTGAGGATAGCGAACTCGTTATGCGAGTATTATCTGAGCGTAGCTTGAGTTTGGTTGCCAGTCCTGCTCTAGTAAATAGTTATGCGTTACCCAATCACCTGACTGACTTATGTCACTGGCCCTCTCTTGGGTTAGGACAACCTCAATACCAATTTGTCTGGAGGTGGTATGCGCCTGACAATAAACTCATTGAAGTACCTTTTAAGCCACGCCTTGTGACCACTGATATGCTCGCGTTGCGTAATGCAGCCATAGCTGGTGTAGGGGTAGTACAATTGCCGACCTTGATGGTTACACAACAGATTAAAGATGGTAGTTTAATTAAGTTACTTGATGGATGGACAGCACCAAAAGAAATTATCCATGTGGTATTTCCTTCCCGTCGAGGTTTATTACCTTCAGTTAGAGCATTAATTGACTTCCTCGTTGATCGCTATGCCAGCTTTGATGAAGAGTAGAGTGATAGATTTTTTGAGGTGGTATTTTTTATTGGTTTATTTGATTAGGGACTTTAATAATTATGTGGTTAACATTCGCTCTAAAAAAGACGCGAAAATAAGAATATGACGAGAGTGGCCAATTAAAACGGTTATGGTTAAGTTGTAACTTGTTAATGGTCATAACTTCGTGAGAGTTGCCATTTAATTTAGTAAAAATGGATTAAATCAGGTATGGGAAAATCCATAATCACGGCTGACAGTGTGGTTGTTTATATAGCGTAGATTAATACTAGAACTCTCATCCGCATTGAATGAGAGTTCTATTGTATAAATTTAGTGGCTAGTTTTTAGAACAGAAATTTATAACCCAGTGAAATCATCAGTAGACTGAGTGATACTGAAATGGTTCTTTATTATTCGCACATACTCGTACTTTACTGTTTCAATATTTTTATATATTGGTTTGGGAGGTACTGGATTCGCTATCGATATAACGATCAACAAGCTGTCGCCACTCATCAGGCCTACCATAAAACTCAGTGTGAGGAAGTTTTATCCACTTATTGTTCAGTTCAAGGATCAGAGTTGGGTATCCATGAACTTGTAGCTTCTGCATCAGCTGTTGGCTTTTATTTATTTCTTCCTGTTCAATGCCTAAATTTGCAGTCATAGTTTTACGCCACAGTTCACCATCTAGTCCCAAGTTTACTGATAGTTCCTTGAGTACTTCTGGGTGATTGACCGGCTTACCCTCAAAATAGTGAGCATGCTGAATGGCTTTCAACATTTCTAGCGGCGGGAGACCCAATTGTTCTGCCGTTAAAATTGCGCGTGCTGTAATGAAAGAGTCTAAGACTATTTCTTCGTTACTTTGCACCCGCTGAATATAACCATCTCCAAATGTTGCTCCCGTCAATTTATCAATTCGTTTGTCATGCTCGAGGATATGCTTACGAAAAGAGGGGTCGATAGCCTTGTTGTTAATCATGCCGCCAGGGTGAAACTCTAACTTAATTTCAGAGTTCGCAGCCATTGCGGATAATAGAGAAGTCGCACCATAGCACCAACCACACATCGGATCGAAAAAGTAGTGTACTTTTACCATTTCATTTCTCCCATATGTACCTTCGCACCCACTTGTAGAGCCATAGGCAGCTGTGCATCAGGGTAGATTGCCATCATTTTATCTATCACTTCAGTACTATTTTTACTGTGACTTTTCACCTCTTGGAAGTCTGTTAGGTATTGCAGCGAGTAACGGATAGTGCTCGCATTAAGCTTAGTTCCAGCTTTCATGTGTCCTGGAATGACTATCTCTGGATTTAGCTTTTGCATTTCTTTCAACTGTTTTACCCATGCTTTCTGACTATCTTTAGACTGCGCATCAGCCATCCATAAGTGCAGATTTCCATATATGGCAACATTGCCTACAATGGCTTTGCTAGAAGGAATCCATAGATATGGGCGGTGAGCTAACTCGCCTTGAGTGCCACGAATTTCGATTTTGTGTCCATCGACTGTCAATGTGTTGTTTTCAGTTGCTTGTGGAACGTATGGATTAACAGGAGCATTGGAGCCCATTTGTGGCGTCCAGTAAGCTAATTTACCTGCTAGCTTACTCTTAATTGTCTCTACAACTTCTGGGGTGCTTAGCACTTGTGCATTAGGGAATAATGCATGTAACTCTTCTGCACCAAAGTAATAATCTGGATCAGCCTGACTAATAAAAATAGTTTTGAGTTCTTTGCCACTATCAAGAACTTTTGCGGCGATACGTAGAGCATCAGCTTTGGTGAAACCTGTGTCGACCACCATAACTTCACTCTCACCGATGATTAATGTTGAATTTACGTAGAAGCTATTCTCGTCAGCGTTATAAATATCAAAAGTTAATGGTGTGTTTTCGGCTGCAGTTGCGGTTGCCGCCAATAAGGTTGATGCAGCCATTAGAATGAATTTTTTCATACCGTTCTCCTTTAGTGTGTTTGGGTATGAAAAGGATAATAAGGAATTGACATGTGCATATAAATACACCAAAGTGAACATCATTGTTTCTTAATTCGAACAAATGTATGGATAGACTAACAGCCGCAACCGTATTTGTTGAGGTTGCTAAGACGGGGAGTTTTACCGCTACAGCAGACAGGCTAAATATGTCTCGTCCTATGGTAACGAGATACATTGAGGCAATGGAAGCTTGGCTTAATACCCGCCTGTTACATAGAACAACACGAAAAGTGTCTTTGACAACCGCGGGCGAAACATGCCTTGATGAAGTTAAACAATGGCTTAGACAAGCAGAAAGCTTAAGCGGGCTGGCAGACATCAGTGGTCAATTATCAGGTACCGTTAGGTTGGCAACCAGCATGTCATTTGGTTATTCTCAATTGGTTCCCGCTATTCAAGCGTTTATGTCAGAACACCCCAATGTAAATGTCGATATTGATTTGCAAGATTCAGTAGCTGATTTGACTGAGAGGCAAATAGATCTCGCTATCCGAATTGCCTCGGCGCCTGATCCTTCTTTGATAGGTAAGCCTATATCGGTATGTGAGTCTGTTGTCGTGGCTTCTCCGGGATATTTAGGTAATAGTCGCACTATTTCAAAGCCACACGACTTAATGAATCATACTTGTCTTGGATATAAAAATTTCCAACAACATATCTGGCATTTGACGCAAGACGGTTCTCAACAATCAGTAGAAGTTAAGTGTAATCTCACCGCGAATGAAACAACAACCTTACTGCACGCAGTATTGTGTGGCGCAGGGATAGCTATTCAACCGACTTACCTCGTAAACCAATATCTTAAAAGTGGTCAGCTTAAGCAGGTTTTACCGAATTGGAAACCAGATGATTTAACCATTTACGCGCTCTATTCTTCCAGAAAGTACATGTCCCCCACTGTCCGTGCTCTGATTGATTATTTGTCAGATTATTTTTCTGAACCTCGTTGGTAATGTGTGGTTTGTTGTCATGACAAGATGCTCAGTGGATCTTTCTACATGGTGTCTCTTTCCAACTTATATTGATCATAATGCCCAACAGCATACCCTTATCTGATATTGCGATGGAGGTGGAGCAAACTCAAATGATATGGGGATGGCGGTTGATTAAGGTAATAAATCAGGTAAATAAAAAGGGGACGCAAACGAAATATCTAGTTCTCATAAATGCATTCTAAATAGGATTTATTATCAAAAAAGCATATTACTGATGTTAATGTCCTGTTATGATTTATACGTAATAGTCGGGGAGCCAATATTGGCTGAGATCGAAATTCGAGACCCGTAGAACCTGATTCAGTTAGCACTGACGTAGGGAACTATCACGCTTTGCCATTCGCCGAATCACTTCGGAAACCTTGGATAATCGGGTCTTCGATCTTTCCCAATGACGGCCAAAGCCAGTTCCTATACGTCGGTAATAGGAGTGGTAATGGCGAATTCTTCAATACAGTGTAATCCTCAAAAAATATCTTCATTAAAAGAATCTAATGCACCTGTGATTTCTGGATCCTACGACGTTGATTTTAATCACTTATCGCTCATCCCTAACACTATCGCGAGTAAGCTGGGCGTTAGCGATGTCTATTAAAGCTACGTCTTCTAGAGCAATGCCAGCTAAAACCATCGGCATCCAAATTACAAACGCTTGTTTGCAATATAAAGATAGTCAAACTCCGACGCTTTCAGGCATCAATATGCAGATCCCAGCCGGGCAATGGATGGTATTGCTAGGTCGAAGTGGTTGCGGAAAAACGACGATTCTTCGTTATCTAGCGGGTTTATTAGCTGACAAAGTGGAGTGGCAAGGCGAGCTGACGACTACCGATAACTTACTGCTAACCGAGCATATTGCTTATATGGCTCAGCAAGATTTACTGCTGCCGTGGCTCAATGTGTTGGATAACGTTTGTTTAAGTTCGCGTTTTAATCATTCTCAAAGCGATTCACAGCAAGAACAGCAACGTGCGCTGAAATTATTGCAGCAAGTTGGGCTGGTGGATTATTGCTATGCCAAGCCGGACCAACTTTCTGGTGGAATGAAGCAACGTGTGGCACTTGCTCGTACTTTAATGCAAGACAAGCCAGTGGTATTGATGGATGAACCTTTTTCCGCGCTTGATGCCGTAACTCGCCATAAATTACAGACCTTGTCTGCCGAGTTATTGAAAGAGAAAACCGTGGTTTTGATCACCCATGATCCACAAGAAGCTGTCCGGCTAGCCAATCAATTGTATGTACTGCAAGGAACACCAGCTAAAGCGCAATCTCTTGCGGTGCCAGAATCGCCGACTCCCCGAGTATTGGATGGCGAATGCGCCGCGTTACAACAAGCCATTTTGCAGCAATTGGAGAAAGATTATGAGTGAGATGACTCAATACCAATCGCTTTCTTGCCGAGTGAATCAAAAAGAGCGTGTGACACATCCTGCGCTACGTTTGTTAGTTACGGTTGTGGTGATACTCGGCTTATGGCAGTTGGTTGTGGTTATGTTTGATATGCCAAGCTTTATTCTACCTGCGCCTGTCGATGTGCTGGATAAATTACTCACTCGATATGATGTGTTGCTTAAACACACTTGGGTAACCGCACAGGAAATCTTGTTAGGTCTTGCGCTTGGTTTATCGATGGGCCTGCTGTTCGCTTTACAAATGTTGATGTTTGAACCGTTCAAACGTTGGTTATTGCCGATTCTTATTGCCAGCCAGGCGATCCCAGTATTTGCTATCGCGCCAGTGTTGATGCTTTGGCTTGGTTATGGCATCGCATCGAAAGTGGTGATGGCGGCCATCATTATATTTTTCCCGGTGACCACTTGTTGTTATGACGGCTTGCGTAATACCCCAACCGGTTACCTTGATCTTGCCAAAACCATGGGCGCTTCTAAGTGGCAATTGTTACGCCATATTCAACTACCGGCAGCCTTACCAACCTTAGCTTCAGGGATTCGTGTCGCGGTAGTGATCGCGCCGATTGGAGCCGTCGTGGGGGAGTGGGTCGGATCCAGTGAAGGCTTGGGCTATCTGATGTTACAAGCTAATGCCCGGATGATTATCGATGAAATGTTTGCCGCGTTATTTATTCTGGCAATGCTCTCGATCGCCTTGTATTTCATCACCGATAAATTATTGAAAGCTGCTATTCCTTGGGAGAGCAAATGATTAAGCCCTTGGGAAAGCAAATAACGCTCTCCAAGTATCGAAAGTTCAATAGAACCTAGTAAATCGTAAACCAACAGGACAATTTAAGAAGGAATGATTCGTGAAAATAAACAAATTGATTAGTGCTGTCACTTTAGTTACCTCGCTTATTTCGACTCATGCGCTGGCCGCAGACAAAGAAATGACCTTAATGCTAGATTGGTTCGTCAATCCAAATCATGGCCCCATAGTGATCGCCAAAGAGCGAGGTTACTTCAAGCAACAAGGTTTAAAAGTCAATATTCAAGAACCAGCCGACCCTAGCACTCCGGCCAAGTTGGTTGCAGCAGGTAAGGTGGATATGGCGATTTCATACCAACCAAGTCTAACCATTGATGTGGCAGCCGGTTTGCCCTTAATTCGCTCTGCAACCCTTATCGCAACGCCTTTAAATACCTTGATGGTGCTGGATAATGGAAAGAATCAAAATCTTGCAGACCTTAAAGGTAAGAAGATCGGTATTTCGATTTCCGGTAATGAAGGGGCAACGGTGGGTACTATGTTAGCGCAAGAGGGCGTTGAGCTTTCTGATGTGCAAATGATCAATGTTGGCTGGGCGCTATCGTCTTCATTAGCGTCTGGCAAGGTAGATGCGATTTGGGGTGGCCTACGTAACTTTGAAACTAATCAGCTAGCATTAGAAGGTTATAAAGCGAAATCTTTCTACCCTGAAGAACATGGTGTGCCTGCTTATGATGAGTTGGTATTTGTTGCCAATGCTAAAAGCTACGATAAAGAGAAGATCCAAGCTTTCAATAGCGCATTACAACAAGCTACGACTTATATTGTTAATCATCCAGAAACCTCGTGGAAAGAGTTTGTCGCCTACGCACCGGATACGCTAGATAACGAGCTGAATCATCGTGCGTGGAAAGATACTTTAACTCGTTTTGCATTGCGTCCATCGGCGGTCGATCTCAAACGTTATGACGATTACGCCAAGTTTATGTTTGATAAAAAAATCATCGAGACGCTACCAAAAGCAAAAGATTACGTACCGAGCCTTTAAGCTAAAAAATTGAGTTTATTTAATATTACCCATTTGAGATAACCACTTATGAAATACCAAGATTTGATCGACGCTTGTCAGCAAGATTGGCAGCAATACACCGAACATGCTTTCGTTGAGCAATTGGCAAAAGGTACTCTGGAGCAACCTTGTTTTTTACATTATCTAAAGCAAGATTTCTTATTTTTAAAGCAGTATGCACGAGCTTATGCATTGGCGATTTACAAAGCCCGTACTTTGGATGATATGCGCCGTGCTCTACCGACGGTACAAGGTTTACTTGATTCTGAACTGTCGCATCATGTGACTTATTGTGGCCAGTGGGGATTAACCGAAAGTGATTTGGAAAATGAGCCAGAAGATTTTGGCACCGTTGCCTATACCCGTTATGTCCTTGATGCTGGCATGACCGGCGATCTCGTCGATCTTTATGCTGCTTTAGCGCCTTGTTCGATTGGGTATGCCGTGATTGGTAAAAGGTTGATAGAAGGTGCCGATACTGTTTTGGAAGGTAACCCTTATGCGAGCTGGATAAATTTATACGGCGGCGAAGAGTTTCAGTCTGGTGTAGCAAGTGGAGCGGAGCACTTTAATCAACTGCTAGATGAAATCGATATTAATAGTCAGCGTGGCCGAAACTTGATTGAAGTATTTAAAACTGCAACCCGTATGGAAGTAGCTTTTTGGCAACAAGGTTTAAACGTTAAGCAGGGCTAATTGGAGAACTCACATGTTAATTGAACAAATTACTCAAGCGCTAACTTCGTTACGAGAGCAGAATCCATTGGTAGTGAACATTACGAATTATGTAGTGATGAATAATACGGCTAATGCGTTATTGGCAATTGGTGCCTCTCCCATCATGGCGCATTCAAAACAAGAAATGGCGGAGATGATGTCATTTGCTGGTGCGCTGGTGGTGAATATCGGCACGCTTGATCGTACTTGGACAGAGCGAATGATGTTTGCTGTCGAGCAAGCGAACCTTCATAACAAAATAGTGGTGCTTGATCCGGTGGGTTGTGGTACCAGCCAGTTACGAA
This sequence comes from Vibrio sp., assembly GCF_048266485.1. Classification (GTDB taxonomy): domain Bacteria; phylum Pseudomonadota; class Gammaproteobacteria; order Enterobacterales; family Vibrionaceae; genus Vibrio. The sequence continues at coordinate 933,637 of NZ_JBLWZK010000001.1, read as the reverse complement.
CCAAGACTTCACGTCAAATTGCTCAGTTAGCCAATAAGTTGATCATTCGTGGCAACGCTTCTGAGATCATTGCATTAGCTGGTGAACAAGCGCAAAGCAAAGGTGTCGATGCTTTAGATAGTAGTGATGCAGCATTAAGCGCAGCCAGTTTCTTGGTTAATGAGTATGGTGCGAGTGTGGTGATCTCCGGTGAAGCAGACTACATAGTGACTAATACACAAACCGTAAAACTCAACAATGGTCACCCAATGATGCCATGCGTGACAGGGATGGGTTGTACGCTTAGTGCTTTGACCGGAGCATTTGCTGCTGTCGGTGATGACTCTGGTTTAGCTGCCACAGCTGTGCTTGGTGTAGTTGGTGAAATTGCTGCGGAACAAGCGCGTGGCCCGGGTAGTCTGCAAATGGCATTGTTAGATGAGTTATATCAGCTTGATGTGCAAACGCTGAGCCAACGTCTTAAAGTAGAATCATTTTAAATGAGAACCTCTAAACCTAGAGCGTGTTAAATAAGGAAGCGCAATGAGCGACTATCGTTTGTATTTGGTCACCGATGATCAACAAGATTTAGCCACGCTGAAATATGTCGTCAGTGAAGCGGTACTAGGTGGCGTGACCATGGTGCAAGTGCGCGAAAAACATGGCGATGTGCGTGCTTTTATTGAACGGGCACAAGCAATAAAAGATATTTTAACCGGCAGTGGCGTTCCTTTAATTATCAATGATCGAGTGGATGTTGCACTGGCGATTGATGCTGATGGCGTTCATCTCGGTCAGTCGGATATGCCTGCTGACATCGCTCGTCGGTTAATCGGCCCAGATAAGATCCTTGGTTTGTCGATTGAAAATGAGCAGCAACTTGCTCAAGCTGATACTTTGCCAATTGACTACATTGGTTTAAGCGCCATTTTTGCTACCCCCACCAAAACCAATACGAAAAACCATTGGGGAATCGACGGCTTGCAAAAGGCACTAAATACCACTTCGTTACCGATAGTCGGGATTGGCGGCATTAACCAAAGCAATATTCCTGAATTAATGGCGACAGGCGTGCATGGTTTGGCTTTGGTTTCAGCGATTTGTCATGCGCAGGATCCACAAGCAGCAGCCAAATATTTACTAGGCTTAATGAGTTAATTGTCATTGAATAGACGTGCAGGTAATACTCTGTTACGTCTATTCACTTTGTTATACCAAGAATCGACTTATCATGATGTGAGTTAATAATACGAGACTCTTAAGGGATAAATTCTTGGAACAAACGTCTACCTTTTCGCACTTTCAGCGAGCTTTCAAACGCATCGATCAAAGCAAAAGCTTTCAATGGTTTGTCATTGCGGTGATCATCATTTCAGCCCTAACGGTTGGAGCCCATACCTATTCTTTACCTCCGACGATGGAGTCGGCACTCAACATTATGGATATCGCGATCACGGTATTCTTTTTAGTGGAATTAGTGATCCGCTACCTCGCCAGTGATGGTATCCGCGCTTTCTTTAAAAAGGGCTGGAATATTTTCGATACCATTATTGTTATCGGTAGCTTATATCCAGCGGCAGGCTCGACCATACTGATCGCGAGGCTACTACGCATCTTCCGTGTGTTGCGTTTGGTATCCATGGTTCCGGAGTTACGAGTACTGGTCAATGCATTGATAAAAGCGATTCCTCAGATGGGGTATATCGGATTATTAATGTTTGTGATCTTCTACATTTACGCCGCAATTGGCAGCATGTTGTTTGCCAACATTAACCCAACCTTGTGGAGTGATGTGTCGATTTCGATGCTAACCTTGTTCCGAGTGGCGACGTTTGAGGATTGGACCGATGTGATGTATGAAACCATGGAAGTCTATTCACTGAGTTGGATTTACTACCTAACTTTCATCTTCCTTACTGCATTCATTTTCTTAAATATGATGGTCGGTACTATTTTGGAAGTGATGTCAGAAGAGCATAAGCAGCTACGTGAAGAGCAAAACCCTGATGCGGATACCATGGCAACTTCACAAGAAATGCAGGCGTTGCATCAAAAACTCGATCAACTGCAAGCGACAATTACTGAGATGAATAAGCCGAAATAAATAAAAAGCAGTCCGAGTTAATTTAAATGCTTATCTAGATAATCGAGCAGTAAACGAACCTTAGTTGATAAATGATGGTTGTGAGGGTAGACCGCCCACACGCCATCATTTTTTGTTTGTAGGTGAGGCAATAGTGCGACCAATTGACCTGACTCTAGATAACTTTCTACGTAGTAGTCGGGCAGTTGAACAATACCAATTCCTTTGAGCGCCGCATCCAGCAATGCATAACCATTGTTGCATTTTAACGAGCCATTTACGGTTAATTTCTTATTATGAAAACGCCAATAGTCTAGGGTTCCCACTAGGCAATTATGATGTTTCAGATCGTTCAGCGATTCTGGCTGACCATGTTGTCGTAAGTATTTGGGCGAGGCGCAAAGGTATTGCTGTCTTGGACGTAATTTTTTCGCCATCATACTCGAATCATCCAACGCACCTAAGCGGATCGCTAAATCGACTTTTTCTTCGGTAAGATCGACTAACTGATTGGTTAGCCAAAGCTCGATATTCAAGTCAGGATATAACAAACAGAAGTCATTAATTAACGGCGCAATATGACTTTCACCGTAGGCGATGGGCACAGAAACTTTCAGTTGACCTTGCAGACTATGATTGAGGTTAGTGACGGACAGTTCAGCCTCTTTTAATCGCTCTAAAATAGCCTGGCATTGTTCAAAGTAATTCTGACCAATGTCGGTGAGCTTAACTTGACGAGTCGTGCGATAAAACAATTTTACCGATAGGCGTTTTTCTAACTGATTCACCTGACGGCTGATTTGTGCGGTCGATACCGATAGGTGTTTGGCGGCCAAAGTAAAGCTGCCGGTTTCAGCGACTGCCACAAATTCCGATATTCCTTGCCACTGCATATTTATCACTTATATGTACTAATTGATGTTATATACTATTAATTATTACACATAAGTAAAAGTGTTTTGCAGATTAGACTCTTATCATTTTAAGTAAGCGGACTATACTGAAAGCATAAAGAATCAATCATTAAGTTATTTATTAATAATGCGATGTATCCCGTAATACAGAGGAATAGAAATGACAGCACAAGTAATTAAGTCACGCGCAGCCGTAGCGTGGAAAGCTGGTGAGCCTTTAAAAATGGAAACCGTTGATGTAATGCCTCCACAAGCAGGTGAAGTGCGCGTGAAAATCATTGCCACTGGTGTTTGTCATACCGATGCATTTACCTTATCGGGTGATGATCCAGAAGGCGTATTTCCAGCCATTTTAGGCCATGAAGGTGGTGGTATTGTTGAGTCTGTGGGGGAAGGGGTTACCTCTGTTCAAGTGGGCGATCATGTTATCCCGTTATACACCGCAGAATGTGGTGAATGTAAATTCTGTACTTCGGGCAAAACCAACTTGTGTTCTTCAGTTCGTGAAACGCAAGGTAAAGGGTTAATGCCTGATGGCACGACCCGTTTTTCTATTAATGGTGAGCCGATTTATCACTACATGGGCACTTCTACTTTCTCTGAATACACGGTTCTACCGGAAGTGTCGTTAGCGAAAATTAATCCACAAGCCGATTTAAAAGAAGTCTGCCTACTCGGTTGTGGCGTGACGACTGGCATGGGCGCCGTCACCAATACCGCAAAAGTTCAGCCGGGTGATACGGTAGCTATCTTTGGCCTTGGTGGCATTGGTCTATCAGCCATCATTGGATCGACCATGGCAAAAGCGGGCCGAATCATTGCCATTGATATCAATGAATCAAAATTCGATTTAGCTAAAAAACTTGGTGCAACCGACGTGGTGAATCCAAAAGATTTCGATAAGCCCATTCAAGAAGTGATCGTTGAAATGACCGATGGTGGTGTTGACTACTCATTTGAATGTGTCGGCAATGTACACCTAATGCGTTCTGCGCTTGAGTGTTGTCACAAAGGTTGGGGGGAGTCGATCATCATTGGTGTAGCCGGTGCCGGACAAGAGATCTCAACTCGTCCTTTCCAACTCGTTACAGGGCGAGTATGGAAAGGTTCAGCATTTGGCGGCGTAAAAGGTCGTTCACAGCTACCCGATTACGTAGAACGTTATATGAAAGGTGAGTTTAAGTTGAATGACTTTATTACTCATACTATGGGCCTGGAAGATATTAACGATGCTTTTGATTTGATGCATGAAGGCAAGAGCATTCGTAGTGTTATTCATTTCTAAAGTTCGTAGCTAGGAAACTCGTTGCTCGTGCCTCGAGGTGAAATACGAAAGATCGAGTTTCTATAATAAGAGTTTTCCTAGTGGTTAGTTCAATGAGTTTGAAGGTTGGATCGTAGCTAGGAAACTCGATGCTCGTATCTCGAAGTGAAATACGAAAAATCGAGTTTCTATTATTAAGAGCTTTTCTAGTGGTTAGTTCAATGAGCTTGACGATTGAATCGTAGCTAGGACACTCTTTATCGAGACACGAGACACGAGACACGAGACACGAGACACGAGACACGAGACACGAGACACGAGACACGAGACACGAGACACGTAAAAATAACAGATGGATATTTATGAAACAGTTGAATTCAAATCAGTGTTTTGGTGGCCAACAACAGCAATTTGAGCATGAATCGCAAGTGCTTAATTGCAAGATGCGCTTTTCGATTTTTTTGCCGCCGCAAGCGTTAGAATCGAATAAAGTACCGGTGGTGTATTGGCTATCAGGCTTGACTTGTACCGATGAAAATTTTGTCCAAAAAGCCGGTGCGCAGCGTATGGCGGCAGAGTTAGGTATTGCGATTGTCGCGCCAGATACTAGCCCTCGTGGTGAGGATGTGGCGGATGATGAAGCGTATGATCTTGGTAAAGGGGCGGGGTTTTATCTCAATGCCACTCAAGGGCCTTGGGTTAAGCATTATCAAATGTATGACTACATTGCTTATGAACTCCCTGCTTTAATTGAAGCGCATTTTCCCATCACGGATAAGCGTGCAATCTCAGGGCACTCGATGGGGGGCCATGGTGCGTTAACGATTGGTTTGCGTAATGCGCCAAGGTTTAAGTCGATTTCAGCATTCAGTCCAATTGTTAGCCCATTGCATTGTCCGTGGGGGCACAAAGCTCTCACTGCTTATTTAGGAGATGACCAAGCATTGTGGGTCAAATATGATGCAGTAGAATTGATGAAAAAAATCAAAGGCAATGAAGCCTACCTACCGCCAATTAAAGTTGACCAAGGTTTAGCGGATAATTTCTTGGAAGAGCAATTAAAACCGCAACTTTTGGAAAATGCGGCGAACGATGTGAACTACCCATTTGAGATTAACCTTCGTGATGGTTACGATCATAGTTACTTTTTTATCGCTAGTTTTATTGATGAGCACTTGAAGTTCCATGCTCAGTATTTGAAGTAAATTTTGAGTAATAAAAAGGGCAGAATCAATCATCTGCCCTTGTTTGTATCTAAATGATTATTGCTTAGATTAACTTGCTGCTTTTTCTACTTCCACTGGTGGCGTAGAGTCACTTTGAGCTTCTTGCTCTTGTTTTTCTTTGATTAGATCATTGAAAGCAATTCGAGCTTCTTGCGCTTCTTGTGAGGCGGCAAGTTTCACTTCTTTCGCAGCCATAGCCTCAGTCGTGAGGGTATCTAATTGTTTTTGTAAATCTGCTGGCACATCACCAAGTTCAAGACCGTTATCACCATAAGTGAGAGCTTCTTCTCGAATTTGTTTTTTCAACTTCCAAATTGCTTTCAGTGCTTGACGTTCATCATCGGCAGCTTCAATCGCTGTCGATTTCAGCTCTTCAAATTTCGCCAGAGCGACACCTTCCGTTGACCAAGGATCGACATCTGGTAAGTCTTCAATGTTGATTACGGGATCTTCGTAACCTTCTTGGTTGGCCAGATCGAAGTTGGCCGCTTTAACGGTCGACATCATTAACATTGCTGAAATGGCAATCAATGGAATACCGGCCACAATTGAAGCGGTTTGTAGTGTTGTTAGGCCACCCATGAACATTAATACTGATGGCATGAATGATAGGGTAAATGCCCAGAATAAACGGTTCCAACGCATTGGCTCTTCAGTTACATCATTTTGTACAACAGAAGCCAAAATGTAAGAAATCGAGTCAAAAGTTGTTGCAGTAAAGATGATACATAGACCGGTAAAGACTACGATAATCAAAGTGCTCATTGGTAATTGATCTAATATTGCAAAGATAGCAGCAGTAGTACCTTGACCATTTAGGACACTGATAACATCTAATTGACCTGATAACTGAAGTGATAAACCAAAGTTACCGAGAACCATGAAAAATAAGAAACAGCCTAAAGAGCCAAAAAATACTGAACCTGCAACCATTTGTTTAATGGTGCGGCCGCGAGAAATACGAGCAATAAATAGGCCCATGCTTGGTGCAAATACTAGCCACCACGCCCAGTAGAAAATAGTCCAATCTTGTGGGAAGTGGGTATTTTCAAATGAACCGTAACCACCAAAAGGTTCAGCCCAAGAGGCCATAATAAAGAAGTTTGATAGCATTCTTCCTAAAGAATCTAAACCCGTTTCAAGTAAGAATGTGGTTGGTCCAACCGCGAAGATGAAAATTAATAATGCTAAAGCTCCCCAGAAGTTTATGTTACTGAGTAATTGGATCCCTTTCGACATTCCGGCATAAGCTGAATAAGCAAAGATCATAGTACAAACTAATAAAACCATGAGTTGTACACCGGTGGTTTTCGGTGTGCCAAATAAGTGGTGCAGACCTTCGGTGATCAATGGTGAGGCTAAGCCTAGTGTCGTCGCACCACCGCCAAGTAAACCAAAGATAAACATAACGTCGATGGTTTTACCCAAACCACCTTGAGCGCGCTTTTCACCAATGATAGGCATCAGCGCAGCTGAAACCTTTAAAACGGGTTGTTTACGAACATAGAAGAAGTAGGCAATTGGAATTGCAGGTACAAGATAAATAGACCAAGCAATTGGACCCCAGTGGAAAATGCCATAAGTTGCTGCCCAACGGACCGCTTCTTCACTTCCTGGCGCTAATTGAAATGGTGGATTTTGATAATAAAACGCCCACTCGATAGTCCCCCAATATAAAATACTGGCACCGATACCACCACAAAATAGCATGGCAGCCCAAGATGCCGTTTTGAATTCAGGTTTTTCGTCAGGATCACCGAGTTTGATTTGGCCAATGTCTGAAAAAATGATGTAAATCATAAAGAAGAAAGAGGCAAGCCCAAGAATGAGATAAAGTGCCCCAACTTTATCGGTCATAAATGTTTTGGCTAGTGCGACCCAATTCTCTCCTTTTTCAGGGAAAATCATTAAAGGGATGATGGCACATAAAAGAACGATAATCGCACCAAAGAAGGTGGGTTTATCTATAAGTGAAAAAGAATTTTTTTGCGTGTTCATTAACTAACTCCTAAGCAAAATACAGCAATCCATTAACACATAAAACCATACTATATCTGTGTGTTTATATGAAAAATAAGCTTCTTTATATAGAAAACTAAGATCAAAGTCGAATAAATTGAATGTAGCTAATATCTTTAATTTTAAAGTATTTATGTCAATGTAAGTTGGGTTTTTGTTATTGATGCAATGAATGGTTTTTATTCTTTGGGTGGTTTTATTTGTTAGCAGTACCAATTGTTAATTTTTATCTAGAATAAAACCGTGCGATTGCCTTCTATTGTTTCAGTGGTTACTTTTGCTCTCTTTTTTTGTTTTTACATTTGAAGTGGATTTTTATTGATAAACTTTGTTGCTAAAACTCATGAATTTTGACTTTATTGTCGCTAACTTTTGAGAATTTTAGTTATTTCTAACTTTTTCTTTTCTCGGTTTTCTTCCTTAAATTGTTCTCTACCTGTTTTTTGATCGGATAAAATTGGCTCGACCATCATACGAATTGTTGCTTTGTGAAAAGTTAGTTTTCATTTTTGCATGGTGAGTTGTTGTGTTTATGTAAGCATAATAGCCTAAATGTAACTGGATATTTTTAAATGTAATGTTTTAATTTTATTTGGTGAGATTTGTTGTTTTTGAAGTGTGTGTATTTTGTACATTATCAATGTGATAACGATATACATTTGAAACAATAGATTTAAAAAAAGCAGTAAATGTTAGCTAAAAGTCGCGAAATGTGATGATTAGTTAATAAAACTGCGTTGTTTACCACTTGGTTGTTTCGTTTATATCCACAATGTGACAGCAACCCTTAAACATCGAGAATTAGAATGGAAGCCTCAAGATATAGAAGTATCTTGGTGAGAGGAGGGATGTTTATTGCAGCTCTACTCTTGTCAGGATGCAAATCTGCTTTGCTTGATCCTAAAGGGGTCATAGGCATTCAAGAAAAAGAACTGATCATCACAGCGCTATTGCTGATGTTGATTGTGGTTATTCCCGTGCTCTTAATGACAGTATTTTTTTCATATAAGTATCGTGCGAGTAATACTGGTGAAAAATACGACCCAGAATGGGCACATTCAACCAAGATTGAAGTAGTGGTGTGGACCGTTCCAATTATTATTATTGCCATTTTAGGTACGATCACTTGGCGCACTACTCACGAGTTAGAGCAATCTAAACCGTTAGTGAGTGATATTGATCATATGACGATTGAAGTCGTTTCTTTGGATTGGAAATGGTTGTTTATTTACCCCGACCAACATATTGCGACGGTCAATTATGTCGCTTTCCCTAAAGATATTCCGGTTAAGTTTAAAGTCACTTCAGACAATATCATGAACTCTTTCTTTATTCCTCGTCTTGGTAGTCAGATCTATGCTATGCCTGGCATGATGACTAGCGTCCACTTAATGGCTAATGAAGCGAATGACTACAAAGGTATTTCGGCTAGCTACAGTGGTGCTGGTTTCTCTGGGATGAAATTTACCGCTCATGTTACTGATACTACCGAGCAATTTAATGACTGGGTAAACAGCGTTAAAGCGGATAAGAATGCTTTAGTGATGAATGACTTTGATGGCTATCGTCAGCTTGCTAAACCAAGTGAAAATGTGCCAGTGACTTATTACTCCAGTGTTCCTGAGCATTTGTTTGCTGATGTGGTGAAGCAATACAAAGGTTCTCTGAATTCATCTGATGAAGAGATGAGTAAAGGACATCATATGGACATGGCACAAAATTAAAGGGTAGAAAATACTATGTTTGGAAGTATATTTGGAAGACTTTCCCTCGACAGCGTGCCATACCATGAACCTATTATTGTGGTGACATTGGCCGTTATCGCGTTGGTCGGGCTTGCGTTAGTTTCAGCCATTACTTATTACGGTAAATGGCAGTATTTATGGTCAGAATGGTTCACTTCTATTGACCATAAGAAAATTGGTTTTATGTATATCGCGGTGGCATTAATTATGTTGATTCGAGGTTTCTCGGATGCAGTAATGATGCGTAGTCAGCAGTTACTTTCTTCAGCAGGAGATGCTGGCTACTTACCACCAGAACATTATGACCAAATTTTTAGTGCTCATGGCGTAATCATGATTTTCTTCGTGGCGATGCCGATGATCATTGGTTTAATGAACATCGTAGTACCACTGCAAATTGGTGCGCGTGATGTAGCATTCCCGTATTTGAATAACTTGAGTTTCTGGTTGTTCGTTGTAGGGGTGATCTTAACTAACGTTTCTTTAGGGGTAGGTGAGTTTGCTCGTACGGGTTGGTTAGCATATCCACCTTTATCTGGCATTAAAGCGAGCCCTGGAACCGGGGTTGATTACTGGATTTGGGCGTTGCAAATATCCGGTGTCGGTACCACGTTATCTGGGGTGAACTTCTTCACTACCATTATGCGTATGCGTACGCCATCGATGCCAATGATGAAGATGCCGGTGTTCACTTGGGCTTCATTGTGCGCCAATATCTTAATTATTATCTCGTTCCCAATTTTGACAGTAACCATTGCGTTATTGACACTTGATCGTTACATCGGTACCCATTTCTTTACTAATGATATGGGCGGCAACATGATGATGTACGTCAACCTTATCTGGGCATGGGGACATCCGGAAGTTTATATCTTAGTACTGCCGATATTCGGTGTGTATTCAGAGGTAGTAGCGACCTTCTCTCGCAAGAAATTGTTTGGCTATACTTCATTAGTTTGGGCAACAGTTGTGATCACTATCTTAGCCTTTGTGGTTTGGTTGCATCACTTCTTTACTATGGGATCGGGTGCCAATGTAAATGCCTTCTTTGGTATTGCTACCATGATTATCTCCATTCCAACCGGGGTTAAGATCTTCAACTGGCTATTTACTATGTATCGTGGCCGTGTTGAGTTTACTTCTCCAATGCTTTGGACCATTGGCTTCCTAATAACCTTTACCGTTGGTGGTATGACAGGGGTATTGATGGCCGTTCCGGGTGCAGACTTTGTATTGCACAATAGTTTATTCCTGATTGCTCACTTCCATAATGTGATTATCGGTGGTGTGGTATTTGGTTGTTTTGCTGGTGTAACCTATTGGTTCCCGAAAGCGACAGGTTTTACCTTGAATGAAGCTTGGGGCAAGCGAGCATTTTGGTGTTGGATTATTGGCTTCTTATTTGCCTTTATTCCGCTGTATGCACTTGGTTTTATGGGCATGACTCGTCGTTTGAGCCAACATATTGATCCTGAATACTTCCCACTATTAGCAACCGCAGCATTCGGTACTTTCATTATTTTCTGTGGTGTTTTATGTCAAGCTATTCAATTTATTGTCAGTGTGCGCGATCGTGAACAAAACCGCGATCTAACGGGTGACCCGTGGAATGCTCGTACTCTTGAGTGGTCAACATCATCACCACCGCCATTTTATAATTTTGCAAAAATCCCGAAAGGCGATGAAATTGATGCCTTCTGGTATCAAAAACAACGCGGTGAAGCTGGCGTAGAAGCGACATTGTCAGAGAAGGAAGAGTACTCTCCAATTCATATGCCGAAAAATACCGCAACGGGTATGGTTATCTCTGGTTTTGCTTTGATCTTTGGTTTCGCCATGATCTGGTACATGTGGTGGTTAGCTGCGGTTGGTTTCGTTGGCATTATCGTGACGTCGATTGTTCATAGCTTTAACGAAGATCGTGATTACTACGTATCGGTTGAAGAAATTAAAGCAATTGAGCAAGCTAATAAAGAGCAGCTTCGCAAAGCAAAAGCTCAGCAAAGTACATCAGCGGATGATGAAGATATGGGGGTTGATTATGCACGCTAATACTGCGGTTGAGCATGGTCATCATGATGATCACGATCATCATGATGCAAATGAAATGAAGCAATATGGCTTTTGGATTTACCTGATGAGTGACTGTATTTTATTTGGCTCGTTATTTGCCACTTATGCGGTATTGGTCAATGCCACTGCGGGTGGTCCAACAGGTAAAGATATTTTTGAACTGCCATTTGTATTTGTTGAAACCATGTTACTGCTTTTAAGTAGTATCACTTTTGGTTTTGGCATTATTGCAATGAAGCGTGAAGATGTAGCTGGTTTAAAGCGTTGGTTATTCATTACCGCTTTACTTGGACTTGGTTTTATCGCGATGGAAGTATATGAGTTCCATCATTTGATTGCAGAAGATTTTGGACCACAACGTAGTGCGTTTTTATCAGCATTTTTTACTTTAGTAGGGACGCATGGATTGCACGTGACTTTTGGCTTAATTTGGTTAGTGACTTGTTACTTCCAATTAAGCACTAAAGGTTTGAATGATTTAATGAAAGGCCGTTTTTACTGCTTAAGTTTATTCTGGCACTTCTTAGATATCGTTTGGATTTGTGTATTCACTATCGTGTACTTATTGGGGGTGATCTAATGTCTCATTCAGCTGTATCAAAAGAGCAGCCAAATTCAGGTGCTAAAGGTTACATCATTGGCTTTATTGCTTCGCTTATCTTGACTATTATTCCATTTTACTTTGCCTACACTGGAGTACTGTCTCGAGAAGTAACCATTGAGATTTTGATCATTACCGCAGTGTTACAATTACTGGTTCATTTAGTGTACTTCTTACATATGGATAGTTCAGAGAAAGGTCGATTTAATGCGCTTTCTTTTGCGTTTACTGCCGTGATTGTTTTCATCGTCATTGCTGGTTCGATTTGGATTATGTGGAACTTGAACAACAATATGATGATGTAGGTCTGCGGATGCTGAAAGAATACTTATCAATAACCAAACCAGGCATTATTGTTGGTAATTTAATTTCTGTTTTAGCTGGTTACTTTCTAGCGGCTAAATCAGAGCCAGCCACATTGAGTTTATTGTTATTCACTATGCTAGGCGTAGCTTTAGTCATTGCCTCTGGCTGCGTGATTAATAACATTTTTGATCGCGATATCGATTTTAAAATGTCACGAACTCAAAATCGCACCATGGTCAAAGGTGAAATTAAGGTTGATCATGCCTTTCTTTATGCTTTGGTGATGTTACTGGCTGGCACTGGATTACTTTATAAAATGGCTAATCCATTGTCGGCAGTGATGGTGTTATTAGGTTATGTGTTTTATGTGTTCTTTTACACCATGTGGTACAAACGCACCTCGGTATACGGCACTTTAGTGGGCAGTGTATCGGGGGCGATTCCACCACTGGTCGGTTACCTTGCGGTGACCAATTACATTAGCTTTGAAGCAGTATTGTTATTTAGTTTGTTCTGTTTATGGCAAATGCCGCATTCGTATGCAATTGCGATGTTCAGAATGCAAGACTACCAAGAAGCAGGTATTCCTGTATTGCCTGTGGTAAAAGGAATTCAGCGTGCTCGTCAACATATGATGGCATATGTGGTCGCATTTTCGTTGGTTGCACTTGGTTTGTATGTTTTTGGACACACAGGTTATGAATATTTAGCGGTGGCGGCATTAGCTTGCTTCGTGTGGTCAAAAGTCACCTTTAGAAGCATGGATCAATCGAATTACATTCAATGGTCTAAATCAGTATTCAAAACCTCGTTATTAGTTGTGATGGCATTTAGTACTGTATTAGGTTTGGAGTTAATCCCAATTTCAGTTTTGTAGTTTATTTTTCTAAAAATGCCAATCTTTTAAAGTGATGTTTCTAGTAAATTTATATTTCAAAAATGATGGTTTTATTTTTCATTAATGTATACATAATGTAACAAAAGATGTTGTGTTGTAGATGTTCTGTTTCTTTGTTGCCTTACATCTACCTCACGATAAATGTTTGCACTGCATGTAGCGTCGCTGAAATGAACTGAGGCATTAGGCTTTAGAATGTTTCAATTGGAATAGCGATGTATCTCCCGTGTAAACCTAGTTAAACTCCAAGTTAGCTAGTAAAAATGAAAAACACCAAGCCTCCCCTGCTTGGTGTTTTTTTATGTATGATTTCTTCTTTAAATGCACAAATAACACTCGCCTAAAAATCAAACACGCATTACACTCAGCGGCCGTTCTGACCTCTTTAGTTTTCTCTAGATTCCTCTTTTAGAGAAGAGAGGCAGCGTGTGTTTTTTTAAGGATAAAAATGAACGTTGTTTTGACTGAAGATGTGATTCATATACCTCAAGTTAATGAGTCACTATTTGATGCGATTGCCAAAAATATTGCTCACCAAGGTTACAGTATTCACTCTAATGCACTTCCTGCTGATTTAGTAAATAAACTGCATCAACATGTACATAGCATGCCAGATGATAACTTTAAGCGGGCAGGGATTGGACGTGAAGATAATATGATGCTCAACCAATTTATACGCAAAGATGAAGTGTGTTGGATTAATGGTGAAAGTTTAGCTGGAAAGGCATGGCTTGCTTGGGCTGATGAGTTACAACGCTATTTAAATCGACATCTATTTTTAGGCTTATTTTCATTTGAAAGCCATTTTGCACATTACTCACCTGGCGATTTTTATAAAACTCATAAAGATGCCTTTAAAGGTGAATCTAATCGTATCCTCAGTCTCGTAGTGTACTTAAATCAGAGTTGGACCAAAGAAGATCAAGGTGAGTTGGTTATCTATCAAGATGATACACGAGAGGAGTTGGTTAGAGTGACGCCGAACTTTGGTACGATTGTTCTTTTTCTTAGTGAAGATTTCCCTCATGAAGTCTTACCTGCAACTCGTGATCGATATTCAATCGCCGGTTGGTTTCGAGTGAATGGTTCTGGCGTTAATAAGGTCGATCCTCCTCGTTAATTCAAAGCTGTTGGTTTTTTAAATCTTAAGTGATTTATTTTTATAAAGAAATATTCCCATGACACCATTATTTTCTAATATGATTAGAAGATGAATTATAGAAGGGGGGCTAGAGTTGAAAATTACATGGATTGAAGAGTGGCTTCCTGGCTTATCTCAATTAAAAAACTATGACAAAGCTTGGCTTGGTGATGATCTTCGAGCTGCGCTTTCTGTGGTGGCAGTTGCCTTACCTGTTGCTATTGCTTATGCCGAATTAACTGGAGTCAGTGCGATTGTCGGGTTGTACTCTTGTGTGTTGCCTATGTTGGCATATGCTTTTATGGGAACTTCACGCCAACTCATTGTTGGTCCAGATACGGCAACTTGTGCGGTAATTGCGGCGGTTGTAACACCACTTGCTGCTGGCGATGCGGTAAGACATTGGCAACTCGTTATTACCATGACTGCCATGACTGGCGTGTGGTGTTTAATTGCCAGTAAGTTTAAGTTGGGTGTGTTTGCTGATTTTCTCTCTGGCCCAATTTTATTAGGCTTATTAAATGGTGTCTCAATTACTATTATAGTTGGTCAATTTTTTAAAGTTTTTGGTATTACTTATAACCAACCATACCTCATTGAGCAGATATGGGAGGCTCCTTCGCAATTAGTGAATATCCATTGGCAAACACTGTTGGTCAGTGCAGTGACGGTTGGGGTCTATATTTGTTGTAAGAAGTTACGCCCGGCTTGGCCTGCGGCAATGCTTGCTATTATTATCGCGAGTCTTTTTGTTTGGATAGGTGATCTTCAATCGGTTGGGGTGAGTATCGTTGGGATAGTCGAGGGTGGTCTACCTGTTTTTCAAGCACCAGAGTTTGATATTGGTTTAAGTCGTGAACTTGTGATGCCAGCGCTCAATTTAGCTATGGTGAGTTTTGTCAGTATGATGATTACTGCGCGCAGTTTTGCCGCCAAGAATGGTTATGATATTGATGCTGATAAAGAGTTTCGCGCACTTGGTATGATTAATATTGCCTCAGCATTTTCTCAAGGTTTTGTGGTGAGTGGCACTAGTTCAAGGACTGCCGTCAATGATGCTAATGGCGGTAAAACTCAGTTGGTCTCGATAATTTCTGCGATTATTATTGCCATTGTGGCGGTAGTGGCTTATCAGCCGTTGCAATTTATTCCAGTGGCAGCACTTGGTGTCATTTTGATTGTCGCTTCTATTTCTTTGATTGATTTAAAAGGGATTTTGGGGTTGCGCAAACGTGATAAAGACGCCTTTTATCTATCCTGTATTACTTTTATTGCTGTGTTGGTGGTTGGTGTTATTCCTGGCATCACCTTGGCAGTATTGCTCGGTTTGTTCCAGTTCTTGCGTATTGTGATGCGCCCAACTGATCAAGTGCTGGGTATCGATACCAAAGGCACAGTAAGAAGTTTAGGTAAAGCTAAAGCAATTCCTGGCTTAGTGATTTATCGTTTTAATTCACCTCTTACCTACTTTAATGCCGCACACTTTAAGCGTCGTTTATTACATAAGGTGGCGGAGGCTGGATCGAACGATGTCAAATACGTGATTATTGATGCGGTGGCCAGTTTCACGCATTTGGATCTTACTGTTATGTCGGTGATTAATGATATTCAAGCGATCTTAAAAAAGCGTGGTATTCGATTGGTACTGGCTGGTCATAAGAGACGCTTAAAGCGATGGTGTGATTTAGCCGGAGTTAAAGTCGGTGAAGATGGTATTCGGATCCGCGCCGATATGTATCTAGCTATTAAGATGAGCGGTTGTTATCAAGAAGCAGTGAATGAAGGGCAGGTTCCTGAAGTGAAGAAGGAGAAACTATCTGAAGAGCGAGAAAAACTTCAACCTGAAGTGTAGTTTTGTGCTTAAGTTATCTAGATATATATTCAATAAAAAACGAGCTCATGATGAGCTCGTTTTGGTATCAAACTATGATTGTTTGAGGCTATGATTTCTTAAAGACTATTATGACTCTTAAAGATTAGGGTTATTCGAGATTAACCATCTTGGCGAATCAGGTAATCAAATGCGCTTAAGCTCGCTTTTGCGCCGTCACCCATTGCAATAATGATTTGCTTATAAGGTACGGTTGTTGCATCACCTGCTGCAAACACACCCGGCATGCTAGTCTCACCGCGATCATTTACCATGATCTCACCACGCTCTGATAGTTTCACTTCGCTGTCTTTTAACCATTCAGTATTCGGTACTAGGCCAATTTGAACAAAAATACCCGCTAGTTCGATTTCTTTAATTTCATCGGTGTTGCGGTCTTTGTATTTTAGACTTGTAACACGTTTACCATCACCAATGACTTCTGTGGTTTCCGCCATGGTAATAATGTCGATGTTAGGCAGTGAGTTCGCTTTGTTAATGAGCACTTGGTCTGCGCGTAGACCATCAGCAAACTCCAGTACAGTTACATGCTCAACAATACCTGCCAGATCAATCGCGGCTTCAATACCTGAGTTTCCGCCACCGATAACCGCAGTTCTCTTGCCTTTAAACAATGGGCCATCACAGTGTGGGCAGTAAGCGACACCTTTGTTACGGTATTCCTGCTCACCCGGAACATTCATTTCACGCCAGCGAGCCCCAGGGCTAAGGATGATACTTTTACTCTTTAATGTCGCACCGCTTTCAAGAGCAACATGAATCAGGCCATCTTCATTATGTGACGCGCCCATGATTTTATCGGCTTGTTGTTCGGTTACGATATCAACATCGTATTCTTTTAGATGCTCAGCCAGATCAGTCGCTAATTTCGGCCCTTCAGTACGTTTTACCGAGATGAAGTTTTCAATCGCCATGGTATCCATAACTTGTCCACCAAAACGTTTAGCCACAACACCAGTGCGAATACCTTTACGTGCGGCGTATAGAGCAGCGGCACTACCACCAGGGCCACCACCAACTACCAATACATCGTATGGAGATTTTTCGTTTAAGCTTGCAGCGGCTTTTTCTGCTGCTCCATCGTCAAGTTTGCCAAGGATTTCATTTAGCGTCATACGGCCTTGGCCAAATAATTCACCATTCACAAATACACTTGGTACCGCCATGATATCTCGATTCTTCACTTCATCTTGGAAGAGCGCGCCATCAATCATGGTAGTACGGATATCAGGGTTGATGGCTGACATCATATTGAACGCTTGCACGACATCTGGGCAGTTTTGACATGACAGAGAAATAAATATTTCTACATCAAGCTTTTTACCTAGTTGACCAATTTGCTCTATCGTTTCGCTTTCTAACTTGATTGGGTGGCCGCCAGAGTGCAATAGAGCTAATACTAATGACGTAAACTCATGGCCCATTGGTAGACCAGCAAAACGTAACTGTGTACCTTTTTCTGGGTTAACCACAGACATGACAGGCTTACGGTCGCTAGCTGCGTCATCGCGTACCACGGTAATGAATGAGCTTAATTCAGCTATTTCATTGGCAAGAGCAAGAATATCCTGCGCGGCTTTGCTTTCATCTAGGCTAACCACTAATTGGATATCATGTTTTACATTGGCTAAATATTGTTCTAATTGTTGTTTGATCGCTTGTTCAAGCATGTTATGACACCTTACTTTTAAAAATGAGAGTTCTTTTAAAATGAGAGTGGTTACCCTGGATAAATTAAATTTCGAAAATAAAAACAGGGGTGAGAGCTAGCCAACGGTATAGGTCGTCAGAAGTAATACCATCAACTAGCTCTCAAATTAGCCGTCAATAATGGGGAGTTATTAACGGCTTATTAGGACTAGTGACTAATTAAATTTTGCCTACTAGGTCAAGTGAAGGTGCTAGTGTTTCTTCGCCTTCTTTCCATTTTGCAGGGCATACTTCACCTGGGTGCGCTGCAACGTATTGTGCTGCTTTCACTTTACGAAGTAGGTCTTCTGCATCACGACCAATACCTTCAGCTGTGATTTCCATTGCTTGGATCGTACCTTCTGGGTCGATTAAGAATGTTGCACGGTCTGCAAGACCTTGACCTTCACGCATAACACCGAAGTTGTTAGTGATGTTGCCTGTTTGGTCACCTAGCATGTAGTACTGAATTTTACCGATAGTGTCAGAGCTATCGTGCCACGCTTTGTGAGTGAAATGAGTGTCAGTTGATACTGAGTAAACTTCTACACCACGTTTTTGTAGCTCTTCGTAATGATCAGCAAGGTCGCCTAATTCTGTTGGACATACAAACGTGAAGTCTGCTGGGTAGAAGAAAAATACTGCCCACTTACCTAGTACGTCTTTTTCTGAAACCTCAACAAATTCACCGTTTTTGAATGCTGTTGCGTTGAATGGTTTGATTTGTGTATTGATCATAATTTCTTTCCTTTATGTACAATCTAATAATTATTTAAATTTAATTAATCAGTGTGTTGCTTTCGGTTAGTATATTCACATTGTTTGATTGCTTTGAAAAATAGATTGTTCTTATTGTATTGATAGGTTAATCCTATTGAGTTTTTGAAAAAAACGAAGATTGTTTAATAACAGCAACAATATCTAATTAACGATAAATGAGATAAGCTAGACGTATACTTTCCTTTTCTATAAGTAGTCCCACCTCAGTAATGAAAATACCTAAACAAATGCAATCTTTGGTTGAAGATGGCGTCGTTGATGACGTAGTGAGCCAACTTATGAGTGGCAAAGAAGCGTCAGTCTATATCGTCCGTTGTGGTGACGAAATTCGTTGCGCTAAAGTGTATAAAGAAGTCAATCAACGTAGCTTTAAGCAAGCGGTACAATATCGAGAAGGGCGTAAAGTAAAAAACAGCCGCCGTGCTCGCGCCATGGAAAAAGGCTCAAAATTTGGCCGTGGTGAACAAGAAGCGGTTTGGCAAAGTGCCGAAGTCGATGCGCTCTATGCCTTGAAATCCGCCGGAGTGCGAGTGCCAGAACCTTACGGGGTAGTGGATGGCGTATTATTAATGGAGCTCATTACCGACGAAGAAGGCTTTGTTGCGCCGCGTTTGAATGATGTTTCTATGTCCGCTGAACAAGCGTTAGAAGATCATGATGAAATGATCGAGTACATCAAACGTATGTTATGCGCAGGGATTATTCATGGAGATTTATCAGAATTTAATGTGCTGGTGGATGAATATGGGCCAGTGATCATCGATTTACCCCAGGCTGTCAATGCCTCCGCCAATAATAACGCGGAATGGATGTTTGCCCGTGATGTAAACAACATGCGCAGCTACTACAGCCAATATGTACCAGAGTTAGAGCAGACTGAATACGCCAAAGAAATGTGGCAGTTGTATCAAGCGGGCGAGTTATTTCCCGAGACTAAATTGACAGGGGTGTTTGTCGAATCCGACAAATTAGCTGATGTAGAATCCATCTTAGATGAAATAGATGCTGCAAGGTTGGAAGCAGAAACTCGAGAATTGAGAAAGAGTGAATCAGAGCAATAATAAAAGAAAAGCGGGCGGTGGTTCAAATCCCGCCAGCATCTGAACTTGATTCTATTTTCTAAATTCCAAAAATCAAAAAGGCCGCTAAGCTTTAAACTTAGCGGCCTTTCCAATCGATTGGTGGAGCTGGCGGGAGTTGAAATGGTTTCTCACTTCTCATGAATTCAGTAACTTATATCGATGTTGCCAATTTGGTGTTGCATTGGATGTTACATCAATTTCCTGCTTCAAAAGGAACTGAACCCGCGTCCATGTATTACTAAATCATTTAAAAATGCTAACTTTTTATAGCAATTTAATCTAAAGCAATAGCGCTGATATTGAGTATTTTACCCAGCCTCACCATCTATTAGTAGCGATTTTAACACATCGGGAGAAGACGGTAGCATTCCGACTTTTAAGCCAAATGGTTTGAATACCTTGTTGAGAATCTCTGTATTGTAGCTGCCCCGATCATTCTCTATATCTGAGAGTGTTTTTCTTGAGACATCGACAAGTCTTGCGAACACATCCTGTTTGAGTCCCAGTATATTAATGCGTAAACTTTTCAACGCTTGGCCTTGTGTTAGCTCTCCAAGCAATAAGTGTTTGATGATTTTGTTTGCCTCGGTTTTGCGTTCTGCTGCACTTACTGCTTTGGCGTTTTTTGAGGTTTTCGATCTAGTCGGAGTATTAAGTTGCGATCGTTCTTTGGTTGAATGAGTTGTGTTCGTCCCAGTCTTGGGCTGATGTTGATTTCGGTTTGCTCTTAGACGAGCAACGGTATCTTGTACGGACTCTTTATTGCTTGGCTTATTCATAGTAGCCCCCATTTAGTGAGCTTTTCTGATATATGATTAAGTCCAACGGCTGGCATCTCTAAGATTTGTTCTGGTACTCCTCGTAATGCTAGTCTCTGCTTTAAATCAATGCATTTACTTGCAGTAACCTTTAGCTCTTGTAATAACACTTCTTTTGGCACGAGATCAGATAAGGTGTCCGCTATTCCTACGAAGTCGTAAGTTCCGCCAACCTCTAGTGGGGCTTTCCATTTTGTTGTTCTTGGAATGCCTTCAGGATCAGCTTTCATTGGTGCGAAGTCGTAAACGGGAGCAAGCTTTATGACTCCATCACCTTTTAAGAATGAAGTGTTTCTGCCATGGTTATCACTATTACCAAACAAGATGTTGAGTAGATCTCTCTTCACCCATTCAATGACGAAAGCTTGGGTATCAAACCTATACCCTTGGTGTTTAACCATATTGCTTTCAGTAATTTTTTCTATGAGAGTTCGGATTGTTGTTTCGTGATCAAGAGTGACCCCAGCGCCTTTGTTCAAAATGGAATACACAGATTCCATGCCAAATCTCTCTATTTGTTGCTCAATAATTTGAACATCAAATCGAGGAAGCCACAAGGAAGGGTAGTTTAATCCTTCCTCCAAGCGCATACCGTCGGTGGAGATCGTTTCAACTCCCATTTCAGTTAGCTCGTGGTAGAAGTAGAACTCAGCTCTTAGAATATTACAGTCGATGGTGCTTCTTGAGCCTCTAGGGTACTTTACTAAGTAATGTAAGTCGTGGTTGCTATTGTCATCTTGGTATGGGTCAATCCATATTTTTTCGCTGCCAGATCCATGATCGAAACCACATCGGAGGATCAGTTTTGGCGCTTCACCTCCAGCCCCTGTTGCACCACCTGCGGCTGCCCCTCTTTGCTGTGCATAGTCGAGGAAATCACCTGCTCGATTTTTAACATCATCAACAGAGAAGTAGAGGTTGTCTGCTACTTCGTAGCGCTCAGGAAGAGAGTCTTTTATTCTTAAGTTACCAATAGGCGACATTGTGCCAAACTTGAGCAAAACATAGTCTTGTTCATCAGAACTAAGGTCTTCAATATCTAGGTGTTTGACCCAGTATCGTCTACTCGCGCCACTAGGCATAATATCGTCTAGAAACTTTAACCATCCAGGTTTGCCCATGTCATCAAAAAAGAATGAGACAGGGTGGTTTAGTGAAACAGCGTGAAAGTCATCTTTATCGTGATGTTCTAGCGCATAGTCGCTGAGGTAGTTGAGTTCAGTCACTCGGAAATTATGTTGGCTACTTTTAGGGAATGAGATGATACCAATATCTATCCATTCACCTCTGATAAAAGCTTGTACGGTTAGTTCTTCCATCGACAACACCTCTACTTATCAATGAGTAAAACTTTACTCTTAAAGTCATTTTTTTTCAAGTTATGAGTAAAATTTTACTCATAAATGTGTGGCGAGGATCTTTATGAGTAAATGATTACGCATGGATTGGAATCCAGTAATAAAATGGGTGTAAGTATTTATGTTTAGCATAGTCAGACATAGAAAAAATACTGAATAAGTGCTCTTCTGTAAAAGGAAACACCGTCTTTACCTGAGTGGACTTTTTCATAGGTAGTTTGTAAAAAACATTGTCAGATACATAACCATGAGATTTAGCCCAAGCCATGAAGGTAGACATTTTTTGGATATGACCTTTGGCGGTTTCTAGTGAAATGTATTTTTTCTTTTGAGGAAGTGATTCATTTTTTGCAATTAAGTCAAAACCTTGTAAACCTTCTAGCTCAGGATACTTCTGTGGATTCTTCGGTCTATAACAGTATGCTTTGGCAATTTGTTCGGCACCACTACGGTCGAGTTCGTTGAGATCCAAAAAGTCCATAAAATTCAGAATCATTCGGAGAATGTCATGATCCTGACAAATATTTTTTTTCTTTGATTTTCCGAGCTTTAGTCGGTATTCAGTATATTCATTGAGAATGTCAAAGCATGTTTTTGGCTCTACGGTTTTTTGACTTTTGGGTACAGGGCGTTCAAGCAGCAGAGGGTTAGAGCCTGTATCTGTCATGTTGTTATAGTGATGAACTGCTTCATTTGTAATAATGCAGGCAGTTGCATTTGAAGATGCCATATATAATCCTGTTTATTGTTTAATTTTGTGGCCTTCAATTAATGTAAAGAGGAAAGTATGTGTTCGTAAAACATTATCTTTCTGTTTTTAAGTTATTGTTTTTATTTGTGAAAATCCAAATCAAGGTGATATCCTTTGTTTGTTAACATTGGTTTTTTATATTAAGTGTATGTTTTTAAAGGTATTAATTTTTGTTTTCTGGGCGTGAATTCACGCCCGTTTTTTTGTGAACTATATCACTTTCTTGTGGAGTAAATATCTTGACCTGATAATGTGAGCATTTTTTGTGGGGTTAGGGTCTATTAAGTTAATAACTTCCCTAAGTTGATGGGTCCCTAGCCCTTTACCATATCGATCGTGAGTGATGTTGTTTTGAGCGTGACCGAGTAATTCACCAGCCACGATATGTGAAATCTGGTGCTTCTTGAATTGAGTGGCAACAGTATGTCTGAATGAGTGAAAATCATGCCCTCTACCAAACCCTAGTTTGCTTTTTAAGCGCCCAAACCACTTTGATGCAGGGGAGCCAAACCCATCCCTAGACTTTTTTAGTTCAGGAAAGACTCGCTCATGCTGCACTGATTGCACAAACTCAATGAAACCATGAGCAATTAATTGATCGTGGATTGGGACTATGCGGCGGCTGGTCTGATTTTTTAGTTTCTGTCCCTCAAACCTGTCATCGATTTGAATGACCCAGATGCCCTCAAATTGACAAATGTCGGCTCTATAAAGCTGGCAAAGCTCGTTTAGTCTTGCCCCAGTGAAATATCCCAACAATGGGAGCCAAAAGTAATAAGGGTGTCTGTGCTGGTGTTTGGTGCTAGCGATAGCACCAAAAATTTTCTCTAGCTCAATTGGGGTGTAAGCGTTTTTAGCTTCACTATCTCGACGAGTTTTTTTGAACCTGATGGCTTTGAATGGATTGATATCTGTGAGTTCATTTAATTGGCACCATTCAAAGAACCCAGACATTTTCTGGCAGTAGTCCTTGACTGACTCATCGCTTAAAGTCGGCAGTCCTAACTCGTTGTTTCGCTTGATCGCATCATGCCCTGATAGCCCATTAAATTGTTTGTGTTTTTTTAGGTTCGTTGGGTAGTTACGTAGGAGTGATGACACCGCTTCAGCATCAGAACGTCGAATTGCTCTCAAATGAGGCTGCCAATAAGATCAAGAACAATCCTACATTTGGCTTCTAACATCGCTGCCGCTTTCGATGAGATGTGCTCGGCTTTGTACTTACAAAAGCGTTCTAGCGCGTCATATCACGAGGCTTCTTTTGTTGAGGGGGTCTTTACTTGTGAAATGGTAGAGGTGGAAGGGTGTTTCTCAAGTGATGTTGCTGCCAAGATAGTCTTGCGAATCTGAATTTCAAGCTCAAGAGCCATAACAGTTGCTTCGGCTTTATCTGAGGTTTTAAGGGAGCGTTTTATTTCTCGGCGATCACCAAATAGGTGACGATGATGAGGGGGACTTGGTAGCGAAATTGCCAAGTTCCTGACTTTGAGATGTGTAGGTAGCGCATGTTTTAGTACCAAACGTTAGTACAAACAGCCTAAACCCAAGTATTAAAGATACAAAAAGGGCGACAAATCAATGACTTGTCGCCCTTTCCAAACGTTTGGTGGAGCTGGCGGGATTTGAACCCGCGTCCGAAAATCATCCATCATTGGTACTACATGCTTAGTCGATCTTTAATTTCACCACCGACCTGCGAACCGACACGCTAGTTGATGGCTATCCTGAATTAATTTTAATGCTTTGTCTCTCAGGCGGGAGACGCCACACGAGTTTGTTTGGGTTTGACTCTCTGTTATTCCCCGTCTTACAAACGGAAGCTAGGGCAGAAAGGCTCTCAGCAGGTTATTAAGCTGCTAGTGCGTAGTTTTCGTCGTTTGCGACTATTTTTTTGCGGCTTTTTACGTGGCCAACCGCCCCACGACATGCACCTCAGACTTACAAATTCCCGTCGAATCCTGAATCAGCCCCAAGGTTGTTTGATTGATTTTGAACTACTCATCAAAATGTCAAACTGCGCTTTCACGCTTTGTATCTTTACCAAATATTATGATAAACGATACTTTAAACGCATAGTAACATAAAACCTTTAAGAGTCTAGTGACTTGCGTTTAAGTGGTTAACATTAACTCACTTGATATTTGTTGCTTAAAAACGGAATGTTAGCGTAAGCTGCTCTTCATAATTCGAGCTTTATCACGCTGCCAATCTTGGTTCTTTTTATCATCACGTTTGTCGTGAAGTTTCTTACCTTTCGCGACCCCGATTTTCATCTTAACCCAAGACTTTGACCAGTAGAGTGATAGGGCAATCAAGGTCATGCCTTCGCGGTTTACGCGGCCAAATAGGTTATCGAGTTCACGACGGTTAAGTAATAGCTTACGAACACGAGTTGGGTTAGCCACAATGTGCGTAGAAGCTTGTTGAAGTGGTATGATTGACGCGCCACTTAGGAATGCTTCACCGTCGCGAAGAAAGACATAACTTTCTGCGATATTGGCTTTACCTTGACGTAAAGATTTGACTTCCCAACCTTGCAGCTCAAGACCAACTTCTATTTCATCATCGACGAAATATTCGTGTCGAGCTTGCTTGTTAAGAGCGATAGTATTACTACCGGCTTTTGATTTTGATTTTTTCTTTGCCATAATGGCCTCATTATACGGATTGCTTTTATTTTGGCGAATCCTTTTGTTCTAATTCTTGGTAATATTTTGTTTATTTTCGAGAATTTGCTTCATGGCTCAAATTAGGAAGAAGTATGCCTCAGGTTAATCGTTCAGCATTAGTCTCGTTTAGTGCTCAGCAAATGTATGATTTGGTCAATGATGTTGAAAAGTACCCTGAATTTTTACCAGGATGTTCAGGCTCTAAGCTGATTGACTCTACCGATACCGCTTTGGTTGCCTCGGTTGATGTCTCAAAAGCTGGGATTAAAAAAACCTTTACCACTGCGAATACAATGGATCCAGGCCGTCGGATTAATTTGGAGTTAGTGGATGGCCCTTTCAAGTCCTTAACTGGATTTTGGATGTTTACTCCATTAGATGACTTTGCTTGTAAAGTAGAGCTTTGTTTAGAGTTTGAGTTCAGTAATAAGCTCGTGGAGATGGCGTTTGGTAAAGTATTCAATGAACTCACTAACAATATGGTGAACTCTTTTACTCAACGCGCAAAGCAAATGTACAACAATTGATTGGCAAGTAGCCATACAGGTGACAAACAATGACAGAGCAAACTAGTGCTAATTCACTGATCCATGTTGAGGTGGTGTATGCACTGCCGCATGAGCAAAAAGTGTTTGAACTTGCGGTATCAGAAGACTTAACCGTTCAAGAGATCATTGAACAGTCTGGTGTTTTGGCTAATTACCCTGAGATAGATTTAGCAAAGAATAAAGTTGGTGTATTTAGTCGAAATGTAAAACTAGATTCGACAGTGCGCGATAAAGATCGTATTGAGATTTACCGACCGTTATTGGCAGATCCAAAAGAAATTCGCCGCAAGAGAGCAGAGCAAGCAAAATTGGAACAAGCTAAGCAGAAAGCTTAATTGATTAAATTTAAGCGATGGCTATTGGGTTTTTAGAGGGGTAAAAAATGGCCTATCAAGTGAGACTTAATATCTACTTGATAGGCCATTTTGCGTTTATGATATATACCCAAGTCACTTGGTATACTTGTTATTAATTTAACGGAGTATTGAAGTCTGGGCTTAAGTCAAAATCACCCGATGCCTCAGTTAATCTTTGGGTTTGAGGATCAAACCTGACAATAAAGTTTTTCTGAACAGAGTCGTCATGGCCGTGAGTGAAATGGTAAATGTAATACCAAGTATCAGGGTAACCATTTTCAACTAACATTGGAGAGCCTAGAACAAATTGAACTTGTTCTTTGGTCATGCCAATGCGAAGTTTGTCGACATCTGGTTGCTCTATGTAGTTACCTTGAGCAATATCAATGCGATAAACCAAGCGCTCAAGCACGCTACAGCCAGATAAGATCGTTAAAGCGAAAGGGATAATGAGTATCCACTTTTTAAAATACATAGTGGTTTCTTCGAGTTAAAGGCAAAAATCTTGCTCGATAATAAACAAGCCAAGCGAAGAAGTAAAAGCCCGTAGTGTTAAACATGCAAATTAAGACAGAAAACTTAGAGTTTAGTTGCAAAGTTTAAATGTAAACTAACAATCTCCCGAGACCCGAGACCCGAGACCCGAGACCCGAGACCCGAGACCCGAGACCCGAGACCTAAGCCGCCACTAACAATTCTTTTGCATTCGCTTTGGTTGAATCTGTAATCGTGCTACCGCCAAGTAAGCGAGCCAGTTCATCAATGCGCTGATTTTCATCTAATTGATGGATTCGAGTTTCCGTTTTGCCTGCTTTTGCTTGTTTCGCGACAAATAATTGTTGATGGCCGCTGCCAGCTACTTGCGGTAAGTGAGTGACACAAAGTACTTGAGTAGATTCGCCTAGTTTACGTAACATTCTCCCGACGACACTTGCCGTTGGGCCACTGATACCAACATCCACTTCATCAAATATTAGGCTCGGTGTTTGAACTTTTTGCGCCGTAATAACTTGAATCGCTAATGAAATTCGAGATAGTTCACCACCAGAGGCGACTTTGGCTAACGCTTGTAATGGCTGGCCAGGGTTGGTTGAAACTAAGAAATTGATTTGATCTATACCTAGTGGAGCAGCATGTTTTTCATCTTTAATCACATCAATACAGAATTGCGCTTTTTCCATGCTTAACTCATGCATACTTTGAGAGATCAGTTTATTTAGCTCTTTGGCATAGCGGCTACGGCTTTTACTCAGCTTTTCTGCAGCAGTTAAAAAGGTTTGATATTTATCATCGACATCTTTTTCTAATTGCTCGAATTTTTCATCTGAGCTGTCGAGCGCTTCAATTTGCGCTTTTACTTCTTGATGATATTGATATAACTCTTCTGGACGAACGTGATGTTTGCGTGCTGTAGTCATTACTTTGCTGAAACGTTCTTCGACTTCGGCTATTCGTGCGGGATCGACATCGATGTTGTCGGAGTAGTGTCTTAATTCTGAGTTAGTTTCTTCTAGCTGGATCATGGCTTCCGATAATAGATTAGGCAGGTGAGCCAATGATGGATCTAATTCTGCAAGTTCGCAGAGTGAATGACTGACAGAATGAAGTAGGCTAAGTGCATTCACTTCTTCGCCTTCATACAGTTCACTAATTGCTTGTTGGCAAATAACCGCAATCTGTCCACTACTTGAAAGAACTTTATGTTCTTGTTCGAGCTTTTCAAACTCGTTTTCTGATAATGCTAACTCGTCCAACTCTTTTACTTGATATTCAAGCAGTTGCTTTTGAGCTAAATTTTCTTGGCTATTGGCTCGCAAGTTCTTAAGTTGGTTGCGTAGTTGACGCCAATCTGAATAATGCTTTTTACTTGCTTGGATCAGTTGTTGGTGGCCGGCGTATTGATCTAACAATGTTAATTGGTGTTCAGGCTTCATCAATAGGTGATGAGCGTGCTGCCCATGAATATTGATTAAGTTTTGTCCTAGAGATTTTAATTGTGACAAAGGTACTGGATTACCATTGATAAACGCACGCGAACGACCTTCATTCGTGATGATGCGACGAATTATGCATTCTTCACCATCTAGTAATTCATTGTCTTCTAACCATCGGGTGGCATTAATGTTGTTATCCAGGATGAAAGAGGCGGTGATATCGGTTTTTTCTTCACCAGGACGTACCATATTGCTATCAGCACGACCACCTAAACAAAGGCTTAGTGCATCAATTGCAATGGATTTACCGGCACCTGTTTCACCGGTAATAGTTGTCATTCCTTTGAAAAGCTCTAGTTGTAAAGACTTAACAATTGCAAAATTATTAATACTTAAATGGGAGAGCATAAATCCACCTTGAAAAAAGACAAAATAAATTACTGTATGTAAAAACAGTATATACTGGCTTTTTATACAGTAAAGTTTTTTGTGTGGATTTTTATTGTTTGTAATAAAAGTGCCTTGCTGATCATAAAATCGACAAGGCATCATTATGTTTCGTGTTTCGTGTTTCGTGTTTTATATCGGTTAAAACAGTTTACTCGACCAACCTAGTTTATGACGCAATACATGGTAGTAGCTGTAATCTTCAGGGTGAATAAGCTTTAAAATACTTGGACTTTGGAAGATTTGAATTTCATCGCCAGGTGATACTGGAAGTGATATTTGACCGTCACAACTGACTTCTTGAGTTCCTCTATTGTCTGGAGATACCAGTAATTTTATTTTTCTATTGCCATCAACAACTAAAGGTCGACTTGATAGTGTGTGCGGAAACATTGGGACGAGTGAAATAGCATTTAAGCTGGGTGATAAAATAGGACCACCGCCTGACAAGGAATAAGCAGTTGAGCCGGTTGGCGTTGAAACGATTAAGCCATCGGAGCGTTGTGAAAAAGCAAACCTGTCATCAATATAAACTTCAAATTCAATCATATGCGCGACTTTACCAGGGTGCAAAACCACTTCATTTAACGCAGAGTTATGACTTTTTATATGCCCACTACGATGTACTTCTGTCTCTAATAAAAAGCGTTCTTCAACTAGGTATTCACCCTTTAGTACCTTGAGTAGTGCATGGTGAAAATCTTCAGGGTTTAGATCGGTTAAGAAACCTAGGCTACCGCGGTTTACCCCAATAACTGAGATGTCAAAGCGAGATAAAATACGTGCCGCGCCTAGCATGTTGCCATCACCGCCAACTACAATCGCTAAATCCGCTTGTTCACCGATCCTAAGTAAGCTAGAAAATACACCTTTTGGAAGGTCATCTAATATATCAATCAAGCGATCATCTATTAATACGGTGTAATTTTGTTCTATCAGCCAATGGAAAAGCTCTTTATGCGTTTGCACAGCTTTATGGTCGCGAGGCTTACCAATAATGGCAATTACGTTAAAAGGCTTCTGCATAGGGTTCAACTCAACTGTAAAAAGGGGCGATAAGGTATTTTATCAGGCGTATTTATTAAGATAAACGCACTCTACGCTTGAATCATAAATCTTCATCCCCATAATAAGGGCAAGTGGAATGACTATGCGAGTATTTTGTGCCTATTTCGTTAGGACAAGCGCATGGTGTTGAATATATTCTTGGAGATATCATGACTACAGAACATAACAAACCGCAAGATGAAGAGCTAAAATCGGAAGATCTACAAGTTGAGCAAGAACTTGTTGAAGATGATGCCAATGCAGATGATGCTCAAACCATTGGTGGTGAAGGCGATATCGATTGGAATGAAGAAATTGAACAAGTGGAGCAAGAAGCTTCTCGTGTTATTGAATTAGAAGCGGCGTTAAATGCTGCGGAAGCTCAAATTAAAGAACAGCAGGATTCAGTTTTACGTGCGAAAGCAGAAGTGGAAAACATGCGCCGTCGTAGCGAGCAAGAAATTGATAAAGCTCGTAAATACGCATTGAATAAGTTCGCTGAAGAATTATTGCCGGTAATCGATAACTTAGAGCGTGCTCTAAAAGCGGCAAACCCTGAGGATGAAGTTGTTAAGCCGATTCTGGAAGGTGTTGATATGACGCATAAATCTTTTGTTGATACGGTAGCAAAATTTGGGTTAGTCGAGATTAATCCAGAAGGTGAAGCATTTAACCCTGAACTTCACCAAGCCATTGGTATGCAGGAAAGCCCAGATCACGAATCGAATACGGTTATGATTGTGATGCAAAAAGGTTATGAATTAAATGGCCGAGTAATTCGCCCTGCGATGGTGATGGTGGCCAAGTAACATAAAGCATAAGTTTTACTAAAAATGGAATGTCGAGTTATAAAAAACTCGGCATTTTTTTATTTTCCCCCTTGAAAAGCATTTTGCCGCCCTTATCTATTGTGCATACAGAAACACGTAATGCGAAATGCAAAACAAATTAGCTTACAGGGTTGAATCCCAATTCTGAGCCCCCATCTATTTGTTATCAAAAGTTGGGTATAGCAAAAACTGAATAACTGAAATTCTTTGGAGAATGTCAAATGGGTAAAATCATTGGTATTGATTTAGGTACAACTAACTCATGTGTTGCGGTATTAGACGGCGACAAACCACGCGTAATTGAAAATGCTGAAGGTGAACGCACAACAGCATCAGTAGTCGCTTACACAGATGGCGAAACATTAGTAGGTCAACCTGCAAAACGCCAAGCGGTAACTAACCCTGAAAATACATTGTTCGCAATTAAACGTTTGATCGGTCGTCGTTTTGAAGACGAAGAAGTTCAGCGTGATATCGAAATTATGCCTTATAACATTGTTAAGGCTGACAACGGTGATGCTTGGGTTGAAGCGAAAGGCCAAAAAATGGCAGCTCCTCAAGTTTCCGCTGAAATCTTGAAGAAAATGAAAAAAACCGCTGAAGACTACTTAGGTGAAGCGGTAACTGGTGCGGTTATTACTGTACCGGCCTACTTCAACGATGCACAACGTCAAGCAACAAAAGATGCTGGCCGTATCGCTGGTCTTGAAGTGAAGCGTATTATCAACGAACCAACAGCAGCTGCACTTGCTTACGGTCTTGATAAGAAAGGTGGCGATCGCACTATCGCAGTTTATGACCTTGGTGGTGGTACATTCGATATTTCTATTATCGAAATTGATGAGCACGAAGGTGAGCAAACTTTCGAAGTATTAGCAACTAACGGTGATACTCACCTAGGTGGTGAAGACTTTGATACTCGTTTGATCAACTACTTAGTATCTGAGTTCCAAAACGAGCAAGGCATTAACCTGAAAAACGATCCACTTGCGATGCAACGTGTGAAAGAAGCGGCTGAAAAAGCGAAGATTGAACTATCTTCTGCGCAACAAACAGACGTAAATCTTCCATATGTGACAGCGGATGCAACTGGTCCTAAACATATGAACGTAAAAGTAACTCGTTCTAAACTAGAATCGCTAGTTGAAGATTTAGTTCAACGTTCTCTTGAGCCGCTAAAAGTTGCTCTAGCAGATGCTGACCTATCAGTAAGCGAAATAACTGACGTTATCCTAGTTGGTGGTCAAACACGTATGCCAATGGTTCAAGCAAAAGTGGCTGAATTCTTTGGTAAAGAAGCACGTAAAGACGTGAACCCTGATGAAGCAGTAGCAATCGGGGCAGCAGTTCAAGGTGGTGTTCTTGCGGGAGACGTGAAAGACGTTCTTCTACTAGACGTAACTCCTCTATCTTTTGGTATCGAAACGATGGGTGGCGTTATGACTAAGCTAATTGAGAAAAATACAACGATTCCAACAAAAGCGAATCAAGTATTCTCAACAGCAGAGGACAATCAAAGCGCAGTAACGATTCACGTACTACAAGGTGAACGTAAGCAAGCGACTTACAACAAATCTCTAGGTCAATTTAACCTAGAAGGCATTAACCCTGCGCCACGTGGCATGCCACAAATCGAGGTAACGTTTGACCTAGATGCGGATGGTATCTTGAACGTTTCTGCGAAAGATAAAGCGACAGGTAAAGAGCAAAAAATTACGATCCAAGCGTCTGGTGGTCTATCAGATGAAGAAATCGAGAAAATGGTACAAGAAGCTGAAGCGAACAAAGAAGCGGATAAAAAGTTCGAAGAGTTAGTAACGACTCGCAACCAAGCTGACCAAATGATCCACGGTACTCGTAAGCAAATCGAAGAAGCTGGTGATGCACTTCCAGCTGATGAGAAAGAGAAAATTGAAGCAGCGATTACAGCACTTGAATCAGTGAAGTCTGGCGATGATAAAGAAGCCATCGATACTAAAGTTCAAGAGTTAGCAACAGCGGCTCAAAAACTGATGGAAATTGCTCAGCAGAAAGCTCAAGCACAACAAGCGGAAGGTGGCGAGCAAGCTAAACCTGAAGATGACGTTGTTGACGCTGAGTTTGAAGAAGTAAAAGACGAAGACAAAAAATAATCGACATTGATTATTGTTAAGTCTGTCACCCTTAATTAATTGAGGGTGAGTGATATGAAACTGCGGGCGTTTAGAGTTTGTCTCTCACGCCCGCAATTTTCCATCTGATACTGGTTAATTTATTGAGGTATTGTCCTGCTAGATAATCACTTCTACCTAAGCGGTTATTGATAAAGGCTTAAGGTATATCGGATTATCTAGCTAGATATAGCTTTTCATAGTTTAAAACACACACTGATGAGCAATGCTTATTAGTAAAAGAAAATTGGTGAACCGAGCATGTCAAAACGTGATCTTTATGAAGTATTAGGTGTCAGCCGTGATGCATCAGAGCGCGATATTAAAAAGGCGTACAAACGTCTTGCGATGAAATATCACCCAGACCGCAACCAAGAAGCGGATGCATCTGACAAGTTTAAAGAAGTTAAAGAAGCGTATGAAGTTTTAACCGACCCACAGAAAAAGCAAGCTTACGATCAATATGGTCATGCAGCCTTTGAACAAGGTGGAATGGGCGGCGGTGGTGGCTTCGGTGGAGGCGGCGGCTTTGAAGATATGTTTGGCGATGTTTTCGGCGATATCTTTGGTGGTGGCCGTCGTGGTGGTCCACAGCGTGCCCAACGTGGTGCAGATTTACGCTACAACATGGAACTTTCTCTTGAAGAAGCGGTTCGCGGTTGTGAAAAAGAGATTAGTATTTCAACGCTAACAGAATGTGAAGTATGTGACGGTAGTGGCGCTAAAGCGGGTTCAAGTTCCCAAACCTGTGGCACTTGTCATGGTCATGGTCAAGTTCAAATGCGTCAGGGATTTTTTGCAGTGCAGCAAACTTGTCCTACTTGTAATGGCCGTGGTCAAATTATTAAGGATCCTTGTGATGCTTGTCATGGTGAAGGCCGCAAGAACAAGAGCAAGACATTAAATGTTAAGATCCCTGCTGGTGTTGATACTGGCGATCGCATTCGTCTAAATGGTGAGGGTGAAGCGGGTGAACGTGGCGCTCCTGCTGGTGACCTATACGTACAAGTACATTTAAAAGACCACCATATCTTTGAACGTGATGGCAATAACTTACATTGTGAAGTACCAGTAAGCTTTACTTTAGCGGCATTGGGCGGTGAAGTAGAAGTACCAACACTAGATGGTCGCTTTAAGCTTAAAGTGCCTGCTGAGATGCAAACTGGCCGTATGTTCCGTATGCGTGGTAAAGGCGTGAAATCAGTACGCAGTGGCGCAACGGGTGACTTAATTTGTAAGTTAGTAGTCGAAACACCAGTGAAGTTAAGCTCTCGTCAAAAAGAACTATTACGCGAACTTGAAGAGTCTTTTGGTGGCGAAGAAGCAAGCCAAAAGCATAAGCCGAAATCAGACGGCTTCTTCAATGGCGTGAAAAAATTCTTTGATGATTTGACTAGTTAATAGTCAACTTTGATATGAATAACAAAGCCTCTGCTAGTGATAGTGGAGGCTTTGTTGGTTTACGAGTCTCGGTTTTCGGGCGTTTCACTGCTCGTTGCTCGGTAAAGAGCGATTTTCAGTAACGTGAAGATACTAAGACCAGCTATTTACAGAAATATTTCTCAGGAGTTGCTTTTATTCTTTTTCGAAAAACGAGCAGCGCAGCGTCCGAGACTCGAGCAACGTTCCTCAATTCCAACATCCATCTACATTAACGCCACCTTTCTTAGCGCTCCCTACAGAGCCTGCATTCATCTCTAGCGTGCCGCATTTGTCTTTATCTTGTCCCAAGGCGGATTGTGGTGTGGCTTTAATCACATAATAATCAATGCCACTGGCACCGGAAGTTATAGAAAACTTATAACGGTCACTGTCGGTTTGGCAGCCTAGGCTAGAGTCACATGTCCCCGCGGTATTATCGATAATAGTGTAATCGTAACTGCCATTTTGGGTGCGATGTTGCTCAAGCTCTAACTGAATTTTCATCATATCGGACATGACAGCAGAGCGGTGACTTTTTAACACATGCTGTTGATAGCTGGGGTAGGCGATGGCGCTCAAAACACCAATAATCGCTACAGCGATCAATAATTCGATCAATGTCATTCCTTTTTGTCTTGTGCTTCTTTTTTTGCATCGATTTATTCGAATCATTTCTATTACTTCCTGTTAGAGACTTATGCCATTTTTGATAAGTGTTAGCATCACTGCAAGTTGAAATATCAAGATGTAACTAGTTGCAGAGGATTTTGGGGAATGGCTCGAGGGTTTACGCTAATAGAAATGCTGATTTCATTAATCGTGCTAGCGGTTTTGTTAGCTGCGGCCGTGCCATCGTTTAGTGGGATGAGTGAAAGATCAAAAATGCAAAGGTTAGCAGAGGAACTGCAAGGCTTTTGGGGGCAAACTAAATCAGAGGCCGTATTGAGAAACCAGGAGCTTTATTTGCACTTTGTACAAGATGGGGCTGCTTATGCTGGGGAGTGGGCATTGGTGGCCAATACTTCTCCAAGCACGCCTTCAGATCGTCATGCAGCGAAAGTAAATGCGTTAACCTATTTGGATGGTGCACCTTTTAAAAATATCACCGTCAACTTTACCGCTTCATCAACCACGACTACCTTTGACCGAGTGAATGGCCGCCCAACACAAAATGGCAATATCCAATTCTCGGTAGATTCAACCAAGCCTTTAATGTTGAAGTTTCATAATCGTAGTAGTGCGCGAATTTGTAGCGTGACAGGGGAGGTATATGGCTATCCGGAGTGTTAAGGCATTAAGGAAGTACCAAAAAGGTGTTTCTTTTGTAGAGTTGATGATTGCATCCGCGATGGGAATCATTGCTTTAATCGCCGTTGGTGGTGTTTTCCTTTCGAGTCAAAAAATTGCCGCTGAAAGATCTCAACGTCTGTTTGTTTTGCAGAGTATGAATGAAGCGTTGCGTTACATAAAAGAAGATACCCAAAGAGCTGGCTTTAATGGCAATAACGGGCAAAGTTTCATTTTGTCTGGGGCGAGTTCGATAATCGAAACAACCTCCAGTAGTTTAGCTTATGGATACCAAACTCAATTGAGTGGAGGTAGTAGCTTATACACTCAAGTGGCCTTTATTTATAAAGATGAAGCATTAAGAGTGTGTGAAAAATCAGTATCGACAACACAAACTTTCATCCCGTGTGGCACTTCGGCTAACCCATCATTTTCACTTCTCGATACAAATCGAGTTAAAGTCAATAATTTTGAAGTCGCCAGTCAGGCTTTAGGCTCTACAGTCAGCTCAGCACTTTATACCATCACTTTAACTGCCTCTTTGTCTGATGGTTCGTATCCACAAACTATGTCGACTCAAATTAAGCAAAGGAACTGGAAGTAATGTTTAATCACTTTAG
Organism: Vibrio sp.; assembly: GCF_048266485.1. Lineage (GTDB taxonomy): Bacteria > Pseudomonadota > Gammaproteobacteria > Enterobacterales > Vibrionaceae > Vibrio. The sequence goes on along the minus strand of NZ_JBLWZK010000001.1, from coordinate 897,709 downwards.
CTCTACCTCCTTACTTTCAAAACAAAGAGGAGCCGCAACATTATTGGTGGCAGTGCTGCTACTTGCGAGTGTGTTGGTTCTTTCATTGGCGAGTTATAAAGGTGTTTTCTTTCAAGCTAAGCGTGTGCAGAATGAGATTGAGGCTAGGCAACTACATTGGAAAGGTGAAGGAAGGTTAGAGTGTGTGATGGCCAAACTTATTGATGTGTCATCCAATCAACCAAATTCAGTTTCATACAATGATTGTGATCAGCCCAGTAATATTCATATCACAAGACAAGGCACTTCAAATTTGTATACGGTTGAATCGAATGAGAATGGTTATCGAGTTGTCAAAGCGTTGCGGATACCAGGTGCCGGAACATTAGGAGCTATTACAGCTACTGCTGATTTATTTATGATCGGAGCTTTTGATATAAAACCACAACCGATTCAACTTATTTCAGCCCCTGATACCTATAGCTGTGTAGCCGTTAAATATTCAAAAAATATTTATTTGAACGCGACAAGTAATCTTCAAACAACTATACCTACATCACCAGACTTTCCTAGTACAAGTAGATGTGATTCAAGTTATCAAACAAGTATTAGCAATCCATCTTCGGTTTTAAAATTATCAGAAGAAAATAACCAGCTTGATGAGGATGGCACTCAACTATTATCAGAAAATAATTTTAAAGATGACTTTTACTACGACTCAGATTTAGATCCATTTGAAGACCTATTTGGTGTACCTAAGTCTGAACTATCATCCATAAAGAAGGAATTCACGGTTATAACTGGTGGCTTTTGTTCTGGCTCTGTATGTCCGTGTGACAAGAATATTGCTTCTGCAATTGAGAACAATAAGAGCTTGATTTGGGTGGATGGAACTTGTGATTTAGGTCCTGCGACACAAACTTTATCGAAAGATACGAGTGATGGGATTATCGTTGTCGTGCAAAATGGGTTACTAGGTTCTTCTGGGAGTGTGCCATTTAATGGTGTTTTATATCACTTAAATACAAATTTTTCTCCAAATATAAGCTTATGGGGGAACATGTCGGAGGGGTTATATATCACCGGATATTACACTCAAGAATTGAAAGATTTAGGTGCCCCTGTTCCTACTTTATTTATGAGAGGTTCGAAAGAGACAGATGGAGTGTTAATTATAGATACTCCAGGTTCTCTAGCGATGATAGACGCTTCTTCGAATATTTCTTATGATCGAAATAAAATAAACCATGCACTAAGTAGCTTATATAAGCCACGTTGGCTAAAAGGATCATGGCATGATTTCTAAACAACAGGGCTTTAGCTTAATTGAAGTGTTGATCACTTTTATCATTCTTATCGTCGGCATTATGGGGCTAATCAAACTGCAAACCTATATGGAAAGGCAAGCTGATTATGCTGAAAACAGTATTAAGGCACTGCACCTGGCAGAGTCTCAATTAGAACTATTTAGAACGCGATCTGTTAGTGGTGCGAATAGTTCATTAAGTGGAGCCAGTAGTACCGCAACTTGTGATGACGTAGGTTTTATGACTTTTGATTGTATTATCGATGGTACTAGTACTTCTGGGGCTTATACAACAATCTGGACGGTTTCTGGTTCATTCCCTATTCCTGGGGGAGTGGCTTTAAAAACTATCGAGATTGAAACTGGTTGGGATACACGTTGGAACGAGCGACAATCCGTTGCGCTGAAAACCATGATCTCTAAATATAATGAATTTGATAATTAAGTATTCTGGTCTGCATTTATTCAACATCGAGTGAATGTTCACGTATAATCTAGGCTCTACCCTAAAAGAGAGTCGATTGTGCTTGAAATAACCCCCTCTAATTTTACTGAACAAGATAAAGAATTTATGCGTAAAGCGATCGAATTGGCTGATATCGCGGAAGAGCATGGTGAAGTGCCTGTGGGCGCGGTATTAGTCAAAGAGGGCAAGATCATTGCCGAAGGGTGGAATGCTTCGATTAGTGAGCATGATGCCACCGCGCATGCGGAAATTGTTACCCTGCGCCAAGCGGGCCAAACATTACAAAACTATCGCCTGCTAGATACCACTCTGTATGTCACCTTAGAGCCTTGTCCTATGTGTGCTGGTGCATTATTGCATAGCCGAGTAGGTCGTATTGTTTTTGGTGCTTATGACTTAAAAGCTGGTGCGGCTGGAACGGTTTTGAATCTATTTGAAAGCCAAGCTTCTTATCATTACGCACAGGTAGAAGGCGGTTTATTAGAAGAAGAATGTCGTCATCAACTACAAGCTTTTTTTAAGCGTCGCCGAAAAGAGATTAAACAGACCAGAAAGGGAAATACAGAGGAGTGATATTTATCGACAAACAAAAATTCAATAAATTGTTTGTCGATATAGGGTGTGGCGGGTTTTTAAATTGTTAGTCTTGTTATTAGTGAGTATTACTAAACTACTTCTGACCAGAAAACATAAGAGCGATGACGCCATAGTACCTGTTTCTTATTGTTGGCTAGCATACGTTTTCTACGAGTGGTGTTCGCTTTATTACGAACAAGACGATTCATTGTTTTCTTTTTAGAGAACATAGTTATGCCTCCTTAATATCTATTTTCTATTATATTGATCTTCTTTATATCGTTATTTTATGACGTAACGATGACAGTTGTAGCACAGTTTATTTTTTCCAGCTAATCATTTTTCATAACCTAAATCACTCTTTCCAACGATGAATTCTATCTATGGTAAATAGCCCCAATCATTAGCGTTAACTAAGTCTTGGGGCTATTCTTGTTTTGTTACTTTATTTAGTCTTATTTAATTAGTTGATGGTGACTCAGTTGTTTCGTCAGCGCTTGGTTTCGCTTCACTGACCGTTGCTGGAATAACCTGAAAATCATCCCCTTTCGCTGGATCAGAATTTACCGGTTGATTTTCTGCTTCGTAACCAATGATCGTTTGATAGTAGCGACGAATATTTTCTACGTAGTTTTTGGCTTCATCACCTCTAGCAAAGCCATAACGAGTATATTTGTAATAACTTGGAATGCGTAATTTAGGCAATCTCTCTTTAACATCGGTCCATGAGTCAGGGTTACCCTTTTCATGTTGGGTTATACGTCTCGCATCCATCACATGACCATAACCTACATTATAAGAGGCTAGAGCAAACCAAATTTTTTCATGCTTAGGAATGGAATCAGGAATACGTTTAATCATACGTCGTAAGTACTCAACACCACCACGAATAGATTGTGATGGGTCAAGACGATTTTCTACATCAACCATTTTGGCCGTCGACTGAGTTAACATCATCATTCCTCGTACACCAGTTGGGGATTTGGCGTAAGGATTCCAATGTGATTCTTGATAAGATAAGGCGGCAATTAAGCGCCAATCAAATTCTTTAGAATAAGTTTGGAATAACTTTTTATATTTTGGAAGCTTACTGTTTAACGAGCGAATGAAGGCTCGTGTATCGACATAATCAAAACTTTGAATATGACCAAAATATTTTTCTTCTAAGCTAGCCAGTTGCCCTGATTGGTTGAATTGACCAAAGAATTCTAGAATTAAAGCATATAAAGAGTCATCATTACTTTTGCGAATGAACCATGAAATAGGTTGATCGTCAGTTAATTCAAACGCTAACGCTAAGTTAGGATGAAGTCTTTGAGTGATCGAAAGTGATACTGAGTCCACTACCGTAAAATCAATTTTCCCTTCGGAAACATCCTTTAATAAGTCTGTATTATCTTCGGTATCGCTACTGCTCCATTTTAAGTCAGGATGTATTTTACTAAGCTGCTGCAAGGTGTATTCGTATTGAGCTCCTTTAACTACGTGAAGTTTGCCTTTTTTGTCGATCAATTGTTGTAAGTTTCTTGGTCGCCAAGAGCCTTTTTTATAGATTACTTGCTGACTGACGTAGTAATACGCAGGGCCTGCATTGAACTTTTTTAATCGTTCTGGCGTGTGACTTAACCCCGCGGCGACAATATCAACCTCGTGGTTTTCTAAAGCAGGTAGTAAGCCAGTAAGATGATAAGCGGGCTTTATTTCCAATTTTACACCAAGTTGATCGGCAAATTTTTTCGCCAATTCGTATTCCAAACCGGTTTGACCGTCAGGACCAATAAAATAAGAAAGTTGATTGTTTAAGGTACCCACTCGTAAAACGCCACGTTCTTGGATCTTTTCTAAGTCAGTCATTGATCGGCTATCTGGCTTACATGCGGTTACTCCAATAAGGATAAATAGCATGAAAACCAAACGCTTAAAGTTGGAACAAGAAAAAAGTTTTATCAAAAGGAAATCTCATAAAGCCATTAGTAGCTACTTTATACCAAATGGCGACCATATCAGCAAAATTGAAAGGAGTTTTATACCCTTCGTACTTGAAACTGTAGCTTTGTTGACGGCGTTCATTTACCCCAATCGAATAGACAAGCTATGCTCATGGGGCTGCATTCACTTGTCGTCTTACTACAACTTCAATTACTTTGAGTATATACAAATGACCTTTATTGAAAAAAATACGCAAACGGTTGCTTTTGGTGTTACGTCGACATGGAAATTACTCTATAATACGTCGCAAAAGGGCTAGGTGAAATTGAAATCCGCTTTATATGTCCTGCTGAAGAGCGGTGCCTTCTGAACGGATTTCAATATCACTTTTCTTTTTTAAACAACTGCTAAAGAGACCTAAGCACATGAGAATTTTGCGTGGTTCCCCCGCTTTATCCGAGTTTCGTGTCAACAAGCTTTTAGAGCTGTGTCGTGAATTGAACCTACCTGTGTCTGGCATCTATGCTGAATTTGCGCATTTTGCAGACCTCACTTCTGAACTAGATTCCCAAGAGTTAGAAAAACTCGAAAAGTTGCTTACTTATGGTCCAACGATTGAAGATCATGAGCCACAAGGTCAACTACTTTTAACGACTCCTCGTCCTGGTACTATTTCACCTTGGTCATCGAAAGCGACCGATATTGCTCATAACTGTGGATTAGACAAAATCAAACGTCTTGAGCGCGGTACTGCGTATTATGTTGAATCTTCGGTTGAGCTATCTGAGCTGCAATTCGTTGAGTTAAAAGCATTACTGCATGATCGCATGATGGAAGTAGTGTTTACCAACTTTGAACAAGCACAAGCGTTATTTCAAGTGGCAGAGCCTGCACCGTTAACTGAAGTTGATTTGCTTTCTGGTGGTCGTTCGGCACTTGAAGAAGCGAACGTGACTCTTGGTTTAGCGTTAGCTGAAGAAGAAATTGATTATCTGGTTGAAAGCTTTACTGAAAAACTAAAGCGTAACCCAACTGATATTGAATTAATGATGTTTGCTCAAGCGAACTCAGAGCACTGTCGTCATAAGATTTTCAATGCAGGTTGGACCATTGATGGTGTCGAGCAAGAGAAATCTTTGTTCAAAATGATCAAAAACACGATGGAAGTGACCCCTGATAACGTGTTGTCGGCTTATAAAGATAACGCAGCGGTGATGACAGGTTCTACTGTAGGCCGTTTCTTCCCTGATCCGCAAACACGTCAATATGGTTACCATCAAGAGCAAGCACATATCTTGATGAAGGTTGAAACTCATAACCATCCAACCGCAATTTCACCTTGGCCGGGCGCTTCAACGGGGTCTGGTGGTGAAATTCGTGATGAAGGTGCAACGGGTGTTGGCGGTAAACCAAAAGCAGGTTTAGTTGGCTTCTCTGTTTCAAACCTTAAAATCCCTAATTTCGTACAGCCTTGGGAAACCGATTTTGGTAAACCAAGCCGTATCGTGACGGCGTTAGATATTATGCTAGAAGGCCCATTAGGTGGCGCGGCATTTAACAACGAATTCGGTCGTCCTAATTTATTAGGTTACTTCCGTACTTATGAAGAGAAAGTGAATTCTCATAACGGTGAAGAGATCCGTGGTTACCATAAACCAATCATGCTCGCTGGTGGTATGGGTAATATCCGTGATGAGCATGTTCAGAAGAAAGAAATTCCAGTTGGTGCGAGCTTAATTGTATTAGGTGGCCCAGCGATGAACATCGGTCTTGGTGGCGGTGCGGCTTCTTCAATGGCGTCGGGTCAATCAGCAGAAGATTTAGACTTTGCGTCTGTACAACGAGAAAACCCAGAAATGGAACGCCGTTGTCAAGAAGTGATCGACCGTTGTTGGCAGTTAGGTGATGCGAACCCAATCGCCTTTATCCATGATGTGGGCGCAGGCGGTATTTCTAACGCATTACCTGAGTTGGTTGATGATGGTGAGCGTGGCGGTATTTTCCAATTACGTGACGTGCCGAACGATGAGCCAGGAATGAGCCCATTAGAAATTTGGTGTAACGAATCTCAAGAGCGTTACGTAATGGCGGTTGCACCAGAAAATATGGACGCGTTTGATGCGATTTGTAAGCGCGAACGTGCGCCTTATGCGGTAGTGGGTGTGGCAACAGAAGAGCGTGAATTGAAACTAGAAGATTCTCATTTCGACAATACGCCAATCGATATGCCAATGGATGTGCTTTTAGGTAAAACGCCTAAGATGCACCGTGATGCGAAAACGCTAAAAGCCAATAACCCAGCGATTGATCGCAGTGGTATTGAGTTAAATGAAGCGGTTGATCGTGTACTACGTCTTCCAACGGTTGCTGAGAAAACTTTCCTTATCACCATTGGTGACCGCTCGGTAACCGGTCTTGTTGCTCGCGATCAGATGGTTGGTCCTTGGCAGGTGCCGGTAGCAAACTGTGCTGTGACGGCAGCAAGTTACGATTCTTACCACGGTGAAGCGATGTCGCTTGGTGAGCGTACGCCTGTTGCTTTATTGGATTTCGGTGCTTCAGCGCGTTTAGCGGTAGGGGAGTCAATCACTAACATTGCAGCCACTGATATCGGCGATATTAAACACATTAAATTGTCTGCTAACTGGATGTCTCCAGCCGGTCACCCAGGTGAAGATGCGGGTCTATATGAAGCAGTGAAAGCGGTCGGTGAAGAGCTTTGTCCTACATTAGGTCTTACTATCCCAGTGGGTAAAGACTCAATGTCAATGAAGACTAAATGGCAACAAGATGGTGAAGAGCGTGAAGTGACTTCTCCGTTGTCATTGGTGATCACCGCCTTTGCTCGTGTAGAAGATGTTCGTAAAACGGTTACGCCACAACTGCAAATTGATCCGCAACAGACGAAAGGCGAAACCAGCTTAGTTTTGATTGATTTAGGCAACGGTAAAAACCGTATGGGTGCTACGGCACTGGCGCAAGTTTACAAGCAACTAGGTGACAAACCTGCGGATGTGGATAACGCTGAGCAACTAAAAGGTTTCTACTTTGGTATGCAATCTTTGGTTCGTGAGAATAAGCTTCTGGCTTACCACGATAAAGGCGATGGTGGTTTATTTGTTACACTAGCTGAGATGGCGTTTGCCGGTCATTGTGGAGTAAATGCGGAGATTGCTGCTTTAGGTGATGATGCTCTCGCGGCTCTATTCAATGAAGAGCTAGGTGCGGTGATTCAAGTTCGCAATGAAGATCTTGAAGCGGTTCAAGCGGTATTAGCTGAAAATGGTCTCGCAGCGAGTTCACACGTGATTGGTTCGGTTGAAGCTTCTGATAGCCTTCGTATTACTTCTGGTAACACAGTAGTCCTTGAGCGTAATCGCACTGAACTTCGCACTATTTGGGCTGAAACGACTCATAAGATGCAAGCGATGCGTGATAACCCAGCTTGTGCCGACCAAGAGCATGCCGCAAAAGCAGATAACAGCGACCCTGGTCTGAACGTAAAACTAAGCTTTGATATTAACGAAGATGTTGCCGCGCCTTATATCGCAACTGGCGCGAAACCTAAAATGGCTATTTTACGTGAACAAGGTGTTAACTCTCACGTAGAAATGGCGGCAGCATTTGATCGCGCAGGCTTTGAAGCGAATGATATCCATATGAGCGATATCTTAACGGGACAAGCAGTATTAGAAGAATACCAAGGTCTTGTGGCTTGTGGTGGTTTCTCTTACGGTGACGTATTGGGTGCTGGAGAAGGTTGGGCTAAATCGATTCTGTTTAACGACAATGCTCGTGAGCAATTTTCTGCTTTCTTTGAGCGTGAAGATACTATTGCACTAGGTGTATGTAATGGTTGTCAGATGCTATCGAACCTACGCGATTTAATTCCAGGTGCAGATTTATGGCCTCGTTTTGTTCGTAATGAATCTGAGCGTTTTGAAGCTCGCTTTAGCTTAGTGGAAATACAAGAATCTCAATCTGCCTTCTTTAATGGTATGGCGGGTTCTCGTATGCCTATCGCAGTTTCTCACGGTGAAGGTCGTGTAGAAGTTCGTGATAATCAGCATCTACAAGCGATTGAAGATTCAGGCACTGTGACATTACGTTATGTGGATAATATGGGTAACCCAACTCAGCAATATCCAAATAACCCGAATGGTTCACCAAATGCGATTACTGGTTTAACGACGACGGATGGCCGTGTGAGTATTATGATGCCTCACCCTGAGCGTGTATTCCGTACGGTAGCCAACTCTTGGCATCCAGAGGAATGGTCAGAAGATAGCCCATGGATGCGCATGTTCCGTAATGCACGTAAGCATATAGGGTGATCGACTTTCGTAGCTTGAGCGCTTCGTTTCTCGTTACTTGAAAAAGATAAGAATAATACGGTCACTTCGGTGGCCGTTTTTTATATTGTCATAAAATTAATAATGCTCTGACATTGTTAATACTCAATCTTTACAAAAAAGGCATACACTATTAGAGAAACTCAACGAATAGATACCATGTTGTATTGAATGATAGGGAAGATAGTATGAAAACGTCAGTGAGTCAGTTTCTCTCAAAAACCAAAGTTTTCTCCAAAGTTACAGGGATCGCTTTAGGTTTAGCTTTTTCTCAGCAAGCTTTAGCATCGTGGCATTTAGATCCATTACATTCAGAGTTGCATTTTGTCACGGTTAAAAATACAGCTGTGACCGAAGTCCATAGTTTTCGTACCATTGATGGAATGATTAATAATCAAGGTGTGGTGGTCGTTGATATTGATTTAGCCAGTGTGAATACGCATATTGAAATTCGCGATGAACGGATGAAAGATATGTTGTTTAATGTGGTGAATTATCCAGAAGCGAGTTTAAGCGCTCAAGTCGATTTACAAGTGCTCAATGACATGAAAGTGGGCGAAATCAAAACCGTTCCATTGACTGTTGATCTTTCTTTGCATGATCACCAACAGAAGATTGACACTAAAGTCTTGGTTACCGCGTTAAGTGATGGTGCATTTCAAGTGAATACCCTTAAGCCCATTGTTGTAGACACGGCATTATTTGAGCTTACTGATGGAGTAAAAGCACTACAAGATGTCGCCAAGCTAGATTCGATAGCAACGAGTATTCCTGTCACGGCTCAATTTGTTTTTCAGCCTGAGTGAACAGTAGTAAACGTATATTAATATTTGCATCTTTTTAGCTGGATTTGTGCTCTAATGCGCACCTAATTTAATCCTATGTCAGAGCGAATGTTTCCTTGTTTGAGGTAGGATAGGTCAAAAGAGTCTTATGAGTAAAAAATACAGCTTTCAATTAATCGAGAAGCGTAATGGTTGGGCAGCAGAAATCATTCGTCATATTACTTCTCGCAGAACGATAGTTTCTAAACGTCAACTAGGTTTTGCGACAGAAGCTGAAGCAACTGAGTGGGCAGAAAAAGAGTTAGTGGAATTTCAAAAGATTCAAGCGGAACGCAATAAACGTCGTTCTGCTAGTAAGCGTAAAGACCAAGAGTAATATACCCGTCGTACTTGAAGCTACAGTTTTGTTGTCAGTGTTCATTCGCCCCAATCACATAGACAAGCTATGCTCATAGGGTCTCATTCACTTGTCGCCTCACTGTAACTTCAATTACTTAGGGTATACGATGATTTATCGTGATTATTTGAGCCAAGCTTAGGTAGTTCGAGTCCAATAAAAACGGCCACTTCAAATGAAGTGGCCGTTTTTGTTACTTACAAGTTAATCTTAAGCGCAGCTTTCTACCCACTGTCTGACTTGTGCAAATGGGTACTGTTCGAGCTTGCCATAACCATCCATTTTGCTTGCTTTAAGTTGAGTGCTTAATGGCGTGGCAATTCCACAAAGAAAGCGAGTTTGAGCCTCGAGGGTTAAAGTCCATTGTTGTGATTTTTCATGTTCGCTAAATGCTTCTCGGTAAGGTTTTAGCCAGTAATTAACTTTCTCGATCTCAACGTCATCTAGATAAGGTGAAGGCAGTGTTGCAAGCTTTCCACGACAAACACTACAGTGACCACAAGCATTTGGAACATCATGATCTAAAAAGTAGCTGGCGAGCTTAGAGCTTAGGCATGACGAGCTTTCAAACAAATTAATCAGAGTTTGAATCCGGTTTAGATCACCATGTTCCTTTTGCTTAAATAGCTGAGATAACTCTTGTGCGATCACCTGATGGTCATGTGTTATTTCTGGAGAGTTGAGAACCTGATAGACATCGGTAATTTGTTTGCTTTCTAACTCAATCAGTCCTTGTTCATGGAAATAATCTAAGGCTGCTACCACTCGAGAACGCTCGGCTTGATAACCCATCCACAGCGCATCAAAGTCAACACTGCGCCATGTCTTAGCGATTTTGGAACAGTTAAAAATCGCTTGTATAAACTGGCGTCTTTCAGCATGTTTTCCTTGCTCGGGGAAGCGCGACAAAATTTCACTTTCACTGGCAATATGCTTGAAACGATAATCGGCAAAGTAGCTATATTTGGCTTGAATGACTTGTTGTAGTTCGAGGTAAACCAGCAGCGTTTTTAGCGGGAGTTGGCGGATATTGGAATCGCGAGATAAACGAGTTAGCATCACTTCCCAGAGTCCAGAAGCACTTTGTTCATCAAAGATCAATTCCAGTAACCATTGAATCGATTGGGGATCTGGTGTGTCACCATAGACAAAGTTTTCTAGTACATTAATGCCCGATTTATTGGCAAGCACAGTACAGTAAGATGATTGCCCATCTCGCCCCGCACGGCCAATTTCTTGGGAATAGTTTTCTATCGATTTGGGTAGGTCGTAGTGCACGACTCGACGAATATCTGATTTATCTATTCCCATACCAAATGCAATGGTTGCCACAATACAAGGTACATCACCATTCATAAACTGTTGTTGAATATTTTGCCTAATGTCAGAATCTAAACCTGCGTGGTAAGCTAGAGCATTAAGACCATGGTGTTGTAAATGCTTAGCGACTTGTTCCGCTGTGTGCTGCAAGGTGACATAAACAATGGTTGGTAAACTTGCTTCGGTACAAAGAAGATCAACTAATGCTTGAGGTTTTTCATCTTCTTCGCAAGGTAGCACGCTGAGATCGAGATTAGGACGGTAGAAGCCCGTTACCGTAATGTGCTCTTTATCAATATTGAATTTACGGCTCATGTCTTCAATAACGCTCGGCGTGGCGGTTGCAGTAAGCAGTAAAACTTGTGGGATGTTTAAACTTTGGCAATAAAAAGGTAGCTTAAGGTAGTCTGGTCGGAAATTATGCCCCCACTCAGAAATACAGTGCGCTTCATCAACTACGAGCATTGAAATGGGAACTTGTGAGATAAATTGACGGAAACGTTCATTTTTAAGCCGTTCAACCGAGATCATCAAAATTTTTATCTCACCATTGCGAACTTGCTGCATAATGCGGTTGGTGGTTTCTCTATCTTGGCTTGAATCCACCGATGCGGCGGCAATGCCTTTACTATGCAAAAACTCGAGCTGATCTTTCATTAGCGCTAGTAGTGGTGAAATTACTAACGTTAGATGTGGCAATAAAATGGCTGGCAACTGGTAACATAGTGACTTACCTGAGCCGGTAGGAAAAATCGCCGCAGCAGAATGACCTGATAAAATAGTGTCGATGACTTGTTGTTGACCACCTCGAAGGTGTTCAAAACCAAAGTACTCTTTTAACGCTTGTTGAATCGGGCTCATAAAAATCCATCTGTAATACTGTCGTAAAGCGATGATGAATAGTAGCGCATTTAAAATAATTAATGAAAAAGGTTATCGAGCTTTTCTATGAATAAAGAAACTTTACATCAAGCGATCATAAAAGTTCTGATAGATATCCATGATGTTGCGTATCAAGCCACTCAAACTGCAATTAATGCGGCAACTGATAAGCAAAACATACCAGAGCATAAATACGATACCTTAAGCTTAGAGGCGGCGTATTTAGCACACGGCCAAGCGCAAAGAGTTCAGCAATGCATACAAGATCTTCAAGTATTTAAGGCTTTGCCGATTAAAAGCCTATCCAGTCAAGATCCCATACATTTAGGCGCATTAGTTGAGCTGTACGAAGAACAAGCTGATATCAATAAATGGCTCTTTGTCAGCCCTGTTGCTGGTGGATTGACGTTGGAATTTGAAGATCAAACCATTCAGATGATCACCCTTGATTCACCGTTAGGAAAGGCATTGAAAAATAAGCGGCTAGGAGATGAGTTTGAATTAAACATTGCAGGAAAAGAAAGGGGTTATGAAGTGGTGGCATTATTCTAATTAGAGGTATAGCTTGAAGTGGTTTGGATATATGAACATTTCACTTATTCTTGACGTTAAGCATCATAATCTTGTTATAGTTTATTTATATACTCATCGAACCTGAAACTTTGTTGACGGCATTTATTCATCCCTTTATCTCTTTGTTAAAAGAAGTCATAGGCGAGCTATGTCCATGGGGCTTCCTTCACTTGTCGTATCACTGTAACTCCAATTACTTCGGGTATACAATTCGATAACAACTGTATTTACTCATCTCTAATGAGGTTATTTAAATGAAAAAAACACTTTTGGCGACACTACTGGCACTGTATTCGTTTTCTGCTTTGGCTCAAGCGCCACGTTGCGATATTAATATTAATAATGAACTACACCTTAAAGATGATGTGGTTTCGGTTTATCAGCAAGGTAAGCCTAAAGTGGTAATTGATCAAAAAAATCAATTATTTATTAATGGTAAAAAAGTCGATTTGAACCAGATGCAGCAACAAATGGTTAAAACGTATCGTGAAAAAGTTAGCTTGTATGTACCAAAAGCCAAAGACATTGCTGATCAGGGTATTGAGCTAGCTAATGAAGTGATTGATGATGTGAGTGAATCTTTTAATGCTCCGGATTCATTCAATAACTTGAAAAAAGCCATGGGTGATTTCTACTCTGACGTTGAATCTCGCTACTACAATGATGGAGAGTGGGTATTGAAAAAAGATGCCGTAAGCGAAGCGATTGCTAATTGGAAAGCGGATTCTTCTGCAGCGATGCAACGTTTTAATGGGGAGTTTTTCTCAAGTGCATTTGCGGTGCTATCTGAAAAAATGAAAGCTGGTGGTAGTGTGAATTTAAGTGAACTACAAAACCAGTTGATTGATTTAAAAGCGAAAGTTGAAACGAAATTACAATCGCAATCTGTAGAACTACAAAAAGAAGCGGCAGGTTACTGTGTTGATTTGCAAGGTATCGCAAAAGATGAAGAAACTCTCCGTCAGCAAATTCCTGAATTAAAAGGCTATGAAGTGTTTGTGATCTAACCTTTCAGAACACAGCTTACTATTTTAAAAGCAATTCACTAATGCTAACTATTGAAAGGTAGTTGGCATTTTTTATGAGACTTAATAAGCAATTTAGTCTGTGGTTCAGGTATTCTATTTGTAGTTTTTTAGTAACTCAGTTATAACTTTTATGCGGTCAATGGATTTGCTTGATTTTAAAGAACATTATCTAAGGAATAGATATGAAAATTCAGCACGCTCTTGCTGCTATCTTATTACTTTCTTCATCGACAACCTATAGTGCTGAAGTAAAAGGAAAATGGCAGGAAGGCTTCTCTGGTAATGCAATGTTACTGTTTGGTGTGATTCAATCGGATTCTCAATCAGATTCAGGCAGTGAGACTTTAAATTCGTTAAATGATAAAGGTGAGACTAAATCAGAAGCTTTTATTTATCCGGTGGCTGCCAGTCAGGTTAATTACACCTTTCTGGGGGGAAATCAACAATTCTTCATGGGTACCAGTAATGCGGATATAGTCCTCGGCCGGCCGCATTTTGAAGTTGGTTATGGTCAGTATTTTGAGCAGATAGGCACTTTCAAACTGTCATATATTCCTGGCCTATTGAAGAGTTCGACTTGGGAAGACCCATTCTTAGTCGGCAGTAAACGACAAGAAACAGATCAACGTATTAAAGGTGTTCGGTTTCGATATCAAGAGATTTTAGGGACCGGAATTGGCTTTGAGTTGGCAGTGGGCCAGCGAAAAATTGATGATGAATTAAGTGCGAGCAATTATAGCTCGGATGTTCAATCTCAATTGGAGCGAGAAGGTGACCTTTATTACAGTGAATTTTCCTATTTGACGCCACTTACGCAACGATTATTCTTGCGAAGTTCTGTCGCTTATTTAAAACAACATACCAAAGGCGAAGCCATGGCATCGGATACTTATACCGGCCAGCTTGCTGCTGTTCAGAAATTTGATAGTTCACTTTTAACTATAAGTATAAAATTTCAGTACTCTAAGTTTGATGAAATTCATCCAATTTTTCTAGAAACACGGGAAGATGATAGCGTCGGAGTGCTAGCGACTTATACCTACGACAATATTTTTGGCTGGTCTGGTGTCGGTGTCGCGGTAATGGGTGGTTTTACAAAAGAAATGTCGAATTTGGATTTTTATCAAAGTGATAATGTTATCTTGGGGACTGGCGTGCGATATGTATTTTAACTCGGATATCCTTAAAGGAATTCATATTATGAAGCTCGAATAGGGGGTGCTTAGTTAAATGTTTTTGATTGGGATTTTATTGATACCGTTGGTATCGGAGTTAACTTTAACTATGGTAGTTCGTTAAGAGGGGGGAAGCTTGCTGTTCTATATTAACCCTTATAATGGGGGACGGTTATTGAACCAATGAATCTATACCGATTAAAAAACAAATGGTTTATTAAGCTCTGCTTGTTAAATTGTTTAGTTATTTTCTCTATGCCAGCCGTCAACGCTCACAGTGGCGTGAATGGGGTATGGGAAACACTTTGTACTTTTAACGGATTGAAATTAGTACAAGTTGAAGGCGAGCCAGAACATCTACAACCATCCTCTTCTGGTCACTGCGTTTTTACTTGTGCGTTAGAGGTTGATGTCAGTGATGTTCAACTTCGAAGCCAATATAGAATAATAAAAACTCTAGCTTTTAAGCAACCGCCACCGCCAAATGAAAGTGACTTTTATCCATTTGGTAGCCCACCTAGAGCCCCACCTCTGAATGCGTAAGTAACTTTATTCCATTTAATCTATTTTAGCTGGCATTGAAAGCTCAGATTAACTGACTTTTATTGTCTGTATTTCTGGCGACAGTCGAATTTTGGCCAGATTAAACGATTGATTGTTTAGGGTCTGTTGACCTTTAGTAATGATTTAAGGAAATATCATGCATTCTGCAACTCGCAGTGTTCAGCAAGGCGTGGCTAACGCTGCGCAAGAAAAAAGAAACTTCTATTTTATGGCTTGGCGTTGGCATTTTTACGCTGGATTATTTGTCGTGCCCTTTATGTGCATGCTCGCGATCACCGGGCTTATTATGTTGTATGGCCCGCAAATAGAGTCGGCTCAATATGGTGATAAGATTTATGTTGAGACGTTATCTTCTCAAGTTGAGGCGAGTGAGCAACTAGCAGCGGTTCAGTTAGCCTACCCTGATAGTACAGTGAAAGAGTTTATTCCCGCTCATGCTACCAATGAAGCCAACCGCTTTGCTATTGTAAAACCGGATGGAACGGGATGGTTTGTGTTAGTTAACCAATATACCGGACAATTACAGGGAGAGATTGACCGCGATAATTTATATGCTTTAGCCAATGACATTCATGGTACTTTATTGATTGGTGATTTAGGTGATCGGTTAATTGAAATTGCAGCAAGTTTAGCGATTGTATTACTCATCACAGGTTTATACATGTGGTGGCCGAGGGATAATGCTAGTAAAGCCGGTTTTTTCAAAATAAGGCTGCAAAGTGGTAAACGCATTTTTTGGCGAGATCTTCATGCCAACATTGGTGGGGTAATCAGTCTTTTTTTACTGTTCTTTTTGATCACTGGACTATCTTGGGCTGGAATATGGGGCGATAAGCTCGTACAAGGTTGGTCTACCTTTCCCGCTGAAAAATACTATGACATTCCGGTGTCGGACAAAACGCATGCCAGTATGAACCACGGCAATGAAAAAGAAGTTCCTTGGAATCTTGAGCAAGCTCCGATGCCGATTTCAGATAAGAAATTAGATAGTGAGCCTAAAGACGTTGATCTGCACGCGGCTCATAATATGGCTATGCCTAAAGCGCAATACAATATTGAAGCGCAAGATCTCGATACAGTGATAAACACCGGACAACAATTGGGTTTTGGTTACTTCCGAGTGATGTTACCAATCGATGATACTGGCGTTTATACTTTGTCTGCCGATACGATTAGTGGTGACATTCATGATCCAACCCAAGATCGTACCGTTCATATTGACCAATATTCCAAGCAAACCATTATCGATTTTAATTGGGATGATTATGCTCTAATGGCCAAATTTATGGCTGCGGGTGTAGGGCTGCATGAAGGCGAACTAGGCTGGTGGAATAAAGCATTAAATACAGCGCTTTGTCTAATGTTTATGTTTATCTCGGTGAGTGGTGTAGTGATGTGGTGGTTACGCAAACCTTCTGGTGCAGGAAGATTAGTGCCTCCGCCTATGCCAAAGGATACTCGATTATGGAAAACAGGAGCACTTGTGATGATTATTACTTCTATCACTTTCCCTATGGCAGGATTGGCGATTATCAGTATGTTGTTACTCGACTTTATTGTGTTATCACGAATTCCGGCAATGACTAGATTGGTTAAATAACCGTAAGTTTTTTAATTTGAAAAAGCCGCAGCACTCGTTTTCACAGTGCTAATTTGAAAGTGACTGCGGCTTTATTTTTGTTCGAGTTAAGAGAAAGATAGCCGTTATGGTTCGTGACTATCTAAATTGTTTCACTTCAGGTAAGTAATCAAACCCGGCACTAGCAAGTTTGTTGATTAAGGCTTGTTTATCAATATCAAAAGCTTTGACTAGGTTATCTAGATCACCATATTCGTCGCGTAATTTCATATTGACGATACTCATCAGCATTACTGGATCCATGTTTTCAAAATTGGCTAAATTCATGGTGGTTATCCTTAAGCTTAGTCTTCAAAATCTGAAATTAACAAATTGGCTGCAGCAAAGGCCGCGCGTTCACGTGTTTCTTTTGGCAGGTTTTCATCGGCGGCGATATCGTTGAAGGTTTTTACCGCGCAAGTGATGGCTTGAGGAATGTAGCCTTGATCGCCACTACCAATTTGAGCATAGAGTTCGCGAACTAAATCGCAGCAGTCATAAATTTTCATCATTTTCTCTGTAAAATTAAGTGATAAAAAAGGCGAACCTAAGCTCGCCTTTTTATTCTTCATTAATTATACCAACTCCAACAAATAATTGATCATCTTAGCTTGCTAAAAAACTCGCTAACTGCGTTATAAAATTTGTATGTAGAATCACTACTAACAGAAATTTTATGCCTTGTTATCAAGCTTTTTTTCTACGCTAATTTAGACCACTTATTTATCGGAATTGGTATTATTTGATTTGAGCTTTTAGGTGCTCGACGATGTTATCCATCGCAATCGCTACTTTGTCACCATTTTTGCGATCTTTATATTCAAAGTTACCTTCATCCATACTGCGATCACCGATCACAACCGTATGAGGGATACCGATTAATTCGATATCTTTGAACATTACGCCTGGACGCTCTTTGCGATCATCAAATAGCACTTCAATACCAGCTGAGATTAGTTCTGCGTATAGTTTTTCAGCTGCTTCTTTAACGCGTTCTGATTTGTGCATATTCATTGGAACGATAGCCACTTGGAATGGGGCTATCGCATCCGGCCAGATAATGCCAGAGTCATCGTGGTTTTGCTCAATTGCAGCAGCCACAACGCGCGTTACACCAATGCCGTAACATCCCATTTCTAGAATGACGTTTTTACCGTTTGAATCAAGCACACTACAGTTCATTTTTTCAGAGTAGTTAGTACCTAACTGGAAGATGTGGCCCACTTCGATACCACGTTTAAGTTGTAATGTACCTTTACCGCATGGACTAGGATCGCCTTCTACCACGTTACGTAAATCTTCAACTTGACCAAGCTCTACATCACGACCCCAATTAATACCGAAGTAGTGCTTGTCATCAATGTTAGCACCTGCGCCGAAATCATTCATTACCGCTACTGAACGGTCAACGATAAATGGTAGATCAAGACCAACAGGGCCAAGTGAACCAGGACCTGCGCCAATTAACTGACGAATTTCTTCTTCGCTTGCCATTTCTAAAGGCGCAGCAACTTGTGGTAGGTTTTCAGCTTTGATTTCGTTTAGCTCGTGATCGCCACGAATGATAAGCGCAATGATCGATGCATCGACTTCATCAGAGGCTTTAACGAAGAGTGTTTTAACGGTTTTTTCAATCGCTAGACCGTGCTGCTCAACAAGCTCTGCAATGGTTTTCGCATTTGGCGTGTCGACTAGCGTCATTTCTTGGCTTGGCTCAGCACGTTCAGTTGTTGGTGCTAGGGCTTCTGCTTTTTCGATGTTAGCTGCGTAGTCTGATTCGGTTGAGAATACAATCAGATCTTCACCGCTTTCTGCTAATACGTGGAATTCTTGAGAACCGTTACCACCGATCGCGCCGCTGTCCGCTAGTACTGGACGGTAGTCTAAACCCATGCGGTCGAATGCTTTACAGTAAGCATCGTGCATCGCATTGTAAGATTGTTGCAAACCGTCTTTATCGATATCAAAGCTGTAGGCATCCATCATTGAAAATTCACGAGAGCGCATAACACCAAAACGTGGACGACGTTCATCACGGAATTTGGTTTGGATTTGATATAGGTTCAAAGGAAGTTGTTTGTATGAGCTTACTTCGTTACGAACAAGGTTAGTGATCACTTCTTCAGCCGTTGGGCTAAGTACGAATGGGCGAGAGTGACGATCGGTAAAGCGAAGTAGTTCTGGGCCCATTTTTTCAGAGCGACCTGTTTCTTCCCATAGTTCAAAAGGTTGAACTACCGGCATTAAGGTTTCAATTGCACCTGCATTGTTGATTTCTTCACGAATGATGGTTTCAACTTTACGCAGTACGCGTAGACCGGTTGGTAGCCAAGTGTAAAGACCTGAAGCTAGTTTACGGATCATACCGGCACGTAGCATCAGCTGGTGGCTGATCACTTCTGCGTCGTTTGGAGTTTCTTTTAATGTAGAAACAAGGTATTTGCTGGTGCGCATTTTTGTACCCGCTTATTTATAGAATGTTAATAATTGAATGCCAAAATCAAAGAGGCAATTTAGCTTGTAATGATAGCAGCACTGAGGTTTTCTCAAAAGTGTTCGATAGAAGTTACATGGATGAAATTGCGATTTATTTCCAGATTATGGCGGCTGTCATCGCTTTCGACTTTAAATTTAACGTTTAGGTCGAATAAGTGAGTGGCGTACTCTTTATCATCCGCTTTATTTTTCTTGTAAGCCGGACGAGGATCTTGGGCTAAAACTTGCTCGATCACCGCTTGAATATGCTGACCATTTGAGTGTGCTTTCAAACGTAATTGTGCGGAAGTTGAAAACACTACTGGCAAGATATCCGGCTCACTCTCTGCAAACCCACCAGTGGCATCGGTAATCGAATCAGAGTAGGGGATGTAAGGCTTGATATCGATGATGGGCGTGCCATCCACTAAATCAACACTGCCTAGTTCAATCCAGGTTTGACTACCTTGTTGCGTAATGCCTTTTACTTTTACCGCAGACATGCCAATACCATTGGGTCGAAATGTTGAGCGTGAAGCAAATACGCCAATTCTTTCGTTACCTCCGAGTCTAGGAGGCCTAACGGTCGGCTTCCAACCTGCTTCAAGGTTTTGATCAAATAAGAATAATAACCACACATGGCTAAATTGCTCCAAACCGCGTATCGCTTCAGGTGAGTTAGCTTCACCGAGTAATTCAACCCGTGCGTTGGCGGCAGGCGCTAACCGTGGTTGCCTTGGCACTGAAAATTTTTCTTTATAAGGAGAGTGAATTCGTCCAATAGGTTCAATGGTAAATGGCATAGTATTAGTCTGCTCAAAAAGTGTTGGTTAATGATAACGATAAATAAACAGCGATGGAAAATAATCTACCGTTAATCAAGATCACATTTTTGACAAAGGGCTTTCGTTGATAAATTTCGTACAATTAGTGTAATTTTCAATCTATATAGTTCTGGTTTTTGTTGATAATTGGTTTTTTGTATCTTTGATTGTGGTTATTTTCTAATTTTATATTTCATTTTAGTTACACTTATTAACATTTTATGCTTTTCTGAATCTTATTGGTTCACGTACTCTAAGCGACCTTTTGTTATACCAGTGTTAAAAAACTGGATGTCATTGACTAGGAGGTCCCGATGACAACTCAAAGTTCGAGTAAGCCATATAACTCGAAGAAAACGCTTTTTACCCGCTTTCTAGATTCAGTTGAATACTTAGGAAATCTATTACCTCATCCCATCACTTTATTTGCCATTTTTTGTGTCGCTATCTTGATTTCATCTGGGATTGCTGGCTATTTTGGGGTATCGGTTGTTGATCCTCGTCCTGAAGGGGCAAGTGGCCGTTCTGCCGATGGTATTATCCATGTTGTGAGCTTACTTAATGCGGAAGGCTTACAGCTTATCGTGACGAGCTTAGTTAAAAACTTCACCGGTTTCGCGCCATTAGGTACAGTGCTTGTGGCTATGTTGGGTGTGGCAATTGCCGAACACTCAGGCCTTTTATCTGCTGCAATGCGTGGAATGGTGATGGGCGCGTCAAAGCGTATGGTGACGTTCACGGTCATTTTCGCCGGTATTATTTCTAATACTGCTTCTGAGCTAGGTTACGTGGTACTTATCCCACTAGCGGCGATGTTGTTCCATTCATTAGGTCGTCACCCATTAGCCGGTCTTGCCGCAGCGTTTGCAGGTGTGTCCGGTGGCTATTCTGCCAACTTATTGATTGGTACCGTTGATCCACTGCTTTCTGGTATCACGGAATCGGCAGCGCAAATGATTGACCCAAATTACACAGTTGGTCCAGAAGTGAACTGGTACTTTATGTTCATTTCAACTTTCTTTATTGCAATTGTGGGGGCTTTCGTTACCGAAAAAATTGTTGAGCCTAAGCTAGGTGAATACAAAATTGAAGAATCGTCAGAAGACTTATCGCAAGATAAAATGGGGGCATTGACTGCCGATGAGAAAAAAGGTCTTAAAGTTGCTGGTATTGCGGTTCTAGTTGTTAGTGCGTTACTTGCTTGGACGATTGTTCCTGAAAATGGCGTGTTGCGTAATCCTGTAACAGGCGAAGTGGCTGGCTCTCCATTTTTGAAGAGTATTGTTGCCTTTATCTTTGTCTTCTTTGCTATTCCTGGTTTTGTTTACGGTAAAGTAACAGGCAGCATGAAGAATGATCGTGACGTGATCAATGCAATGTCAAAATCGATGTCTTCAATGGGTATGTACATTGTGTTGGTGTTCTTTGCGGCACAATTTGTTGCTTTCTTTAAGTGGACCAACTTTGGTCAAGTATTTGCGGTTGGCGGTGCAGACTTCTTGCAAACTATCGGTTTAACTGGCCCAGCGTTGTTCTTTGCTTTCATCATTATGTGTGGCTTTATCAATTTAATGATTGGTTCGGCATCGGCTCAGTGGGCGGTAACTGCACCTATCTTTATCCCAATGTTGATGTTAGTGGGTTATGCACCAGAAACCATTCAAGCAGCTTACCGCATTGGTGACTCGGTAACGAACTTAATCACACCGATGATGAGTTATTTTGGCTTGATTCTGGCTGTGGCATCGCGTTATGTTAAGAACCTAGGTATTGGTACGTTAATAGCAACCATGCTCCCATATACGTTATGTTTCTTAGTGGGTTGGAGCATTTTGTTCTACATCTGGGTCTTCGTATTGGGTCTACCTGTAGGCCCCGGTGCAGCGACGTACTATACGCCTTAAAATATCGTCATAACGTCATTTAAAGCGTTAACAAAAATCCCCAAACGATGTTGAATCGTTTGGGGATTTTTTATGCTTGGGCTCTTGGTGATTGGTGTTAATTGGAAAGCTTATGCGTATTGCTTCATTAACATCAGCCACTGTAATTGTTGCTGTTTAAAGTGTTGCTTCATTTGTTGATAGCGCAGCTTTAAAACCGCATGTTCATATTGCTCCATCATCTTTTGTTTCTTGCCATGCATCAGCAGTTTCTTCAAGTCGTAATACTCGGTCATTTGAGCAATTAGAGCATCGTATTCTTTGTGCATTTTCTCAATAACGTCATGTTGGTTCGGCAAATGGCGAATCTTCTGTTTAGTATCATTGAGCAATTGTAATGCTTTGGCTTTTTCGATTTTATCGGCCGGTGTAATACGCAGACTTTCGGTTAATTTTAACCATGAGCAGGTTTTGATTAGCCATTTTGTTGGATCGTATTGCCACCAGTGGATGCCATTTCGGTAGTCATTTTCAAAGATATGATGGAAATTGTGGTAACCCTCACCAAAGGTTAGTACCGCTAACACACTGTTATCACGAGCAGTATTTTTATTGGTATAAGGTTGGCTTCCCCAGATATGCGCTAGAGAATTAATAAAGAAAGTCGTGTGGTGGTTTAACACTAAACGAACTGCACCCACCATTAAAAGCATACCGATAATATCTTGGTAAATAATGCCTAATAAAAGTGGAACCCCTAAGTTCATTAACAGAGCAAGAGGGATATAGTATTTATGTTGCCACATGACGATCTTTTCTTTTTGTAGATCTCGGCAATTGGAGTAATCCGAATAAACTTCTGCACTTTGGTAGTGGCGCAGCATCCAACCAATATGAGAAAACCAAAAGCCACGCTTAGCGGAGTAGGGATCTTTGTCGTTATTATCAACGTGGCGGTGATGAACACGGTGATCTGAAGACCAATGAAGCGCGCTATTTTGCAGAGCAAACGCCCCACCTAAAGCAAAAATAAACCGTAAAGACCAATGAGCTTGATAGGTTCGATGCGACCACAAGCGGTGATAGCCTGCTGTGATGCATAGATTACAAAAGCTAAAAGTGACTAGGAGCCATACCCAATGTGCCACGGTAATGTCATTGATAATAAAGTAAATTGGCGCAACAACTACCGCAAGCAACATACTGCTAGCGAAGATGAAGGCATTTAACCAAATGAAAGGAGGATTTTGTGTTTTCATAAATGACCAAGTTTCAGGCTACAAGCGTACGCTAGAATATCTAGCTTACAGGTGTAAGTCTAGTGGCGTGTGTGATCAATATTACCTAAATCTCATGAATAATTTGTTTCAATCCATTTCCTTTACAGCAAAATCGAGATACAAAAAAGGGCAGCTAATTTAGCTACCCTTAATACCTAAGTGACTTTAATGCTGGATTACCAGCCTTTAACAACGCTGCCGTTAAACAGTTTCATTGCTTCTTGGTAAACTTCGTCTGTTTGGTATGCTTTCACAAAGTTCTTCACATTTTCGCTATCGGCATTATCTTTACGCGCAACGATTAGGTTTACATATGGAGATTCTTTATCTTCCACAAATACACCATGTTCTTCAGTCGTTAAACCATTTTGAGCCGCGAACGTGTTGTTGATGATCGCGATTGCTACGTCTTGTAATGAGTTTGGTAGCTGTGGGGCTTCTAGTTCAACAAAATCTAATCTCTTTGGGTTCTCTACGATATCCAGAGGCGTTGCTTCAAGGCCTGCATTTGCAGCGAGTTTTATTAAACCTTTCTCTTGTAGAAGCAATAATGCACGACCTTCGTTAGTTGGATCGTTTGGAATCGCGATGCTATCGCCTTTTTTCAGCTCATCAAGTGATTTGATTTTTTTCGAGTAACCAGCAATTGGGTAGACGAAGGTATTGCCAACTGGCTTAATTTCGTAACCACGATCTTTAATTTGCTTATCAAGGTATGGCAAATGTTGGAATGCGTTTAGGTCAATTGAACCATCATTTAAAGCGGCGTTAGGAATGATGTAATCCGAGAATATAGTGAGTTTCACATCAAGGTTGTATTTTTCTTTGGCAACTTTTGCTGCGACTTCTGCAACTTGTGCTTCTGGACCAGCAATTACCCCTACATTGATGGTGTTATCGGCTGCATTAGCAGCGCCCGTTAAAAGTAGTGAAGTAGCAACCGCAGCTGCGCTAAATAGGCTTTTCAATTTCATATACTAATCTCCATGTATAAAAATGCATTCTTTATGACTATATCCTTCGTACTTGAAGCTGCAGCTTTATTGACGCCGTTGATCCCCTCAAACTTTTAATTAAAAAAGTCATAGGCGAGCTATGCTCATGAGGTCTCATTCACTTGCTGTCTCACTGCAACTCCAATTACTTTGGATATGATGAGTCTGGTCTATTTGTTATAATTAACGATGATCCACTCGGCTGGCGATTCGATCACCGACCATTTGAATAATTTGTACCACTACTACTAGTAACACCACAGTAATGAACATTATGTCCGGCTGATAGCGTTGATAACCATAACGCATCGCCACATCACCTAGGCCACCACCGCCAACGGTTCCCGCCATGGCTGAATAGCTCACTAAGGTCACTAGGGTGATAGTAATGGTGTTAACAATAGAAGGTAAAGCTTCTGGTAACAATACCTTACGGATAATTTGTATTGGACTTGCACCCATAGATTGTGCCGCTTCAATCAGGCCGCTTGGCACTTCAACCAATGCACTTTCCACTAAACGAGCAATAAAAGGAATAGCGCCCACGGTGAGAGGAACAATTGCGGCAGTGGTTCCAATAAACTTACCAATTAAAAAGGTCGTAAATGGAATGATGGCAACCATTAACACTAAGAAAGGTACGGAACGACCAATATTGACGACGGCACCAAGTATCATGTTTACGGTACGGTTTTCAATTAAGCCGCCTTTTTTCGTGATATGTAGAATCACGCCCATTGGAATACCAATGATAAAGCCGATTAAACCAGCAACACCGACCATGTACAGAGTTTCCCAGGTCGCGCCCCAAATTAGGCGGAAAGTGCGATGATCGTAATACCAATCCATGATTTGATCATAAAACATAGCCAAGCACCTCGACTTTAATATTGTGGTCTTTTAGGAAGTTAATGGATTGATCAACAAGTTCTTTTTCACCAAACAGTTCTGCAACCATTAAGCCAAAACGAACCCCGCCAGCGTAATCAATATCGGAGTTTAAAATACTGACATCGACATTAAACTTGCGAGATAATTGACTGATCACTGGAGCATCAATAGTTGAGCCAGTAAATTCAAGACGTACTAGAGGAATTGAGCCCTCCTGTTGAGTCGCTTGCAGGCGATCTTTGTAATCTTCAGGAATCGATAAATCTAAGGTTGAGCGAATAAACTCTTGCGCTAGCTCTGTCTTAGGGTGAGCAAAAATATCACTTACCAGACCTTGTTCAACCAGGCGGCCACCACCTATGATGGCCACTTTGTCACAAATATTTTTCACCACATCCATTTCATGGGTAATGATCAAAATTGTCAGATTAAGTTGCTGATTAATGGTTTTCAGTAATTCTAAAATAGACTTGGTGGTTGCTGGATCAAGCGCACTCGTCGCTTCATCACACAATAAAACTTTAGGTTTTGATGCTAATGCACGGGCAATGGCAACACGTTGTTTTTGACCGCCACTTAAATTAGCAGGGTAGGTATCACGTTTGTCCGCAAGGCCGACTAAATCTAATAGCTCAGTCACACGTAGCTCAATTTCAGTGGTCGGCGTTTGCGCTAATTCTAAAGGTAGCGCCACATTATCAAAAACCGTGCGAGAAGATAATAAGTTAAAATGTTGGAAAATCATGCCGATATTACGGCGAGCTTGGCCTAATTCTTTAGAAGAAAGTTTAGTGAGGTCTAAGTCATCGACCAAAACAGAACCAGACGTCGGGGCTTCAAGCATGTTAACGCAACGAATAAGAGTGCTTTTCCCAGCACCTGATGAGCCGATCACACCAAAGATTTCCCCTTGAGGAATATGAAGATTGATGTCTACCAGTGCAGGGATTTCCTTGCTGCCTTGATAGAACACTTTGTTGACTTGATTAATTTCAATCATTTAACAACCTGACTTAGTAATATATTCCACTTTCAATAAATCCAAATTTTAGTGAAAACGTACATTGTGACTGAGATTTAGTAGACGATGCTATGGTTTTCACTACCTCAAGTCAATAGATATTTTTACGTCTAGACGTCTAAAGTGTTTAATTTGGACTATTCTTATTAATCTAATGAAGAGCAAAGCAAAGCGTGCAATAATTATTAATTAATATTTTATTGAATACTTTTGTTTTCTATCTGCAAAAGCAGCCTTAAAGAGAGTGTGTTATTTTGTCTAAACCTGCCGTTTTTATCGATCGTGATGGCGTCATTAATGTCGACCATGGTTATGTAAGTAAAGTGGATGATTTTGAATACATCGACGGTGTGTTTGAGGCAACCAAAGCGCTGAAAGATTTAGGCTACCAATTAGTTCTTGTGACCAATCAATCTGGTATTGCTCGTGGCTATTATTCTGAAAAAGAATTTTTGACGCTAACCGAATGGATGGATTGGAATTTCGTTGACCAAGGCGTGGAATTTGATGGTTTGTATTATTGCCCGCATCATCCTGAAGGCTCGGTAGAAAAATACGCTCAAGCGTGTGATTGCCGTAAGCCCGCACCTGGTATGTTTATTTCGGCTCAAGAAGAACTCGATATTGATATGTCACGTTCAGTAATGATTGGTGATAAAGCGGATGATATGAAAGCTGCCATTGCGGCCGGTGTGAAAACCAAAATTTTAGTGCGTAGCGGCAAGGCTGTCACCGATGAAGCGCAGACACTCGCCGATGTTGTGTTAGATAGTATTAAGTATGTGCCTAAGTATTTGGCAGAAAATATATAAGTGATCTTACAAAGATAATTAATTGATGACAGGCTGGATTGGATGCTAGCGTATATTTTTAGAAGACTCTTACTCGTCATTCCTACCTTTATTGGCATTACTTTGCTGATTTTCACCTTAACTCGCTTTGTGCCCGGTGGGCCGGTTGAGCGCATGTTGCTTAGCTTACAGATGCAGCAAGGCGAGGTCGCGACATCCAGTAGCGTGACTCATGGTGGTAACAATGCATTGTCCGATGATCAAATAGCGGAACTCAATGAATTTTATGGCCTAGATAAGCCTATTCCTCAAGCTTATTGGTTATGGCTGAAAAAGTTGGTTCAGTTCGATTTAGGTGAATCTACACGCTATTACGAACCTGTCACCGATATGATTGCCGAACGTCTACCGATTTCATTATTTTATGGTGGAATGACGTTTTTAATTAGCTACCTTATTTCTATTCCTCTTGGTTACATGAAAGCACTGCGCCATGGCAGTGTGATTGATGCCTCTAGTTCTATTTTTATTTTTGTCGGTTTTGCGCTACCCGGTTATGTGATCGGGGTACTGTTGCTCAGTTTATTTAGCTTTCATTTGGAATGGTTTCCGATGGGCGGTTTTGTTAGCGATGACTTTGACTATTTCACTCTGCCTGAGCAAATTAAAGATGTGCTTTGGCATGCGGTGTTGCCGCTGTTTTGTTATTTGATTGGTGATTTTGCCTTGTTGACCATGACCATGAAAAATAACTTAATGGAAAACTTAGCGGCCGATTATGTTCGAACGGCGATTGCGAAAGGCTTGCCATTTAAGCTAGCAGTCAGACGTCACGCACTACGTAATAGTTTAATTCCGGTAGCCAGCTCATTTGGTAATTCTCTGATGTTCTTTATGACCGGATCGTTTTTGATTGAAGTCATTTTCAATATTAACGGCATAGGTTTATTAGGTTATGAATCGATTATGGAGCGAGACTACCCTGTGGTAATGGGGTTATTTGCCATTAATGCGTTGATGTTGTTGATTGGCAATATTTTGTCGGATATCTGCGTGGCCTTGGTTGATCCTCGTATTAAGTTTGGAGCCTAATATGAGTTTAGCCTTTATTTCAACCCCATTAACTCAAAAGAAAATTAAACGCTTTAAAGCGATCAAACGTGGTTATTGGTCACTGATGATCCTAACGTTTTTATTTGTGCTTGCGTTATTAGCGGAGCTGTTGGTTAATAGTCGAGCCATTGTGGTGAAGTATCAAGACCAATGGTATTTCCCAACTTACGCTGATGTGATTTCAGGTAGTACTTTCGACCTTGGTTATCAGGCTGAAACCAATTATCGCCAACTGCAAAAACTGATAAGCGACAAAGATCCGCAAGGCTTGGTGATTATGCCGCTGGTGCCTTGGAATCCTTATGAACAAGATTTTGATAGCGACTTTCCTCCCGCAGCGCCAAGCATGGCAAGCAAACACTATTTAGGAACCGATACTATAGGACGGGATATTCTCGCTCGCCTGTTATATGGTTTTAGAATTGCCATGGGCTTTGCGCTGTTAACTATGGCGGTTTCGTATGCGATTGGCGTCACCGTTGGTTGTGTGATGGGATTTTTGGGCGGTAAGTTTGACCTTTTGTTTCAGCGGTTTATCGAGATTTGGTCCATGGTGCCGTTTTTGTATGTGATTATGATCTTAGTCTCCATTATGCAACCCAGCTTTATGCTATTTACCTTTATCAATGTATTGTTTGGTTGGATGGGCATGACTTGGTACATGCGAACCATGACGTATAAAGAAAAGGCGCGGGAATATACGCTGGCTGCGAAAGCATTAGGTGCCTCAAATTGGCGAATTTTATTTCATCATATTTTGCCCAATACTATGGTGATGATAGTCACGTTGGCACCTTTTACCATCGTCGCTAATATCACAGCATTAACCGCATTAGATTACTTAGGGCTAGGCTTGATGCCTCCGACACCGAGTTGGGGGGAATTGTTGCAGCAAGGTAAGTCTAATCTCGATGCACCTTGGATTGCGATTTCTGTGGTGACGGCAATTGTATCCGTATTGATTATGGTGACATTTATTGGTGAAGCCATTCGTGAAGCCTTTGATCCTAAACGCTTTACTAAGTATGTGTAAAATATAATATCCCCAAAGTATTTCTGAATCTTGAAGTTACCTGGGTATAAATGTTTAAGGAAAAACAATGATAATACCGACTAAATTACGCTTATTATGGTTGTGTGGAGTATCATTAACTGTGGCGTTTTCCAGTAGTTTCGCTCATGCTGCTCAATTGCCCGATAACTTAGATTGGCAGACCAATCATAACGATCCTATTTTTGCCTCACCTGAAGCTAAATTTGGTGGTATTTATCACACTTACATAGCGAGTTTTCCGCAAACTTTCCGCACCGTCGGCCCTGATGCTAATGGTGGTTTTGCCTCTTGGACTCGTTCTACGATGGCGCTGCTAGATAGGCATCCTAATACTGATAATTGGCTACCATCGATTGCCACTTCTTGGGCATTTTCAGATGATCATAAAACGGTCTATTTCAAGCTTGATCCAAAAGCGAAATGGAGTGATGGAAAGCCGGTTACTGCCAAAGACTTCATTTTTATTCTGCAAATGATGCGCTCTAAAGACATCGTCGCGCCTTGGTACAACGACTTTTACACCAAGGAAGTCAGTAATGTGATTGCCTATGATGATCACACTATCGCAGTGGTTTCCGGTAAACCAAGAAATCCCGATGAGTTGATGGATTATGTCAACCTGTCACCGATTCCTGCCCATTTTTATGCGAACCCTCGTAAAGATGAAAATGGCGATGGCATTGCGGATGATTTTGTTCGTCGTTATAACTTCAAGCCTGCGCCAACCGTAGGCCCGTATTACATTGATGATATTGATAAAGGCAAAGCGGTTAGTTTTAAGCATGTGAAAGACTGGTGGGGCTACAGCAATAAGTACTATCAACATCGTTTTAACGTTGAAAAAATCAGTATCAAAGTGATTCGAGACCCGGATATTGCATTTAAGTATTTTGAAAAAGGGCAGCTAGATTCATTTGCTTTGGTGCGTCCTACTCTTTGGCATGATAAAGCAGTAGGCGAAAACTACGATAAAGGCTATATCCATAAAGCGTGGGCATTTAATCAAGCGCCAGTTGGGGCGGGAGGTATTTGGTTGAATACCGCGATGCCAATGTTAGATGATATTAATGTACGTCAAGGCTTAATGCATGCGATGGATTATGACGGCATGTTGGATAAAATTCTGCGTAATGATTATGTGCGTAAAAATAACCCAATGGGCAGCGGGCATGGCGAGTATGACCAATCGGATATTAACGCGCCTAAATTTGATCCTAAATTAGCGGCTTCGTTCTTTGAAAAAGCCGGCTTTACTCAAATTGGCCCAGATGGTATCCGCCAAAATGATAAAGGTCAGCGACTGAGCTTTGCTGTGACCTACGCCACGCCAGCACATACTCCACGCATTGCGTATTTACGTGAGCAGGCCAAATTGGCCGGTTTGGACTTAACGCTTAATCTGATCGATGGTTCCAGCATGTTTAAGTATGTGCTTGAGAAAAAACATCAATTGTCATTTCATGATATGTCAGCCTCACGTATTCCGGTGTACTGGCAGTATTTCTCCTCTGAATTTGCCAATAAACCGCAAAACAACAACTTCACTAACTACAGCTCACCTGAACTGGATAAGTTAATTGAGTCTTATCGTAATGAATTTGATTTAACCAATAAGCATCAACTATCTCGTCAAATACAACAGAAAATCGATGAGGCTAAAGTGGTGATCCCGGGCTACAGCGTTCCTTATGCGCGTGAGGGATATTGGCGTTGGATGAAGTTACCAAAAGAAATGGCGACTAAACAAACCGAGGCGTTATTTTATCCTTCAGGTTTTGTTGGCAGTTTAGGTACTTTCTGGATCGATCAAGACGCAAAAAAAGAAACCAAAGACGCGATGGATTCAGGTAAAGCGTTTGAGCAAGTGACGATTGTTGATGAGAAATATAGATAGATAAGAGAGCGCTGGGCTTCTAGTCGCAAACCCTAGATAACCGAAGGTGTTTTCGTAACTCGAATCTCGGGCGTTTCACTTCTCGTTTATCGATACGTTGCTTGGATATTATCTTTTTTTAGTAACGACTAGCGAAGCGGCCGAGCGACGAGAACCGAACAAAGTTTAATCATGGATGCCAAATGACACTAAAGCCAGTTTTAACCATTACCGATTTATGCACTGAATTTGAAACCGATAATGGTCAAGTTCGTGTGCTTGATGGCGTGACTTTCCATGTGCCAAAAGGAAAAACCATCGGCCTAGTCGGAGAGTCTGGTTGCGGTAAAAGTGTTACGGCAATGTCGATAATGGGGTTACTACCAAAACCTTTTGGTCAAATAGTCTCGGGAAGTATTGAATACGCTCATCAAGACAAGGTTGATGACTTAGCGAAACTTCCTGCTGAACAAATGTATCAAATGCGTGGCAATGCCATTTCAATGATATTTCAAGATCCTATGACGGCGCTGAATCCCGTTCATACCATTGGTAAGCAATTGATGGAAGTCTATCAATTACATCAACCTACATTAAAGAAAAAACAGCGTTATCAATTGTCACTCGAAATGCTAGAAAAAGTCGGTATTCCTTCACCAAAACAGCGCATGTTGGAATTTCCGCATCAATTATCAGGCGGGATGCGTCAGCGTGTAATGATTGCGATTGCCTTAGCGTGTAAACCAGACGTGTTGATTTGTGATGAACCGACTACGGCGCTCGATGTGACGGTACAGGCGCAAATTTTAGATTTGATGAAGTCCCTGCAACAAGAAACCGGTATGTCGATTATCTTCATCACCCATGACTTGGGCGTGGTTGCCGAAATTTGCGACCAAGTGGTGGTGATGTATGCCGGGAAAGTGGTTGAACAAGCGGATGTGTTTGAATTGTTCGATTACCCAAGTCATCCATACACGCAAGGCTTATTAGTTTCTATGCCGAATAGTCTGTCGATTCCAAAAGCTATTTTGCCAACTATTGAAGGCTCGGTGCCCAATCTTAATAACATGCCAGAGGGGTGTCGTTTTGCCTCACGTTGTCCTTATCAACAAGAGAAATGCTTGCAGCAAGATCCTGTTTTAGAAATGAAAAATGCTGAACACCAAATTAGCTGCCACTTCTGGTCTGATTTACGCATTAAAGATAAGCGTCAGGAGTCAGTAATATGAGTGAATTAATTAGGATTAAAAATCTTAAGCAATACTTTCATTCAGGAAAAGGCTTGCTGAAAAAAGGCCATACCGTTTATGCGGTTGATGATGTTTCTCTAGTGGTTAATAAGGGAGAAACCTTGGGCATCGTGGGGGAATCAGGTTGCGGAAAAAGCACCCTAGGCCGAAGTTTGTTGCGTTTATATGAGCCGACTAGCGGACAAATTTTATTTGAAGGTCAAGATATTTGTCAGCTTGATAACAAAGCAATGCGCTCTTTACGCCAAGAAATGCAGATGGTGTTTCAAGATCCTACGGAATCATTAAACCCTCGTCATACTGTAGGGATGATTTTGCAAGAACCATTCTTGATTCATAAGTTGGGTAGTGAAGCAGAAAGAAAACAATGGGTATCAGAATTACTAGTAAAAGTCGGCTTAATGCCAGATGCGGCAGAGCGTTACCCTCATGAGTTTTCTGGTGGGCAGAAACAAAGGATTGGTATTGCACGCGCGATTGCATTAAAGCCGAAACTAGTAGTGTGCGATGAGTCAGTGTCTGCATTAGATGTTTCAGTTCAAGCGCAAATACTCAATTTGCTGCTTGAGCTACAAAAAGAAATGGAGCTGACGTTAATTTTTATCGCTCATGATTTATCGGTAATTCGTCATATATCCGATAAAATTGCTGTGATGTACCTAGGCCAAATTGTCGAGTATGGCGAGGCGCAAAAGGTTTATCAGTATCCGAAACATCCCTATACTCAGTCTTTGTTATCCGCGATTCCAATTACTCACCCTAAATACAGAAATGCCAAACTTAGATTGGAAGAGCAAGGTATTGGTGAGCGAATGTTATTAAAAGGGGATATTCCATCACCGATCGATAGGCCTCAAGGTTGTCGCTTTGCTTCACGTTGTCCTAAAGTCATGCCAGAATGCCAGCAACAACCTATCTTGATGGAAGATGAAGATTCACATCACTCTGTTTCGTGCTTTTTATATAATTAATTGGATGGTGATTTATGATATGCGGTAAGTCGTTTTTATTTGCAGTGCTTTCAATTGCATTACTGTCAGGTTGTACCACGGTTGAAGAGCAACCAAGTTCAGATAATATCGCGACAACCACTTTAGTGGATGGGGTTAAGGTAACGAGTGTTGTTTATAAATGTCGAACTGACCAGTCAGAAAGTGAGTTGCAAGGTAAGTTTGAAAAGCCTTTCTTAGTTGAATTCTTCGGTCAAGAACAAGTCATGTTGGTTGAACGTTCGGGGTCTTATTTACTGATAAATGTGAAGTCAGCATCAGGAAGCAAATATGTCTCAGTTGATGGCATGCAAACGTTTTGGGAAAAAGGTGACGAAGCTACCATTACTTTAAATAATGAAACCTTCACGGATTGCTTTAAAGTTAAAGAATAAAAATGATGAAACTAAAAAAGGGTCGTTGAACCCTTGTTGTCATTATGATTTAGGTCGTTTTTGGTTTAGATTCATTTATTGTTGGTATCTAACAGTATAACGAGTTGGCTTATGGTTCATTGCTAATGTGATGTTTAATACCATCGCGCCGAGTACGGAAAGGGCAATAGTCCAACTAGATACAAAAAACAGTGATGCAATCACAATACTGCAATCGAGCAACATTTGAGTTTTACCAACAGAAATTCCGGTTTTATCTTGGATTAATAAACACATGACATTAAAGCCACCTAAGCTTGAACGATGACGAAATAAGATCAGCATGCCAATACCAATTAATAAGCCACCGGCTACCGAACTAAAAATCTCATTGATCTTGCTTAAAACGATAACATTATGTAGTTGATCGGCAAAAATAGCGACTAATGCGCCACAGATTAGACTATTAACCGCAAAGGCTTTGCCAAAGCGTAGCCAAGCTAAAGCATAAAAGGGTAGGTTAATAAAAAAATATAGGGTGCCAAAGGATAAAGTGGAAAGCTGGCTCAGTAATAGCGCCAATCCTGTTGTGCCACCAGTGATGAGTTGTGCTGAGGATAGGAAATACACCCCTAATGCTACTAAAAAACTGCCGACTAATAGTGCAATCCCATCTTCTCGTTTTGTGTGTTTTTCCATCATTGAAATAGTTTTTTTGTCCATAATTAACAAAATAGTAATGAATGAAGTGTAATTATGGTAGTTATGGGGGAAAATTAAGGTTAAGGGATTGTATTTGAATGTTTACGAAAATGTAAACTCATTATGAGCACTGTACACTATGAAAGGAAAATGATGGAAATCTGTTCACCATTACTTTTCTTCAACCTAAATGTTAAGCTTTTGCATACAGAAAGTTGAGATTGCTACTTTCTGATATGGAGCAAATTAGGTAGAATACTACCCATCAAAAACAGCAACGAAAACGTTTGCTTTGTGTCGTTGACTGTATTTTTACGAAACTTACCGTTTTTATGGACCTTTCGGGTTTTTTAGGACTTTCAGATAATCTGAACCAGGAGATACAAATGCTTAAGCGTGATATGAACATTGCGGATTACGATGCGGATCTTTTTACCGCAATTCAGGAAGAAACTCTTCGTCAAGAAGAGCACATTGAGCTTATCGCTTCAGAAAACTACACTAGCCCACGTGTAATGGAAGCCCAAGGTTCTCAGCTAACCAATAAATACGCAGAAGGTTACCCAGGTAAGCGTTATTACGGTGGTTGTGAGTACGTTGATAAAGTAGAAACTCTTGCTATTGAACGTGCTTGTGAATTATTCGGCGCAGAATATGCAAACGTACAGCCTCACTCTGGTTCTCAAGCGAATAACGCCGTTTATATGGCACTACTAAATGCTGGCGATACCGTATTAGGTATGAGCCTAGCACACGGTGGCCACTTAACGCACGGTTCTCCAGTAAACTTCTCTGGCAAGCTTTATAACATCATTCCTTATGGTATTGATGAAGCGGGCCAAATCAACTACGAAGAAATGGAAGCGTTAGCGGTTGAGCACAAGCCTAAGATGATCATCGGTGGTTTCTCAGCCTACTCTCAAGTATGTGATTGGGCACGTATGCGTGAAATTGCAGACAAAGTTGGTGCTTACTTATTCGTTGATATGGCGCACGTTGCAGGTTTGATTGCTGCTGGTGTTTATCCGAATCCAGTACCTCATGCTCACGTAGTGACGACAACTACTCATAAAACGCTTGCTGGCCCACGTGGTGGTTTAATTCTTTCTAATGAAGGTGAAGAGCTTTATAAGAAACTAAACTCAGCGGTATTCCCTGGTGGTCAAGGTGGTCCTCTAATGCACGTAATCGCAGCAAAAGCGGTTGCTTTTAAAGAAGCACTGGAGCCTGAGTTTAAAGAATACCAAGCGCGCGTTGTTGCGAATGCTAAAGCGATGGTTGCTGAGTTTATCGCTCGCGGTTACAACATCGTTTCTGGTTCAACAGAAAACCATTTATTCCTTGTTGATCTAATCGACAAAGACATTACTGGTAAAGAAGCCGATGCGGCTCTAGGTTCAGCTAATATCACGGTAAACAAAAACTCAGTACCAAACGATCCACGTAGCCCATTTGTGACTTCTGGTATCCGTGTTGGTTCTCCATCAATCACTCGTCGTGGCTTTACAGAAGAAGACGCGAAGAATCTAGCTGGCTGGATGTGTGACATTCTAGATAACATGGGTGATGAGTCTGTGATTGAAGCAACGAAAGCAAAAGTATTAGAAATCTGTAAACGTAAACCAGTTTACGCATAATATTTCTTCATAAAAAAGAGCGATTTCTGCGTCAGAGGTACTCATTTACTAGCGTAAACTCCGTGCCTCTTTCTTGAACTAGCTCTTTTTATTTTGAAATATATTTAGTGGTAAAACAGTTTATAGCGGCGTCAGGTAAGAGCCGAACATCGTGACTCGAATCTAGAGCGCTTCGCTGCTCGAAAAAGATAAAAACCCAGTCAGACATGGCTGGGTTTTGTTTTTTAAAAGAATAATATAGCTTTATTGTCTCTAGTTCCTAGTTCCTAGTTCCTATACCGGTCATCCTTGAGGAGCCTAAGCGATATCGAGGATCTACATTCAATGCGTGCTAAATAAAAAAGCCTCAGTTTGAACATTCAAACTGAGGCTTTAAAATTTTCTCGAAACTCGAAACTCGAAACTCGAAACTCGAAACTGAATTTAGTCGTTTTTGTTAATGCTGATCATCGAGCCAGACTTACATTTGAACATGTAGTAACGAGAGCTTTCGTTAAATTGGCCTAGACCTTCACCTGAACAGTAAGAAGCATTTAGATTACGCATGGTGTCTAAAGTTTTCGCGTTGTCCATTGCAAACTTAGAGCCGTCAGCACAAACGATACGAACTTTACCATCATCACTAGTAGAGAATATTTTCACTTCAGTGTTACATAGTTCAAAAGATGCATCTAAGTAGTTATCTTCTTGTGTGGTGCTTGAACAACCTGATAAGGCCAATACTAGCAACCCTGCTAATCCTACATATTTCATATTGTTACTTCCTATATTTATCCGTGGAGATAATAACCGGATCAAAATGTGAATGATTGTGAGCGCATACAATAGGAGCTAGGCAATCACTGAAACTGTTATACCCAAGTAACCTCAAGATGCAAGTTTCAGCAAGAATAAAACAAGCTATAGGCAAGGCAAATTGAATATAATCATAGTTATTCTATCTTTGTTCAATTTAACGCCGCATAACGCTTGTTTTAACTTGCCCTTCGGGAGCGTCATCCAAACCTCTTCTTTTTATAAGAGATAGACCGCGTTGCTTACATTCCTTCGCCAATCTTTCTTGCCTAAAGGTCTGGATGATAGCTCTGAATTTTGCATCTTGAGTTCACTTGGGTATACGTAATTGTAACCTTATCGTTAACTTTGCTCAACTTAGGGGGAAATTTATTCGATAATGATGAACCGACCCTCGCGGTATAGTCGCTAAGCCTAGTGATTTCGGATAAACTAAAGCAATAATAATGAATATAAACATTACTCTGACTCGAGGGAGAGAGGATGCACTGCCCATTTTGTTCTGAAAATGATACCAAAGTAATTGATTCGCGCTTAGTTGCCGATGGTCATCAAGTACGCCGTCGTCGCCAATGTCTTGCTTGTAGTGAGCGTTTTACTACTTTTGAAAGCGCAGAATTAGTGATGCCTAAGGTGATAAAAACTAATGGTAATCGTGAACCTTTTGATGAAGATAAAATGATTGGTGGTATTCAACGTTCGCTGGAAAAACGTCCAGTCAGTGCCGATGCTATTGAATTATCGATCAGTACCATTAAATCAAAATTGCGCGCTACCGGTGAACGTGAAGTACCGAGTGAAATGATTGGCAACTTAGTGATGGAACAACTTAAAACTCTCGATAAAGTTGCCTATATTCGCTTTGCTTCGGTTTACCGTAGTTTTGAAGATATCCGCGAATTTGGCGAAGAGATCGCACGCTTAGAAGATTAATCGTTTTGCCTTCAGATATTGGAATAAAGTTATGACTCAAGCTGTGTTTTCTGCCTTTGATTATCAAATGATGACTCAAGCGATCGCCTTGGCAAATCAAGGGGTTTATACTACTGCGCCAAATCCTAACGTTGGTTGTGTAATCACTAAAGATCAGACGCTGATTGGGCAAGGCGCGCATCTTAAAGCAGGGCAACCTCATGCGGAAGTTCATGCCTTGCGTCAAGCTGCTGAACAAGCCACTGGTGCAACCGCCTATGTAACTTTAGAGCCTTGTTCTCATTATGGTCGTACACCACCTTGCGCAGAAGCATTAATTAAAGCCCAAGTGGCTCGGGTAGTGTGTGCAATGCAAGATCCTAATCCGCAAGTGGCAGGTCGAGGGATTAAAATGTTGCGTGAAGCTGGCATTCAAGTGGATGTCGGTTTGCTTGAGCAAGATGCCATTAATCTTAATCCTGGTTTTATTAAACGAATGAAAACCGGGATGCCATTTGTGCAACTTAAATTGGCCGCCAGCCTTGATGGTAAAACTGCACTGGCGAATGGCAATAGCCAATGGATTACCAGCCAGAAAGCACGTCAAGATGTACAAGCTTACCGAGCCAAAGCTGGTGCAATTCTGTCTACCGCTAAAACGGTGGTGGATGATAACGCATCGCTCAATGTTCGCTGGCAAGATCTTCCTGAGTCAATTCAAGCGGTTTATCAACAAGATTCGTTGCGTCAGCCTGTACGAGTTGTGCTCGATCGACAAGCTAAGTTGCAAGGCTATGAATATGCCGATTTAAAATTATGGCAGCAACAAGGTGAGATTCTAACTGTGCATGATTCAGATGGTGAAGCGCCACATTCCTTAAAGTCTAGCCAACAATCGGTAGCCGCTAAGGTGGTTGGTCAACAATTTGATTTACCAAGTGTATTAAAGCAACTTGCTGATGAACATAATATTAACCATATATGGGTCGAAGCTGGCGCGCAGTTAGCCGCGAGTTTAATCGAGCAAAATTGTGTTGACGAATTGATTGTTTATCTTGCACCAAAATTGATGGGCACCGATGGTCGTGGTTTAACTCAACTATGTGGCCTAAGCTCAATGAGTGATGTGATCGAACTTGATATTCAAGATATGCGCATGGTAGGCAGTGATATTCGCTTAACTGCAACCATCAAGCAAAAATAGAATTTAATGAGAAAGAGACGTTATGTTTACAGGAATTGTTGAAGCGGTCGGTACTATCTTAGCGATCACCCCTAAAGGTGAAGATGTCACTATTAAGGTTGATGCAGGTCAGCTTGATATGTCGGATGTACACCTAGGTGATAGTATCGCAACTAATGGTGTTTGCCTGACGGTAGTAGAGTTTGATCAACGCAGTTATAGCGCTGATTTATCATTAGAAACCTTAAAACGCACGGGTTTTTCACAATATCAAGTGGGCGAAGCAGTTAACTTAGAAAAAGCCATGTTACCTTCAACCCGTTTTGGTGGACATATTGTTTCTGGTCATGTCGATGATGTGGGGGTGATTGTCGATCGCCAACCCGTAGGCCGTGCGATGGAATATTGGATTGAAGTACCAAGCCATCTCGCTCGTTACATTGCCGAGAAAGGCTCTGTCACCATTGATGGCATTAGTTTAACCGTCAATGATGTGCGTAAAAATGCCTTTAAAATCACAATTGTTCCGCATACTTCACAAGAAACAACGGTTAATAGCTTTGTGGTTGGACGAAAAGTCAATTTAGAAGTCGATGTGATCGCCCGTTATTTAGAACGATTAATTACCGGTAAAGCGGAAGAAGAGACGCCAGTTTCTCGCGTTACTATGGACTTATTGCAAAAAAATGGTTTTGCTTAACCTTATTTAATTTAACTTTATTTTCGGGTTATTGGTAGCCAAGTCAGCATCAGCAGAATAGTTAGGAATTCAATATGCCAATTAGCAGTTCAAAAGAAATTATTGATGATATACGTTTAGGCAAGATGGTTATCTTGATGGATGATGAAGATCGTGAAAACGAAGGCGATCTTATTATTGCTGCAGAACATATCACGCCAGAAGCAATTAACTTTATGGCCACTCATGGTCGTGGTTTAATCTGTCTTACCCTGACAAAAGAGCGTTGTCATAACCTAGGCTTACCGCCAATGGTGCAAGATAATAATGCTCAGTACACGACTAATTTTACTGTATCAATTGAAGCAGCAGAAGGCGTAACAACCGGTATTTCAGCAGCGGATCGCGCAGTAACCGTTCAAGCTGCGGTGGCTAAAAATGCTAAAGCAGCAGACCTAGTACAACCGGGTCACATTTTCCCGCTAGCGGCACAAGATGGTGGCGTGTTAACCCGAGCAGGGCATACTGAAGCAGGTTGTGACTTAGCGCGCCTAGCAGGCTTAGAACCAGCTTCTGTTATTGTGGAGATCTTAAATGATGACGGCACCATGGCACGTCGTCCAGATTTAGAAGTGTTTGCTGAAAAACACGGCATTAAATTAGGTACTATCGCGGATTTAATTGAATACCGTAACAACACAGAAACGACCATTGAACGTGTGGCGGAATGTAAATTACCGACAGAGTTTGGTGAGTTTGATCTAGTGACTTACCGCGACACGATTGATAACCAAATTCACTATGCGTTACGCAAAGGTAATGTGATCGATAATGCTTGTTTAGTTCGTGTTCACCTGCAAGATACATTCACCGATTTATTGCATTCTAATCGTTCAAGTGATCGTAGTTGGTCTCTGGATGCGGCAATGAAGCGCATTAACCAAGAAGGCGGTGTGTTAGTTATTCTAGGCAAAGAAGAAACCGCAGAATCAATCGTTCATAAAGTCAAAGTATTCGAGCAACAAGATAATGCCACTGCGCCAGTGATGGCGAAAAAGCAAGGCACGTCACGCCGTGTAGGGGTAGGCTCTCAGATCCTTGCGGATTTAGGCGTAAAAGATATGCGCTTGTTATCGTCATCGGATAAACGTTACCACGCACTATCAGGTTTCGGTTTGAATGTTGTGGATTATGTAACGGAATAACGTTTTTCGGAATCTCGTTACTCGTTGCTTGAAAAAACTTTTATTCGAGTCACGAGCTTCCGAGCAACGAGAAACGAATTACCAATAGATATCGCTCACAAATTTATGGTAGAATCCGCCGATTCTCACTCTCTAGAAAATAGTTAAAGGATAACTTATGAAAGTAATCGAAGGTGCTTTTGCCGCTCCGAATGCAAAAATTGCTATCGTTATTTCTCGTTTTAACAGCTTTATTAACGAAAGTTTACTTTCAGGTGCGATTGACACATTGAAGCGTCATGGCCAAGTAAGCGATGACAACATTACCGTTGTTCGTTGCCCAGGAGCAGTTGAATTACCACTTGTTGCACAACGTGTAGCCAAAACTGGTAAGTTCGATGCGATTGTTTCACTTGGTACGGTTATCCGCGGTGGCACGCCACACTTTGATTATGTATGTAGTGAGTGTAATAAAGGTTTAGCTCAAGTGTCTTTGGAATATAGTCTTCCAGTAGCATTTGGCGTATTGACTGTTGATACAATCGATCAAGCGATTGAACGCGCAGGCACCAAGGCTGGTAACAAAGGGCAAGAAGCTGCTCTTAGCGCACTTGAGATGATCAACGTTCTAAATGAAATTAACTAATTTTTTGCAATCTAATTCCTAATGGGGGCTCGCGTGAAACCAGCCGCACGTCGTAATGCACGTCAATTCGCACTACAAGCGATTTATTCTTGGCAAGTCACTAAAGAAAATGTGGCAACTATTGAACATCAGTTTTTAACCAGTGAAAAGTATGATGAAGAAGAGCATCATGCTGGTGAACCTAGCTTAAAAGCACCAGAAACAGATGTTGCTTATTTTCAAGACTTACTGTCAGGTGTCGTGAACACAAACATGGAATTAGACAGCAAGTTACGCCCGTATCTTTCTCGTCCAATGCAAGATTTGGATATGATGGAGTTAGCGTTACTTCGACTTGCAATGTATGAAATGACGAAACGTGATGATGTGCCATACAAAGTGGTTATCAATGAAGCAATTGAGCTTGCAAAAGTCTTTGCCGCAGAAGATAGTCATAAGTTCATCAACGGTGTGCTTGATAAGGCTGCACCGCACGTTCGTAAAAAGTAATTTTCTGAATTATTACCAAAGGTCAGCCAAGTGCTGGCCTTTTTTGTATAATCAGTTTTTTTATGTTCTGTATAGAGTGACTCCATGCCAGGTGAATTTAATCTTATTGATAAATATTTTTCACATCGTCAAGCGAATCGAAAAGATGTTGATTTAGCCTTAGGTGATGATTGTGCATTGGTGTCACCGCCCGATGGTTATCAGATCGCGATTAGTACCGATACGGTGGTATTAGGGACGCATTTTTTATCCAATGCTGATCCAGCTGCTGTTGCTTATAAAGCATTAATGTCCAATATTAGTGATTTGGCCGCAATGGGAGCGACGCCCGCTTGGTTTTCCATGGCGATCAGTTTGCCGGAAATTGATGAAGCTTGGTTAGCACCTTTTTGTGACGCCATGTTCGAGCTGGCGGATGCGCATAATTTACAATTGATTGGCGGAGATACTACCAAAGGTCCATTGAGTATTTCTTTTACTATTCAAGGTTTAGTGCCGAAAGGCCAAGCATTGACACGCAGTGGCGCTCAAGTAGGCGATTGGATTTTTGTGAGTGGTAATCTAGGTGACAGTCAGGCGGGTTTAAGTGTTATTCTCAACCCTGATGATGCGAGTAAGACTCATGCAAAAGAATTAGTATCACGTCACTTTTATGCGCAATCTCGAATTAAGCTCGCTGAACTACTGCGCAACCATGCCACGAGTTGTATTGATATTTCTGATGGATTGATGTCAGATCTTAAGCACGTTTTAAATCGCTCTAAGGTGAGTGCTCAACTTGATATTGCGAGTCTACCTATCACACAGCAAGCTACTGAGTTTTATGGCGATAAGTCGAAAGCACAACTGGCTGCATTAAAGAGTGGTGAAGAATATGAGCTGTGCTTTACTGTCGCTTCTGAAAATAAAGCGGCGTTAAATGACATTGCAGATAAAGCCGGTTGTCAGTTAACTTGCATCGGTCGAATTATCGCACACGCTGAAACTACGCTTTGTGATATCACCCTAGTGAGAAATGGAGTAGCGTTATCGGATGATGATCCTGCCAAACAGGTTCAAGGCTTTAACCATTTTAGTTAATCGTTCTATTAAAATTACAACAAAATAAGGTGCAACATGTCGCACATACCAGATAAGATAAACCCTATCGACTGTATTAAGTTATCTAATCCATGGCATCTATTAGCCGTGGGCTTTGGTAGTGGTTTATCCAAAATTGTTCCAGGAACCATGGGAACCTTAGCTTCTATTCCATTTTATTTATTATTGGTTCAATTGCCGCCGTTCGCTTACGGTATCGTGGTCGTTATCTCCGCTTTAGTTGGCATAACCATTTGCCAGAAAACCTCTGATGATATGCAAGTTCATGATCATGGCGCAATCGTGTGGGATGAGTTCGTCGGTTTTTGGATCACCATGAGCGTAGTGCCTTTGCTGGG
Organism: Vibrio sp.; assembly: GCF_048266485.1. Lineage (GTDB taxonomy): Bacteria > Pseudomonadota > Gammaproteobacteria > Enterobacterales > Vibrionaceae > Vibrio. The sequence continues at coordinate 854,277 of NZ_JBLWZK010000001.1, read as the reverse complement.
ATTACCGCATTATGATTGGCAAACCTTGCTGATTGGCTTTGTGTTATTTCGAATTTTTGACATGGTGAAGCCGTGGCCGATTAGTTTACTCGATCGTCATGTCCATGGTGGCTTTGGCATCATGATTGATGATGTGCTGGCGGGAGTTTTTGCAGCGATCAGTTTATGGTTAGTGGTTTTGTATTTATAACGATTATTAAGGGAAGTAAGATGTCTAAGAAAGTATATTGTGTTGCGCAGTTTCAACCAAAAGAAGGCAAGCTAGATGAGTTGTTTGCCGTGCTGCAAGCGTTAGAGCCAAATACTCTACGCGAAGATGGTTGCTTGCAATATGTCGTGACTCGTCACCGTACCAGCCCATTTGCCGGCGGTGAAAGCTACCCAATTGCTTTCCATGAAATCTGGGCAAGCAACGAAGCGTTTGAAGCTCATTGCCAACGTCAAGAAATTGTTGACTTCTTCCAACAACAATGTGTGGCAGAAACCGGTTTAGTAGAAAAGTCGAATGTCGCGGTTTACACCGATGAGCCGAATAACTTTGATTCGCCGAAGTTTTAATTAAACAAGGCAACAATTTAAATAAAAAGTGGCCTGATAGAGAAAACTATCGTGCCACTTGTTTATCACTTCTTTAATTTAACCTAAATAAGCCTTTATCTGCTTTTCAATACCTGCCGCATTCAAACCAAGCTCTTGATACAGCTCATCTTGGGTGCCTTGCTGAACAAAGCGATCAGGCAAACCTAGTTGCAGCACAGGCTTAATTTGCTTGTGTTGCATGAGAAGCTCAATCACACCAGAGCCTGCACCGCCGGCAATCACGTTCTCTTCTAGAGTAACCAATACGTCATGTTCTGCTGCGAGTTTTAGCACTAATCCTTCATCGAGTGGCTTAACAAAGCGCATATCCGCAACAGTAGCATCTAGGCTTTCGGCCGCTTTTAATGCTTCTGGTAAGAAGGTACCGAAAGATAAAATCGCAACTTTCTTGGTCGAGCTTTCTTTGACGATACGACCTTTACCTATTTCAAGCTCAGTCATGTCGGTTTGAATTTCCGTGCCACAGCCGCTGCCGCGAGGGTAACGCACTGCACTTGGACCTTGGTGTTTATGACCAGTGTAGAGCATTTGGCGACATTCGTTTTCATCACTTGGCGCCATGATCACCATGTTTGGAATGCAGCGCATAAAGCTTAAATCAAAGGCACCTTGGTGAGTTTGACCATCTGCGCCAACTAATCCGGCACGGTCAATGGCAAACATCACAGGTAAATCCATGATTGCCACATCGTGGATCAGTTGATCGTAACCACGTTGTAGGAAAGTTGAGTAGATCGCCACAATTGGGTGTTGACCAGCAATCGCCATACCTGACGCAAGCGTGACAGCATGTTGCTCCGCAATCGCCACATCAAAATATTGTTGTGGGAATTCTTTGGAAAAACGCACCATGCCAGAGCCTTCGCGCATCGCGGGTGTGATTGCCATGAGCTTAGGATCTTGCGCGGCCATATCACACAGGAAGTCGCCGAAAATTTTAGAGAAAGTGGGCTTGCCACCGCTGCTTTTCGGCAGTGAGCTTTCTTCTGGGTTGAATTTAGGTACGCCGTGATAACCAATCGGATCTTTTTCCGCTGGCTCATAGCCTTTACCTTTTTTGGTCATCACATGCAAAAACTGAGGGCCTTTTAAGCCGCGCATGTTCTTTAATGTTTTGACCAGCTCTTTAACGTCATGACCATCGATTGGACCAATGTAGTTAAAGCCAAGCTCTTCAAACATAGTTCCAGGAACGACCATGCCTTTTAGATGTTCTTCCGTTCTACGTACCAGCTCTTTAATTGGCGGTACATTTGATAGTACTTTCTTACCACCTTCACGGATGGACGTGTAGAAGTTGCCAGTAAGCAGTTGAGCTAAATGATTGTTAAGTGCGCCAACGTTTTCAGAAATCGACATTTCGTTATCATTTAAGATCACTAGCATATCAGCGTGCACATCACCGGCGTGGTTCATTGCTTCAAATGCCATACCTGCGGTAATCGCACCATCACCAATCACGCTCACCACTTTACGATCTTTACCTTCTTTCTGCGCGCTGATCGCCATACCTAACGCGGCACTGATTGAAGTAGAAGAGTGACCTACCGAAAGCGTGTCATATTCACTTTCACCGCGCCATGGGAAAGGATGTAAGCCATCTTTTTGACGGATAGTCGGCATGCGCTCACGACGACCGGTTAAAATTTTATGAGGGTAGGCTTGGTGGCCCACATCCCAGACCAGTTGATCAAATGGGGTGTTATAAACATAGTGAAGCGCGACAGTCAGCTCAACTGTGCCGAGGCCGGATGCGAGATGGCCACTGGATTGGCTTACTGAATTGAGCAAATAAGTACGTAACTCATCACATAGCGGCGATAAGCTTTCTTTTGGTAAGGTACGCAACTCATCAGGTGTATTGGCAAGTGCAAGTGTTGGATACTTTGATATATCAAGAGTCATAAAATTTTAGCGCTTAATTAGAGTATTTTAATGGCTGCGTTCGACGGCGTATCGAGCGAACTCTTCGAGTGACTGAGTATTGTAAGGTACAGCCTGTAGTGCTTGAAGCGCTTCTTGTAACAAGTCTTGCGCTTTTTGCTGGGCTCCCTCTAATCCTAGCAGAGCAGGATAAGTACTTTTATTTAAATTTTGATCGGAACCTTGAGGTTTTCCTAAGGTTTCGGTGTCGCTAATAATATCTAGGATGTCATCTTGAACTTGGAAAGCAAGCCCGACTGCTTCTGCATAACGGTCTAGATGCGGCATAACTTCAATGCCTTTTTGTCCAGCGCAAAATGCCCCCATACGGATTGCACATTTAATCAGAGCGCCGGTTTTGTTTCTGTGGATCTCTTCTAATTCTCCAATAGAGACTAGGCGATTTTCTGCTTCAAGATCGAGAGACTGACCCATGCACATGCCTAGTGAACCTGAAGCATTGGCCAGTTCTTTGATTAACTGAATACGTTGGGGCTCACTGACTGTAGCTAAAGAACCTTCTGTTAGAATAGTAAATGCAAGAGTTTGTAACGCATCGCCAGTTAAGATCGCGGTCGCTTCATCAAATTCTATATGGCAAGTTGGCTGTCCACGACGCAGTTCATCATTATCCATGGCGGGTAAATCATCATGGATCAATGAATAAGCATGAATACATTCTATAGCTGATGCTGGTGTATCTAATTGCTCTAAAGTTAAGCCAAACATTTGTCCTGTGATATAAACCAAATACGGACGAGCACGTTTACCACCAAGCAGTAAGCCATAGCGCATAGCTTTAGTCAGCGTTTGATTTTGATGCGGAATACTATCTAACCATAAGTTTAGCTGCAGGTTATTTCGTGCTTGGTAGTCAGCCAGTGAAATGCTCATATTAAATGTCACTTTCAGGGTCAAAGGGGATCAGTTCTGACTCATCGTCATTTTTTAGCAAAATCTCAACGCGTTGCTCAGCTTCGGTTAATTTGGTTTGGCTAGAACGAGCAAGGGCAATACCACGTTCAAATTTCTTTAATGCGTCTTCCAAATTTAAATCGCCATTTTCAAGTTGATTAACCAAGGCATCTAGCTCGGTTAATGACGCTTCAAAGCTCATATTTTCAGGTTTTTTGCTCGCCATGTGGATTCTGCTTATATAGAGGATTTGGAAAGGGCTAATTGTATTTGACCTAGCAGAGGTGAAACAAGGGTTAATCTGCTTTTTATCCTAAAATTGGCAGGAAATTGTGGCCTAGAGAGGCTAGATAGGAAATACATTCCGCCTAGATGAATTGTCGTGTATAATTTTGCGCCTTAGTTTTGGCGTTATCTGAATTGAATTTAACCATAATGTCGAATAATCCGATAAAAAGTGAATCATGATATGAAGTTTATTGTAAAACCCCATCCAGAAATTTTTGTTAAAAGTGACTCGGTTCGTAAGCGTTTCACTCGCACACTGGAGCGTAATCTTCGCAATATAATCCAGCGTGAAACAGAATCTGTAGCGGTATTAAACCGTCGTGATCACATTGAAATCGCTGCCAATAGCGATGAATATTACGATAAAGTACTTGAAATTATCACTCATACTCCCGGTATTCATCACTCGCTTGAAGTGTTGCAGTCTGAGTTTACCGACTTACACAATATCTATGAGCAAGCGCTAGAACAAAGCCGCGAACTTATTGAAGGAAAAACCTTTGTCGTGCGTGTTAAGCGCCGTGGTCAGCATGATTTTACTTCGATTGAAGTTGAACGTTATGTTGGTGGTGGTTTAAACCAAGCGGTTGAATCTGCTCGTGTGAAATTGACTAAGCCAGAAGTGACCGTCAATTTAGAAATCGCCAATGATAAGCTGAACCAAGTGATCGCTCGCCATAAAGGTTTAGGAGGGTTCCCTCTTGGTACTCAAGAAGATGTATTGAGCTTAATCTCTGGTGGTTTTGATTCAGGCGTTTCCAGTTACCTACATATCAAACGGGGTTCTAAAACCCATTACTGTTTTTTCAATTTAGGTGGTCCTGCGCACGAAATCGGCGTGAAGCAAGTCGCACACTTCTTATGGAAGAAATATGGTTCTTCAGCCAAAGTGAAGTTCATCGCGGTAGATTTTGAGCCAGTAGTGGCTGAAATTCTAGAAAATATTGATGACGGCCAGATGGGGGTAGTACTTAAGCGTATGTTTATGCGTGCAGGTGGTATGGTTGCTGAGAAGTTCGGTATTGAAGCATTAGTGACTGGTGAGGCATTAGGTCAAGTATCAAGTCAGACGCTAACTAACCTGCGTTTGATTGATAATGTGACGGATACTTTGATTCTTCGTCCTCTGATTAACTGGGATAAAGAAGATATTATCAATGTTGCTCGTCAAATCGGCACCGAAGATTTTGCTAAAGTGATGCCAGAATACTGTGGTGTTATCTCTAAAAAGCCAACGGTGAAAGCAGTTAAAGCAAAACTAGAAAAAGAAGAATTGAACTTCAACTTCGATATTCTTGAGCAAGTGGTTGCCAATGCCCGCGTGATGGATATCCGTGATATTGAAACGGAAAGCCAAGAGCAAGCGCCGGAAGTAGAGCAAGTCGCTGAAATTTCCGAGCAAGCGGTCGTTCTTGATGTTCGTAGCCCGGATGAAGAGGATATGAATCCATTAGAAATTGATGGTGTTGAGATTAAACACCTACCTTTCTATAAGTTAGCAACTCAGTTTGGCGACCTTGATCAGAGTAAGCAATACTTATTGTACTGTGACCGTGGTGTGATGAGCCGTTTGCAAGCCTTGTACCTCAAAGATTTAGGTTATGACAATGTTAAAGTCTATCGTCCTTAACTAAGGAGGATAGAATAAAGAAAAACGTCGGCTTTTTAGTCGACGTTTTTTTATATCAATCACATTTATTTGATGGTTTTCAGGAACAAAAAAAACACAGTTAGAATAAATCTAACTGTGTATAAATTTGATTCACTATCAAATAATCAGGAATCAATGGTAATGAGGGAGTATTACCACTGGTCATAAAACTCAACAGAGTTAATGCAAACACAACATTAGCATTAGTTAATCACAGATTTATAGGTTTGGAATAAATGCTGTAACTCATTAATGTGTTATGAAATATAGAGTTTTCATGGCACTTCAGCAATGGACAATTTATAATGCTTCACATGAGAAAAATTAATGCGTAATAATTTTGTTATCCCCGAGTGAATTCTACACCTTGAAGTCACTTAGGTATAAAACAATGCTGTCATTTGACTACTAAATAAAGGTTTGATTTATGGCTAGACGTTTACCTCCTTTGAATTCATTACGTGTGTTTGAAGCCGCGGCTCGATATTTGAGCTTTACTCGCGCGGCAGAAGAACTTTTTGTTACACAAGCGGCGGTCAGCCACCAAGTAAAAGCATTAGAAGAATTTTTAGGTATCAAGCTATTCAGACGTCGTAATCGATCTTTATTGCTGACAGAAGAAGGGCAGAGTTACTTTTTAGATATCAAAGATATTTTTACTTCAATTTCTGATGCTACCGATAAGGTGTTAGAGCGCAGTGAAAAGGGCGCATTAACTATTAGTTTAACACCTAGTTTTGCTATTCAATGGTTAGTCCCACGTTTAGCCGACTTTAACGCTCAAGAGCCCGATATCGATGTGCGGATCAAAGCGGTTGATATGGATGAAGGGTTGCTTTCCGACGATGTTGATGTAGCGATCTATTATGGTCGTGGCAATTGGCCGGGTGTGCGTGCGGATAAACTGTATTTAGAGTGTTTGATTCCAGTTTGTTCGCCACAACTGTTACTCGGTAGTAAGCCATTAAATTGTTTAGCCGACATAAAAAACCATACCTTGCTGCACGATAGCTCGCGTAAGTATTGGAAGCAGTTTACTAAAGAGCATAATATTGAAGGCGTTAACGTTAATCACGGTCCAATATTTAGTCACTCAACCATGGTGATCCAAGCAGCAATGCATGGCCAAGGCATTGCGCTAGTGAATAATGTTCTTGCTCAACCAGATTTAGATTCCGGTCGTTTAGTACAGCCATTTGATGAAGTTTTGATCAGTAAAAATGCTTTCTATGTGGTGTGTGATGTTAAGCAAGCTGATGTTGGACGCGTGGCAACGTTCCGAGACTGGATGCTTAGTAAAGCCGCTAGTGAGCAAGATCAACTACTCGATGAAATCGGTGAAGAAATTGGCACTATCAGTAGTATTAAGGATAAAGCATGAATCTAGAGTCACAACAACATAAAATCATAATTGATGGTGATGATAAGGCGGTAGTGACAGTATTACTTGCCCATGGCGCTGGCGCAGGAATGGATCATGAGTTTATGGCTGACATAGCTGAAAGATTAGCGGCTCACGGAGTAAGGGTCGTTCGATTTAATTTCCCTTATATGGTGATTCGCGCGCAAAATGGTAAAAAAAGGCCGCCTGATCGTGCTCCAAAATTATTAGCAGATTTTGAAGAAAAAATTAACACTTTTCACCGCGAAGGGCAGTATTTATTTTTGGCAGGTAAGTCGATGGGCGGGCGGATGGCCAGTCATTTATCAGAGCATCCATTAGTAACTGGGGTGATGTGTTTAGGCTTTCCTTTTCATCCACCGGGTAAGCCTGAGAACTATAAAGGCGAACATTTAGTCAATATCACTAAACCAACGTTAATTTTACAAGGTGAACGCGATACTTTTGGCACTAAAGAGGAATGTCAGTCATTTGCTTTTTCTGATTCCATTCATGTCGACTTTATTCCCGATGGCGATCATAGCTTAAAGCCTAGAGTAAAATCCGGCTTTACTGAGCAAGCTAATCGAGCATTGGCGGTTAGCAAAATGATGGCCTTTATTGAAAATCATACTCAGTGATATAGGAGAAAAATCATGTCTATTTCAAAATGTAGAGGTCAGAAGATTCTCGCTTTTGCTGGGTTTTCTGGTCTAGTTACCGTAGCACTCGGCGCCTTTGCTGCTCATGGTTTATCACATCGCTTACCTGAGTATTTACTCGGTGTATTTAAAACTGGAGTACAATATCAAGCGTGGCATACTTTTGCACTGTTGGCATGTGGGATTATTTTGATGATTACAGCGCCAAATTCTGCTTCTCAGTCAGTTGAATACTCAGAGAAAGGGCGTAAAGGTGTGGCATATGCTGGCATTTGCTTTATCATCGGCATCCTTTGTTTTAGTGGCAGCTTATATGCGCTGGCTTTAACAGGAATAAAATGGTTTGGCCCAATTACCCCATTAGGCGGTGTGTTTTTTATGTTGGGTTGGATTATCTTTGCTCTATCCGTTTTACGATTAAATAAGGTGACACTGTGAAACACGTTTTACTTTACTGCCGTTCTGGTTTTGAAAAAGAGTGCGCAGGAGAAATCCAAGATAAAGCCAATAATTTAGAGATTTTTGGTTTTCCCCGTGTGAAAAAACAATCGGGTTACGTGCTTTTTGAGTGTTACCAAGAAGGTGATGCGGATAAGCTGATCAAACTTCTCGACTTTAAAGCGTTGATCTTTGCTCGTCAGATGATTGCGGTGGCTGATGCATTAACTGATTTACCGACAGAAGATCGTATTTCGCCAATTTTAGCGGCGATTGAAGCGCAGGAACAATTTCCAACCTGTGGCGATATTCGTGTTGAAACACCAGATACCAACGAAGCGAAAGAGTTACTGAAATTCTGCCGCAAGTTTACGGTACCAATGCGCAGTGCGATGCGTGGTAAAGGCTTCTTGTTTGCTAAAGACAATGCTAAAAAGCCAGTATTGCATGTGTGTTTTGTTGCACCGGGGCATTGCTATGTTGGTTACTCATTATCTCAAAACAACTCACAGTTCTTTATGGGGATTCCACGTTTAAAATTCCCATCAGATGCACCAAGTCGCTCAACGTTGAAACTGGAAGAAGCGTTTCATGTTTTCATTCCTAAAGAAGAGTGGGATATACGATTAGCACCAGGTATGTGGGCAGTTGATTTAGGTGCTTGCCCGGGGGGCTGGACGTATCAATTAGTTAAGCGTTCTATGTTTGTCCACGCGGTGGACAATGGTGCAATGGCGCAAAGCTTGATGGATACTGGTCAGGTTAAATACCACGCAGCAGATGGCTTTAAATTTGAGCCTGCTAAGAAGAATGTTACTTGGTTAGTGTGCGATATGATTGAGAAACCATCTCGAGTTGCTCAACTCATGGGGGAATGGTTAATTCGTGGTTTAGCCAAAGAAGCGATCTTTAACTTAAAATTGCCGATGAAAGGCCGTTACGATGAAGTATTGGAAGACATTGAAAACTTGAAGATTTTCTTTAAAGAAAACGATGTACCTTTCAAACTGCAAGCGAAGCATTTATATCATGACCGTGAAGAAATCACCGTGCATGTGCAGATTTTGAAGAATATTTCGCCGTATTAATTTACAGCGAGCGCTGCGCTTCTTGGGCGCTTCGCTTATCGTAGCTCGTGTTTCGATTAAACGAGCTACGATTTAATTCCGTTGTTGGTGTTATTTCTTTTTCGAGATACGAGCAGCAGAGCGTCCTAGCTACGAGCCACGACGCTATTTCTCAAACCTCACATCTTGCAAATTAAACCCTAACTTCATATCGGTCTGTAATGCTGCAATTTGTTTACAGGTACGTGCAAGCTCAATATGCTCATCAAACTTTTTACGGTATTTAGGCTTTAAGTCTTCAGCAGCATAAGCGGTTTCGATATCACCATATTGCTGCAATATTTCTTTCGCTGCTTTCGGCCCAATGCCGGGAATCCCGGGTACCTTGCTTGAGCTAATTCCGACTAATCCCCAGTAATCGGCAAGTTGTTCGGGTTTGACGCCAAATTCTTGTTCGATAAATGGTGCATCTAGCCAGCGGTGTTGGAAATAATCGCGAATTTGAATGTTGGGTGAGAGTAGTTGGCAGTAGCCTTTATCGGTTGAGATGATGGTGGCTTTCTCGCCTGCCGATGCGACCTTGTATGCAAGAGTGGCGACTAAGTCATCGGCTTCATCGCCATCGGAAAGTAATGAATCTATGCCAAGTTCCCACCAAGCAGATTGGATCTTTTCTAACCCAGCAAGGAGCGGTACGGGCATTGGTTTGCGGTCTTCTTTATAGCTAGGTAAGACTTGTGCTCGCCAGCCTCGATCTTGCTGATGATGATCAAATACCGCAATGATATGGGTGGGTTGCGATTCAACCAGAATCTTATTGATGGTTCGACTGGTGGTCGTGATGGTACGGTCAATATCGTTGGCATCAGGTTGTGCAGAGTGCACTCGACGGATCAGATTGAGGGCATCGATGATCACCAAGTGAATTGACATAACTTCTCCTAACACTGAATAAAAATGGCTTTGAGATGACTTGAGTAAATAAAATCAAAGCCATTGTAGCAAATTCAGAGAATTGTAGAGTTGAATTTTATTGACTAACGAGCAACACGATAACAAGGAACGTACTCAGACCCCGGTAGTTTCATTCGTTGCTGCTCAACAAAGTCATTCAATAAGGTATCCATTTTTTCCATTAAGTTACGATCACCATCTATGATGAATGGGCCGTGTTTCTTAATTTCACGAATGCCTTCCGATTTCACGTTACCTGCAACAATACCAGAGAAAGCTTTGCGTAAGTTGGCGGCTAGTTTTTCTGGTGGTTGCTCTAGGTGTAGATCTAGTTCCGACATTGATTCATGTGTGGGTTCAAATGGCGCTTGGAAGTCTGGCGCGATATGTAGCGACCAGTTGAAGCTATAAGCGTCTTCCTGAGACTTACGGTGTTCTTTCACTTTCGGCATTGCTTCTTTCATTATTCGCGCAGCTTTTGCTGGATCTCCAATTACGATTTGATAATGCTTTTGAGCTTTAGGGCCGAGCGTATCGTGAATAAATTGATCGATGGAACGGAAGTAAGCTTCACTTTCTTTAGGTCCAGTAAGCACTAATGGCAAAGGTTGATCTGCATTATCTGGGTGCATCAATATACCGAGAATATACAGTAATTCTTCAGCAGTTCCTGGGCCACCAGGGAAGATGATAATTCCATGCCCTAAGCGTACAAAGCCTTCTAAACGTTTTTCGATGTCCGGCATGATGATCAGTTCGTTGACGATAGGGTTGGGTGGTTCTGCCGCAATAATTGATGGTTCAGTTAAACCAATATAACGTTGATTTGAATAGCGTTGCTTAGCATGTCCAACCGCTGCACCTTTCATGGGGCCTTCCATCGCACCGGGACCACAACCGGTACAGATGTTCATTTCACGCAAACCAAGTTCATTACCTACTTCGCGAGTGTATTGATATTCAATAGGGTTGATAGAATGGCCACCCCAGCAGACAACCAGATTCGGTTCGGTGCCTGTTTGCAGGGCTTTAGCATTGCGTAAAATACCGAATACTTGGTTAGTGATTTGTGTGGAATCGGTCAGTTGTAGGCGTTGGCTGTCTGCCAAATGTACGTGTAAAAAGACAATGTCTCGTAACACTGAGAATAAGTGAGCTTGAATCCCTTTAATGATGGTTCCGTCAACGAAAGCGTGTTCAGGTGGATCGGTTAATTCAAGTTTGATACCACGTTCACGGCGTAGCACCTCAATTTCAAAAGATTCATTTAATTTTAATAATTGTTCCGAATTATCAGTATGGCTGCCGGAGTTTAATACTGCGAGAGAACAGCTACGATAAAGCTGGTAGAGATCGCTAGAAGCGGCTTTTTTTAACTTGCTGACTTCTAATTGAGACAATAAATCTAAACTGCCCATCGGGCTAATTTGCGTAATCATAGAAAGCTCCTTCTCACCGATTATGAATTATGATTGTTTCGGTAGGTTCTTTCACATTACACAGGTTTGCTTTATTTCGCTATATTCCGTGAATAATATTTATTGATAAGTGAGTGATCTCAATGACATTCTCGAGACTGATTGTCGATTAATTAATGCTTTTGTTTACTATCATCGTTACGTAAAATGGCTTTGGCAATGTCATCATGTCCACCAGATGTGTGAATTTTGATGAGTCCTTGCTCGACAGCCTGTTCACAAGCATGACGAATATCGGTACTCGCAAAACTGGCAGCAGGTGCATTTTCAATAGCGGTTAAGTATACCCAGTTAGACGGCTCTTTTGGGGAGTAACGTTTTTTAATCTTTCGTGCTAGATAGATTGCCATAAAGAGTATATCAATTAGCTCTTTATCATTGATAGCTGTGTATGCACGTGGTAAGAATGGATACTCAGCCATGCCCATTCTAAAGTGACGATCTATATTTTGGTTTGGCTCAAATTGATTGATCCAATCTTGAATTTTTTCACAGAAATATTCCGGTGTATCTTTCGCTTCGCCTTTAGGTTCTATGTATAAAAACAATCCATCAGAAAAATGATATAAGCGAGTTGGTTTGATTATTAACTTTTTCATGTAGTCACCAAACTGTTTTTCAACATTGAGGCCAGCTTGATAGCCCTGTCTTAAATAGACATTGCGGAGAAATGGAAAATCGAACATTACAAAGTTTAAGCGATCGCTTAATGGTTCGTTAATTAACTCTCCAAGTCGCCATTGTTCAAATACTGCATTACTACGTTCTAATGATTTTGGTAGTTTAGCATTTAGTAACTTGAGATTTTGAAGCCCAGATCTAGGGTGGGTGTACAAATCAATCGTTTGAGTTTCAACTTCATCACGTATTTTTTGATTTAAGTAGCCACGGCGAATCACTAAACATAGCAACATAAACGCGATGATCGTTAGGATAATCGTAGCACGCTGATATTTAGCGTATTGTGTATCGAGATAAATTAAATCGTTTTCAAGACCAGCATAATGCAGTGATTTTTCAATGATGTCTTTTTGTTGACGAAATACATCTTCATTGATGGCGTTAAACTGATCTTGTTGGTTTTGCCATAGTCGTTGATATTGTTGCTGCATGCGTAATGCTTGCTGGTAATTTTTACTTTGTTGATATGCTTCCGACAGTACTTGATAAGCAAACATTTGTAAGTGTTTATCTTGTATTTCTTCAGCAATATATAAAGCTTTGTTGCCACTTGTAATAGCGACTTTTATTTCTTTTTTAGCGAGAGAAATGGAGCCTTTAAGTAGTAATGTTTTTGCTTTTAGCTCTGAATTATTACTTTGTTCTGTGAGGGGTTCTGCTTTTACCAAATAGTCTTCAGCGTGGGTGAGATCAAATAGCTTTAAATAGGTTTTTGAAATATCAATTCGTAGTTGGATGACTTGTTTAATGTCTCTGTGATTGGTTTCGTTATCTAGCAAGTTTAAATAATTCACTAATGCTAAATTGTATTTTCCTTGATTAAAGAAAATATCAGCCATTAATTGTACGGTATCAGAAAGAGGCACGGAGTGCGGGTAAGCATCATAAAAATCTGCCGCTTCAGTGGCATGTTCAAGTGCTTTATCAAATACTTGGCGAGTGAAAAATAACTGTGCTAGCAAGAGGTTTGTACGAGCTAATTCAATACTATCACTCGCTTTTATCGCTGACCAATAGGTGGTGAGGAGTTCGGTTAGGGACTGATCATACTGGTTTTTGGATAAATAATACTGACCTAAACGTAAGTGGTAGTCGATAGTCAAAGGAACCGATCTCGCACTGGTTAAATAATTATGCGCTTGTTGAAAGGCGGTTTCTGCTTTGACGTCATGACCTAAATAGCTGTTCATTTCAGCTTCTAACATATTCAGCTGGTACAAGGTTTCTTGTTGCCAATGCTTATTGGTGGTTTCTTTTTTAACTTGTGTTTTGAGTTGTTCGATATCTTGTTGAACACGTTCGAAATCTTTGGTCCATTGCCAAAGTAATTTTGCATATTCTAGCTTAGTCGTTAGTAGTGGTTGGGTAATTTGATACTTTATCGCTAAGGCTTCTGCTTCTTTTAAGGTAGTAAATGCTAGGTTTTGTTCGTCTAATACGTAGTAAGCACTAGCCATAATTTGCAGTGCTTCAATCGTCGTTGAAGGTGTTCGAATGTTTTTTTCACTGCCTTCTCGCGACAGTGTGTAGTCTTGATTTTTAGTAGAAACTATTTTACGTGTAGAAATATATTGTTTAGTGAGCGCTAAGGATTGTTCGGGAGTAACGCTAAGCAATTTATGCGCTTCGTTGAGGATAGGAGAGAGATAGACTTTGGCCTGAAGCGCAGAGCTGAATGTCAGCATAAAAGCGAAACATATCCAAAGGATCTTTTTCATAGTTACATTATCTCTAAGAAGCGGTATAGGTAAATGATACCCAAGTTATCTAAATTGCTCTTCATTTGGCATTTTAGGTCACTTGGGGTTGAATAGCTTAGCATTATTGCGCCATCTTGTTGAGTCGCAAGTGAGAATAAGCCTACATTCGTGGAATGATAACTTAGTAGGATGACCGCTTGACGGAATAATTGCTCAGTGCATGGTTATTGTCGGGCCATTCGGATCATTTGGCTTGGTCTAGTAAGATGAGTTGAACGAAATGGGTTAATATCCAGTCCACCACGACGGGTATATCGTGCATAAACACTCAACTTTTTTGGTTGGCAGTATTTCATAATGTCACAAAAAATACGCTCAACGCATTGTTCGTGAAATTCGTTGTGCTCACGGAATGATACTAGGTAGCGTAGTAGTGCTTCTTGATTGATTTTTTTTCCAGTGTATTCGATTTCAACACTCCCCCAATCTGGTTGGTTGGTAATTAAGCAATTTGATTTCAATAAATGACTATGTAAGCACTCACTGACCTCTTGGGGGCTGGTTGAACCTACAAGGTAGCTTTCATCGAATTGGTAATTTGTGATATCAATATCTTGATCATCGATACATTGACCTTGCATAGTAGTGATAGGCTGCTGAGTATAGTGGCTTAGCGGACGTAGGGTGATTTCTACCGCTTCTCCTGCGCAATTAGATAAGTCTTGCGCGATAATTTGTTCTACTTGCTGCCAAGATTCAAAGCGAGTTTGGTTGAAGCTATTGAGGTAGAGTTTGAAAGATTTAGATTCAATTAAGTGAGGGCTAGTCGGCGGGAGAATGACATCACCGATTGCCACTTGTGGTAGACCTTTGTTGTTTAGCCATGAAAGCTCATAAAGCGTCCAAATATCGCCGCCGACAAAAGGCAGTTCAGTAGAGTCATTTAACCCCAAATCATCGCGATTTAAGCTACGTGGAACCGGTTGCAAAAGGCTCGCATCATAGTCATGGTTATATTGTGTCGCTTGGCCTAATGTTAATCCTTGCAATTCTTTGGCATTAGCATATTTTGTCTGCTTTGATGAGTGAGTCATGATACTTCTCTTATCCGAAATTTGTTTGAATATTACTGAATCAAAAGTTAGCTGTCATCAGGGAGTCCTAAATGAATCACAATATTGCCCAGGCATTAGCGGTTTTAACCACAGAATTTGTGGATAAATGGCAGGAGGCCTATAAAAGCTTTCCTATTGCCAATGAAATGGAGGGTATTCCTTCACCTTGCGTGCAACGTACTGATGACCAAAATATTGAATGGTTACCTCAAGAACGTGATGAGTTAGCGGATTTCAGCGATTTAGAACGCGGCATTGAGCTAATTATTCACCCTGATGTAAAGACTTTTTATGGTTCACAGTATAGCGCCGATCTCACTTTGTCTTGGAAAAGTAAACCATTCACTTTACTGCAAGTGTGGAGTGATGAAGATTTTATTCGTCTGCAAGAAAATATTTTAGGTCATCTAGTGACGCAGCGTCGTTTAAAATTAAAACCAACCATTTTTATTGGTACCACTGATGCAGAGCTAGATGTGATTTCAATCTGCAATATTTCTGGTGAAGTAATTTTAGAACGATTAGGAACCGATAAGCGTGATGTGTTATCGCCTAATATCGAGCAGTTTTTATTGCAATGCCAAGCAGAAGTGTAGTTGGGGTGTTTAGTGTACGTAGTTGAATTACGATTTGAATGTTTTGATAACACCACTATCGACGCGGTAGAAAAAGCGATTAACGGTTTATTTGATGCTTTGCGTTATAACGGCCAGATTCTCGGTCGTGAGTTTCCGATTATTATTGGTGATGGCGAGTTTCGTGCTCGTTTAATTTGCCCTGAAGCGAATAGCTTACACGCTGATTACCATTCCGATTATGTCAAAGTCTGCTTGCAACGACTAACAGAGGCAAAAGTACTAGCACCAAAAGTAAAAGTACTAGGGCAAGATCTTAACTCTGAGCAAACGGTGTCATTTGATGAGCAAAACACACCGAGTTGGCAGGTTTTATATACTACCTTTGTTCACTCATGCTCACCATTACGTTGCGGTGATACCTTTAGACCCATCCCGTTGTATCACAATCCACCGACCTTAAATGGCGATCATAAGTCGTTAGTAAAATGGCAAACTGAGTGGCAAGCATGTGATGAATTGCAAATGGCAGGTGCGTGTGAAGCGGAACATGCTGGTTTAAAAGAAATTGCTCAAGTAGACAGTGATTTATTCCGCCGAGGCTGGGATTTACGTGGTCGACTAGAGTACATCACTAAGATCCCGACCTACTACTATTTATATCGAGTCGGTGGTGAAAGCTTGCAAGCCGAACAGAATCGACCTTGTCCTCGTTGTGGTGGTGATTGGAAACTCGAACAACCGCTGCATGATATCTTCTATTTCAAATGTGATGATTGCCGAATTGTGTCGAATTTGTCTTGGGATCATTTGAAGTAATTCTTAGACGGCGCTTAGACATGAGGGACGGTGGCATCGTTGCTCGTGACTCGGAAAAGCGAAAACATAAACCGAAGGAGAATGCTTTTCGCTTCGGGAGCAGAGAAGATGGAACGTGTTGCAGGGAACCGTGAGTACTGACAGTTCATTGTCATCCTTGAGGAGCCTAAGCGACATCGAGGATCTATATTCAGTACGTGGTGAGTAGATTCCTGCTCTCGCTAAGGCTCGGCAGGAATGACGGTTCCTTTGTTTATGCTTGTGTAAAAGCGATCGCGGAGCTGTTCTTTTTAGGTACTATCTATTCCCTTTCGCCAATATCTTATCCAAATGATTCGCAAATTCACGCTTATCGGTTTGGGAGAGTGGCGGTGGTCCTCCGCTTTGAACACCACTTGAACGCATAGTATCCATAAAATCACGAATATTTAGACGAGCTTTGATGGTGTCTTTGGTATAAAGCTCACCGCGCGAGCTTAATGCTTGGCCGCCTTTGGTGATCACTTCATCTGCTAATGGAATATCAGATGTGATCACTAGATCTCCCGGTTCGGTTCTACGGACGATTTCATTATCCGCAATATCAAAACCACTTTCGACTTGTACGCTGTGAATGTTATTGCGCTTCGGTACTGGCACTAAGTGGTTGGCAATAAAAGTTGTGGTAATGCCGGTACGTTCTGCCGCGCGACAGATAGTTTCTCTGATGGTTTTTGGACACGCGTCAGCATCAACCCAAATTTTCATGTTATTTCCCTTCTAGCTCGGTTAAGCGTTGAGTCAATTCTTGTACTTGCTTTTCTAATTGGGCAATGCGCTCTTCTGCCGATAGGGCGATTTTCTCACTGGCGATTTCTACTTTCGGTACTTTGTTGGATGACTTCCAAGACTTTAAAGTGGCGATAATAGCTGGCATTGGAACGGGCATAGAAAGTCTAGATTTAATCAATGCCACGCTTGGTTCTTTACCTTCTTCGGTGATAGCAGAAAGTGCTCTATGTAGCTCTTGTGTTACATCGTGTGTTTGCATGTTTCGGGTCTCTTTAGTCTTTTTTGACTTAGCTTCTTCGAGTTGGTCTCTTTTTAATTAGTCGCTTTCAACAATACGATAGGGCGGCAACATAAATTTGGCTGCTTTAAAGCCAACCATAATTGCTCGGCCTTGGTAATAGTCGTCACCACGGGCGGAAAATTCAAACTGATATAAAGAATGAAATTGAAAATGCCCGTCCGGTAAGCGTAATTGATAACGTAATAGCGACACTGACAGTAGTTGTAAATCGAGTTGTTCACAATGACGAGCAATCGCTTTGTGTGCTAGTTCTGATTGCCTACGTTGTTGCCAAAATAGGAAAGCGATGAATACTACCAAAAGGATCATCAGTAAGTCGGTTATCATTGGCTATCCTTAATCCGTTATGTTATCTGATGAAGTTATTGAGTAGATTTGGTGTGCTGCTGTAGTGCGTAAAGTGCATTCGCCAATTCAGGGCTTGGGGTATGGTTCAGTAGAGGCAAGAAGGTAAAGCGCAAGTCTGGGATCATGACTAAATCGGCAAACAGTTGGTTAAATAAATCTTGGTTTTTGGTCTGAGCTAGGCGTAGTAAGAACTTCACTGCACGAGCTTCGGTATTCAATTGTGCCCAACAACGGCCGGCAATCGCAATTAATACTTCGGCGTGACAAAGCGTTTTATCAGCGAGCACTTTTTCAAGGATGGTAATAAGCTGTTCAGAGTTTGCTCCAGACAAGGCACGCACATACGCGGATAATAAAAATAGATCAGGCTGTGATTTTTCACATTCTTGTTCTGCTAGTTCTAATAATCGTTGTGTTAGTTTGTCTGGGATCTCAACGTGTTCTAAAGCGCCAAGTAAAGCGTATAGGGCAGGGTGATTAGCGCTATCTTCTGCGAGTTTGCTTAGCGCCTTACGAATCGCCACGCCGTTTTGTTGGTCTGATAAACGGCTACACATGTCGGTAATACCTTGCAAGCCTACGGTCTGCCAATTATTCCAACCTAGATCACCGGTAAAGTAATGCTGCGCATGTTCATAATATTGGCTGGTGGATAAGCCTAGATCTGCTCGAATGACACTATGAAAAACCGCCATTTTGTCGTCATTCGGTTTGAAAGTGTATGGATTATTGGCTAAATGCTGTTGCTGCTCTTCGGTGAGATCTTGAGTTAACAGTGCGCCACTTGCTTTTACCGAGAAAGCCTCTGTTACGTACTTTAAAAAGTTACCAATATCCGTCTGGTTGAGTAGTCCGCGCTCATCGAGTGGGAATTTTAAGAACCAAATCCAAGGTTGCTGACTGTCATTCCAATAGGCAATGGCTAGGTTGGCATGACGCTGCAATGGATAAGGGTAAGGCTTTTGCCCCATTTCAACTTGCTGGAAATCTTTGGTTTCAATTGCTTGAATGCGTCGCCCTAAATCAAAAATTTTAAACTGGCACTGACTTTGTTCTAATAGTTGGCTTAGGTTGTGTATTGCATTCATATAAGCTTCCAGTTTAATTCGAGTATATAATTCGTTATGAAATGGTATCTTATCAAGGGGTCGAAACAAAATGAATGAATATATTGAATTAACCGATGTACTTGAGCAGCTTGAAGATAAACTGATTCAATTGTCGTTATGGGAAGATCAACCGCCGTCTCAGAAAGCGCTAAGTAGTGATCAACCATTTGCATTAGATACACTTCAACCAACCCAATGGTTGCAGTGGATTTTTCTACCTAAAATGCACGATCTTATCGAGTCACAATCAGAAGTGCCGATTGGCTTTGAAGTGAGCCCTTATTTTGAACAAGCCATGACAGACAAAGATCATCGTGATGCCTTGCTACCTATCCTAAATCAATTAGATGAAACCGTAAGATGAATGTAGAAAATAACCCTGAGTTGATGGATGACTCGCAAGAAGCAGTTGTTGAAACCATAGAGTTAGAAGTGGTTTATCGTGACGAGTATTTCATTGCGGTCAATAAGCCAGCAGGAATGTTAGTGCACCGCTCGTGGCTTGATCGTCATGAGACCCAATTTGTGATGCAAACCTTGAGAGATCAAATTGGTCAGCATGTTTTTCCTTTGCATCGACTCGATCGCCCAACCTCTGGTGTTCTACTGTTTGCACTATCGAGTGAGTTTGCCGCAAAAGCCGCGCCAATGTTTGCTGAGCATCAATTCACCAAAACTTATCATGCCATTGTACGTGGTTGGATTGAAGAGGGCGATCGCCTCGATTACTCACTGAAAAAAGAGCAAGACAAAATAGCCGATAAATTTGCCTCAAAAGAGGTGGAAGCCCAATCTGCAATAACTGACTACCAACCACTAGCTAAAGTGGAAGTACTGCATTCAACAGGCCGTTTTCCAACCAGTCGTTTTTGCTTAGTTGAAATGCAACCACTAACCGGACGCAAACACCAATTACGCCGTCATATGGCCCACCTACGTCATCCTATCTTGGGGGATACCTCTCATGGTGACGGTAAACAAAACCGTTTATTTAGAGATATTTATAACGCGAGCCGCTTGATGCTGCATGCTAGTAAATTAGAGTTTGTTCATCCTTATACTGATGAGACTATCGTCATTGAAGCGAAGTTTGATGAGGTGTGGGAGCGTCTTGTTGACGAGTTTGGTTGGACGATTTGTTTCGAGTAAAAAGAGTATCGGAGCTCGAATCTCGGGCGTTTCACTTCTCGTAACTCGGAAAAGCGAGTTCCTCAATATATGAAACAGAGTGTCATCCTGAAAAGCGACGTAGGAGCGCAGTTCAGGATCTCCGACAGTGATTGAATGAGCCTAGACTCCGCATCTTCACTTAGGCTTATATACGGAATGAAGGTCTTTGACTTGCATGGGGGCTCACGGGAGCCGAAAAGAATCATTGGCATTAATATGGTTAACCGCACAATCTTCTCGGCTCTCGGAACTTATTTCAACTTCTCTAAATCTGCTTCAATCTCTGCAATTTTCCCTGCCACGACTTTTTCTAAGTGACGTAAGTCGGTCAAGATTTTGTGTTTGATATCAGCACTGTCTAATTCTTTTGGTTTGGTGATCTGGTTTAGTTCAGTCATCACTTGGGTGAGGTTCGGGCTTACTTCGGTGGTTTCTTTATATTGGCCAGATTGGTTATTTACCCGAATATTTTTGCGCTGACGTGGGTATTTGAATTTTAAGCTTTTGGCAAACAACTCACCTTTTTGTTTGTGGAAGTAAATTTTTAATACATCCACTTGAGCTTCTTGGCGCAAGCTGTAACGAGCAATGAGGGATGTGTCTGGAATACCAAGTTTCTTTAAGTTTGGATACATAAATCATTTACCTCTGGTTAAAACAAAAGATGAATGTTGCTGTTTACTTCTAGTATAGCCATTGCAATTAATGTGGTGATAAGGTTTTAATTGCCTTAACTAACTCAACTTTTAATGCGTCTTCTACTTCTGGCTCTAATCGGCCGCCACTAGGTGAGGTGAGGATAAATAAATCCTCTGCTCGTTCGCCTATTGTGGTGATTTTTGCGCCGTGTAAGTTTACCCCTAGCTTGGCAAAGACTTGGCCTATTGTCGCTAAAAGCCCTGGAGTATCGAGTGCGACTAGTTCCATTAAACTGCGTTTGCCCGTTCGTGTTGGGAGGAAATCGACACGAGTTTTAACATGAAAGTGTTTGAGTTTATTGGGCACTCTACGTGAGCGAGTATTGGCGCTGATTTTTCCATTCAATACGTCGGTGAGATATTGTTTGATTTGCTCGTGACGGACATCTTCAACTGGGTCACCGTTTTGGTCGAGTACCATAAAGGTATCTAGAGCATAGCCATCTTTGCTGGTCATAACTTGAGCATCATGGATACTTAAATTACGACGGTCTAGCTCGGCGGCCATCATACCAAATAAGCTGGCTTTATCTTTCGCGTAAATGAAGACTTCCGTACCACCGCGTGTGGCATTCTTACTGATTAATACCAGTGGTTTATCTGCTGGTTGAGTAAGTAGATGCTCACTATGCCATGCAATTTGTTTTGCTGTGTGGCGTAAAAAGTAGTCGGCTTTAAATCGTTGCCACAGTACTTCAATTTCCCTTGGGCTGAAGTTTTCTTTACGTAGCATCGCAGCCGCCATGTGTTGGTTATGGCGAATTCGGTCACGTAGATCAACTGGGTTTTCTAGCCCTCTACGTAAAGCGCGTTGGGTTGAGTAAAATAGTTCAGTAAGTAGTGTTCGTTTCCAACTATTCCATAGTTCTGGATTGGTTGCGCAAATATCGGCAACGGTTAAGCAAACCAGATTTTCTAGGTATTCTTCATCACGTACTTTTTTGGCAAACTCAGTGATGACATCAGGATCGTAAATATCACGTCTTTGCGCGGTGACAGACATTAATAAATGGTTTTGAACGAGCCATGAAACTAACTTAGCTTCAGGTTTTGACAAGTTATGCTCAAGGCAAAAATTATAAGCTTCGACGGCACCAATTTCTGAGTGATCACCGCCACGGCCTTTACCAATATCATGGAATATAGCGGCAATAATCAGTAAGTTTTTCTTCTGTATTCTAGGATAAACATCGCAACATATTGGATGTTTATCATGGTTGTCGATATTACTAAACGAGTGGATATGCTTGAGTACTCGCATGCTATGCTCATCAACGGTATAGACGTGAAATAGGTCAAACTGCATCTGCCCAACGATTTGACTCCATTGTGGTAAGTAGGCTGCGAGCACTCCCAATCGGTGCATTAAACTGAAGGCCTTATGTAGCGAGTTTGGGTGATGAATCAATGCCATGAATTTTTCACGGGCAGCAGGAATAGTGTGTAAAAATCGATTCAGTCTACGTCTTGCAGTACGTAGTTGACGTAAGGTTGGTGGACTAACACCTTCAAGGGTTGAGTCGTTAGCAATATGTAAAAACATATCTAAAATGGTTTCAGGTCTTGCTTGGAATAAAGCGGGTTTTCTGGCTTCGATTAATGAACCACGGCGCTGAAAGTCATCAGAAATAATCACTGCATCAGGTAGCTGTCCTTTACTCATGATAGCTTGATCAAATAGTTTGAGCAGCATTTTATTGAGTTCGGCAACCCGACGTAGTGTCCGGTAAAACTCTTTCATCATCATTTCGATAGCGCGGTTACCTTCACCGGTAAAACCTAAGTTTTCCGCTACGTTGGCTTGATGACCAAAGGTTAATCGGTTGTCATAACGTTTCAATTCAATATGTAGCGCAAAACGAACACGCCATAAGAAGTTTTGGCATTCTAATAATTCACGGTATTCAGCGTCAGTTAAAAAACCAGCATAGCTCATTTCACGTAGCGAAGTCGTGCCAAAATGACGGCGGGCGACCCAGCCTAAAGTATGAATGTCACGCAGACCGCCAGGACTAGATTTAATATCCGGCTCTAAATTGTAAGTGGTGTCGTGATAGCGAGCGTGGCGTTCACGCTGTTCTTGGAGCTTGGCTTCATAGAAAACGTCACTAGGCCAAAAGCTGGCTGATGAAATCTGTTCAATGAGTTGGTTGTAGGTATCTTCGCAACCACATAAAAAACGCGCTTCTTGTAAATTGGTTGCAACAGTTAAGTCATCTTTACCGACGTGGATACATTCTTTTAGAGTGCGGACACTATGGCCAACTTCGAGGTGTAGATCCCATAGTAGAGTAATGAATTCACTGATTTTTTTGTTCACATCATCCGAGATTTTCTTTTCTGACAATACTAGAATATCAATATCAGACAGCGGATGAAGTTCTGAGCGGCCATAGCCACCCACAGCAATTAAGCTGAGAGAGTTTACTTGCGCAAATCTAAAAAAGTCCCATAAGCGCTGAAGTATGGAATCCATATAAGCAGAGCGTTCGTATACCAAATCTTGGATAGGTTGTCGTTGTTCTAAAAAGGCTTGTTTTTGATGTTGAGAAAACTGTTCCAATTGCTGTTTAAGAGCCATGGATGACAGTTGTTGATCATCTAGAGAGACGGGGGACTGATAAGTCATGAATGCATTCCTTGCAACAAGTAAATCTAACTCGATAGTACCTGTATTGCAGATAATAAAAAAGCCTTTATCAGAATGGAGATAAAGGCTTAATCTTTTCGAGTTTTCGAGTTTTCGAGTTTTCGAGTTTTCGAGTTTTCGAGTTTAGCTATTGTTCATTAAACGAGGAATAGTTTCTTCCGAGCGTAATGTCATGACTTCGCAACCCGACTTAGTTACCAGAATAGTGTGCTCATATTGTGCTGAGTTTTTACCATCACCGGTATAAACAGTCCAATCGTCTTCTGCATCAACGGTTACACCAAACTTACCTGCGTTGATCATAGGCTCAATGGTGAAGATCATGCCTTCTTTCATCACTCGACGATCGGAATTACGGTAATGAACGACTTGAGGTTCTGAGTGGAATTCATCACTGATGCCATGACCACAAAAATCTTTCACAATCGAAAACTTATTGCGAGGATTTTTTTTGTTATTGTCTTTGATGTACTTCTCAATCGCAGTACCAATGTCGCCAATGGTGGCACCTGGTTTTACTTTCCGCATACCGACATAAAGGGCTTCTTGAGTCACCATGCATAAGCGTTTATCGGCGGGAGAAACATCCCCTACTAGGAACATCTTAGAAGTATCACCATAGTAACCTTCTGGACGAACGCTAAGATCGGCATTTGGATCGTTAGGAATGATCACTGTGATGTCTAGGTTGACAATATCACCATTTTTTAAAACAGCTGGCTTAACTTGGCCGTTGCTGCCTACTTCATCTTGGCTTGCGGGAATACCGTGACAAACAATATGATTGATTGAAGTACAAATTGATTTTGGGTAACCATGGTAGTCAAGAGGAGCTGAATAAGCACCTTTTTCTAAGGCATAGTTATGGCAGATTTTATCAAGTTCTTCGGTGGTCACCCCTTCTTTGATATGGGGTTCAATCATTTCTAAAACTTCAGCGGCGAGCTTACATGCAACGCGCATTTTTTCAATTTCTTCGGCTGTGTTAATTTTGATCGACATAATTAGTATCCGTTATCTCTTTGTGTCTAGTGTATTAACAGTGGGCTCTAATCGCAATTGAAATCCGTTAACATCTAGTATAAATCTCTTTATTTGCCAGAATAAATGACAAAGTTGCGGAAAAACTCATGCGGAAAATAGTGGTTTTTCTGGTGTTTTAACCTGCTTTTGTGGTATAAAGCGCACCGAAATCTGTAACTACTTTCTCCTTTTTGAGGCGATGTGGTGTGGGTTTCATATACTTATTTCTTAAATCACACACATTCCGACACGTGATCCGGGGTGCTCTTTTATGCTTATTTATAGCGAAAGGGTCGGTATCATGGGGGATGTGGAGGCCTAACCCCATATAGAGGATTATATAATGGCAACTGTATCAATGCGCGATATGCTTAAAGCTGGTGTTCACTTTGGTCACCAAACTCGTTACTGGAACCCAAAAATGAAGCCTTTCATCTTTGGTGCTCGTAACAAAGTTCATATCATCAACCTAGAACAAACAGTTCCAATGTTCAACGATGCACTAGCTGAGCTAGGCAAAATCGGTGAGCGTAAAGGTAAAGTTCTTTTCGTTGGTACTAAGCGCGCAGCTTCTGAAGCAGTAAAAGAAGCAGCTATCAACAGCAATCAGTACTACGTAAACAACCGCTGGTTAGGCGGTATGTTGACTAACTATAAAACTGTTCGTCAATCAATCAAGCGTCTTAAAGATTTCGAAGCTCAAGCTCAAGACGGCACTTTTGAAAAACTAACTAAGAAAGAAGCTCTAATGCGTACCCGTGAAATGGATAAGCTAGAGAAATCTCTTGGTGGTATCAAAAACATGGGTGGCCTACCTGACGCACTATTCGTAATCGATGCGGATCACGAACACATTGCTATTAAAGAAGCAAACAACCTAGGTATCCCTGTATTTGCTGTTGTAGATACAAACTCTGACCCAGATGGCGTTGATTTCGTTATCCCTGGTAACGATGATGCAATCCGTGCGGTACAACTATACCTAAACGCTGCTGGTCAAGCGGTAACTGAAGGTCGTAACAAAGACGTAGCTGCAGTTGCTGATAAAGACGGTTTCGTAGAAGAAGCTTAATATCGTAACGCCTAGGTTCAACAGACCCTAGCCACTTAATCTTGCTGTCATAAATGAACCGCTTAGATTGAGTTATAGTTACAAATAGGGGGCATGCTTTTAATAAAATACTAGCCTGGCCCCTGTTTTTTACCATTTTTGGAATCAACCGAGGATTAAACCATGGCAACAGTAACTGCTGCTCTAGTTAAAGAATTGCGTGAGCGTACTGGCGCAGGCATGATGGATTGTAAAAAAGCGCTTGTTGAAGCGAATGCTGATATTGAATTAGCAATCGAAAACATGCGTAAAAGCGGTGCGGCTAAAGCTGCTAAAAAAGCGGGTAACGTTGCTGCTGAAGGTACTATTTTAGTAAAAGAAGCGGACGGTTTTGCTGCGCTTCTTGAAGTTAACTGCCAAACTGACTTCGTAGCTAAAGATACAAATTTCCTAGCATTTGCTAACGAAGTTCTTGATGTTGCAGTTGCAGAACGTCTAGATGTAGAAGCACTTCAAGCTAAATTTGAAGAAACTCGTATTGCTCTAGTTGCGAAAATCGGCGAAAACATCAGCATCCGTCGTGTTGCTTACATCGACGGTGCTAAAGTCGGTTCTTACCGTCACGGTGAGCGTATCGGTGTAGTTGTTGCTGGTGATGCTAGCGATGAAGTAATCAAACAAGTTGCTATGCACGTAGCAGCTTCTAAGCCTGAGTACGTAAATCCTGAAGATGTTCCTGCAGATGTAGTTGCTAAAGAGAAAGCGGTTCAAGTTGAAATCGCAATGAACGAAGGTAAACCACAAGAAATCGCAGAAAAAATGGTTATTGGTCGTATGAAGAAGTTCACTGGTGAGGTGTCTCTTACTGGTCAAGCTTTCATCATGGAACCAAAGAAAACTGTTGGTGAGTTCTTGAAAGAGCAAGGCGCTTCAGTAACTAACTTCGTACGTTTAGAAGTTGGTGAAGGTATCGAAAAAGCGGCTGAAATGAGCTTCGCAGACGAAGTTGCAGCGGTACAAAAAGGTTAATTCCTGATTTGTATAGCTAACCTAAAGGACCGTAGCACTGCTGCGGTCTTTTTGTGAATGAAGCAGCGAGTCTCGGGGCTAGGACGCTACGCTTCTCGTTTTTCGATATGAATACAGTTAGTTTTTGGAATAGCGTTAATCGTTATAAATAGATATTAGATTCAACTAAGCTAAGTAATGCTTTTGCTTTTTCGAGCAGCGAAGCGATACGAGTGACGAGAATTCGAATAACGTCTATTCATAACCGTTAATCAACCATACTTTGAAAGGTAAACTCCATGACAACGAATCCTAAGCCTGCATATCAGCGTATTTTGTTAAAACTTAGTGGCGAAGCTCTACAGGGTGAAGAAGGTTTTGGTATCGATCCGGCTATTTTGGATCGCATGGCTCAAGAAATTAAAGAACTTGTTGAACTTGGCGTACAAGTTGGTGTTGTTATTGGGGGTGGTAACCTATTCCGTGGTGCTGGCTTAGCAGAAGCTGGCATGAACCGTGTTGTAGGTGACCATATGGGAATGCTAGCAACAGTGATGAATGGCCTAGCAATGCGTGATGCGCTTCACCGTGCTTATGTGAATGCACGTGTGATGTCTGCGATTCAGTTGAAAGGTGTATGTGATGATTACAACTGGGCGGATGCGATCAGCCAACTTCGTCAAGGCCGTGTCGTGATTTTTTCTGCAGGTACAGGTAACCCATTCTTTACAACCGACTCTGCAGCATGTCTACGCGGGATCGAAATTGAAGCAGATATCGTGCTAAAAGCAACCAAAGTGGACGGCGTTTATACAGCTGACCCAGTTGCTAACCCAGACGCAGTTTTGTGTGATAAACTGAGTTACAACAACGTACTGGAAAAAGAATTAAAAGTGATGGATTTAGCTGCTTTCACTTTAGCTCGTGATCACAAAATGCCAATTCGCGTATTCAACATGAACAAGCCTGGTGCTTTGCGTCGTGTCGTAATGGGTGAACAAGAAGGTACACTAATCGGCGAGCTGCCAGAATAAGAACGTGATAAAGCAATTAACATCGCGCGAGTGAAGGTATTTCGCTCTGTAGAAAATACAAATAACAAGGTGATATCGTGATTAACGAAATTAAACAAGACGCTCAAGAGCGCATGGCAAAAAGTGTTGAAGCACTAAAAAATAATCTTTCAAAAATCCGTACTGGCCGTGCTCACCCAAGTATTCTGCAAAATATTTCTGTTGAATATTACGGAGCTCCAACACCTCTAAACCAAGTTGCTAACATCATTGCTGAAGATGCGCGTACATTGGCCATTACAGTTTTTGATAAAGAACTGACGCCAATGGTAGAAAAAGCCATCATGAAATCTGACCTAGGTCTTAACCCAATGTCTGCTGGTACGGTAATTCGTGTACCACTTCCTCCACTAACAGAAGAGCGTCGTAAAGACCTTGTTAAGATTGTACGTGCTGAAGCAGAAGGTGGCCGTGTAGCGGTACGTAATAT
Organism: Vibrio sp.; assembly: GCF_048266485.1. Taxonomy (GTDB): domain Bacteria; phylum Pseudomonadota; class Gammaproteobacteria; order Enterobacterales; family Vibrionaceae; genus Vibrio. The sequence goes on along the minus strand of NZ_JBLWZK010000001.1, from coordinate 826,398 downwards.
TCGCCGTGATGCCAATGCGGATCTTAAAGCTCTTCTAAAAGATAAAGACATCTCTGAAGATGAAGATCGTAAAGCGCAAGACGAAATTCAAAAAATCACCGATGCAGCTGTTAAAAATATTGATGAGTTGCTTGCTGTGAAAGAAAAAGAGTTGATGGAAGTTTAATCTTCTTTTTCTACCTGCTTAAAGGCGCTGTGCGGTACAGCACAGCGCTTTTTTTATGCAAAACCTGCCTACAAGTATGAATAAAATAATGTCTGATACTCAATTCTCATCTGATCTACTACCAGAACATATTGCCGTTATTATGGATGGCAATGGTCGTTGGGCTAAGCAACGTGGCAAGCCTCGTATCTATGGTCATCGAATGGCAGTTAAATCAGTGCGAGAAACTATCTCAACCGCCAGTCGATTGGGAATAAAAGCTATTACTTTATTCGCATTTAGCAGTGAAAACTGGAAACGCCCAGAAGAAGAAGTGAGCGTGCTCATGGATTTATTTATGACGGTGTTAACCAGAGAAGTCAAAAAACTGCATAAGAATAATTTACGTCTACAGATTATTGGTAATAAAACCCGTTTTAGCCCAGCATTACAAAAAAAAATTGCAGCCGCAGAAGCCCTAACAAAGGCAAATACTGGCACTGTGATTAATGTCGCCGCTAATTACGGTGGTAAATGGGATATAACCGAAGCGGTTAAGCAAGTGGCTCAACAGGTGTCTGAGGGACAACTTCAACCACAAGATATTACGGAGTCAACCATATCTCAGCATTTATCTATGGCTGATTTGCCGGATGTCGATCTTATGATCCGCACTAGCGGTGAGTGCCGAATCAGCAATTTTATGCTTTGGCAAATGGCTTATGCCGAATTGTATTTTACCGATTTATTTTGGCCAGAATTTGATGAGCAAGCAATGTTGGACGCCATTGCCTGGTTCATCAACCGTGAAAGACGCTTTGGTTGCACTAGTGAGCAACTACAGTCGTTGATGATTCAATAATAAAGGACGAAAGTTTGAAACAAAGAATAATAACAGCATTGATTTTAGCGCCTTTGGTTTTATGGGGGGTGTTTGAACTTTCAATTCCTTTTTTCATTATTGCGTTAACGGCTATATCTATTATTGGCTTTTGGGAATGGACTCAATTTGTTCTGCCTAAATCACGCGCACTCAGTCTTATTCCATCTTTAGTGGTTTTGGCTGGCAGTTTTGCTGTGTTCCCATTTGATAACTTGAGCTTATCGACGGTCTCCGAGACGCATTTGTGGATCTTGGCGGTAGGGGCTATCTGGTGGGTTGTGGCAAGTGGTTTAGCGTTAACTTACCCAAGAAGTATAAACTTGTGGGAAAAGAACGTAGCTTTACGTCATCTTTTTGGCATGCTGTCACTGATTCCTTTTCTCTGGGCAGTCTTTTTACTTAGAGCCCAAGATTATGCTTTGAATCCTTATCATGGCGCTAAATTAGTTATGTTTGTCTGCTTATTAGTATGGGCCGCCGACACGGGGGCGTACTTTTCAGGAAAAACATTTGGTAAACATAAAATGGCGCCGAATGTTAGCCCGAATAAAACGCTAGAAGGTTTATTTGGTGGCATTATCTTAGCCATGGTCGTGGGTTGGTTTGCTTCTTCTTTGCTAGATATTCACTTTGCTAGCTTGACAGTGATGCTGTTTATTACTTTTGTTACAGTGGTTATTTCTGTTTTAGGTGACTTAGTCGAAAGTATGTTTAAGCGCGTCTCTAATATTAAAGACAGCAGTAATATTATCCCAGGGCATGGTGGCATTCTTGATCGCATCGATAGCCTTGTTGCGGCATTTCCAGTTTTTGCTTTATTGTATTTTATTTGCCAATAATCTGCCGCACGAAATATAGGAAGAATATTGATGCATTTATTCTTAATGGTTGATTGATCATGCAAAAGATAACGATTTTAGGTGCAACGGGGTCAATTGGTGCAAGTACTTTATCGGTAGTTGAACATAATCCTGAACAGTTTGAAGTGTATGCCTTAGCCGCAGCTTCTAATGTTGAAAGTATGCAAGCATTATGTGAAAAGTGGCAACCTGAAATGGCAGCGATGGCAGATGAAGCGGCCGCGTTAGAGTTAGAACAACGCCTTAAACAAGTGAAATGTAAAACCCAAGTGGTTGCTGGTATTGACGGACTATGTGCTATTTCATCTGCTGATGACGTTGATATGGTGATGGCGGCAATTGTAGGCTCTCCGGGCTTGCTGCCAACCATGGCGGCAGTGAAATCGGGTAAGCGCATATTACTTGCTAATAAAGAATCTTTGGTGATGTCAGGTCAATTTTTTATTGATGCGGCTAAGCAATATGGCGCACAAATTCTTCCTGTTGATAGTGAGCATAATGCTATCTTTCAATGCTTATCTCAGAGCGTACAAAATCAGTTAGGTTATTGTGATCTCGATGAAGGTGGTATTCACTCAATATTATTAACTGGCTCGGGGGGACCGTTCCGTTATAGTGATATTGCCACCCTTGATTCCGTGACCCCAGAGATGGCGATTGCTCATCCTAATTGGTCTATGGGACCAAAGATCTCAGTGGATTCTGCGACTATGATGAACAAAGGCCTAGAGTTTATCGAAGCCAAATGGTTGTTTAATGCTAAGCAAGAACAGCTAAAAGTTTTGATTCATCCACAATCGGTGATTCATTCGATGGTGCAATACAATGATGGTTCAGTTCTTGCGCAAATGGGAGAGCCAGATATGTGCACACCAATTGCGCTTTCAATGTCTTACCCCGATCGCATTCCTTCAGGTGTAAAACCACTCGATTTTACTGCGTTAAGCGAATTGACTTTCTTAGCACCAGATATGTCAAGGTACCCATGTCTGCAGTTGGCGATTGATGCTTGTTATACCGGCCAGCATGCAACCACCGCAATTAATGCTGCCAATGAAATATCCGTTGCGGCGTTTTTGAATAATCAATTAAAATTTACCGATATTTCACGGGTTAATGAAATAGTAATGGATAAAGTGTGTGGTTTATCGACTCTTAGTACGGAGAGTTTGGAAAGCTTACTTGAGCTAGATAGAATAGCTCGAATCTATGCAACAGAAACCTTAAGCAACAGAAACTTTAGCAGAGCGTAATTAATGACTGGCATTTTATGGAATTTAGCTTCATTTATCGTAGCCCTTGGCATTCTCGTTGCTGTGCATGAGTTTGGCCATTTTTGGGTAGCAAGACGCTGTGGCGTTAAAGTCGAAAAGTTTTCTATCGGGTTTGGCAAATCATTGTGGAGCCGCAAGGGTAAGGATGGCGTTGAGTATTCCATCTCAATGATCCCATTAGGTGGCTTTGTAAAAATGCTGGACTCTCGAGTTGATGAGGTGGCTGAACAAGATAAGCATTTAGCGTTTGATCATAAGAGTTTATGGCGTCGTAGTGCGATAGTGGCTGCTGGCCCAGCTTTTAACTTTTTATTTGCCATTTTTGCTTACTGGCTGGTCTTTATGATTGGCGTACCGGCAGTGAAACCAGTGATTGGTGATGTCACGCCCAATTCAATTATTTCTCAAGCAGGAATTGAGTCGGGGATGGAACTTAAAGAAATTTCTGGTATCCAAACTTCTGATTGGGACTCGGTGAATATGGCTCTGATCTCTCATATTGGTGATGACCAGATTGTTATGAAAGTCTCTTCAGCGGATGAATTAGGGATTGAACGTACCGTTACCTTAAATACCCAAGATTGGAAGTTTGACCCTGAAGTCGATTCTGCAATGGGCACTTTAGGTTTTCAGCCGTATCGCCCGGAAATTATTTCTATCATTTCGAGCATTACGGAAGGTAGTGCAGCTGAGAAATCCGGTCTACAAGTCGGTGATAAGTTAATTGCTATTAATGGAGAAACGATAACAACATGGCAGCAATTTGTTGATACGGTTGTCTCACATCCAGATCAAGAAGTGAGTTTAAAAGTGAATCGTGATGGTCAAGAACTCACCTTGAGCTTATTTCCAGCGAGTAAAATTTTAAAAAATGGTGACACAATAGGGTTTGCAGGTGTTGCACCATCAATGGGAGAATGGCCGGAATCGTATCGCTTTGAGCAAAAGTTTGGTGTGTTAGCCTCTATACCTAAAGCGGTAGAGAAAACGGGACAAATTATCGATTTAACACTCACAATGTTGAAAAAACTTATCACAGGTGATGTCGGTATAAAAAACTTGAGTGGCCCAATTTCAATAGCCAAAGGTGCGGGTGCAACAGCTGATTATGGATTAGTTTACTTTTTAGGCTTCTTAGCATTAATTAGTGTGAACTTAGGGATTATCAATTTAGTGCCTTTACCTGTACTTGATGGCGGTCATTTGTTATTTTTTGCTATCGAAGCTGTGATTCGTCGCCCAGTCCCAGAAAAAGTACAAGAAGTGGGATATCGTATCGGTAGCGCGGCGATTTTATCTCTGATGTTAATTGCAATTTTCAATGATTTTGCTCGCCTGTAGTACCAGTAGTGGTTTAAAAGGCCAAGTAGTATATATAAAGGATTAATAATAAAGTTTATGGCGATCAAACGTTTATGGATTTCAACTTTGCTGATGCTCAGCACGGTTGCACACGCTGACTCTTTCGAAGTCTCAGATATTAAGATCGAAGGTCTACAGCGAGTTGCGCTTGGTGCGGTATTGCTCAAAATGCCAGTACGTGTCGGTGATACTGTTGATGAGCAGGATGCTTCCGCTATTATTCAAGCCCTGTATTCTTCAGGCAACTTTGAGGATGTAAAAGTATTTCGAGATGGTGATGTCTTATTAGTTCAAGTAAAAGAGCGTCCAACCATTGCTGAGATTTCATTTTCAGGCAACAAGGCTATTAAAGATGAGCAACTGCAGCAGAATTTAGATGCTTCTGGTATACGTGTTGGTGAAGCCTTAGATCGCACTAAACTAAGTACAATTGAAAAGGGACTAGAAGATTTCTATTACAGCGTAGGTAAATATAACGCAACGGTAAAAGCGGTAGTAACACCATTACCTCGTAACCGTTCGGATTTAAAGTTTGTGTTTACTGAAGGTGTATCGGCTAAAATTCAACAAATTAACTTTATTGGTAATGAAGTCTTTACCGATGATGAGCTCCTTTCGCGTTTTGATTTGAATGCTGATGTTCCGTGGTGGAATTTCATGGCCGATGAAAAGTATCAAAAGCAAGTGCTTGCTGGCGATATTGAAAAACTGCGTACTTATTACTTTGACCGTGGTTATCTGAAGTTCAGAGTGTTATCGACGAATGTCTCTATCTCACCGGATAAAAAAGGTGTGTATATCACGCTAAATTTAAACGAAGGTGAACCTTACACGGTGAAAGAAATTAAATTCCGTGGTGACTTAATCGGTAAACAAGATGACTTCACTGAGATGGTGCCGTTTGAAGCAGGTGATACTTATAATGGTTCGTTAGTTACAGGTCTTGAAGAAAAAATCAAGAAAACCTTGGGGGAATCAGGCTATGCCTACCCTAAAGTACAAACCATTCCTGAGTTTGATGACAATAAAAAAGAAGTAACGCTGACCGTTCAAGTGGATCCGGGCAACCGCATGTATGTACGTGATATTCGTTTTACTGGTAATAATATTACCAAAGATGAAGTATTGCGTCGTGAAATGCGCCAAATGGAAAGTGGTTGGTTAAACTCAAAATCAATTGAAACTGGTAAAGCGCGTTTGAATCGACTTGGTTTCTTTGAAACGGTTGATGTGCAAACTCAACGAGTACCAGGCACAGAAGACCAAGTAGATATTATCTATAACGTGAAAGAAGCCAACTCGGGTAGTGTGAACTTCGGTATTGGTTATGGTACAGAGTCCGGCGTAAGCTTTCAGGTTGGCTTACAACAAGATAACTTCTTAGGAACTGGTAATCGTATTGGTATTAACGCTATGACCAATGATTACCAAAAAAATGTCAGCTTAGAGTATCGTGACCCATATTGGACACTAGACGGTGTTAGTCTGGGCGGTAAGATTTTCTACAACGAATTTGAAGCATCAGAAGCGGGTATTGTTGATTATACCAACCAGAGCTACGGTACAAATTTAACCTGGGGTTTCCCTATTAATGAATTAAACTTCATTGAACTGGGGGTAGGTTATACCCATAATAAAATTTCTAACATTGATCCGTATGTGCAAAACGAAGGTTTCTTAGCTTCGCAGCAATCGGCTGGGAACTATGATACTGAATCCGGTGAATTAGATGTCGATGATTTCGATATTAATATTTCGTGGACTCGAAATAATTTAAACCGCGGTTATTTCCCAACGGCGGGTAATCATCAACGTGCAACTTTTAAAATAACCGTACCTGGCTCTGACGTTCCGTATTATAAGATGCAATATGATGCCAAGCAGTATATCCCATTAACGCAAAAACAAGATTTCACGTTATTACTTCGTGGTCGTTTGGGATATGGTAATGGTTATGGTTCAACCGATGGCAATGATAACTTATTCCCATTCTATGAAAACTACTATGCTGGTGGCTTCTCTTCATTACGTGGCTTTGGATCTAACTCAGTAGGTCCGAAAGCGGTATATGATGAAGGTGGTAGTAATGGTGGTAACAACCCTAACTATGTGGCCACTGATGAATCTGTCGGTGGTAATGCTACTGCATTGGCAAGTATTGAGTTAATTGTTCCAACCCCATTTGCTTCTGAAGAAACACGGCAATCAGTGCGTACCAGTGTGTTTGTTGATGTGGCCAGTGTATGGGATACCGAATTTAAGTATCGTGATGCTGATGCTAATATGGCCGGTAAAAATTATTATTATGATTATTCAGACCCATTTGCGTTCCGTGCTTCATATGGTATGGCACTGCAATGGATGTCACCTATGGGGCCTTTGGTGTTCTCGGTGGCGAAGCCAATTGAAATTTATGAAGGTGATGATGAAGAATTCTTTACCTTTACGATTGGTCAAACCTTCTAACTTTTTAGCCCTTTGTAAGGAAATGATTGTGAAAAAATTTATTAAAGTCGCAGGTATTAGCCTAGCAGTATTGACGTCATCTTTAGCGGTAAATGCTGCTCAAGCTGCAGAAAAAATTGGTTATGTGAATACTGCTAAAGTTTTCCAAACGTTGCCACAACGTGAGGCTATTGCGAAAAAACTTCAATCTGAATTTAAAGATGAAAAAGCCCAGCTAGATTCTCTGCAAAAGAAAATTCAGACTAAAATGGATAAAGTACGTCGTGACGGTCAACTTCTCAGTGAAGATGATATGCGTAAGCTGCAAATTGAAATTGGCTCACTACAAGCGGAATATAAAGTACAGGGTCAGTCACTAGAGCGTGATGCTAAGCAACGTGAAGCAGCTGAAAAACAAAAACTGTTTGTAACGATTCAAAAAGCAATCAAAAAAGTGTCTGAAAAACAAGGTTATGACATGATTATTGATGCACAAGCACTTCAATATGCAAAATCAGATTCAGATATCACAGATGCTGTAATTAAAGAACTAAAATAATAGAAGTCAAAGATGCCAAAACTTACTCTTGCTGAATTAGCAACGATTACAGGTGGTGAGCTACATGGAAACGGTGAATTAACGGTTTCCTCTATTGCTGCCATGGATAAAGCAGGCGAAGGTCAAATTACTTTTTTGACTAACGCAAAATACCGTAAGCACCTTGCAGAGTGTCAAGCCACTGCGATTTTAATTAAATCGAGTGAACTTGAACTTTGCCAGACCAATGCGATTGTTGTCGCAGACCCTTATTTGGCTTTTGCCTTAGTCGCACAAGCTCTGGATACTACGCCACAACCAGCAGAACGTATCGAATCAAGTGCGGTGATTGCACCTGATGCTGTGATAGGTAAAGGGGTCTGTATCGGCCACAATACCGTGATTGAATCTGGTGTGGAGTTAGGTGATAACGTTGTGATCGGCGCAGGTTGTTTTATTGGTAAAAATGCCAAAGTTGGTGATAACTCTAAAATGTGGGCAAATGTTAGCATCTACCACAATGTTGAGATCGGTAAGGCTTGCTTAATTCAATCTAATACTGTGATTGGATCTGATGGTTTTGGTTATGCGAATGACCGTGGTGAGTGGATTAAGATCCCTCAGCTTGGTTCTGTTATCATTGGTAACCGCGTCGAAATAGGTGCTTGTACTACCATTGATCGTGGTGCGATTGATGACACTATTATTGAAGATAATGTGATCATTGATAACCATATTCAAATCGCTCATAACGTTCACGTTGGCTATGGCACAGCTATGGCTGGTTGTACCACAGTAGCGGGTAGTGTCAAAATCGGTAAGTACTGTATTATAGGCGGCGCATCAGTATTGAATGGTCACATTGAAATTGCTGATGGCGTAACCATTACCGGAATGGGTATGGTGATGCGTAGTATTACAGAAAAAGGCGTATACTCATCAGGTATCCCTTTACAGAGTAATAAAGAGTGGCGCAAAACAGCGGCACGTACTCTTAAGATCGATGAAATGCATAAACGTCTAAAAACGCTTGAAAAGAAGCTTGAAGATTGATCGAATCGGTCTAACTTGTAACATCTAGGTGATTTCAATTGGTTTCTTTTCAATAAGGAATCTCGGATTTATGTAAATTGATGTTGCTTGAACACTTAAGGCCTGTCTGTTGCAGGTCTTTTTCATTTATAGCGTAATAACTTCAGTATATAATTAGTTACTTGGATATATAGACCGACTTTGCTGATTATTAATAGGATAATAATTTTGACTACAGAAAAGAAAACACTAAATATTACGGAAATTCGCGAACTTCTTCCTCATCGCTACCCTTTCCTATTAATTGATCGTGTTACCGATTATCAAGAAGAAAAGTATCTAGTTGCCTTGAAAAATGTATCGGTTAACGAGCCTCAATTTACAGGCCATTTTCCACAATTACCGATTTTCCCTGGTGTTCTTATTCTTGAAGCGATGGCTCAAGCGACCGGATTGTTAGCATTTAAATCGTTTGGTGCACCTTCTGAAAATGAATTGTACTATTTTGCGAGCATTGATAACGCGAAATTCCGTAAGCCAGTGGTACCGGGCGATCAATTAATTATTGAAGTTGAATTCATTAAAGATCGCCGTGGCATCGCACTGTTTAATGGCGTAGCGAAAGTGGATGGCGCAGTTGTATGTTCTGCTGAACTTAAATGTGCTCGTCGCGAATTTTAAAGGTAGCCTTATGATCCATGAAACTGCTCAAATTCACCCTTCTGCTGTTATTGAAGATGGCGTGAAGATTGCTGCCAACGTAAAAATTGGTCCTTTTACCTATATTGGTACGGATGTTGAAATCGGCGAAGGCACTGAAATTTATTCACATGTTGTGGTTAAAGGCCCAACCGTTATTGGTAAAGAAAATAAAATTTACCAATTTGCTTCTATTGGTGAAGCATGCCAAGACCTGAAATACAAAGGTGAGCCAACCCAGTTAATCATTGGTGATCGCAATATTATTCGTGAAAGCGTTAGTATGCACCGTGGTACGACGCAAGACGAAGGTGTGACACGAGTTGGCAGCGATAACTTATTTATGATTAATGTTCACGTTGCGCACGATTGTGTTGTCGGCAACCATTGTATCCTTGCAAATAACGCAACACTAGCGGGCCACGTAACCGTTTGTGATTTTGCCATTATTGGTGGTATGTCTGCTGTACACCAGTTCTGTCAAATTGGTCAGCATAGTATGGTCGGTGGTGCATCGGGTGTGGCTCAAGATGTCCCTCCATTTGTGATTGCTCAAGGCAACCATGCTAAACCTTATGGTGTAAACTTTGAAGGTTTGAAGCGTCGAGGTTTCGAGAAAAAAGAAATCCATGCCATTCGTCGTGCTTATAAATCACTTTACCGTAATAAGAATACGGTAGAAGAAGCTAAGCTAGAAATGGCAGAAGATGCAGCGCAGTTTGAATCGGTACAAGCAATGATTGAATTTATTGATTCTTCTAAGCGCGGTATTGTTCGTTAATATTTTCATTTGTTAACGTGATAGTTATTAAAGAGGCCTTGTTAATTCGGGCCTTTTTTATTAGGAAAATAGATATGAAGCGTCGATTGAGAATTGGTGTAGTGGCTGGCGAACTATCTGGTGATACTTTAGGTGCAGGTTTAATTCGCGCAATTAAAGCCCGTTACCCTGATGCGGAATTTGTTGGCATCGGTGGCCCGCAAATGATTGAGCAAGGTTGCCAGTCGTTATTTGATATGGAAGAACTTTCTGTGATGGGCTTAGTGGAAGTACTAGGTCGCTTATTCCGTATCTTGAAAATTAAAAAATCGATTGTGGATTATTTTAAGCAAAATCCACCGGATGTATTTATTGGTATTGATGCACCGGATTTTAACTTACGTGTTGAACTGGCATTAAAACAAGCGGGCATTAAAACGGTTCACTATGTGAGTCCATCTGTGTGGGCTTGGCGTCAAAATCGTATTCATGGTATTGCTAAAGCCACCAACTTAGTACTGGCATTCTTGCCGTTTGAAAAAGCGTTTTATGACAAGTTCAATGTTCCTTGTGAGTTTATTGGCCATACGTTAGCTGATACGATTCCTTTGCAAACTGATAAAGTTGCAACAAGAGATGCATTAGGTTTAACACAAGATAAAACTTGGCTGGCAGTGCTGCCGGGAAGCCGTAATGCTGAACTGAAAATGCTGTGTGAACCATTCTTAAAAGCTTGCCAACAACTTGCCAAGCAACATTCAAATTTAGGTTTTGTCGTTGCACTGGTGAATCAAAAACGACGTGAGCAGTTTGAAGCCGCATGGAAAGAGTTTGCGCCTGAATTGCATTTTGAACTACGAAACGGCACCGCACGCACCGTAATGGAAGCCTCCGATGTCGTTATGTTGGCATCTGGCACAGTGGCGTTAGAATGCATGTTGGTCAATCGACCTATGGTGGTTGGCTATCGAGTAAACGCTATCAGTGCTTTTATTGCTCGTCGTATGCTTAAAACTGCTTATGTATCATTACCGAATATTTTGGCGGATAAAGAGTTAGTGAAAGAGTTTTTACAAGAAGACTGCACACCTGAAAACTTAGCTTCAGAAGTGACTCGCTTAATGAGCGATAAAGGTCAGCAGATGCAACAAGCTTTCCATGAAATGCATCAGTGGATCCGTAAAGATGCCGATACCCAAGCAGCCAAAGCGGTGCTAAATCTTATCGATGCTGAGAAGCTGCTGACAGAGCAAGAGACAAAATAATGAGTGTTGAATTACCTGAATTTGAATATCCCACAGGCTTTGGTTTATTTGCCGGTGTCGATGAGGTCGGTCGGGGGCCATTAGTCGGAGCTGTGGTGACCGCTGCGGTGATCCTTGATCCGAATAATCCGATTGAAGGCTTAAATGACTCAAAAAAGCTAACCGAAAAGAAACGTCTCGCCTTGTTGCCTGAAATTCAAGAGAAAGCATTGGCTTGGTCACTCGGTCGCTGCGAAGCTTGGGAAATTGATGAACTCAATATTCTGCAAGCAACCATGGTCGCAATGCAAAGAGCAGTGGCAGGGTTAAAAGTGCAGCCAGAATTTGTATTGATTGATGGTAATAGAACGCCGGAATTGCCCATGCCAAGTGCTGCGGTAGTCAAAGGGGATTTGCGTGTCGCTGAAATCAGTGCTGCTTCGATTATTGCTAAAGTCGCTCGTGATGAAGAAATGAAACAGCTTGATGCTAAATATCCAATGTTTGGTTTTGCCAAGCACAATGGTTATCCAACTAAGGTGCACATGCAGGCGATTGTTGATCATGATATCGCGCAAATGCCAGAGCTTCTGGCGCAATATCGCAAAAGTTATAAACCAGTTAAGAAAGTATTAGGAATCTAACCCTTCGTACTTGAAGCTGCAGCGTTGTTGACGGCGTTCATTCGCCCCAATCGAATAGACAACCTATGCTCATGGGGTCTCATTCACTTGTTGCCTCACGGTATTTTCAATTACTTTGGGTTAGACAACCAATAAAACCATTGTTGCGTTTACCATAAACCCTTACACTTTCAGTATTCATTAGCACTTTCATTATTAAAAGCTAAGTACAGTAAATTTATGTCTGATCCTAAGTTCGTACATCTTCGTGTTCACAGTGACTATTCGATGGTTGATGGCCTCTCGAAAGTGCCACCATTGGTTAAAAAAGTCGCTGAGCTTAATATGCCGGCCATGGCATTAACGGACTTTACCAACCTGTGTGGCTTGGTTAAATTTTATAGTACCGCTCACGGTTGTGGCATTAAGCCAATCATCGGTGCTGACTTTACTGTGCAATCGCCAGACTTTGCCGATGAGCTAACCAAAATTACGGTTCTAGCCAAAAATAACATTGGTTACAACAACCTGACCCTATTGATTTCAGAAGCTTACCAGCGTGGTCATGTTCAGCACCAACCTGTTATAGATAAAGAATGGTTAGTGAATCACAAAGAAGGCTTAATCATCCTATCTGGTGGTCGTGCCGGTGAAGTAGGGCGTGCGTTACTTAAAGGTAATCAGCCACTGGTTGAGCGTTGTATCGACTTCTATCAAGAGCATTTCCCAGATCACTTCTATCTTGAATTGACTCGTACTGGTCGTGCCGATGAAGAAAGTTACTTACACTTTGCCCTCGATATTGCAGAGCAGTATGACTTACCGGTTGTTGCCACTAATGAAGTGGTATTTTTAAGTGCTGATGAATTTGATGCTCACGAAATTCGCGTGGCCATCCATGATGGCTATACGTTAGAAGATCCGCGCCGTCCTAAAAATTACAGTTCTCAACAATACCTTCGTACCGAAGAAGAAATGTGTGAGCTGTTTAAAGATATTCCCGAAGCACTGCAAAATAGTGTCGAAATCGCTAAGCGCTGTAATGTTACGGTTCGCCTAGGAGAATACTTCTTACCGAATTTCCCGACCGGTGATTTAACCATTGAAGATTTCTTGGTCAAAAAATCTCAAGAAGGCTTAGAAGAGCGTTTAGAGTTTTTATTTCCTGATGAAAAAGTTCGTTTAGAAAAGCGACCTGACTATGACGAGCGTTTGCAAATCGAACTGGATGTAATCAACCAAATGGGTTTCCCCGGGTATTTCTTGATCGTAATGGAGTTCATCCAATGGTCAAAGGATAACGATATTCCAGTCGGCCCAGGCCGTGGTTCTGGCGCCGGTTCATTGGTGGCCTATGCGCTTAAAATTACCGATCTTGATCCACTAGAATATGACTTACTATTCGAACGATTCTTGAACCCAGAACGTGTCTCCATGCCCGATTTCGATATCGATTTTTGTATGGATAAGCGTGACCGAGTAATTGATCACGTTGCTGAAATGTATGGCCGTGACGCGGTATCTCAGATCATTACTTTCGGTACTATGGCAGCGAAAGCGGTAATTCGCGATGTGGGTAGGGTGCTAGGGCATCCTTATGGTTTTGTTGATCGCATTTCAAAGCTTGTACCGCCTGATCCGGGAATGACGCTGGCTAAAGCCTTTGATGCTGAGCCACAACTACCCGAGTTGTATGCCGCTGATGAAGACGTTAAAGAACTCATCGACATGTGCAGGATCCTCGAGGGTTGTACTCGAAATGCCGGTAAGCATGCTGGTGGCGTGGTGATTTCTCCTACTACGATTACCGACTTTGCCCCTATTTATTGTGATTCGGAAGGTAACTTCCCCGTAACGCAATTTGATAAAAATGATGTGGAAACGGCCGGCTTAGTTAAGTTTGACTTCTTAGGTCTACGAACCTTAACTATCATCGATTGGGCACTCGGTTTAATTAATCCTAGGCTGAAAAAAGAAGGCAAAGATCCGGTTCGCATCGAAGCGATTCCTTTAGAGGATCCAGCATCATTCCGCTTGCTACAAAACTCAGAAACGACGGCGGTATTCCAGTTGGAATCTCGTGGTATGAAAGATTTGATCAAGCGTCTACAGCCTGACTGTTTTGAAGATATTATCGCTTTGGTGGCCTTGTTCCGTCCGGGCCCACTGCAATCGGGCATGGTAGATAACTTTATCGACCGTAAGCATGGCCGTGAAGAAGTCTCATACCCTGATTCAACATGGCAACATGAGTCACTAAAAGAAACTCTAGAGCCAACTTACGGCATTATCTTGTACCAAGAGCAGGTAATGCAAATTGCGCAGATTCTGGCTGGCTATACCTTAGGTGGCGCGGATATGCTGCGTCGTGCGATGGGTAAGAAGAAACCTGAAGAGATGGCGAAGCAACGTTCGATCTTTAAATCGGGTGCTGAAAGCATCGGGGTTGATGGCGAACTGGCGATGAAGATCTTTGACTTGGTAGAAAAGTTTGCCGGTTATGGTTTTAACAAATCTCACTCCGCAGCGTATGCACTGGTTTCTTATCAAACATTGTGGTTAAAAACCCATTATCCTGCTGAATTTATGGCGGCGGTAATGACAGCCGATATGGATAACACTGAAAAAGTGGTCGGTTTGGTCGATGAATGTATTCGTATGAATCTTAAAGTGCTGCCACCGGATGTGAACTCAGGCTTGTATCGCTTTAATGTGAATGAAGACGGCGCGATTGTTTACGGTATCGGCGCGATAAAAGGGGTCGGTGAAGGGCCAATTGAAAATATTATCGCTTGTCGTGAACAAGGCGGTTATTTTAAAGACCTATTTGATTTCTGTGCACGTGTTGATCTGAAAAAATGTAACAAGCGTGTGATTGAAAAACTGATTCAAGCTGGTGCTCTTGACCGTTTAGGTCCGCACCGCGCAGCCATGATGGCTTCACTTGATGAAGCCGTTAAAGCCGCTGGGCAATTTCATCAAGCTGAAGCCTTTGGACAATCCGATATGTTTGGTGTATTGACTGAGGCGCCAGAAGAGGTCGAGCAGGCATATGCTCAAGTCCCAAAATGGCCTGAAAAAGTCTGGTTAGAAGGTGAACGTGCTACTTTAGGTCTATATTTGACTGGGCACCCAGTCAATTCTTATCTCAAAGAGCTGGCGAAATATACTAATTGTCGATTAAATGATTTACAGCCAACTCGCCGTGATCAATCACTCACGGTTGCCGGTTTAGTGATTGCTTCACGTGTGATGACTACCAAACGTGGTACACGAATTGGCTTAATGACTCTTGATGACCGCTCGGGTCGACTCGAAGTGATGTTGTTCTCCGATGCTTTAGAACGGTATGCGGAATTGTTAGAACAAGATAAAATAGTGGTGGTTTCTGGACAGGTCAGCTTTGATGACTTCAACGGTGGGCTTAAGATGTCGGCCCGAGAAGTGATGAGTCTCGCTGATGCACGTGAAAAATATGCCAAAGGGTTATCGATCTCTATAGAGCAATCTCAGGTAGATGGTCAATTCTTTGAGAAATTTAATCGAATTTTAGAACCGTACCGAGCGGGTACGGTGCCAGTAAATATTTATTATCAACGTCAAGATGCCAGAGCAAAACTGTCACTGGGCGTCGAGTGGCGAGTAACACCAGACGATAATTTACTGGATGATTTAAAACTTCTGCTCGGTTCTAAGCAAGTAGAACTCGAATTTAACTAAAGAACAGGGCATTATTAGTACATTGTTATTCAAATTATGAATTGGTTGCTTCGGTTTACAATTTAGTTTTGAATATTTTCAGTGATGCTCTGTATACTTTTTATCGCCGTTGACGGTTCAATGCCTTAAAGTGATAAAAGAATTAAAATGAAATAAAGGATCCATTGATGAGCCTAGATTCTCTTGAATTTGAAAAACCTATTGTTGAACTTGAAGCTAAAATTGAAGCTTTACGTGAGGTTTCGCGCCACGGTGGCGATGCGTCGGTTGATTTAGAAAAAGAAATTAACCAACTAGAAAAAAAGAGCTTAGAGCTAAAGAAGAAAATCTTTAGTGACCTAGGTGCATGGCAAGTTGCTCAACTTGCTCGCCATCCTAAGCGTCCATATACGCTCGATTATATTGAACATGTTTTTACAGAGTTTGATGAGCTTGCTGGTGATCGTGCTTACGCGGATGATAAAGCCATCGTAGGTGGTTTAGCGCGTATCGAAGGCCGCCCAGTCATGGTGATTGGCCATCAAAAAGGACGTGAAACCAAAGAAAAAGTACGTCGTAACTTTGGTATGCCTCGTCCAGAAGGTTATCGTAAAGCATTGCGCTTAATGGAAATGGCTGAACGTTTTAAGGTTCCAGTGATTACTTTCATCGACACTGCAGGTGCATACCCTGGTGTTGGAGCGGAAGAACGTGGTCAATCTGAAGCGATTGCTCGTAACTTAAAAGTGATGTCAGGCTTGAAAGTTCCGGTTATTTGTAATGTAGTTGGTGAAGGTGGTTCTGGTGGTGCACTCGCCATTGGTGTTGGTGACTACGTTAACATGCTGCAATATTCAACGTATGCTGTAATTTCACCAGAAGGTTGTGCTTCTATTTTATGGCATGATTCAGATAAAGCCCCACAAGCGGCTGAAGCAATGGGACTGGTGGCTCCTCGTCTGAAAGAGCTAGGCCTAATTGATACGGTAATCAGTGAACCGCTAGGTGGCGCTCACCGTGATTATGTTGCTACTGCTGAAAACATGAAAGCGACATTACTAGCACAGTTAGATGAGCTTGAAGCGTTAGATAATGAAAACCGTTTAGAGCGTCGTTATCAGCGCCTAATGAGCTACGGTTACTGCTAAGCTCATTTGACTATTAAGGTTGATCAACGGTAAAGCGGGCTTAGGCTCGCTTTTTGTTTTTCTTCTCCTCGCTTTTACTTTTGTTTTAATGGAATTAACATGTTGTATCAAGGTTTTGTTCAGCGTTTATTGAGCCATCTCGGAGAGTCAACTCGTTTGGTGTTGGCGCTAAGCGGTGGGTTAGATTCACGAGTTCTGCTACATCTACTTGCTCGATTTAAGTGTGACTATCCGCAATATGATTACCTAGCGGTGCATATTCACCATGGATTAAGTGATAACGCCAATCATTGGCTACAACAATGTCAGCAGTGGTCACAACAAGTTAATATTCCATTTGTAGCAGAAAAAGTGCAACTAGAATTAGGAAATCGCATTAGTTTAGAACAAGCGGCAAGAACTGCTCGTTACCAAGCGCTATCTCAACACCTCAATTCCTCTAGTCTATTGCTGACCGCACATCATCAAAGCGATCAACTGGAGACCTTTTTGCTGGCATTAAAACGTGGCAGTGGTCCGAAAGGTTTATCTGCAATGGCAATGGAAGGTAAGTTTAAATCTGCACGCCTGTTACGTCCAATGCTCGATGCATCTCGTGCAGATATGTTCACCTATGCTAAGCAACATCAGCTCGATTGGATTGAAGATGAAAGTAACCTTGATACTCGTTTTGATCGAAATTTTATCCGCCATCAAGTTGCACCAATTTTAAGACAGCGCTGGCCGAATATTGAAAAAACTGTCGCACGTAGTGCAGCCTTGTGTGCGCAACAAGAATCATTGCTTAATGAGCTTCTCTATGAGCGTTATAAGCAAATGTGTAGTGAAGATGGGGCATTATCGGTCTTTTTACTAAAAGAGCAGTCAGAGGCGGCGAGAGACGCTATTTTAAGGCTTTGGCTACAAGAGCAAGGTTTCCTAATGCCAAGTGCTAAGCAGTTAGCGAAAATATGGCAAGATGTGGTACTCGCCCAAGCCGATGCTGCGCCAGTATTTCGTTATGGTAATACTCATATTGGTCGTCATCAACAGCAGCTTTGGGTGTTTAGTACCATGCAAGATCTTAGCGCTGATGTTTTGAATTGGGATATCAAGCAGCCTCTTACTTTACCTGATGGCCTTGGTCGTTTGGAGCTCAAGGAAAGAAATCAGCTTGAATCTTTTGATGCCACCAGTCTTGCAGCGAATCGTATTCAAACCTTGTCACTGCCTGTTGGCTATAATCAGATTAAAGTGACATTCAGTGCAACCGGTATTCACGCTCATCCACAAGATCGACAACATGGACGAAGTTTAAAAAAATTGCTGCAAGAATATCAAATACCGACTTGGCAGCGACAACGTATTCCTTTTCTAGTTGATGGTACCGAATTGATTGCCGCTGCAGGGTTGTTTGTCGGTAAGCCTTATAGTGGTGTTGATTATCAATTGATTTGGCATAAGAAATAGCGAATTAGGATTGTATCTTTTCAGAGTCTTAGATGAGGGGTATACTCAAAATAATTTCAGAGTTTTAGGGATAAGAACCAATGAAAAAAATTGAAGCAATCATTAAACCATTTAAGCTGGATGACGTACGTGAGGCGCTAGCGGATGTTGGTATCACAGGTATGACAGTATCGGAAGTTAAAGGTTTTGGACGTCAGAAAGGCCATACAGAGTTGTATCGTGGCGCAGAGTACATGGTTGACTTTTTACCTAAAGTGAAGTTAGAAATTGTGGTTTCTGATGATGTGGTTGATGAGTGTATTGATTGCATCATGCAAACCGCACAAACGGGTAAAATCGGTGATGGCAAAATTTTTGTTACAGAAGTTGAGCGTGTCATTCGTATCCGTACCGGTGAAGAAGACGACGAAGCGGTATAATACCAACCGAATACATTACTATACCCAGTTACTTGGGTATAATTAAAGGAGGCTTTGGCTTCCTTTTTTATCATTTATGGCGGGTATAGCGGGTTGGGTAATTGATGAAACTTAAGCATTGGACGTTAGGCGCTGTCGTTCTTTTAATTATTGCGACCGTCGGTTTCTATTCTATTTTTACCATCCCCAAGCAACCTCAGCTTATTTCTATTGATCATTATTCTTCGCAATCCGATTGGTACTGTCACCAATCCGAACAACCTACACCACCTATTGATGTGAATGGCAAACTGAATATTTTAGTTTGGAATATTCATAAACAAACCGATGAAAATTGGCAGGCTGCGCTTGAATCTATGAGCCATGATAAACAGTTAATCCTTTTACAAGAAGCCAGTTTAACCGAACAGTTTACATTATGGCTTAATCAGCAATCGTGGGGGGCGAGTTATGTTAATGCGTTTAAAGCCTTTGGTATTAGTTCTGGTGTAGTTAATCTCGCCTCTCAATTACCCAATCGGGCATGTGCTTACACGAGTGTTGAGCCTTGGATCCAATTACCTAAGTCGGCATTATATGCACGATATTCACTATCAAATGGACAAGATCTTGTGGCGGTGAATATCCATGCCATTAACTTTACTGTTGGTACCTATGAGTTTGAGCAACAAATTGAGCAATTGAAAAAAGCAGTACAAAAACATCAAGGGCCACTAATTATTGCGGGTGATTTTAATACTTGGAGTGAAGCACGCTATGATCAACTACTTAAAGTTGCAAATACACTAAAGCTACAAGAAACCGTATTCAGTCCGGATAACCGCCGTTTATTTGTTAACGACTTAGCGTTTGATCATGTGTTTTATCGAGGGTTAAATTTTAAGTCAGCAAGTTCGCCAATCACCACTGCTTCAGATCATAACCCCATGTTAGTGAGTTTTGAGTTGATTGAAAATTAGGTGATATAAAAATTACCGATCATAGAAAGTAAAAAATCTTAAATTATGAACTGACCTCCAATAGTTAGACAATCAACATTGGGGGTATTTATGTGGATTATGTAGCCGATGGGAGCAGGAGGTTAGCCTACTTTAGTTACATCGACATACAATTTCAGCTTTTGACCAGGTTTTAAATAGTCTTTTTCATTTAAGCTATTCCAAGCAAGTACTTGGTCGGTATTCACCTTAAATCGTTGTGCAATACTGCCGATAGTATCACCAGAACGAACGTTATAGTACACGGTACGGATAATGGAACCACTCTTGTTTTCTTTCCAGATAACTAATTTTTGGCCTACACGTAATGGATCTTTGGGTGCCATGCCGTTCCATTTAGCAAGTGATTCTACGGAAACGTTATTCTGTTTAGCAATGGCCCAGAAACTATCACCACTTTTTACTGAATATTCAGATTTCAACTGACCACGAGAAGTCGATTGGATTTTTGTTAAACGGTTAATGGCACTTAATGAGTATAGATTATTATTTTGTGTTGAATGCGGTACCATCAAGTACTGACCGACACGGATATTGGTATTATTCATGTTATTTGCTGTTTGAATAGCTTTAGTCGTGGTCTGATTATTTTTCGCAATCACACTTAAGCTATCGCCCGGCTTGACTTTATAACGAGTCAATTTGATGCCCTTGCCACGGTTCTTTTCGGCTTGTCCATTAAAGCGATTCGCTTTTTCTAACGGGATCAAGAGAGTGTATGGTCCCGTTGGAGAGGTTGCCCACTGGTTGTACCCTGGGTTGTAACTTTGTAATTCTTTGACTGATATTCCTGCATATTGAGCTGCAATGGCTAGGTCTAACTGTTCCTTTGGATCGACCTTTGTCAGTACTGGTTTATTGGCAATAACAGGAAGTTCGATACCATATTCTTTTTGGTTAGTAAGAATATCTGCTAGTGCGAGTAGTTTAGGCACGTATCCACGGGTTTCTTTTGGTAGATCTAATGAGAAAAAGTCGGTTGGCTTGCCTAGTTTTTTGTTTTTACGAATGGCGCTAGATACTCGACCACCACCACTGTTATATGCAGCGATGGCATTTTCCCAGTCACCATCGAAACGATTTCCTAAATACGTCATGTACTCTAACGCAGCATCGGTCGCAGCGTTAACATCACGGCGCCCGTCATACCAATAGTTACGCTCTAAACCAAACCGGTCGGCTGTCATCGGCACAAATTGCCATAAGCCGGCAGCACTACCATAGGAATATGCAAAAGGATCAAAAGCACTTTCTACTACTGGTAATAAAGCTAGTTCTAGTGGGAGATCACGAGCTTCAATTTTGGTTGTGATGAGATACAAAAAAGGTTCAGCACGTTTAGAGACGGTTTTTAAATGTTCGGGGTGATCTAGATACCATTTACGGTAGTATTCAATACTAGGGTCATCAGTGATCGGTAGTTTGAATTGCATTGAAATGCGTTTCCACAAGTTTTGTTGCTCTTGTGGTGTTAATTGCTTCTGTAGCTGCTTTTTTTCTGGAGTAGAGGGTTCAACCATTACAGTTTGGCTAGCTTGTTCCGGTTCATCGATTTGCTGAACGGTAGATGTCGGTACGCTTTGGCAACCTACAAGTAGTAGTGCTATAGCCCAAATGTATTTTGAATTCATTAAAACAACCTCTAAAAACGGCTGCAAATGATACTTGTGTTTATTAATAAGTGGCAAGTGAGAATTGCCCTAAACCCCGATAAAGCCTTATAAATGATATGAGTTTTTATAAGGTTTTAGATACATTTATGAGCAATTTGATTGATTTCGCAGCGAGTTTCTGTGTATTTTTTTTAAGTAACAAAATTTAACAGATATATTCAAGTAACTTCAAGACATTGAAACTCATATCTTGACGTTGCTCAGTTATATACCCAGGTAACTTCAATAATCCTTAGAATTCATTTTTCCATTCACGTAAGGCTGAAAACACAGAGAGTTCGGTCAGTTCATCGGTGCGTGTCGATACGGCTTTCATTACACTTGGTTCTTGGCAGCGTAAAAACGGATTGATCCATTTTTCTTGACGAATAGTGGTTGGAATCGTCGGTTTTTCTTGTGCTCTCAATCGATTCACTTCATCACGATAGTTATGTAGTAATTCATTATCAGGCTCTACTGCTAGAGCAAACGATAAATTTGATGAAGTGTATTCATGGGCACAATAGACTTCGGTTTCTTGAGGAAGTGTTGCCAACTTTTGTAGTGAATCGAGCATTTGTTCATAAGTACCTTCAAATACTCGGCCACAACCAGCAGAAAACAACACATCACCACAAAATAGTTTGCCGTCACCGACATAAGCAATATGTCCGTTAGTGTGTCCAGGAACATCCATCACAAGGAAGGTTTCACCAAAGACTTCAATACGGTCGCCACCTTGTACAGAATGAGTCAGCATTAACACTGGGTCATTACTTGGACCGACAACTTGAGCTTTAGGATAGTGGCGTAATAATTCCGCCACGCCACCGACATGATCCGCATGGTGGTGAGTAATGATGATAAGTTCTAATTCTAAATTATCTTGCTGTAAGCGTTGTAAAACAGGGGCAGCTTCACCGGGATCGACTAAAGCGCAGGACTGACTATTATTTTGAATCAGCCAGATGTAATTATCATTAAATGCAGGTATGCTTTCGACCGTTAAGCCTGAATTTTTTTTATCAGTTAACATTGTGGATCTCCAATCCGGACTGCGAAGAGATATCTAATCTATGAAGCCAGCACGCATTCAAAAATCTTTCGTCCAACCCCATTCTTGGCAACAGCTAAAAAATGGTGAGTGGGTGGTTGAATCGATCCAAACCCGTCTTGATGAGTGGTGCCCTAAGTTATTTGGTTATCACATGCTAAAACTGGGTGGTTTAAGTTGTGAATTAACCACGCATAATTGCAATATCAAACATCAAGTGAACGTCGATATTGCCAATCCGCTTCATTCCGTTATTGCTGATGCTTATGATTTACCATTTGTTGAAAAAAGCATCGATGCTGCTTTGGTCTGCCATCAGCTAGACTATTGTAGCGATCCTCATCGCTTGTTGCGAGAGATTGATAGAATAATTATCGATGATGGGCATATTATTCTGACTGGCTTTAATCCGATAAGCTTAACGGGCGCTGCGAGTTTATTACCTTGGCGTAAAAACAATTTGCCTTGGAGTGGTCGCATGTTTACGCCATATAGAATGAAAGATTGGCTGGGCTTGCTCAACTATGAAGTGATTCATTGTGATACCTATGCTCTGTTTCCTGTTCGTAGAGGGAAAGCACTGACTACTTGGCTTGAGCATGGTATGGGAGCTTGCGCTTCAACATTTGGTAGTGTGTATTTTATTGTTGCCAAAAAGCGTATGTACCCATTAAAGCCAATTAAACCCCATTGGAAAGTGAAAAATCGTCGTTTTTCACCCGCCAGTGTGGGGTTTAATAAAGCTTCATCTAAAGTAAAGAACAGTAAGGTTTAGATGAAATAGTTACCCTTCAAACCCTTTGTCTTCTTGGGTAGGGGACTCGGCTGCAGTACGGGCAAGATCATCACAAATTTCATTTTCTCGGTGTCCGGCGTGGCCTTTTACCCATTTCCATTCCACTTGATGGCGAGCGGTTTCTTGATCAAGTGCTTTCCATAGATCGACATTTTTAACGGGCTTTTTAGCTGACGTTTGCCAATTTTTCTTTTTCCAACCATGGATCCACTGAGTGATGCCTTGGCGTACATATTGGCTATCAGTGGTTAACGTCACTTGGCAAGGTTCGGTAAGGGCTTTAAGGGCTACTACCGCGGCCATCATTTCCATGCGGTTGTTGGTAGTGAGGGTATAACCTTCAGATAGGTATTTTTCTTTACCTTTATAGCGCAACACTATGCCATAGCCGCCAGGGCCAGGGTTACCTAAACAAGAACCATCTGTGAAAATTTCTACGTGTTTCGTCATGATTTGATACTATGAGTCCATATTGGAATAACCAGTCATTAATACGACTAGTCTGACAAGAGTTTATTATGAATACCAGCACTAATGTTTCTTATGATCGCATCATTGTTCTTGATACCGAAACCACAGGTATGAACCGAGAAGGTGGCCCTGTGTATATGGGACATCGAATCATTGAAATAGGTGCGGTAGAAATTATTAATCGCAAACTGACCGGTAAACATTTCCATGTCTATATTAAGCCAGATCGTGAAATCGACCCTGAAGCAATTGCAGTTCATGGTATTACCGATGAGTTCTTAGTCGATAAGCCTGACTATAAGCAAGTTCATCAAGAGTTTTTAGAGTTTATCAAAGGTGCTGAGCTGGTGGCTCACAACGCGCCCTTTGATGTTGGCTTTATGGATTATGAGTTTGAGCTAGCTAACCAAGATGTAAAAACATCACAGGTTTGTAAAATTACCGATACCTTGGCGATGGCCAAAAAGATTTTCCCTGGTAAACGAAATAACCTCGATATTTTATGTGATCGTTACGGCATAGATAACTCCCATCGTACTTTGCACGGCGCTTTGCTCGATGCGGAGATCTTAGCAGATGTCTATTTGTTAATGACAGGTGGCCAAACCGCTATGCAATTTAATGCCGGTCAGTCTAAAGATGGTGGAGCGGGGGAAACCATTAAGCGAGTGACGGGACGTAAAGCGTTGAAAGTCTTAAAAGCTAGCGATGAAGAATTGCAGCAACATGAAGAGCGTTTAGATTTATTTGCCAAAAAAGGCACTTGTTTGTGGCGCTGTGAGCCGGAAGGATAACCCTCAACTCTCTGCGTATTTGAAACTGAAACTCCATATAGATTGCATAAAAAACACCTCAATGGTTAAGTGACCATTGAGGTGTTTTACTATCATTTCGAGTTTCGAGTTTCGAGTTTCGAGTTTCGAATTAAGCCACTTCACTCATTTTGTTTTGAGGATTTTTTACGATTAGCTCACTTGGGTCAAAGTCATCAACATTGATGGTTTCTAAGCGATAGAATTCCGCATCACATAAAACCTTAGCTTGTTCTTCACTAATCCAACCATTTTCTAAGCCAATGTCAGCAACCTTATCCAATTGGACAAAAGCGCGGCGTTTGCCAGATTGTTTGACAATGTCATCAAAGATTGGCTCGGCACGCAGAATTGTTTCTAGAGCTAGTTCAATTTTACCTGCAGGATTGAACTTACTAGCCTCTAAGTATTGATTGCGACCAATACGTGAGCGCGTTTCCGATGGCGTTTGCAGAATTTGCGCGACTTGGTTATCGAGTTTATCACTTGGCGCTTTACGTACCTTACCTAGTGGTAAAATTAACATACGCATTAATCCTGCTGCTCCTCGTGATGGGAAGTTAAGTAAGAAGTCATCAATCGCTTCTTCTGCTTGACGCAAGCTATCTTGAACACCCCAATGCACTAGTGGCAGATCCGCTTCTTGGTAGCCTTCCATCTCAAAGCGTTTTAAGGTTGCAGAGCTTAAATAAAGTTGGCTTAACACATCACCTAGACGAGCTGATAAACGTTCTTTACGTTTTAATGAACCACCTAGTACTGCCATTGAAATATCTGACATTAGAGCAATGTTGGCACTGTAACGGTTAAGTTTTTGATAATAACCTTTAATTTGGTCATGAATGATACCGTTAAAATTGGCATCACTTGGCACTGCATAATCTGAGCCTCGACCATCCGTTAGGCCAAGCCAAAAGCTACGTACAGCA
Organism: Vibrio sp.; assembly: GCF_048266485.1. Lineage (GTDB taxonomy): Bacteria > Pseudomonadota > Gammaproteobacteria > Enterobacterales > Vibrionaceae > Vibrio. Next base: position 801,106 of record NZ_JBLWZK010000001.1, on the reverse strand, counting down.
TTACTCATGCTAAAGCCAATATGACCAAATACCGCATTATCAAAGCGTGATAGGGCATTTTTCTCGCTTGAATGCGCCGCTTCCATCTCTTCTAATACATAAGGATGGCAGCGAATGGCACCTTGTCCGTAAATGATCATAGAACGAGTGAGAATATTGGCACCTTCTACGGTAATAGCAATTGGTGCGCCTTGGTAACCACGGGCTAAAAAGTTAGCGGGGCCCATACAGACACCTTTACCACCAGCGATGTCCATAGCGTCAATTAAGGCGCGTTGTCCACGGTGAGTACAGTGGTATTTCACTATCGCCGAAATAACGGATGGTTTCTCCCCAAGATCAATACCGGCAACCGTTAATTGACTGGCTGCATCCATCACATAAGCATTACCAGCAAGACGCGCTAATGGTTCTTCAATGCCTTCCATATGAGCGATTGGTTGTTTAAATTGGCGGCGAATACGAGCATATGCACCAGTTGCTAATGCGGCTGTTTTAGTGCCACCGGTAGAGTTAGACGGTAGAGTGATACCACGACCTACCGATAAACATTCCACTAGCATACGCCAGCCTTGGCCTGCCATTTCTGGTCCGCCGATGATGTAGTCTAGTGGGACGAAAATATCGTTACCTTGAGTTGGACCATTTTGGAATGGCACATTCAAAGGGAAGTGACGACGACCAATTTTCACACCTTTAGTATCCGTTGGAATTAAAGCACAAGTGATACCGATATCTTCTTGCTCACCGAGTAGTCCATCAGGATCGCGTAGTTTGAAAGCTAAACCAAGTACAGTTGCGATTGGTGCAAGCGTGATATAACGTTTATTCCATGTCAGGCGCATACCAAGCACTTCTTTGCCTTGCCAATCGCCTTTACACACAATACCAAAATCAGGAATTGCACCGGCGTCAGAACCCGCTTCTGGGCTAGTTAAAGCAAAACATGGGATTTCTTTACCTTCGGCTAAGCGAGGTAAGTAATGATCTTGTTGTTCTTTAGTACCGTAGTGTTGTAGTAATTCACCAGGGCCTAATGAGTTCGGAACGCCAACGGTTGAAGATAATACGCTTGATACGCCGGTTAGTTTTTGTAATACCACAGATTGTGCGTAGGCAGAAAACTCTAAGCCTCCATACTTTTTCTTGATGATCATGGCGAAGAATTTGTGGTCTTTAAGGTATTGCCAAATTTCTGGTGGTAAGTCGGCTAATTCATGGGTGATTTCAAAGTCATTCGCCATGCGACAAACTTCATTTACTGGTCCATCAATAAAGGCTTGTTCTTCATCACTTAATTTTGGTGCTTGAATGTCGGATAGCTTTTTCCAGTCAGGCTTTCCTTTAAATAATTCTGCTTCCCACCATACAGTACCTGCATCAATCGCTTCTTTTTCAGTTTTCGACATCGCCGGTAAAATTTGACGGAATACCTTGAGTGCCGGCTTACTGAATAATGAACGACGAATCTGTGGAATTGCGACTAATGCTGAAAGAATAATAAACACGCCAAATAAAATCGGGGATAGTCCGCCAAGTAAGGTCGAAATCAGCAAGATTATTGCCATCGCCCCAATGGTTATCGACTGAGAGCGACGGTGGTATAAACAAAAACCGAATACGACAAGCGTAACGATTAAGGTAAGTAGGGTGGTCATCTTTGTCTTCCTTATTATGATGAGTGATAAAACCACACTTTTTTATAACAAAAAAGATAAGTGGTCGTACCAGATGGATTCATTGTAGCCATCTTGTTGAGGAAATGTAAAAGGCCAATGTGGTTGAAAAGTGATCTCAAGCATGAAATGAATGTTTTTAATCGATATGTATCGCTAAGTGACTTCAAGATGCAGAATTCCGGGTTATCATACGAGCCTTTAGGTAAGGAAGATTTGTGTAAGAGGTATCTTTCAAATTAATCTTATATTTTTTATTAGAATGGTTCGTTTTCTAACTAGCTTGTAAGGGGAGTATCGAATGGTCATTTCTTTCTTACGAAAATATTTCATCCAATGGGTGACAGGTCTCGTTCTTTGTAGGTAAACTCAAGCTTTATAGGTAAACTCAAGATTGATAACTATTCAAAATAAGGGAATCTCCCATGTACCAAGATTTGATTCGAAGTGAACTCACAGAAGCTGCCCAAGTACTTAACGCTTTTTTAAATGATGATAAAAATCTTCAAGATATTGAAGCGGCGGCTAAGCTAATAGCGGATTCATTTAAGCAAGGTGGTAAAGTATTGTCTTGCGGTAATGGTGGTTCACATTGTGATGCGATGCACTTTGCTGAAGAATTAACGGGACGCTACCGTGAAAACCGCCCGGGTTACCCTGGGATTGCCATTTCGGATCCAAGTCACCTTTCTTGCGTTAGTAACGATTTTGGTTACGAATTTGTTTTTTCGCGTTACCTTGAAGCGGTTGGACAAACAGGGGATGTGGTATTCGGGCTTTCTACCTCAGGTAACTCTGGCAATATCTTAAAAGCAATGGAAACGGCCAAGCAAAAAGGTATGAAGACGGTTGCTTTAACTGGTAAAGACGGCGGTAAAATGGCAGGTATTGCCGATGTGGAAATTCGTGTTCCTCATTTTGGTTACGCTGACCGTATTCAAGAAGTCCACATTAAAATTATCCATATCGTGATCCAATTGATTGAAAAAGAAATGGAAAAGTAACTTTATTATTTTGATATTTTAAAGTGGCTATTTTCAAAATCGGGATGTTAAAAGGAACGATGAATGTGTGAATTGCTCGGTATGAGTGCCAATGTCCCAACTGACATTTGCTTCAGTTTTACCGGATTAATCCAACGTGGTGGAAAAACAGGCCCTCACCGTGATGGTTGGGGGATCACCTTTTATGAAGGTAAAGGGTGCCGTAATTTTAAAGATCCGAAACCGAGCTGCCATTCTAAAATTGCCGAGTTAGTCCAGAGCTATCCTATCAAAAGTTGTGCGGTCATTAGTCATATTCGTCAGGCTAATCGGGGTGAGGTGAACTTAGAAAACACTCACCCATTTACTCGTGAGCTTTGGGGGAAGAACTGGACGTTTGCTCATAATGGTCAATTGAGTGGTTACCAAGGTTTAAATACTGGCCGCCATCGCCCTATTGGAGAGACTGATAGCGAGCTGTCATTTTGCTGGATTTTAAAGCAACTTGAAGACCGTTATCCAGAGCCACCACATTCTCGTCAAATGCCGGAGATCTTTCAGTTTATTGCTCAATGTTGTGATGAGTTGAAAAAGTTTGGTGTATTTAACATGCTGTTGAGTGATGGTGAATATGTGATGATGTATTGCACCAACAATCTTCACTGGATAACAAGGCGAGCGCCCTTTGGTAAAGCGACATTGATTGATGAAGAAGTCAGTATCGACTTTCAAGAAGAAACTACGCCCAATGATGTGGTTTCAGTGATTGCCACTCAACCGTTAACCGATAACGAACGCTGGCACAAAATGAAGCCGAGTGAATATGGAGTGTTTCATTTTGGTGAGCTGATTTTAGATAATAGCTTAGATTTGATTGATGAGCCGTTTGCACCAAAGAATATAGTTCCTAGTTCCTAGTTCCTAGTTCCTAGTTCCTAGTTCCTAGGGGAGCGTATTTCGTGGCTCGGGCGCTTCGCTTCTCGTTGCTTGAATGTGGTGCGAGTGACGAGAGTGCTTTACTTCGTGTTGCGAGAAAAAGACGATAATCTTATTGATTATGTAAAACAAGGAAGCTAAAACTCCTCACGAAACACGAAACACGAAACACGAAACACGAAACACGAAACACGAAACACGAAACACGAAACACGAAACACGAAACACGAAACACTAGTCTTCAGCGTACCCATGCAATCCTAATGGCTGACCATCTAAATAAGCTTGCTGTTGTTTCATCTCTAATCGGCCTTCAATAAACCATTTGCTCACCAGAGGATAAATATTATGCTCTTGGACGAGGACCCGCTTGGCTAAATCATCGGCACTGTCATCTTCAAAAACAGGTACCTTAGCTTGTAAAATAACAGGGCCACCATCTAATTCTTCAGTCACAAAGTGGACACTGGTTCCATGTTCACTATCACCGGCATCAATGGCGCGCTGATGCGTGTTAAGGCCTGAATATTTAGGAAGTAGAGAAGGATGGATGTTTAGCATTCTGCCTAAGTAATGTTCTACAAAGTTACTGCTGAGAATACGCATATAACCAGCGAGAATAATTAAATCAGGTTGATAGGCGTCGATTTGCTTCATCAATTCAGTATCAAAAGCCAAACGATCGGGTTTTCCATCTGAATTTAGAAAGTCTTGCGCGGAAAGGGAGTGAGCTGCGATTGAATGATTTTTTGCACGCTCTAAACCATAAGCGTCGGCTTTGTTTGAAAACACTGCCGTGACTTTGGCTTGAATTTGTTCGGATTCACAAGCATCGATAATGGCTTGTAGGTTGCTTCCATTACCTGAAACTAATACAACGATATTTTTCATACATTCCTTGCCAAATAAGAACAGCCGAAAGTCAATTGGACTTTCGGCTGTTTGCTTATTTAATTTCGACTTGCTCTTCACCCGCTTCAGCTGTTGCTACTTGACCGATGATCCAAGCATTTTCGCCTTCAGCATTAAGTAGTTCTACAGCGGCTTGTGCTTGATCTTGTGGAAGTGCCACAATCAGGCCTACACCACAATTGAAGGTACGGTACATCTCGTAGGTTTCAACATTTCCTTTTTGTTGTAACCAAGAGAAAATTGCTGGCCACTCCCAACTGTTACCATCGATCACTGCTTTAGTGCCTTCTGGTAATACGCGTGGAATGTTTTCCCAGAAACCGCCGCCAGTAATATGAGAAATCGCATGGATATCATGCTTTTCAATCATTTTAAGCGCTGATTTGATGTAGATCTTAGTTGGCTCGATAAGGTGTTCACCGATCGTGCGACCGTTTAGGTCTTCATTTAAATCAGCTTGAGACACTTCAAGGATCTTACGAATAAGTGAATAGCCGTTTGAGTGAGGGCCACTTGAACCTACCGCGATTAAAGCGTCACCAGCGGCTACTTTTGTGCCATCGATAACATCTGCTTTTTCGACTACGCCAACACAAAAGCCAGCGACATCGTAGTCTTCGCCTTCGTACATACCAGGCATTTCAGCCGTTTCACCACCGATTAAAGAACAACCCGCTTGGATACAACCTTCACCGATGCCAGTTACCACTTCTGCTGCGGTATCAACATCTAGTTTGCCTGTTGCATAGTAGTCTAGGAAGAAAAGAGGTTCTGCACCTTGAACGATTAAATCATTTACACACATGGCGACAAGGTCGATACCAATGGTGTCGTGTTTTTTCATATCCAAAGCCAGACGCAGTTTTGTTCCAACACCATCTGTGCCAGAAACTAAAAGCGGCTGCTTGTATTTGGTTGGTAGCTCACATAATGCACCAAAGCCACCGATGCCACCCATAACTTCAGGGCGACGAGTGCGTTTTACCACACCTTTAATTTTATCGACTAATGCATTACCTGCATCAATATCAACACCAGCGTCTTTATAGCTTAGAGAAGAATTGTTACCACTCACGGGGATATCCTCGCCTTTGATTTGATTGGATGTGAAAAACGGGGCTATTCTAACAGGGGATGAAGCGAAAAGGAAAACGTTTGCGTCAGTTTTTTTACTTCAATGATTGGTCAAAAAATTTAATGAGTTCTATCAATAAATTTTGGTCAGTTTGAGGTGTAAACTTGAACAGAGATAGAATCACTATGATCATATTCAATTTGTCTTGCCTAAAGCTTGTTTTATTCTTGCTGAAACTCGCATCTTGAAGTGACTTGGGTATATAATTCTCTTGTTTATCAAAATTAAGCACGGAGTTGGACATGAAAGTCGTAGAAGTTAAACACCCACTGGTTAAGCATAAGCTTGGTCTAATGCGCGAAAGCGATATCAGCACAAAACGTTTTCGTGAGTTAGCAACTGAAGTGGGAAGTTTACTCACTTATGAAGCGACCTCTGATTTTGAAACAGAGAAAGTGACAATTAAAGGCTGGAATGGCCCGGTTGAAATTGACCAAATTAAAGGTAAAAAAGTCACTGTTGTGCCGATCCTTCGTGCTGGTTTAGGTATGATGGATGGCGTACTTGAGCACATGCCAAGTGCTAGAATCTCCGTTGTTGGTGTATACCGTGATGAAGAAACACTCGAACCAATCCCATACTTTAACAAGTTAACTTCTAGCATTAATGAGCGTATCGCTTTAGTCGTTGACCCAATGTTAGCTACTGGCGGCTCTATGATTGCAACGATTGACTTGTTAAAAGAGCAAGGTTGTAACCACATCAAAGTATTAGTGCTCGTTGCTGCTCCAGAAGGCATCGAAGCTTTAGAGAAAGCGCACCCAGATATTGAGCTATACACTGCTGCGATTGACGAAAAACTGGATGATAAAGGTTATATTGTTCCGGGCTTGGGCGATGCTGGTGATAAGATCTTCGGTACTCAATAAACAGCGCCATTGCAGAAAATTATCTGGAAGATGGAATTAATTAGTATAAAGCGACTCTATTGAATGAATGGAGTCGCTTTTTTCTACTTATTAGTACGCAGAAAAATGTATACGTTTCATGTATTATTAGCGGCTTAATATATATCCAAATGACTTAGGTGTAAGTGTTTGGTGTAAGTGTTTGGTGTTACAACACAGAATGATTTCTGAATAAAAAACAGGTCTGTTATGCGTTATTTTGCTATTCCCCTTATCGTTTCGATTTTATTTCCATTAACGACAGTTGCTAAAACGTCGGTTGATGTATATCACGCAGAAGTTGTGTTAAGTAATGAAAAAAATGCACGTTCAATCGCATGGGCAGAAGGTCTTGAACAAGTGCTAATTAAAGCATCGGGTAATGCCAATATTGCTGACAATGAAGTCGTAAAAAAAGCCATGCGCGATGGCTCTGATTATTTGGCAAAATTTGAATATAGCACTCTAAATGGCGAAAAAAGTTTAGATATGCAGTATAACCCTAAACAAATTAGTGTGTTGTTATCACAAGCCAATGCTTCGATTTGGCCGAAAGAGCGTGAGAATGTTTTAGTTTGGTTAGTGCAAGATGACAATGTTGAACGTCGAGTCGGTTGGGAGCAATCTGGATTAGATTCAGTGTCAGCTTTACAAACGGCCGCGCAGCACTCAGGGCTTCCGATCACGTTGCCAGTGGGTGATATGGATGATTTCACTAAGATTTCTGCGCCAGATTTATGGGGTGGCTTTCCTGAACCACTCGCAGCGGCCAGTATTCGCTATCCGGCAGATTCAGTACTCGTACTAAAAGTGGCGGCTGATGGACCATCTTCAGAAGTTAATTGGCAGCTCTATGATATGACTCCCGATAGTATTACCTCTTCGCCTCAATCTGCTATTACAGGTACTGAAAGTGGCGATTTAGCTCAAGCGATAGATAAAGCTATTGACCGAGTGAGTGCTTACTACGCTCAGAAAAATAAACCAACCGGTAAACATGTGGTGGATGATGCGTTATGGGCTCACTTTTCTGGCATTCAATCGGCTAAATCTTTCTTTATTTTAGAGCGTTCTTTACTTGATTTAGAGAGTGTTGCAACGGTACAAGTGCATTCAATCCAAGGTACGAATGTAATATTCAATATTCAACTATTAAGCAATAAAACGGACTTTGAAAAGCAAGTTATGGGATTAAAAGGAATAGAGAAAACACAAGCGCCTGTGGACTCTGCAAAAGTTGCAGAACAATCAGCTACGCTAGAGAGCTCAGAGCTAGGGAAAAAAACGGCTGATGAACAATTGCCAGTTGATCAGCAGTTGTGGTTTAGCTTATAAAGTAAGGTAAATATTGAATATATAACAAAGGGAGCCAAGTTGGCTCCCTTTTTTGTTGTGTTCATTCGTTCAGTGATTAATTGAGATCGCTATAACTTAAAGCGCGCTTTCTAGCACTTTACGTGAACGGGCAATATCAATTGAACCGTGCTCACCGAGTTTTGTCATGCCATGCGCTTCTAAGCTGGTGATAGCAGTATCAACGTCTGCTTGTGCAAGGTCGATTTCACCAAGTGAAACAGGAGTCTTCATTTGGCTGAAGAATTGCTTGGTTTTCTCAATCGCCGCATCAATACGAGCATCATCCGAACCTTCAGTGATATTCCAGATACGCTCTGCATATTGTAGTAACTTGGCTTTTTTCTCTTCACGACATACATCCATTACAGCAGGAAGTACGATGGTTAAGCTACGGCCATGGTCTACACCGAAGTTACCGGTTAGTTCGTGACCAATCATGTGCGTTGCCCAATCTTGAGGTACGCCAACACCGATTAAGCCGCTTAGTGCTTGAGTAGCCGCCCACATAACGTTAGTACGAGCTTCGATATCTTGTAGGTTATCGATTAATTTTGGACCTTCTTCGATTAAAGTCAGTAAAATACCTTCTGCGAAACGGTCTTGGATTTTCGCATTAACAGGGTACGTTAAGTATTGCTCCATTACGTGAACAAAGGCATCAACCACACCGTTAGAGGTTTGACGCTCAGACAGGCTTAATGTGGTTTGTGGATCCAATACTGCAAACTGAGGACGTACTAGTGGATTCATAAACGCTAATTTTTCTTTGCCACGAGTCACTACTGCACCGATGTTGGTTTCAGAACCGGTTGCAGGTAGGGTTAAGATACAACCTAAAGGTAGCGCACTGTTTACTTCAGCACCTTTGGCTAAAATATCCCAAGTGTCACCTTCAAAACCCACTGCCGCAGAGATGAACTTAGTACCATCAACCACTGAACCACCGCCAACAGCTAATAGGTAGTCAAAGCCTTCGGCACGGATTTTTTCAACGGCTTTCATTAAAGTGTCGAATTGTGGGTTTGGCTCGATACCAGAGAATTCATCCCAAGTATGATCTTTAAGCGCAGCAACTACTTGGTCATACACACCGTTGCTTTTGATTGAACCGCCACCGTATGTCACCAGAATTTTTTTGTCTTTAGGAATGCTATTGGTGATTGCTGAAATTTGACCTTGGCCAAAATGAATTTGAGTCGTATTTTGATAGCTAAAATTGTTCATTTGTTGCTCCAGAGTAAATCGTCGCTTTTGCGTGAAAGCGACGTTATTGAATTTAGATTGTGTTTAGAATGATGATTTCTTATTACAGTTTAATGAGCATCTTACCGATGTTCTCACCTTTAAATAATCCAAGGAAAGCATCCGGGGTGGCTTCGATACCTTCACGGGTCGTCTCTTTCCAGCTGATTTTTCCTTGCTCAACCCATTGAGTTAATTGTGCAACGTAGCTTGGATAATGTTCCCAGTGATCAGAAACGATGAAGCCTTGAATGCGTAGGCTCTTCTTGACGATATTAGCCAGATTATTTGGGCCGGCTTTAGCATCTTCTAGGTTATACAAATCAATCATGCCGCAGACACTCATGCGTCCATAACGATTTAATAAATTTAATGCGGCTTCTAAGTGATCACCACCAACATTCTCGTAGCATACATCAACACCTTGTGGGCAATGCTCTGCGAGTGCGGCTTCAAGCTCAGCGGCATTGTTATAATCTTTGTAATTGATGACGCCATCGACACCAAGTGATTTTAACCATTCCACTTTTTCATCACTGCCAGCACTACCAATAACCCGGCAGCCTTTTAATTTAGCAAATTGACAGACTAGGCTACCGACCGCACCTGAAGCGGCAGAAACTAATACGGTTTCGCCTTCTTTCAATTCGCCAATAATATTTAAACCAACCCAAGCGGTTAAGCCTGGCATCCCCGCAACCCCAAGGAAGCTTTGCTCAGGTAGTGTAGTCTGTGGCAGTTTTTGTACCATGTCACCGGTTGAGACTGCGTATTCGCGCCAACCAAGCATGCTGTTAACTTTGTCACCTACTTGAAAGTCTGGGTGCTTTGATTCAATCACTTCACCAATCGCAGAGCCTTGCATTAATTCACCAAGTTGAAATGGCGGTACATAACTTTCGGCATCGGTCATTCTGCCACGCATATAAGGATCAACGGATAACCAAAGGTTTTTGATGATGAATTGGCCTTCAGCGATATCAGTAATCGTTTCGATTTGTAACTCAAAACATTCTTGAGTTGGCATGCCAGCTGGACGTTGTTTTAAAGCATAACCTTTACTTTCAATATGCATTGGAACCTCTATCGTGGAGTTGATTGAAAATTTATGCTGTTAGAATAGCGAGAAAGGTAATATATTCCTAATGCATAAAGATAATTACCAAAATGAGCTAAAGTCATATCATGAATAAGCTAAATCAAGTCGATTTAAATTTATTGGTCGCATTACAAGCTTTGATTCGCACCAAAAGTGTTACTAAAGCCGCTTTGCAACTTAATATCACGCAATCGGCAATGAGCCGTACTTTGCAGCGTTTGCGTCATCAATTTGGTGATCCGTTATTTGTGAGAACCAAAGGAGGCTTATTGCCTACCGAGCGTACGATTGAAATGTCAACGTCATTGGATTGTTTATTGCAGCACGCAGAGACTTTGCTCAATCCTGCGGATTTTGAACCCAAGCAAGCCAATACTCATTTCACTTTAATGATGAGTGATTTTTTCGCGCAAGTATTCATGCCACCCGTTTATAAAACGTTATTTGAGCAAGCACCGGGAGTGTCATTAACGTGTTTGAACCGTCAGCCAGATATGATGGAAAAGTTATCGCTTGGTGAGGCTGATTTAAGTTTTAGTAGTGATGTGCAAAAACCGCAAGCTGATATTTATGCGCAGGCTCTTGGCCCAGATCGTTTAGTGACCATGATGAGAAAAGGTCACCCTTTAGCTAATCAGCCTTTAACCCTAGATGCTTATTGTAATAGTACTCATGCTTTGATCACTATGGGGGGCGATCGGGCCGGGGCGATTGATTTGGCGTTAGCAAAAATTGGTCGTAAGCGTAACGTAGTATTGCGAATGCCACACTTTACCGCTGCGCCTTACGCTATTGAGCAAAGTGATTTATTGCTGACCTTGCCAGGATGTTTGGCGAGAAAAATGGCAGAGCACTTAGAAGTGGTGGTAATGGATGCACCGGTAGATACGTCGACATATCAATATCATATGGTCTGGCATGCAAGGCAACATAATAACCTTGCACACCGTTGGCTTAGAACCGAAGTTCAGAAAGTTTTATCGCAAGCGTTTTCTGAATAATTATACTATTTGTTTGAACCTTCATATTTGGCTTTTTCTTGCTTTTCTACTTCTGAAAGGCGCGTTAGCTTTAAGCCGAGCGCTTTACCTTTGTGGCGAGCATAAAGAATATTAGCCACAAAATTAATGCTAGTTAAAAGCAGTTCAATAGCTGCAAGTATGCGCTCCCCATTATCGATATATAAAATGGTTAATGAGTGCAAAAAGTAGAACATTAAAATGAAGTTCGCCCAAGCGTGGGTATAGGGCTTACCTTTAATGATACCGATAAAAGGCAGCAGTAACGGAATACACCAACCTACGGTGACGGCGGTTGAGTTAAGATCGGGATGAGGGGAAATAAAACCATGCCATGCGAGTACCCACAGCAGTAGTGCAAAGTAGCTGAATAGAGCTAAATAGCGGTCCAAAAGTGGCGATGTCGCCGATGATTGTGTCATACAGTCCGTTTCTTATGTTGATGAAGCATGCAGAGATGATAAGGCTAAAGCCGCTTTTGCTAAACGTTGGCCTTGTGCAAATGCTAACTCAGTCACTTGTTTATCGAGTCCGCTATGACCTTGCTTTGATATCGAGCTTGCTCCATAGGGCGTTCCGCCTTTAAAGCTAGTGTGTAAACTTGGTTCTGAATAAGGGAGTCCCATCACCATCATACCGTGATGTAATAGCGGTAACATCATTGATTGTTGAGTGGTTTCTTGCCCACCATGAGGGGAAGATGATGAGGTAAATACACAAGCAGGCTTATCAATTAAATCACCAGCGATCCATAAAGAAGTGGTTTGATCCCAAAAGTGTTTCATTGCAGCACTCATATTGCCAAACCAAACGGGGCTACCAATCGCCAGTCCATCACATTGCTTTAACTCTGGTAATTTGATCACCGGGTCGGTAGCAGGATAGTCGTCATTGGAATCAATATCCGCAACAGTACGCAATGAAGCTTGGCAGTTTTCTACCGATTCTACCCCTCGAGCAATATGGCGAGCTAATTGCTGTGTCGTACCATGTCGGCTATGGTACAACACAACAATAGTCACGGAGCTGCGCTTTAGCTGTGGATCAATCATAGAATCTCAAGCACTTGCTCTGGTGGGCGGCCATGGCGAGCTTGGTCATTGGCAACTACGATAGGACGTTCAATCAGTTTTGGATTTTCAGCCATAGCGTTAAATAGATCATCATCACTCAAAGTCTCATCGGCTAAGTTTAGTGATTTATAAATATCTTCTTTGGTGCGCATCATATCGCGAACTTTGGTTAAGCCTAGTTGCTTAAACAAGGTTTTTAGCGTGGCAATATCCGGTGTGTCATCAAGATACTTTACGATTTGTGGTTCAATACCTTGGCTAGTTAATAGCTCTAATGTTTGACGGCTTTTTGAGCAGCGTGGGTTGTGATAAATAACAACTGACATGACATATCCTTATAAAATTTTAATGAGTTATTGTAGAGCAGCAAAACGTTGCTGTTCGATACGCAATTGGTCAATCCGCGCATCATATCTTGCTTGTTGTAGACTGCCTAATTCGGCTAACTGACTTGCTCTAGTGTAGTTACTAATAGCTTTATTCCAATTCGCTCGCAGTGCAAATATTTCGCCTTCTGATGCTAATTGTTCCGGCTCATTGGCGGCTTTACGATTCGCATTCGCTAATAGTGACCATCCCACCGTTTCATCTGGATGGGAGTGCGTATACTTTTGTAAAATGTTTATCGCTTCTTTATTTCGATTGGCTTCGATAAGAACATTGGCGTAGTTAATGGTTAACACTTGATTGCCCGGTTTTCTTTCGAGTCCTTTTTTAAGCAAAGTGATCGCGCTGTCATACTGCTTTTTATGTATATATAAGTCAGACACAGCATCAAGATAAAAGTTATTGTACGGATCGCTGGCCAGCAATCGGGTTAAGATGGTTTCTGCTTGTGATATTTTACCGCTATCCATATAAACCAAGGCTTGGCCGTACTCTAAAGTTGGTTTTATCATTGGGTTGGCTTTTTGCAGTCTACGCTCAAACCAATCTAATGATTGAGCAGAATCGATGCTAGCATATCGAGCGATCACTCGCGCTTTGGCAAGATGGAAATTAACAGAGATAGGTGGATTAACTCTAGGGTAACGGCCTGCTCTATCTCGTGCTTCTGATAAACGTGCTTTAGGTAAGGGGTGGCTCAGCAACATTGGAGGCGGGGTACTTGCATAGCGATATTGATCAGCTAATTGGCCAAAGAATTGAGGCATGCCTTCAGGATCAAAACCGGCTCTGGCTAATGTGGCAATACCAAATCGGTCTGCTTCTTGTTCATTAGAGCGCGTGTAGTTAATACTGGCTTGCATTGAGCTGGCGGTAGTGGCGTTAACCGCAGCAATACCTGCTTCTGGTGAGGCGATGGCAAGTAATAATGAACCGACTAAAGCGGCGATTGTTAATGGCGTACGGCGTGCTTGATCTTCCATATGTCGAGCAAGGTGTCGTTGAGTGATATGCGATATTTCGTGCGCAAAAACTGAAGCAAGTTGGCTTTCATTGTTGGCGTGAAGAAATAAACCCGTATTAGCAACCACATACCCACCAAAAAATGCAAAGGCGTTTACACTACGATCGCGGATCAAATGGAAGTGAAAAGGGGTTTTGACATCATTCGCATTGGCAACCAGTTGGTGGCCTAACGAGGTGATGTACTCATCCATCACTGGGTCACTAATTATTGGACTCATGCTGCGTAAAATTCGCATGTAAGCATCGCCATACTCTAATTCTTGAGCAATGGTCAATGTGCCTGCCGCAGCGGTACCTATATCCGGTAAGTCTTGCTGTGCATAGGCGATAGGTTGTACGCATAATAAAGCCGAAAGACATAAGCATGCGGTAGTGCGAAAAAATTGGCGCATATCGTTAAGCAACATCCATTATTATTTGACGTTATAAAAACAAAGCCAGTTTATCTGTTATACCTAAGTAAGCTCAAGGTTTAGAGGTGACTTAGGTATATTTGTCAGAGGTATAGACTCAAAACCACTTGCTTGGTTTCTTTTTTATCTAAAGTCTCTATACCCAAGTAACTTCAAGATGCAGAATTCAGAGCTCTCATCCAAACCGTTAGGCAAGGAAGATTGGTGAAGGAAGGCACCTTTCAAACCAATCTGACGCGGCATAAAGCTTGTTTTATTCTTGCTGAAACTCGCATCTTGAAGTTACTTGGGTATATACTCGCTCATGATTAATAACTCTATCATAAAGGTTAATGGCTGAATGAAAATAGAGTGTCTTGATTTACGATCTCAGCGCTGCCCAATGGCACTATTGTTAGCCAAACGAAAAAGTGCTGAATTGTTGAACCAGCAATCACTAACCATTTTATCGAATGACATTGCATCGATTAACGATATGATTCGATATTTTAAACAAGCCTCGTATTCAGTAACAGTACAACAACATAATGATGAATGTACTTTGTTAGTAACGAAAAAGGAATCAAATTGAATGTTTGAAATGATAGTTCGTTGGTATAAAAAACGATTTTCTGATCCACATGCTGTGAGCTTAGTGGCGATTTTATTATTTGGTTTTATTACTATTTACTTTTTTGGACATTTAATTGCACCGTTATTGGTCGCTATTGTATTAGCCTACTTGTTGGAGTGGCCAGTTATTCGCTTATCTAAAGTGGGTCTTCCTCGGCTTGCTAGTGTTTTAATTGTTGTGAGTGCTTTTATTGGCTTGATGCTGCTAGCTTTCTTTGGCCTGGTGCCGACTATTTGGCGACAAATTGCTAACTTACTTAATGATATGCCGGGCATGTATACTACCTTCCAAACTTATATTACGAGTTTGCCACATCGTTATCCGGACATAGCGGATGTCCAAGTGATCGAAATGATCATGCATAACGCTCAAAATAAGATCTTGGGGATGGGTGATACTATCTTACGTGGCTCAATGTCTTCTTTACTTAGTTTGGCGACCTTAGGGGTGTATTTGGTTTTAGTACCATTGTTGGTTTTCTTTTTATTAAAAGATAAATCTCAATTATTGACATCTTTAAGCCGAGTGATGCCACAAAATCGTCGTTTAGCCACCAAAGTTTGGGATGAAATGCATAGCCAGATTTCTAACTATATTCGTGGCAAAGTGGTCGAAATTGTGATTATTGGCGTGGCAACTTACATTGTATTCTTAGCGTTTGGGCTTCGTTATCCTGTGTTATTGGCGGTAGCGGTCGGTTTTTCTGTATTGATTCCATATATTGGTGCTGCTGCTGTTACCGTTCCTGTGGTGTTGGTTGCGTTGTTCCAGTGGGGACTCGTTCCTCAGTTTTATTGGTTGATTATTGCGTACGGTATCATTCAAATGCTCGATGGTAATATTCTGGTACCGGTATTATTTTCGGAAGCGGTTAACTTACACCCAGTTGCAATCATAGTCGCGGTATTGGTATTTGGAGGATTCTGGGGATTCTGGGGGGTGTTCTTTGCCATTCCATTAGCCACATTAGTCAAAGCAGTTTGGAATGCTTTGCCAAGTAATGAAGCAAACAATGAACCTCCGGCTGAGTCACTATAACGTGATATAACAACGCCCAGATACCATCGAATATCTGGGCGTTTTAGTTTGTTCACTACTTATACGAACAATTAAGCATTGTCATTTAGGTAGTTAAGTACTACCTCATGGTGATCTTTGGTCTTAAATTTATTGAAGACATGTTCAATCGTTCCGTTTTCATCAATTAAGAAACTGATACGGTGTAAGCCATCATATATTTTGCCCATAAACTTCTTCTCTCCCCACACACCAAACTGTTCAGCAACAGCATGATCTTCATCAGAAAGTAGAGTGAAGTTTAAGTTATCTCGTTCTATAAACTTACCTAGGCGTTTTACTGGGTCAATACTGACACCGAGTACGACGACATTTTTATCCGCTAACTCTTGCTGAATATCGCGAAGGCCTTGAGCTTGAACCGTACAGCCAGGCGTCATTGCTTTTGGATAAAAGTAAAATAAAATCTTTTTACCTTTAAAGTCACCTAAAGAAACGGTATTGCCGTCTTGATCAAGTAAAGCGAAATTAGGTGCGGGAGTGCCTGCGGTCAATGTTTGCATGATTCTTCCTTTTATTTGCAGTGTTTCTTATTCGAAGCTACTTGGGTATATAAAGTGAAATGATTAATCTATTTGCGCTTGTATTTGCAGCTCGCCCTTGACAGAAAGTGTCTGACATAATCGCTCAAATGCTTGTTCTAGCTGGCGGCTATCCATATCTAGTTCAGTTAAACCTGAGATGAAAATATGGAATTGATCAGCTTGGGTGTGTGGCGTCTTTTTAGGCGATTTTTGAGTTTGCGCGCTCAGCTCTGCAATATTGATCTGATGATTGAAGAAAAATTGCGTGAAGGCTTCGGTTAAGCCCACTCGGTCTTCCGATTCAATAGTGCATTCAACTTTGTAAGTATATTGCAGTGCTTGGTGAGGAGCCGTACGTTTCATGACTACCATGAGATCGTGTTCAGCACTCATAGTAGGTAATAAGGTTTCGATGCGAGTGATCGTGGTTGTTTCCCCTGAAACTAGCATAATCAGTGTGAATTCTTTGCCAAACAAAGCGATGCGGCTATCAACAATATTTCCGCCAGAATGCGTAACAACCTGGGTTAAGCGATTGCAAATGCCCGGTCTATCGGAACCAATAGCGGTAATGACTAGATGATGAATCATGATCTCAACGTCCAAATTGAAATAATAGGATTATCTTATCATAGATAAAACTGAGCAATTTAAGTATATGTTATGGAGATAAAAACTAGCACTTTATTTAAAGAAACGAAACCAATGTCATTATTTCGTTGTAAATGTTGAGAAAGGGATGTTGAACCCTTGTCTTTATTGAGCTTGTTAAAGTAACATGCTATACCCAAGTGACTTGGATATAGTCGAATTTCGTAAGGAGAGAAGCATGTTCTCAGGAAGTATAGTTGCACTAGTTACGCCTTTTAATCATCTCGATGAAGTCGATTATGATAGCCTTAAAAATCTAGTGGAATATCATATTAAATCAGGTTCAAGCGGCATTGTTGCGGTTGGAACGACAGGCGAATCTGCCACTTTAACCGTTGAAGAACATGTCAAAGTCGTGAATAAAACGGTGGAGTTTGCGGCAGGACGAATCCCTATTATTGCCGGCACGGGTGCCAATGCGACTCATGAAGCGGTGACGTTTAGCCGTTTGCTTAATGACTCCGGTGTTGCTGGTTGTTTGAGTGTAACGCCGTACTATAATAAGCCGACTCAAGAAGGTTTATACCAACATTACAAAGCGATTGCTGAAGTTAGTGAAGTACCCGTGATTCTTTATAATGTACCGGGTCGTACCGCAGTGGATTTATTACCTGAAACCGTTGGCCGTTTATCTCAGATCGATAATATTGTTGGAATTAAAGATGCTACGGGTGATTTGTCTCGAGTGGATAAATTCCGTGAACTTTGTGGCGATGAATTCGTCTTACTAAGTGGCGATGATGCGACTGGCTTAGATTTTGTTAAGCGCGGTGGTAATGGTGTGATTTCAGTGACTAATAACATCGCCGCTGCAGAAATGGCGAAAATGTTTAAATTAGCAGCGGAAGGGCAACTTGATGCGGCTGATGAAATCAATCAGAAGCTGATGCCATTACATAAAAATTTATTTATTGAATCTAGCCCTATTCCAGTGAAATGGGCCGCTCATAAGCTTGGTTTGATTTCTGAAGGTTTCTTGCGTTTACCATTAACCGAGTTAACGGAATCTGGCCAAGTGATTGTGACTCAAGCGCTTAAAGATGCTGGTATTCAATAAAAATGGGTTTCAAGTTCGCTTAAGCCTATTTTCAGGAGTTGTATAGAAATGAAATTCTCTCACCAGTTAGTGATTAGCTCACTAGCGGTATTGGTATTGTCAGCGTGTGCTGGGGATCCAGAACAGCGTCGACAAGCGAAAAATGATTTTGAGTATTTAGATACTTCGTTGGATCAAAAGTGGGTAACGCTTCCTGATGCTCAGCCTCAGTTTTATCCTCAATACAATATCCCTCAAGGTGATTATAAAGGGAAACTTGGTCCTGACGTTGATATACGAGCCCCCCAACAGGTTTTAGAGTTAATCCCTGGCGCTCGTGTTGAAAAGCAAGACAATGAAGTGACGGTTTGGTTAATTAGCCAAGAAGAACTTAATAAAGTCTGGGATATGCTTCATCGTATGGTGGATGAAAAAGGTATCGAGCTTCGAACTGATACACCAATGTCATTAGAAACGGGTTGGATTAATTTAAGTGCGGAAGATGAATCGTACCCAATTGCAGGCCGTTATAAAGTCGATCGTTTAGATGCTGCGGGACGTTATGGTTTTCATGTGGCACTCGTCGAATGGAAAGAAAATAATGATGCTATTGAGTTAACCCCTGAAATTGAAGATCGTTATTCGAGTGTCATGGTGAACTACATTACCACTCAATACGATAAGCAAGTGACGGAAGAAGCGAGAATTCGAGCTTTAGAATTGATTAATAAAGTTCCGGTAACCATGGGTAAAGATAGAAGTGGTTTACCAGTGATCATTGCTCGTGCACCTTACGATTTAGTGTGGAGCAAACTTGAAACAGTTCTGCCGCAAATCGGCTTTAACATTACCAGTAAAAACCGCTCGCAAGGCACTATTGATACGGATTATAAAGATCCAGATGAAGATGTATGGCAGAGCCTAGGTGTTGAACCGTTGACATTAAGCGATAAGAAATATGGCTTATTAGTTGGTGATTTAGACAATCGAACGTCTATTAATGTGACCGATGTCAATGGCAAGCCGATTCAACAAGAAGACTTACAAACTTTGATTCCAGTACTTCAAGCGATGTTTGATACTAACGATAAATCTTAGTTGTTGGGCTGTGTGATTTTCAAGAAAAAAACACCGCTGAAGTTGGCGGTGTTTTTATATTCCAATATTATGAGTTGATATCATCTGAATCGTTTTCCTTTTTCCGAACTGCTTTGTCTTGTCGATCTTTTTCTTTATAAATTTCAATGAGTTTCTCTAGGTCAGATTTTGCTTTTGGGTTTTTACGAACTAAATCTGATTGCCCCAAATATTTCATTGACGCCAAATTGCCGATCACGAATACAATGATGATAATACTAATTACCCAAGGGTTGAGTAGTAAATCTAAATCCATAGGTCCTTCTTCTTAGTTGAGCTTAATATTCAGGCCACACTAATATTATTGATATAACGATTATATAAGCTTTCAGCATACTGAGATATTGATTCAACCCCCAAAAAGGGATGCTTGACCCAAATTTGTTGCAGCTTATCTATGGATAACTGCTCTAGCATCTCTCGCCCGGTATCAATATGGCTAATATGCCAAGGCTCTATTGCAACACCACCAAGGTCATGTTGGTAGGGGCGATAGAAACCAAATTTAGGCATAGCTTCCGTTAACCAGATATTAAATTCTGCCTGATGACCCGTATGGTATTCCCAAGGCTCTAAGTGTAGTTGAGTGTCTTGAGGTAACAGATTGCGTGCATAAACATCTAACTCGCAACCCCAGTGATGGCGGCTGGCACCAGGTAGAGCTGACCAACGCATGATAGCGTGAATTTTTTCTAGGTCGCTTAACGTTGTACTATCGAGAGGCTGGCTGTCACTATCTAATATTGGTCTTTCACCACTGAACTTTGCATTCCAGATCATGGCTTGTCGGTGATAATCACGAAAGCTGCTGGCGATAGAAAATTCAAACCCATTCACTTGAGCATCACGGATTAATCCGCTCAGTGGTGTTTTAACATCACGATGAATCAGAAACTCTTTTTGTCCCGCGCTCTCTTTATTTTCAACAAGCAGAGTAGTGAGATGAGTTTGAGATAATCCGGTCAGTTGCTCAAGTGAATATTGGGTCATATGTTACTCTTCTTAATTAGAAAGTGTCCTATAAGATTTATTTTCCTGTTAGACAGTTTTCTAAGGTCTTTTGGTACATATCTGTCAGTTTCTCTAGATCAGAAATTTTCACGCACTCGTTCACTTTATGAATGGTAGCATTAACTGGTCCAAGCTCGACTACCTGACTACCCATTTGTGCAATGAATCGCCCATCGGAAGTGCCACCCGTAGTAAGTAACTGTGCAGGTTGATGATTAACTGCTTTTACGGCTTCCACTACGGCATCAATTAATGGGCCTTGATCGGTTAAGAATGGATGACCACTGAGAGTCCATTTTAAATCATAGTCTAAGCCATGAGCATCAAGGACTGAATGGACGCGACGTTTAATCTCAACATCAGTGAGTTCAGTACTAAAGCGGAAGTTGAACTGGACATGAAACTTACCCGGAATAACATTTGAAGCGCCGGTGCCGGATGATAAATTCGGAATTTGAAAGCTAGTCGGCGGGAAATAGTCGTTGCCATTATCCCAAGTGGTCGCTGCTAATTCCGATAACGCAGGCAGTGCTTGGTGTACTGGGTTATTCGCGAGATGAGGGTAGGCAACGTGGCCTTGAGTACCCTTTACGGTTAAGTCACCTGTGATCGAGCCACGGCGGCCATTTTTGATGACATCGCCTACTTGATTGGTGCTTGATGGTTCACCCACAATACACATATCGATAATTTCATCGCGTGCCATTAAGGTATCAACCACGCGGGTCGTACCGTTAATGAATGGACCTTCTTCATCGGACGTAATCAAAAAAGCAATTGAGCCTTGGTGATCGGGATGATCGGCAATAAAACGTTCTACGGCAACGACCATACAGGCGAGTGAGCCTTTCATATCTGCAGCGCCACGAGCATGCAAATAACCATCAATAATCGTTGGTTCAAACGGTGGGGTATGCCATTGTTCTAATGGGCCGGAAGGGACCACATCGGTATGTCCTGCAAAAGCAAAGAGAGGTGAGCTAGAGCCGCGGCGAGCCCAAAAGTTGGTGGTATCTTCAAATACCATGATTTCAATTTCAAATCCAAGTGCTTTTAAGCGTTCAATCATTAAATCTTGACAACCGGCATCTTCTGGAGTGACCGATTGTCGCTTTAATAAATCTTGCGCAAGAGCAAGTACGGGACTGTCTGACATCCTTGTGATTTCCTTACTTTAATTGAGCTTCATAATCAGCAGCTTTAAATCCGATAATGGCTGTTGATTCAGTTAATAAGATAGGGCGTTTAATCATCGCTGGGTTTTCGATTAGTAATGAGATGGCGCTATCTTGATTTAAGGTGTTTTTTTGTTCGTCTGATAACTGGCGGTAGGTAGTGCCGCGTTTATTGACTACGGCTTCCCAACCAAACTTTTGGAAAAATAAGGCAATTAATTCAGCATCAATTCCTGATTTACGGTAATCATGAAAATGATATTCGATGCCTTCAGCGTCTAACCATTTTTTGGCTTTTTTGATCGTGTCACAGTTTGGGATGCCATACATGATAATCATTTTTATTATCCTTGTTCGCTTAATCTTTATTTAACGAATCGTACACAATTCAGCGTGTTAATGCACTTGTTTCCATCATTGTCAGGGGAGAAGGTTAATTTGTATCGCATCTGATTGATCCTACTCAAAATAGCTTTACGTGTTTAGAGTGATAATAAGCTCAATTGTTTTTATTGATCGACTCGGTCATTTTTGAGGATATCATTGTGGATCTTAGCCCGGTATTTGCAAGACGCCTTTATATTGCCTTGCTAATTAAAGATTTAGAACGCCCAAATGTACCTAAATTAATGGAATTAACCGGTTGGCCAAGAAGAACCATTCAAGGTGTACTGAAAGCCTTGCCTTCAATTGGTATTCATTTATCTTTTGTACAAGATGGTCGTCGTCATAATGATGGGTATTATAAGGTGAATAATTGGGGGCCTTTCGATGTACGAGTTCTAAAGCAATGGCAAGCTGATATCGCCCAGTTTTTAGGGTTAATGAAATAATATACTGTTATTTTTGTAACAACAGATAAGTAGCAAATCCAACCCAACTGAGAATTAATAGAACCCAGGGTAATATTGGCTGGATAGATGATGGATTGTCGTTCGTAGATGGTTCTACGCCTGATTTCGTTTGATATTGATGATTATTTTTCGATTGTTTTTTTCGTAATTTGTCTGCTTCTCTTAACTTTTCTTTATGTTGCTTCTTATACAGTGCGATGCCTTTTTCTATGCCTTGCGCAATCAATTTAGTTTGTTCTTTGGTCTGTCCTGGCTTTTGAGTAGATTTTGCTACCGCTAGTGCTTCTTGTTGAGTTTCTGGTGAAATGTTTTTTTTACTTGGCTTCATTTTTATCTATTCATTATTTGTTAAAGTATTGGTGGCGAAATGCAGTTACTGATTGTGTAGGATATAAGACTAACAGTCCTCTGCATAATTAAATATCAAAATGGCAAGGAAAAAAAGAGCAGTGCAATATGCGATCACTTACAGTGTCGATGATTATGATGGAAATGGTTTCCTAAAGCCGAGCCTATGGCTATGGTTAAGTTGGTTATTTCTGGCGAAAGCTTGGATTGTTTTTATCATTGCCAGTGCCAGTCGAACCATGGGCGCTAAGTTGCTATCAATTGTGTATCCTGTCCCCGATAGCTTATATCTGGGATTGGTGGTCGGTTTACCTGTCGTGGTTTTGGCATGGGCAATATCATTACGTACACCGGAACGGGTTTGGCTTAATAAGATATTAAGTTTTGGCCGCAGTTACACCTTTGCTGTGGTCTCCGCACAGTTTGTGATTACGCTTTATCATTTATCTATTACTCAATGGTTGTTCAACTGGAGTGATGCATTGACTTTATTAGGCCTAGTATGGTTATTAATTTATTTGTCGCATTCTAAGAGAGTGAAAGACACTTTTACAATCCCGAATTTAGCGTAATGATCATAATAAATATAGAATAAGGAAGTATTCATGTCTCTACCACAATCAGCCATTATTCCAGAAGCTAATCCATTTTCTTTACAATGTATGCTTAAGATTAATCGCCATCATTCTCATGTTCTTGAGCAACTGAAAGCCTTGCCTGATCTGGTATCAGATCTTAATGACCAGCAACCGGATGCCAACCTTTATATCACTTTGGCTTTTACTCATTCTTTCTGGCAAAAAACTAATCAGAGTATGCCTCAAGAATTAGAGCCGTTTGTTGAGTTAGGAAAAGGTGAAACTATTGCTCCTGCCACTGAAACGGATGTGCTTTTACATTGCCACTCTAACCGACACGATTTGCATTTCTACCTATTTCGTAAACTGATGATAGAGATTAATGATAATGTTGAAGTTGTTGATGAAACCTATGGTTATCGTTTCTTAGATAGCCGTGATATGACAGATTTCATTGATGGCACGGAAAATCCAGAAGGGGATGAGCGTCGCCAGGTTGCTGTGATCCCAGAGGGTGAGTTTGCTGGTGGTAGCTATGTGATGCTGCAGCGTTATATTCATAATATACCAGCTTGGAATCGTTTAAATGTATCTGCTCAAGAAAAAGTAATTGGTCGAACTAAACCAGATTCAGTTGAATTAGATGATGTGCCAGCACAATCTCACGTTGGTCGTGTCGATATTAAAGAAGATGGTAAAGGCTTGAAGATGGTTCGCCATAGTTTGCCTTATGGTTCAGTGTCTGGCGAGCATGGTTTACTGTTTATTGCTTACTGTAATCGCCTGCATAATTTTAAAGTTATGTTGAACAATATGTTTGGTGAAACCGATGGTAAAACCGATCATCTATTGCGTTTTACTCAAGCCGTGACAGGTGCTTACTTCTTCGCACCCTCAAAAGAAATGCTGGCGGAGTTGGCTTTAGCTTAATATCAATTATTATCAGCGATTGGAGAGTTTTCAGTCGTTGGTCTATTTTCATATATTCCAGATATAAAAAACGCTGCCCTTAAGCAGCGTTTTTATATCATAAAGAAAATTACTTAGTGATACGGATAACTGGTGTTTCACCAACAACAACGTTACCAGAAAGTTTGTTCAACTCTTTGATTTCATCCATGTTAGAGATAACAACTGGAGTCAAAGTAGATTTTGCATTCTCTTGTAGGTATGCAAGATTAAATTCGATGATAGTGTCGCCTGCTTTTACAGCTTGACCTTCTTCAGCGATACGTGTGAAACCTTCACCTTTTAGCTCAACTGTGTCGATACCAAAGTGAACGAATAGTTCGATACCATCGTCAGACTCGATAGAGAAAGCATGGTTAGTTTCGAAGATCTTACCAATTGTACCATTTACTGGTGCAACCATTTTGTCGCCATTTGGCTTGATAGCAATACCATCACCAACGATTTTCTCGGCGAAAACCACATCAGGCACATCTTCAATGTTTACGATTTCACCAGACAGTGGAGCGATAATTTCAATCGCACCCGCATCAGCTGTGTCATCAGATACTAGCTTCTTAAGTTTGTCAAACAGACCCATGTCGTGCTCCTAAGCAGTTAACTTTTTAATCTTTAGTTAAAAGATTATATTCTTAATTCGATTTTTCTGCGATAAATTTATCAACGCAAGCTTCGATTTCTGCCGCAGTCGGTAGAGCAAGAGCTTCTTCAGCCATTGCTTTTACTTCTGCGAAGTTTGAGTTACGGATGATTTTCTTAACGCGAGGGATCGAAATACCACTCATGCTGAATTCGTCTAAGCCCATGCCTAATAGAAGTAGGGTAGCGCGTTCATCACCTGCTAACTCACCACACATACCAGTCCATTTGCCTTCTTTGTGTGATGCATCAATTACTTGCTTGATCACAGTCAGAACAGCTGGAGATAGCGGGTTGTATAAGTGAGAAATTAACTCATTACCACGGTCAACTGCAAGAGTATATTGAGTTAAGTCGTTTGTGCCAATACTAAAGAATGAAACTTCTTTTGCAAGGTGATGAGCAATTGCAGCAGCAGCAGGGGTTTCAACCATTACACCAATTTCGATGTTTTCGTCAAATGCTAGGCCTTCGTTACGAAGTTCAGCTTTATATTCCTCAATCGCTGCTTTAAGTTCACGGATCTCTTCAACGGAGATGATCATTGGGAACATGATGCGAAGCTTACCGTGTGCTGATGCTCGTAAAATACCACGTAATTGATCTTTCAAGATTTCACGACGGTCTAAACTGATACGTACTGCACGCCAGCCTAAGAACGGGTTCATTTCTTCTGGTAGATCCATATATGGAAGATCTTTATCACCACCGATATCCATAGTGCGGATAATTACAGCTTGATCGCCCATTGCTTCAGCAACTTCTTTATAAGCATTGTATTGCTCTTCTTCAGTTGGAAGCGAGTCACGATCCATAAATAGGAATTCGGTACGGTATAGACCTACTCCTTCACCACCGTTACGGATAATACCGTCACAGTCTTTCACTGTACCGATGTTACCGCAAACTTCTACATGGTGGTCATCTAGAGTGACAGCAGGTAGATCTTTTAATTTCGCCAACTCTTCTTTTTCTGCTAAGAAGTTATCACGAATAGATTTTGCTTCTTCTAGTTCTGCATCAGAAGGGTTAACGATGATTTTGTTGTTAATTGCATCCAAAATCAGAGTATCACCATTCGATACTTGTTTTGTAATGTCGTTAGTACCCACAATCGCAGGAAGTTCAAGTGAACGAGCCATGATAGAGGTATGAGATGTGCGACCACCAATATCACAAGCAAAGCCTAAAACGAATTCTAGGTTAATTTGTGCTGTTTCAGATGGTGTTAAGTCGTTAGCAACAAGAATCACTTCTTCGTTGATAGCGCTTAAAGATACGATGTTAATGCCTAGTGCATTTTTAACAAAACGTGTACCGATATCACGGATATCGGTAGCACGTTCTTTAAGGTAGTCATCATCAAGAGACTCAAGTGCTGTCGCTTGTTCTTCAATCACAGTGTGAATTGCAAGGTCAGCAGACATTTTGTCCGATTTGATGAGGGCTAAAATTTCTTCTTCTAGCTCTTCATCTTCAAGCAGCATAATGTGGCCTTCGAAGATAGCTTCTTTCTCTTCACCGAAGGTTTCAAGTGCTTTTTGTTTAATGCCTTCTAATTGCTCAGAAGATTTATTACGAGCATCAAAGAAGCGTTTTACTTCTGCTTCAACTTGATCGTCCGAAATAGGTGTTTTATTTAGGACAATTTCATCTTCTTGAAGAAGTAGTGCTTTACCGAAAGCAATACCAGGAGATGCTAGAATTCCAGAAATCATAGCCTTACCTTAATTTGTTCAAATATAAAAAGTAAAAATACCGTGAATCACAGATGTGATTAGTGTAGTTGGTCCATAAGAGAAACTAGGTGATCAACAGCAGCTTCAGCTTGAGGACCTTCTGCAGAAATAGTTACTACAGTGCCTTTTACTAGGCCAAGAGTTTGTAGTTTGAAAAGGCTCTTAGCGCTTGCGCTTTTACCATTAGAAGTCACTGTAATATCAGCATCGAATGCTTTAGCTTCTTTAACGAATTGAGCTGCAGGACGAGTGTGAAGGCCGTTTTCTGCAGTGATTTCTACTTGCTTCTGATACATGTGTGTTACCCCGATTAATTTGTTTTTTGTTGGAAACTGAAAAGTAATTTAGCTTACCTTCTTATTTAGTACTTCGCTAGTGAAGAAAAATAAGGAGTTCTAATCGATTGCTTTCAGTCATCACTTATCATGTATTTATTTTCTGTTAACTAATCTTAGTTGGTTAATTAACAGGCTTCTTTATTTTGAAGCTAAAAATAAAACATCCCGATTATCACTAAAGGAGTGGTAGGGATCAACAAAAAAGCCCCATAAAGGAGCTTTTTTCATAGAAAAATTGATTTGGACCAGTTTTATTGATCGTTTTCTTTGTCGGTAAAGATACCAGAAAACAGAGCTGTACTTAGGTAGCGCTCACCAGAACTTGGCAGTATGGTTACAATATTTTTCCCTTCAAATTCAGGTAGTTCAGCGATTTTGTTCGCTGCAACAACCGCTGCGCCAGATGAAATTCCGGCAAGTATTCCTTCTTCTTCCATTAGGCGACGAGCCATCGTAATAGCCTCATCAGAAGTCACTGAAATAACTTTATCAATTAGCTCTAAATCTAAGTTTTCAGGGATAAAACCAGCACCAATACCTTGAATTTTATGCGGAGCAGGTTGAATTTTGTCTCCTGCAAGCGCTTGAGCGATCACTGGCGATTCAGATGGCTCTACTGCAACAGTTGTGACTGCTTTACCTTTAGTCTTTTTAAAGTAACGGCTCGCGCCGGTTAAAGTACCGCCAGTACCCACACCTGATACAAACACGTCGATGTTGCCATCTGTTGCATCCCAAATTTCAGGACCTGTAGTTTGTTCATGAATAGCAGGGTTAGCTGGATTGTTAAATTGTTGAAGTAGTAAGTATTTACTTGGATCGCTTGCTACGATTTCTTCTGCTTTTGCAATTGCGCCTTTCATGCCTTTTGCTGCTTCAGTGAGCTCTAAGTTAGCCCCTAATGCTTTTAATAGCTTACGGCGTTCTAGGCTCATTGATTCAGGCATGGTTAGTGTCAATTTGTAACCACGTGCTGCTGCAACGTATGCAAGTGCAATACCAGTGTTACCACTGGTTGGCTCTACTAGTTCAACGCCAGGCTTCAATAAACCTGCTTTTTCTGCTTCCCACACCATGCTGGCACCAATACGGCATTTTACGCTGAAACTTGGGTTACGAGCTTCAATCTTAGCTAAAACGTTGCCTTTGCTTACGCGATTTAAGCGAACAAGAGGAGTGTTACCAATAGTTTGAGAGTTATCTTCGTAAATCTTTGTCATGTTGATGTTCCTTCATTACACGGTAGGGTATGAATTAATAAGCACTTTATGTATGCATGATTGAAATCATAAATCTACAGCAAATAAGGTGAAAGGAATAAATGGTTATATGATATGGACAAATGTCTGCGTTAAAAGTATGAGGGGCAATTCGTAAAGCTGCCCCTTGTGTTATTTATTGAGTGATTTGTATTTATCTACCCACATTGCTGTTGCACCACAGACAGCAATCGGCATAACGAATAAGTTTACAATCGGCACCATGGTGAATAAAGCGACTAATCCGCCAAAGCTATAAGCATTCCATTTGTCATTCTTAAGATCATTTTTCATTTTAAGAAAAGTGACTTTGTGGTTATCAAATGGGTAGTCACAATACTGTATTGCCATCATCCAAGCAGAGAAAGTAAACCATAAAATAGGGCCCAGTGTTTGGCCTAATGCAGGAATAAGCAACAGAATAAAGAGACCAAGCGCTTTCGGTAGGTAGTACTTAAGTTTGACCCATTCTCTATGCAAGATTCGTGGAGTGTCTTTAATTAATGAGAACAGGTTTTGATCTGTAGGTCCTTGGCCCGTTAATTGGATTTCTAACTTTTCAGCCAGTAGGCCATTAAAGGGGGCTGCGATCCAATTAGCAACAGTACTAAAAAAATAACTGAATGTTGCAATAATGGTAATGCCTAATAATGGTAGTAATAAATAAGACAACCAAGACAGTATGTCCGGCAGTGTACCTAACCAATTATCTAACCATTCACTTAAATTACTATATAGATAGAATAATGAACCACCGAACAAAATGATGTTGGTCAGCAAGGGTAAAATGACAAAGCGTCGAATGCCTGGCTTGAAACATAATTGAGCACCATAGACAAAATAACCTAATCCCGTTTTCGGTGATTGGTTTGCTTTTAAGTTAAGGGAAGATGACATGAACACTCCATAAATAAGGGACAAGCGTAGGGTTTATTCTACTGTTATAGATAAATAAGAAAAGCTTGTTTTATTCTTGCTGAATCTCACATCTTAAGGTGACTTGGGGATAATTTTTTTGGTAAAGTAATCAGTAGTTATATACAAACCACTCATTTAGCCATTTCTATGGCATGATAAGACATAATTAAGCATCCAAAATGACTTTTTGTAATTCAACAAGTTGAGCGATGGTTTCGGTAATTACATTAATAGTTGAGAGTGATAAATGCAGGAATTGCGACTAGTACTCATTATTGTAGGTGGGCTGGCGATTGCAGGTTTGCTAGTACATGGTATATGGACGAGTAAAAAAGAAAGCAAAGCTAAATTTGCTGATAAGCCTTTGAATAAAATGGAACCAAAGGTCAATAGTCAGCTTGCTGGTGATGCGCAAGAAGGTATCGTTTCTCATGCCACTTCAGTTAAAGAGCGTAAAGAGCCAGCTTTTCATATTGACGAGCCAGAAGACGATATCGATCCTTTATTTGGGGAGTCGGATATTTCTTTTGTCGCGACGGATGATGTTGTCACAGATGAACTTGTCAAAATGGAAGTTCAACATCAAACAGCTAAAACACAATCCCCATTTTCTGAGTCGGAAAAAGTTGCTATCAATGAAAATATTGCTGATTCTGGAATAAAGCAGGAAAAAACCGAATCAGCCCCAGCATCAGTTGGCTCTCAGCCAAAAGGGTCACAAGAGAATAAACAAATTAATAAGAATGACATGGAAGTGATTGTTTTCCATGTACATGCAGCCGGTACTTCAGAGTTTGTTGGTACTCAATTATTTGACAGCATGCAGCAACATGGTTTGCATTATGGCGCGATGGATATTTTTCACTGTCATACTGACACATCAGGAACAGGAAAAGTTTTATTTAGTGTTGCTAATATGATGAATCCAGGCACATTAGTACATGATGATCCAGCAGCCTTTACGACCAAAGGTATTTCATTTTTCATGACTTTGCCTTGTTTCGGCGATGCGGATCAAAACTTTAAATTGATGTTAAGAACGGCTCAGCAAATAGCGGATGATTTAGGTGCGAATGTATTAGATGACAAACGTAACCTAATGACCCCAGATAGACTTTCTGCCTATCGTCAACAAATTCGCGATTATGTGGCTCGCAACACTGAAGCTGAATAAACCGTTGATAATGCAAGAATACTAGAAACGAAGATTCAGGCTCCTTCATAGGGGCCTTTTTTAATAAATAAGTACGATCAGGTAAAGACTATGAATCGCGAAGTTGAGCGCAAAATAGAGCAATTAAGAGAGACACTTCATCACCATGGTGTCCGTTATTACGTCGAAGATAACCCTGAAATTACCGATGCAGAATATGACCGATTAATGCGAGAGTTAATCGAATTAGAACAAGAAAATCCAGAGCTAGCTTCTGATTCGTCTCCATCAATGCGAGTGGGCGGGAAACCGCTTGATGGCTTCATCCAAGTAAAACATGAAATACCTATGCTTTCATTAGACAACGCATTTGAAGAATCCGAGTTAGATAACTTCCATAAAAAGATCGCCACTCGTTTAAAAACCAAACAATGTGATACGTATTGCTGTGAGCCTAAATTGGATGGTCTGGCAGTGAGCTTGCTTTATGAAAACGGTATTTTAGTTCAAGCGGCGACTCGTGGTGATGGTGCTACCGGTGAAAACATCACCGCCAACGTAAAAACCATCAAATCGATTCCACTTAAACTACAAGGTGATAATTGGCCACAGCGTATTGAAGTACGCGGCGAAGTTTTCATGCTTTTGGATGGTTTTAATACCTTTAATGAAAAAGCGTTAAAAAATGGTACTAAGCCGTTTGCTAACCCGCGTAATGCAGCGGCCGGTAGTTTGCGCCAGCTCGATTCTAAAGTGACCGCAACCCGACCATTAAGCTTTTATGCTTATAGTGTTGGCATTGTTGAAAGAGGCATGTTACCGCAAAGCCATTATCAACGTTTTTTAACTCTAAAATCTTGGGGACTACCTATGTGTCCTGAGACAAAAGTGGTTGAAGGGCTGGAAAAGGTAAAAGCGTATTACCAAGATATTTTGCAGCGTCGTAGTGAGCTTGCTTATGAAATTGATGGAGTAGTGATTAAGGTAGATGACATTGCCTTACAAGAAGAATTAGGTTTTGTTGCCCGTGCACCTCGCTGGGCGATTGCTTATAAGTTTCCAGCTCAAGAAGAAATGACACGTTTAAATGATGTGGAGTTTCAAGTGGGGCGTACCGGGGCGGTGACTCCTGTTGCTAAACTAGAACCAGTTTATGTCGGTGGCGTGACGGTCAGTAATGCCACGCTACATAATGCCGATGAGATTGAACGTTTGGATGTGCATATTGGCGATACGGTGATTGTTCGCCGAGCTGGCGATGTGATCCCTAAAATTGTTGGTGTAGTGTCTGACCGACGCCCTGAAGATGCTGTTCGTGTTATCTATCCGACTCAATGTCCGGTGTGTCATTCGGAAGTTGAGCGAATTGAAGGTGAAGCGGTTACTCGTTGTACTGGCGGTTTGATCTGCCAAGCGCAACGAATAGAAGCATTGAAGCACTTTGTGTCACGTAAAGCGATGGATGTGGACGGACTCGGCGTCAAGGTGATTGAGCAACTAGTCGAAAAAGAAATGGTTCAAACACCTGCGGATTTATTCAAGTTATCTGCAGGCGTGATTACGGTTTTAGATAGACTTGGGCCTAAGTCGGCACAGAATATTGTCAACGCCTTAGAAGCTGCCAAGGAAACAACATTGCCACGTTTTCTTTATTCATTAGGGATCCGTGAAGTTGGTGAAGCGACAGCGCAAAATCTTGCATTACACTTCCACACTTTAGAGAAAGTGAGAGTTGCCACCAAAGATAATTTGATTGAAGTACCCGATGTGGGTCAAGTTGTGGCTGAGCATATCGTACACTTCTTTTCAGAAGAAAATAATCAAAAAGTGATTGATGACCTTATAAGTCAAGGAATTCACTGGCCTGAAGTTGAAGCCAGTTCCGATCCTGATTTATT
The DNA here is from genome assembly GCF_048266485.1 of Vibrio sp. Taxonomy (GTDB): domain Bacteria; phylum Pseudomonadota; class Gammaproteobacteria; order Enterobacterales; family Vibrionaceae; genus Vibrio. Next base: position 769,045 of record NZ_JBLWZK010000001.1, on the reverse strand, counting down.
ACCTCTTAAAGATAAAACCATAGTAATCACAGGGTCTTTTGGCCAATTAAATCGTAATGATGCTAAAGCAGCACTACAGGCACTAGGGGCGAAAGTAGCGGGAAGTGTATCGAAGAAAACGGATATTCTATTTGCCGGAGAGGCAGCAGGATCTAAGCTAACTAAGGCTCAGGAGCTAGGCGTCGAGATCCAAACGGAAGAGCAGCTATTAGCAATATTGAATGATTAATCTTTATTTAAATCGTTAATTAAGTCACTATTTTTTCAAAGGCTCCTAATCAGGGGCCTTTTTTTGTATTTATTGCTTAATCAATGTTTTCTTATATTTGGCTTATTTATTTATGTTCGACAGAGGAGCTGGCCTCGTGAATACTTTGTGGTGTAGTTATATTTAGTTATCTTGTATATTCATATTTAAATTATTGATTTATAGAATTTATATTTTTATTGTTACTTTGTGATATTGATCACCAATGTTAGGGAACTTTGCACTCGCTCATGTTTTTCTGTTAAAAAATTAACTTATTGTTGATGTTTTGCGTAGCGAAGTTAGTCTTAAGCACGTGGACACACATTGTGTGCGAACATTAAAAACATAAAATTTTTGTTTAGTTAGTTTACTAAGCAAATTAATAGGAAGGATACCTTGTTGCTTTCGGCGGCCACTTAAAGCTTCAAGGTTAAATAAAAACAGCTATGTCCATTTTTTAGGAGCTTTTCCATGGAAAAAATTTTTAAACGTACTTTACTCGGCGCTATAGTTTCAGCTGCAGCATTTGCTAGTACAGCTAACGCAGCTGAAATTGGTATTAACTCCGATTTTACTGTTGAAGCATACGGCGTAGCCGCTATTTCTGTTGTGAATTACAACGTTACAGATAAGCGTAGTGATAGCACGGGATCTGTAATTGAAAATGAATCACGTATTGGTTTCCGAGCAGGTAAAGATATTGTTGATGGTTTAAATGTCTTTATGCAAATCGAATCAGGTTATGTTGATAATACTGATTGGGGCCAAGGTGGTAATCCAGGTGGTGTTCTTGGTTTCCGTGATACATTTGTTGGTCTACAAGGTGATAGCTGGGGTAAAGTTCGATTTGGTCGTATGTTGACACCAATGTATGAAATTGTTGACTGGCCTTTCTCTAATCCTGGCTTAGGTAGTGTATTTGATTGGGGCGGTGTTCAAGGGACTTATGATCGTCAATCTAACCAAATTCGATATGATTCATTGAATTATGGGGGCTTTACTTTTGCTGCCTCTGTAGGTCGAGATTCTGGAGACTTTGGGGGGGGACAAGCTACACGTGATTCTTATTTTGGTGGTCTGAACGCTAGATACACAATAAATAAATTAACATTATTAGGAGCGGTTGAAGCTGGTAATAACTTTAAAGGCGTAGAAGGCAATGATAACTTTGCTTACATCGCTGGTTTTGACCTAGCACTTCCGGCGGGTTTTGGTCTTTCTGCTGCGTTTAAGCATGAAGAAGTCAATGCTGCAAATAGTGCTGATGATCTATCTCAAGACTCTTACTCGATTATTGGCCAGTACTGGTACGACAATATTGGCTTTAAGTTAGGCTATGCTGCGAACCTAGATTCAGATAAAGGTGGTATTGAGCAAGATGATGACGCAAGCACTATTTCTGGTCAGTTAATGATGACTATTAATGGGTTTGTTCCTTATATTCGCGTTGCAGGTCGTAAAACGCACCAAGATGCTACAACGAATGATACAGATCTTGTGACACGTGTTGGGATTGAATACGGTTTTTAATCCTTTTTTATCGGTATAATACGTGAACCTGACGCTGGCTTAGGCCAGCGTTTCTTTTTATAGCGTAGGTGAATTTATGAAAAAGATATGTTTGGTGTTGTCCACGTTATTTTTAGCATCATGTGCAAACTTTGCAGATGATGGTGACTATTCCGATGCGATTCAATCAGTGAAAGAACGCTCGAATTTTACTGAAATTAAAGGAAAAGCTTTTACAACAAGTGATATATTAGTTAATAACAGTCAGATATTAAATAGTGCCGCGAATATTACCGCTATTTTTCCCAAGCATGGTGCAACCAATATCGAATCGTCATATGTAGCGATGAGTATGACATACTTTAAAACATATAATCTTTATGAAGAAGCTCGTTACCGTGGAAAAAGTGTACCACTCAAGGCTTATAAAGTTACTAGCGAAACTTGTAATGATAATTGTACAACAACGCAGTATGTGACATTTCCTATTGATATGGTGACTTTAGAGAAAGCTAAGGTAGAAGGTCTTGAATATCAAATAGCAACATCAAATGATTCTTCAGTCGTTGACTACAAAATACCAGCCGGTTATATCCAAGCTATTTTTAATGAAGGGGCAGAATACAGTAATTCGACTCTTCAAGTTGTAACACCTAAATCTGAAATCAGTAAACCACAAGAAATGGTTGAATACTGGTATCAAGAAGCTGAGCAAGCAGAAAAAGAAGCCTTCTCATCTTGGGCTTTTCAAAATCGAAAACAAGTTTCTTCAGACCTAAAAACAATGGGTAAGCCAAGTGAAATGTTGGCCTACTGGTATAAGAAGGCATCTGAAGAGCAAAGAAGTAAAATTCTCACTTGGTTACTGAAAGTTGAGTAATATTCTTACGTTAATTCATTAGCTCTACATTGTATACTTTGAATCGATTATGAACCTTTTGTTTATGATCGATTTTATTTTGGAGGGTAATCATGAACATTAGCCAAGTAGCAAAATTAACTGGGTTGTCGGCAAAGTCTATTCGTTTTTATGAATCTAAAAATGTGATTAACTTACCATTGCGGGCTGAAAATGGTTATCGATATTATACTGAGGAAATTGTTGAACAGCTTAAATTAGTCGCGCGCTCACGAATGGTTGGGTTTAGCTTAGATGAGTGTAGAAGCTTAGTTGAACTGGCGAATGATCCTATTCGTCATAGTTGTGATGTAAAAGAAACGGCTAAGCAAAAGCTGATTGAGGTAAGAGAAAAATTATCGCAATTGCAACAGATCGAGAAGCAGTTGACTCAGTGGATCGATGATTGCCCGGGAGATGATAATCCTGATTGCCCAATTATTGATAACTTGAAAGGCAACCAGAAATAATCTTGCTTTAGTCTAAAGTATAGTCTTTGATAATACGTGACATGCCACGCCTAGTATAGCAGTGAATAAAGTTGTCTACGGTATTTAGAAGCGAGTGCATTTCCTTGTCCTAGTGCAGATAAAATATCCATGCACACCTTTTTAACTTCTCCATCATGAGCATGGAGATCCTTCTTCAAAACCCCCATCAATAATTGCAGCGCTTCTTCATCTCGTGCAACCTGATGATATTGTAGTGCTAAATCACATAGGCATGTTAGATTCATCGGTTCTTCTGCAAATTGTGACTCTAGCGCTTGAATTTCGGGGCTGTCTGCCGCTTGTTCATGTAACTCTAATTTTGCCACCAAGCCTTTGTAATAATTATCTTGATATTCAAGTGGAATATTGGCTAATTGTGTTTTAGCAAGATCAAACTGTTGTGTCTCTAATAAACAGTCGGCAATCGCGAGCTTGATATCACCACGTGAAGTGTAGTTTTCCGGTAATGCTTGTAGTGAGGTTAAGGCCTCTTGATGTTGGTTATTTTCCATTGCTTCAATGGCCGTTTTAAGAGTCAAATCTTCCGGGCTTGGAAGGTGTTTCACCAACATAGTTGTGATGGTTTCAATATTTTGAGGCCCAGCCATGCCATCGACTGCTTGGCCATTAGAAAACAAAGCAATCGTTGGGAGAGATTGAACCCCAAATTGAGAGGCTAAATTGGGCTCTGTTTCACAGTTAAGAAAAGCGAGAGTAAATGCACCTTGATATTGATTGGCTAGTGTTTGTAATTCGTTGATAACAGTAGTGCTTTCAGCCACAGATGGTGCCCAAAACTGGATAAGAACCGGTTGTTGTTGCGAAAGTTCTATCGTTGAGCGGAAATTTTGTTCATTAAGTTCAATGATGAATTCTGGCTGCATCTCAATATCCTTGAAGTCACTTGGGGGGAGTAGGTTCGGGGACCTAAATCATTTATATAACAATGAGGTCACGAGCGTGATAATTCAAGGTAGTAAGATAATAAGATAAAGGTGAAAGCTGCTTGTTTGAGTTTTAAATTAATACTCGAAAAATTTTTCTGTCATTAGAACATCAAAAAAATAGTACATACAATGGCTATACACAGCCAGTTAAGCTGGTTGAGGGTCATTAAACTACTCCATGATACGCCTCTCTATTTTTGAATAATGACACATAAATATTAAGGTTTAATGACATACAATTATTGAAGGGATTAAATTTGTTAGATTAGTTTTCTCGAGCATGCAAAATTTGCTTTAGTGCGGACTCGAAGTGAGAGAAAGTGAATATAAAACCAAGTTCCGTTAGGTGTTTTGGTTTAGCTCGCACACTCTCAAAGAGTAATTGTGATGATTCACCCATGATGAATTTCATTACCCATTGAGGCGTTGTTATTATGGCTGGACGTTTTAATATTTTTGCTAAGCTATTACTAAATACGAGATTGGTAACAGGGTGAGGCGCACTTAGGTTGAAAATGCCATTCGCTTTATGATGATTGGTTAAGTATGCAATTGCGCGGGCTGCATCTTGCAAGTGTATCCATGGTATATATTGCTCACCATTCCCCATTTTACCGCCAACACCAAGCTTGAATGGTGGTAGCATAGCGGCCAAAGCGCCACCTTCAGTACCGAGTACTATGCCTGTTCTTAATAAGCATACTCGTGTTTTATCGCTTTGTGCCTGTAGTGCAATAGACTCCCATTGTTGACAAACTTTGAAAGGGAAACCACCTTTAGCAAGAGGAGTATTCTCATACACATGCTGCTGACTTTTATCACCATAGATACCGACTGCTGAGCCACTAATGAAACATTTTGGTGGCGAGTTACTTTTTTTGATGAGATCAACAAGTTGCTGTGTTGTATTCCAGCGGCTGTGACATATTTTTTGTTTTTGAGTAGATGACCAGCGCTTTGTAGCAATCGGCTCACCGGCAAGATTGATCACGATATCTATATGATTAAGATCTGAGAAGCTAGATAATTTATTGATATAGTCAATGTTTGAAAAGTCAGCATGTCGTAAGGCTGATTTGGCTTTTTTTTGTGAGCGTGTCAGTACAGTAATTTGATGGCCTGTGAGATGTTTAATTAACTCACAGCCGATAAACCCTGTTCCTCCAGTGATTAATATATGCATAACTTCTCCTTGTTTGTCACCATTATACCTAAGTGACTTCAAGATGCAGGATTTAGAGCTGTTAGTATAAATCCCATATTATGGCCGTTCGTGGTAATTGTAATAGTGTGAGTTTTCAAGCAGTAAATTTTAATCAACTATTTATTATCATTATGCCCTAGGGCTCTATCTGGAGCGATAATGTCACGAACTCGTTGTTTGAGAACTTTTGCTTCGGGAAATCCATGATCTGCTTTTCTTTCCCAAATAACTTGGTCATTGCAGACAATCTCAAATCGACCACCACTATCTGGATGTAAAGCAACACTTTCTATTTCTTCGCTAAAAGTATGAAGTAGTTCTTGGCTTAACCACGAAGCACGCAGCATCCAATTGCATTGGCGACAGTAAAAGATTTCAATTTTAGCTTTCATATAGAACTCCAATCTAATGTTGGATCAGAAAAGTTAGGTAAAAAAAGGGCAACACTTAACTTGCCCTTGTGCTATTCGTAGGAAATTTTATTGAGAGAATAAAACGGTTGAGCCGTGCGCTAAGCTGGTGAGCAATAAAGTGCGTTTATTGACCACATCGATTTTTCGGCTTTGCTGAGCATTAATCTTAAATAGCGTTTTCAGTTTTTCGACTTGCTTTGGTGTGATTTGAGTGATCGGAGTGGTCGAAATATCTTTAAACTCGCTCTCATTAATTATTAAGTAATGGTCGCTAAGTTCCCAGCTACCAGATTCTGAAATGATGATTTCTACTGGCTGCTCGATATCTTTACTAGTAAAAACTAGCGTCGAGTTTTTGATATATGTCTGGTTTGGCAGATACTTAACAGTTGATGAAATACTTGCCTTATCTAAGTGCTGAACTTTTTGGTCCCAAAAGTTCATATAAGCAATCGTTTTGGATTGCCATTCTCTTGAGGTCAGCTCTTGTTTTAATTTGATATCACCCTGCCAATAGTTCCATGAACCTATTAGAGCTACAACAAGTGCGATAATCGATATTGTTTTTTTCATGGTCGCCTCTATTGACAAAGGGATTCAAAATTCGTTTGGTTAACAAACAATACGATGGTTTTATTTTGTTCGGTAGCGTTGAGTGGATAGATATAATTCAAAGCAATATGTTCACTTTCACCACCGGTTGCGATCACTCGAGAGAGAGGAGTCGGAACACGTTTTTGATAAGCCTTGGTACATTTTTCTATAATCGGTAACCATTGATCGATTTGTGGCTGGTTTGTCGGCACAAAAAGCGGAATATCACTTTCCATTTCAATTTTAGTCAACTCATTGCTATTAGGAATTTCACTCACCCACGCTAAAAGTGGTAATAGAACGATGAGAGCCCAAACTAAATAAAGCCAAGCTGGGAACGTTGTATCTGTTTTCGGTGATGTTACTTTCGCACTTGCAGTAGTACTTTGACTTGATTGAACCGTTTGTTTTACTTCTTCTTTATTATGAGTAGTCGTTGAGTCATCTTTCAAATTCAGAGCTTCAACTTTATCGGCTACTTCATGTGCTTGTGATTGGGTGGCAATATCGACCGAAGAAATCAATTGATAACCTCGTTTTGGTACCGTTTTCACAAATTGAGGAGATTTCGTTGAATCTTGTAGCATTTTTCTAAGCGTAGAAATTGCTTGAGTAAGGCTTGAATCGTCGACCTGAAATCCTTGGTCTCGCCATACATACTCGTGTAGTTGATCACGACTCACTACTTGATTTGAGTTTTCAATTAAGATTAAAAGTATGCGGCTTTCATTACTTCCTAAACGTACGATATTGTTGTCATCATTTAGATCACTTAGCGTGTTGCTATAAGGATCGAATATGAACTTTTGGGCAAGAATATATTTAGTGCCTATATTGGTCATTTAGGTGTTCTCAGTAGCAAAAATTGGTTGAAATCGATTTTTCGCATAGCTAAAAATTAGCGAAATTTAGATTTTGTGATGTTTTTCACCTTCATGATAATGAAAAGTGATAAGAAAAACACGGTTTTGATGAATTTTCACCTTGAATTTATATTCGCCTGCCCAAATTTGTAGAGTAAGTTTTTAACAAACAGCTTTGTAATACCATCTGTACAAACAAGAGTGGAGTTCTAATGAGCGATACAATGACAACAAATAAAGAAACACGTGGATTTCAATCAGAAGTAAAACAACTACTGCATTTGATGATTCACTCTCTGTATTCTAATAAAGAAATCTTCTTGCGAGAGCTAATCTCTAATGCCTCTGATGCAGCTGATAAGTTACGTTTTCAAGCATTATCAAATGCAGATTTGTACCAAGGTGATGCCGATCTAGGTGTTAAACTCTCTTTCAATAGTGAAACCAATACGCTGACTATTTCTGATAATGGTATTGGTATGTCACGTGAAGATGTCATTGAACACCTAGGAACGATTGCGAAATCAGGTACGGCAGATTTCTTTTCTAAATTATCAGAAGACCAAAGTAAAGATTCACAACTCATTGGTCAATTTGGTGTTGGCTTCTATTCGGCTTTCATTGTGGCGGATGCGGTAACGGTTCGCACGCGCGCGGCAGGTCTACCTGCAGATAAAGCAGTGCAGTGGCATTCTGCGGGAGAAGGCGATTACACAATTGAAGACATCACCAAAGAAGCACGTGGTACTGATATTATTTTGCACATGCGTGAAGAAGGTAAAGAATTCTTAAATGAATATCGTCTGCGTGATGTGATTGGTAAGTACTCTGACCATATTGGTATTCCAGTATCCATTTGGACAGAAAAAGATGTTGAAACTGGCGAAGAAAATGAAGATGGCACTAAAGTCACTAAAAAAGAAGCGTCTTGGGAGCAAATCAACAAAGCTCAAGCATTATGGACGCGCGCGAAAAGCGAGATCAATGATGAAGAGTATATTGAGTTCTATAAGCATGTTTCGCATGACTTTGCCGATCCATTGACCTGGAGCCATAACAAGGTTGAAGGTAAGAACGATTATACTAGCTTGTTATATATCCCATCGAAAGCACCTTGGGATATGATGAATCGAGATCATCAAGCCGGCTTGAAACTGTATGTACAACGCGTCTTTATTATGGACGATGCTGAGCAGTTTATGCCTTCTTACTTACGTTTTGTAAAAGGCTTAATTGATTCTAACGATCTGCCATTAAATGTATCTCGTGAAATTTTGCAGGATAACAAGATCACTCAATCGTTAAGAAGTGCGTGCACTAAACGTGTTCTTGGCATGTTGGAAAAAATGGCCAACCGTGATGAAGAAAAATACCAAAGCTTTTGGAAAGAGTTTGGTCTTGTTCTAAAAGAAGGCCCGGCAGAAGATTTCTCAAATAAAGAGAAAATTGCTGGTTTAATGCGCTTTGCCTCGACTCATGTTGATAATTCAGAGCAAACCATATCTTTAGCTTCTTATGTTGAGCGTATGAAAGAAGGTCAAGATAAAATTTATTATCTAACGGCTGATAGCTACGCTGCGGCAAAAAATAGCCCACACCTAGAGCAATTTAAAGCGAAAGGTCTGGAAGTGATTCTTATGTTTGACCGTATTGATGAATGGTTAATGAATTACTTAACTGAGTTCGATGGCAAACAATTCCAAGCAATCACTAAAGCGGGTTTAGATCTGTCTAAATTTGAAGATGAAGCCGAAAAAGAGCAGCAGAAAGAAAAGGAAGAAGAGTTTAAATCGGTTGTTGAGCGTACTAAAAATTATTTGGGTGACCGAGTAAAAGAAGTTCGCACGACCTTCAAGCTTGCGAGTACGCCTGCGGTTGTAGTGACTGATGATTATGAAATGGGTACACAGATGGCAAAACTGTTAGCGGCAGCTGGACAAGAAGTGCCTGAAGTGAAGTATATCTTCGAGCTAAACCCTAATCATGCGTTAGTGAAACGTATGGCAGATGAAGCAGATGAAGAAGCCTTTGGCCGTTGGGTTGAAGTGTTACTTGGCCAAGCTATGCTTGCAGAACGCGGCGCAATGGAAGATCCAAGTCACTTTGTTGGTGCAATCAACGCACTTCTTACTAAGTAAAAATGAAATGGGGCTGGAATTTGTGGTAAAATTCTGGCCCTAGTTTTGTAATAGGTCAGTATTTTTTGATACAACAGGGATATGCTGACTTCATCCTTATACCGAAACTTACCGCAGTGTCTCCATTGTTTTACATTCATTACAGTGAGCTTCGGTATAAAAATTTTAAATAAGAGGAATATACATGCGCATCATTCTTTTAGGTGCTCCGGGTGCTGGTAAAGGTACTCAAGCTCAATTCATCATGGACAAGTTTGGTATTCCACAAATTTCAACTGGTGACATGTTACGTGCTGCAATTAAAGCAGGCACTGAAATGGGCAAGCAAGCGAAAGCGGTTATTGATGCGGGTCAACTCGTTTCTGATGACATTATTCTTGGTCTTATCAAAGAGCGCATTGCACAAGCGGATTGTGAAAAAGGTTTCTTACTTGATGGTTTCCCACGCACTATCCCTCAAGCAGATGGCTTGAAAGAACTTGGTGTTGAAGTGGATTATGTGATCGAATTTGACGTTGCTGACAGCGTGATTGTTGAACGTATGGCAGGCCGTCGTGCTCACCTAGCATCAGGCCGTACTTACCACGTGACTTACAACCCACCTAAAGTGGAAGGTAAAGATGACGTAACAGGTGAAGATCTAGTAGTACGTGATGATGATAAAGAAGAGACAGTACGTGCTCGCCTAGGTGTTTACCATGAGCAAACGGCTCCTCTTATCGCTTACTACAATAAAGAAGCAGAAGCGGGTCACACTCAATATTTGAAATTTGATGGTACTAAGCAGGTTTCAGAAGTAAGTGCTGACATCGAAAAAGCATTATCTTAATTTTTAGTCTCACTGTAGTGTCTATTTTACGATTGATTTGATAGGCAAAATAGATAAGTGACTAAGTAAGATTTTTGTTATATTGAGCGACATTATTCGTAATGTCGCTTTTTTTATATCTTTTTGTAGAGGTCGAGGATGGGCAAATCAGTCGCAAGCCAAACAGGCATTTTATTAGTCAACCTTGGAACGCCAGAATCCCCATCCGCTAAAGGGGTTAAAGACTTTTTAAAACCTTTCTTGAGTGATAAACGCGTTGTGAGCATCCCGAAGTTACTTTGGTGGCCTTTACTTAATGGCGTGATTTTACCGTTGCGCTCACCCAAAGTAGCTAAGATTTACCAACAAGTTTGGATGGATGAAGGTTCACCTTTAATGGTGTATTCAAAGCGCCAAGCCGAAAAGCTTGCACAGAGGCTCACACTCCCGGTAGAGCTAGGGATGACTTATGGTAACCCTAGTATTGAAAGTGGCATTAATAAGCTGATTGAGCAGGGCTGCGATACGATTACCGTACTGCCTTTATATCCTCAGTATTCGAGTACCACCACCGCGGCGGTATCCGATGCGCTATCACGTAGTTTGAGTAAAATGATTGCCTTGCCGGGTTATCACTTAATTCGTGATTATCATCAGCACCCTTTATACATTAAAGCGCTGGCAAGTAAGATTCGCGATTACTGGCAGCAGCATGGGCAAGGTGACTATCTACTGTGTTCATATCATGGGATCCCACAGCGTCTTGCCAATCAAGGTGATGTTTATCCGAAGCACTGTGAAACAACCACAGAGTTGTTGCGTCTTGAGCTTGGCTTATCGCAACAGCAAATAGGCATGAGTTACCAATCCCGCTTTGGTAAAGAAGAGTGGCTACAACCTTATACCGATAAAACGCTCGAAAATTTAGCGGATAAGAAACTTGCCACCTTAGATGTTATTTCACCGGCCTTTGCTTGTGATTGCATCGAAACCTTGGAAGAAATTGCCATTGAATGTAAAGACATCTATCAAGGAGCTGGTGGGCAAGCCTACCGTTATATTGAATGTTTAAACGACTCGGATGAGCATATTGAAATGATGGCTGACTTGATTCGTTCTACGCAATAATGTATTGAATTTATCTGGCTATCTAACATAAAAATACCGCACAGTTCAGTTGAATTGTGCGGTATTTTTTACACGTTGAGGATTCAGTTAGTAACTATGGTCGGTAGTTAATTACTGAATACCTTGGTGTTTTTTATCAAGGCGGCGCATTAACGGTAGAACAGCTAATGCCATAAAAGTACAAACTACTGCAGCCATACCTAGTTTGTTGAATAGGGTCGTATAGATAGCCAATGTTTCTAATGGTTCAGTCATACCTTTTGGAATGCTAGCAAAGTTAGCCACAACACCACCTAAGTATTGAGAAATACCACAAGCAACATAATAAGCCCCCATCATAAAGCCCCCCATACGCTCAGGAGCATAACGAGCAATCATCGCAAGGCCCAGGCCACTTACTAATAATTCACCTAGAGAGTATGCACCGTAGCCGATAATCATCACCCAAGACGTTGTTTTACCGTTTACTGCAAAGTTACCTGCAAAGCCATAAACAAAGAAGCCAACTGCTACGACAGCAAAACCTAGAGCAAATTTCGCAGCAATAGAAAGGTCCTTATTTTTTGCGCCAGCTTTTGAATAAATCAAAGCAAGAATAGGACTGAGTAGCATGATCCAAATAGGGTTCAATGCCTGGAACTGTGCTGGAGACCAAGTTAATAGATGGCTACCAAAAACAGTGAAGTTCAGATCAACGTTACGTAGTGCAAATAGAGCCAATGACGTAGACATTTGTTGGTAGAAAATAAAGAAGAAAACCGTTTGTATGATCAGAACGAGTGCAGCAATAAGACCAGCACGCTCATGTTGCTCGCTGCTACGAATTAGATGAGTGAAAATACCTAAAACAACGATACCCGCAAGGTAAACAAATATACGAGCAAGAGTTTGATATTCTAAAATAACCGCAGAAATTGCAACAGCAACTATCGACCCCAATAGAACGAAAGTAAGTTTACGACCATCGACAGGTTTAGTATCTGGTTCAGAACCGTAAGCGCCTAAAGTATTACGCATTACGAAGAAGTTAGCCAAACCGACTAATAAACCTACACAACACACCGCAAATGCTGCATGCCAACCGAATTCATTGTGATAATTGTCATTGACGTAGTCTTTCACCCAAGGCGTTAATAACATCGAAATCGTTGAACCAATGTTTACCGCCATGTAGTAGATAGTAAACGCACTGTCGATTTTAGAATCATCACCTTCGTATATTTTACGTACAAGGTTACCAGCGTTTGGTTTAAACATACCATTACCGACGACGATAACACCTAGTGCAAAAAAGAGTACCCAAGTATTTTCAGACGGCAGTGTCATTAAGGCATAACCAAGAGCCAGAATAAATGCCCCCATGATCATAGTACGTTTAGTACCTAAGATCTTATCGCCAATCCAGCCGCCGATTGCTGGTGAAACATAAATTAATGCGGCACAAGCACCCCATACTAAGTTTGCGCGTGAATCTTCAAACCCTAGGCGTTGAATCATGAAGTAAACGATTAGTGCTTGCATGCCGTAGTAACCAAATCGTTCCCATAATTCAATCATGGACACAGTCATAAATGATTTAGTCTTTGAAACAGTGACTTGTTGTGTTGTCATGTGAGTTTCCATTTGTGTGGTGGCTTTATAATGAAGGTTATATTTGCCATATAATGTTGTGCTGGTGACCGATAAATAAGATTTTTAAATTGTCATATCGATTTACATTTAGCATTAGTTTTAATTATGCTTTAGATCACAGAATCTAATGTTACATTATATATACAGCTCAAATTTCAAAATCACAATCCTAATTTGCCATCAAATTATCATTTATTTATTGTTTGATTACAAAATAACCTCCCAGGTTGCAAGATTGGCGGTAATGTAAAGTGTAAGTTAATGTTGTAATGTGTTGCGATTAGATTTCATCATTTATTACTAATAGGGATAACTGTTAGAATAGATAAAATTTTCTAGGGTATGGATTATATGAAGTCTTGGTATTTATTGTATTGTAAGCGTGGTGAGCAAAAAAGGGCCAAAATGCATTTGGAAAACCAAGGCGTCGAGTGCTATTACCCTGAAATTGAAATAGAAAAAATCCTAAGAGGAAAAAGGAAACAAGTCATGGAGCCATTGTTTCCTTCTTATATATTTATCGCATTAGAAGATGAAGAGCACCTTAGCTTTACGACTATTCGTTCAACCAGAGGTGTGATGGATTTTGTTCGCTTTGGCGGTAAACCACATAAAGTATCAGGGTCTTTGATTCAACACTTACAGTGTCGGATTTATCAAGAAGAATTATTAGAAAAACAAATACCTAAAAAAGGTGAAACCATTCAAATAAAATCTGGCCAATTTTCTGGGCTTAAAGCTATTTATCAAGAGCCTGATGGTGAAAAACGATCAATTTTGCTTATAACACTGATAAATCAAGAGGTTGAAGTAAGGGTTGAAAATAGTGACGTGGAGTGGCGTAAATAATATCGGAATAATTTCAACAAATAGTTAGAGGTGATTTTTTAAGATTAGCTCTGTAATTGATAAAGCCTACCAACACTCATGTGCGGTAGGCTTTTATTATATACCCAGTGGCTTCAGGATGCCGAATTCAGATCTATCATTCAAACCTTTAGGCAAGAAAGATTGGGATTAATAAGCGTCGTTATGGACTGCTTTCACGGCGCGACCTGATGGATCTGCGTTGTTTTTAAATGATTCATCCCATTCGATCGCAGTGGCTGATGAACAGGCTACAGATGGTCCTCCCGGTACACATTCCGCTGCTGATTCTAGAGGGAATAATTCCGCAAAAATCTCACGGTATACATAACCTTCTTTAGTTGTCGGTGTGTTGTATGGGAATTTAAATGCTGCAGTCTTTAGTTGCTGATCAGTTACTTTCTCTTCTGCTTGTGCTTTTAAAGAATCAATCCAGTTATAACCAACGCCATCTGAGAATTGTTCTTTTTGACGCCATGCGATCGACTCTGGCAAGTAATGCTCAAAACATTCACGTAAAACGTGTTTTTCCATTTTTCCGTTACCGCACATCTTGTCTTCAGGGTTCAAGCGCATTGCAACATCGATAAACTCTTTGTCTAAGAATGGAACACGTCCTTCAACCCCCCAAGCCGCTAATGATTTGTTAGCACGGGCACAGTCAAACATGTTAAGAGCAAGTAGCTTACGTACCGTTTCTTCATGGAACTCTTTAGCATTTGGTGCTTTGTGGAAGTACAAGTAACCACCAAAGATTTCATCGGCGCCTTCACCAGAAAGAACCATTTTAATCCCCATCGCTTTAATTTTACGTGCGAGTAGGAACATTGGGGTAGAAGCGCGAATCGTAGTGACATCGTAAGTTTCAATGTGATAAATCACGTCACGAATGGCATCGATACCTTCTTGAACCGTGTAGGTCATTTCATGGTGAACAGTACCCAGCTTATCAGCTACTTCACGAGCGGCTTTTAAATCAGGTGCACCTTCTAGACCAATCGCAAAAGAGTGCAGTTGTGGCCACCAAGCTTGAGATTGACTGTCATCTTCGATACGCATGGCAGCAAAACGTTTGGCAACCGCAGAAGTAATAGAAGAGTCAAGGCCACCAGAAAGTAATACGCCGTATGGTACATCCGTCATTAGCTGACGTTTGACTGCATCTTCTAGTGCTTGAGTTAAGTCTTCTTTGCTCGTTAAGTTACCTTGTACGGCTGCATATTCCATCCAATCACGCTGGTAGTAGCGGACAGGTTCCGCATCATCAGAACCGTAGTAGCTGCCTGGAGGGAATTCACTGATGGTTTTACAAACAGGAACTAGTGCTTTCATCTCTGATGCTACGTAGTAGTTACCGTGTTCGTCGTAACCTTGATAAAGAGGGATAATACCGATGTGATCACGACCAACTAAGTATTTGTCTTTTTCTTCATCATATAAGATAAAAGCAAAGATACCGTTTAGTTCTTCTAATAAGTTTTCACCTAATTCTTGGTATAGCGCTAGGATAACTTCACAGTCAGAATCGGTTTGAAAGTTAAATTTGTCAGCATAGCGAGCACGAATTTCTTTATGGTTATAAATTTCACCATTGACCGCTAAGATGTGTTTTTTATCTTCGCTATACAGAGGTTGTGCGCCGCTGTTTAAACCTACGATAGATAGACGCTCGTGAGCTAGAATCGCTTTATCTGAAGCGTAGATACCTGACCAGTCTGGACCTCGGTGACGAAGCTTTTTAGACATTTCTAGCGCCAATGGGCGTAGTGGGGTGGGATCCGATTTAATATCTAAAATGCCAAATATTGAACACATATTCTCTTCCTTAAAATCCGTTTTAAACTTCTAGTCGTTTATTAGAGTTAATTTAATCTGTTGAATCCAATTTGCCATGACCAACAAAAAAATCAACCAATCATTATTAAATTAATTACATAAAAGTAATTTGTGTGAATAGAATTCACCAAAATCGATATATTTATAGATTCTATCCACTCTTGGTCGGTTTTTATCCGATTCGATGGATACTAAGTTAAATTATTACTTGTATCCCAATCGCCGGGTTGCATTGTCTTGAATTGTGGATTGAGTTTGTCGCATACATGGCGAGCAAAACCCGCACCAGCTTCGTTATAAATATTAAAGGCAGCATCTACGCCATTTTCCGTCATTTCAACCACCTGATCTGGATATTCGGCAATCGCCGCAATTTTCCCTTGGTAGTTACGAGCTTTTAACTGCTCGAGTGCTGATTGATTCCCTTGATGATGGGGCATAGCAAGTAATACTAACTTTACATTGGCAATATCAAGGATGCGCTCCCAGAAATCAGAATCGGTTGCATCGCCTTGGATGACATTCCTACCACTGGTTTTATGTGTTTGTACAACATCTGATCGAGTTTCTATGCCTAAGCTGATTTTTCCATAACGGGTACGAATTTCATCGTAAGCACCTGTACCTATGCGGCCCATGCCGAGAATAAGGACTTGGGCATGGCCAGGGTTAATACGTTTGTCTTTAAGGTGCAGTTTTTCATCCGCTTGATCTCTTAACCAGTGCGATGTGTAACGATAGATTTTGTGGCTCATACTATTGATTGGCGCAGCAATAATGAAAGATAAAGAGACAGCCATAGCAATCGCGATCATCATTTCGTCGGGTAACCAACCGAGTTTATAAGCAAGTCCTGAGACTATGAGTCCAAATTCGCTGTAGTTAAGTAGGGTAAGTGAAACGAGTAAAGATGTACGTACACGGAATTTAAATAGGTTTATGACGACGTAGTACAGCGCGCCCTTAATTGGCAATAAGCAAAGCAATAGCAGAGCAAGAATAAAGCCGTCTAAAGTAGGTGGAGCAGATAAACCAATGTTTAAGAAAAAACAAACTAAGAATAGTTCTTTAATGTTAAAGAGAGATTTAGATAACTCTGATGCTTTATAGTGACCTGCAAGCAGCATACCTAAAATTAATGCACCTAAATCTGCCTTCATTCCCACGAGATTGAAAAGCCCAGCCCCCATGACTAGCGCCATAAAAAAACCGTATAAGACAAGCATCTCGCCGTGACCACATTTGTCGAGGATTTTATAAAAAAGAGGACGAAGAAAGGGAAGAATAAACAGCGCGAGTGCATACCATTCAGGTAGTTTACCGGTTGAAATGGTAAGAAAAAGTACGGCAAAAATATCCTGCATGATCAAGATGCCAATTGATATGGTGGCAAAGGTGGAATTCATGCTGCCTTTTTCTTCTAAACTTTTAATCGCAAATACGGTACTGGAAAAGGATAATACAAAACCAAGTAGCAGTATTTGAGTGGTGTCTACATCGCTAAATAGGCTTATCCCGATAGTCTTTAGGCCTAGTAGAGTTAAAGTGAAAAAAGTTGTAGATAGTAAATTATGCAAGGTTGCACTGGCCCAAATCTCTTTCGCGAGTAAGGTTTTCACATCTAGCTTTAGTCCGATAGTGAATAGCAAAAGAGTGACACCTAAATCGGATAATGTCGATATGGTTTCGTTACTAGTAAAGCCTGCATACTGCAAGCCAAACCCTGCAATTAAAAAGCCGACTAATGGTGGAAGGCTGCATTTGAGCGCGATAAAGCCGGAAACAAAAGCGGCGATAATAAGCAAGAGATCCATATAATATTCCTTTCCCTAAAATAAAAAACGGGAATATCAATTGATATTCCCGTCGGAATTATATACTTAAGCACTCAAAGAGTGTGTTATTTATCTCATTCGCCCAGTAATTTTTGTAGTAATACACCATTAAGCATTGCGCGCTTGATCATAGCAAATGCCCCAATGGTAGGCTGCTCATACAGTTTGGATTCCACAATCGGAAGGTTTTTGTGGAAAGCGGTTAGTGAATGGCTTTCAATATTTCGTTGAATGGCATGAAAGATAATATCTTTCGATTTGACCAGTTCACCTGCGATAATTATTTTTTGTGGATTAAATAAGTTAACCGTCATGGCGATGGCTTTACCTAGGTAGTGGCCAACACGGATAAGTGCTTGGCTAGCTAGGTCATCTCCTTGATTTGCATGTTCACAAATCACACTCATGGTAAGCTTATCGACACGAGATAAGCTTGAGGGGAAGCCTTGATCAAGTCGTGATTGTACATGAGCAATAATTGCAGGGTTGGCGGCAATGGTTTCTAAACAACCAAAATTACCACATTGGCAGCGATCGCCTAGTGGTTCAATTTGTACGTGACCGATTTCACCTACGTTGCGGTTAGAGCCTAAGAATACTTGACCGTTAACTATGATACCTGCACCAGTGCCTCGATAAACACTCACTAAGATGGAATCTTGGCAGTCACGACTTGCACCAAAATAATGTTCAGCCAGTGCTAATCCTCGAATATCGTTACCGACAAAGGTTTCAACTTCAAATGTATCGCTTAATAATTTACCTAAAGAAAGGTTATCGATCTCGGTATTTGGCATGTATTCAACTACTCCAGTCTCAGGGTTAACTAAGCCAGGAAGAGTGACACCAATAGCAATTAATTGCTCGATAGTATCTTTGTGTTGATTGATGAATGCTTTGGTATGTAGGACTAAACCATCAAATAAATCTTGTTGTTTATCATATTTAAAAGAGGCGTGATGATTGGCAAGTTCATGGCCGCTTAAGTCATAGATACTTAACTGGATGTAGTCTCGGCCTAAACGAATAGCGATGGAATGGAAAGGGGTTGTTTCTGTAGTTAAAGAAATAGCACGCCTACCCCCAGTGGAGGCTTGTTGTGCTACTTCTTTAATTAATCCTCGCTCAAGTAGTTGGCGAGTGATCTTAGTGACACTGGCGGGGGCTAGTTGGCTAACATCGGCAACTTGTATTCTCGAAATTGGACCTTGTTGGTCAATTAGGCGATATACTGCCGCGCTATTAAGTTGTTTGACTAAATCTACATTACCAATTTGTCCGCCATTCATTCTATGTCTGCTCGTATTGTCCGTTAACAACCGTCGCTTTTACATTGAAGTCACGATCAAACACAGTGAGGTTTGCGACCATTCCCGGTTTGATTTCACCAAGCTGTCTCTCTACGCCGATTGCTCGTGCAGGATAAAGCGTGGCCATTCTCAGTGCTTCGTCTAAAGCGATACCTACATGCTCAACCGTATTTTGTACGGCTTCAATCATGGTTAAAGCTGAACCACCAAGTGTGCCATTTTCATCAACACACTTACCATTTCGGTAATATACTTTCTTACCCACAAAAATAAAGTGATCCATGTCAGCTCCTGCTGGAGCTGTGGCATCCGTCACTAATACTAGCTTATCACCTTTGATTTTATGGGCGATTCGGATATTGGCATAGTCTACATGGAAGCCATCAGCAATAATACCAGCATAAACTTCTGAAGTATCGTAGATTGCACCTACAACACCTGGTTCACGTCCAACCATCGGAGTCATTGCATTGAAAAGGTGTGTTGCAAATGTAATACCATTAGCAAAACCTTGACGAGCCTCTTGGTAAGTAGCGTTAGTGTGGCCGATGGACACAACGATACCTGCATTTCTTAAACGTTGAATATGCGCTGGTTCATTTTGCTCTGGTGCTAAGGTTACCTTGGCTATCACATCGTGGTTATCACAAATCATTTGGATCATCTCATCATCTGATTTGCGAATAAAATCAGGACGGTGGATGCCTTTTTTCAGCACATTAAGGTAAGGACCTTCTAAATGTAATCCCAATGATTGGTTTTGGTAGCGTCGCTGATATTCACGAGCTGCAGAAATAGCTTGTTGCATATCTTCATCAGAGGATGTGATTAATGTTGGCAAAAAGCTAGTACAGCCAGATTTTAAATTGGCTTTGTGCATGATATGCATGGTATCGGCGGTGATTGCGTCATTCAGCATTACGCCGCCACAACCATTTAACTGTAGATCGATAAAACCTGGACTAAGATTTGCGCCTTGTAGATCGTGAATCTCTATCTCTTTTGGTAGTTCATCCATTTTAACGATAGATTGAATTTTACCTGCATCCACTATCACAGCATGCTCTGTAAGTACGTCATGACCTGTGTAGATTGTTGCATTTATCAGAGCATACATAGTCGGCATCCTCTATTTCAAGTTCTTAATATTTTCTGCTTCAAGTTCTTTAAAGTATTTAACCGTTTTTACTTTAAGCTCTTGAGTTGAAGGTTCATCACACACAATTACTGATTTTGCATGCAGTTGTAAAGCAGATACCGTCCAAAGGTGATTGACTGAGCCTTCGACCGCCGCTTGCAAAGCGTGTGCTTTATTGTGGCCTGTGATCAAAATCATAACTTCTTCAGAATCTAGTAACGTACCAACACCGATAGTTAGCGCATATTTAGGTACTTGACTAATATCACCATTAAAGAAACGTGAATTAGCGATTCGTGTATCTTCAGTCAGTGTTTTAATTCGAGTTCGTGAAGACAGAGAAGAAGCGGGTTCATTGAATGCAATGTGGCCATCGTTACCTACACCCCCCATGAATAAGTTGATACGACCGTAGGACTTGATTTTATCTTCGTAACGCTTGCACTCAGCCTCATGGTCATCGGTATTGCCGTTGAGTAAGTTGATGTTTTTTTCTTGAATATCAATATGGTTGAAAAAGTTTTCATACATAAATGAACGGTAAGATTCAGGATGATCCGTTGCTAATTCAACATATTCATCCATGTTAAATGTCACAACGTGCTTAAAACTTACTTCGCCAGCTTTATGTAGTTTAATTAGCTGCTTATAAGTCATTAGAGGTGTGCCACCTGTCGGTAAACCAAGAACAAAAGGACGATCTTCTGTTGGGTTGAACTTGTTGATTTTATTTATAATATGGCGAGCTGACCATAGGCCAACTTCATTTGCATTATCGAGTGGAATTAGTCTCACAGTACACCTCTTATAGGACAAAAATAAAATTTAGAATAGGATATTCACTTCATTATTTTGCATGATAAAATAAGTTTTGAAAACTATCCAGTATAAATAAGATAAATCCTTCACAAGAATGACGCAAACTCGCAAATAACTATTGATAAAGATCACAAATAATAGGGTTTTAATTTGCGGGCCAAAATTAATCGAATAGACTGTCGTTGTACTAAATTCTTTAAGAAAAATAAGTGATACGAATTTTACCAATCCTATAGGGGGGAATTACGGTGAATATACTTGGATATGCACAAAGACTAGGTAAAGCGTTGATGTTACCTATTGCAACATTACCTGTTGCAGCGCTTTTACTTCGTCTGGGTCAACCTGACCTGTTAGACATCGCATTTATGGCATCAGCCGGTAATGCTATTTTCAGCCAATTACCTTTACTATTTGGTTTAGGTATTGCAATTGGTTTATCTAAAGATGGTGCGGGTGCGGCTGGTTTAGCCGGTGCCGTTGCTTACTTTGTATTAACTGCAACAGCACAACAAATCGATGCTGAAGTTAATATGTCATTCTTCGGCGGTATCTTTGCTGGTATCATTGCAGGGCATTGTTACAACGCATTCCATGCTACTCGTTTACCAGAATGGTTAGCTTTCTTCTCTGGTCGTCGTTTAGTACCAATTATGTCAGGTTTAGTCGCATTAGTTGCTGGCGCTATTTTTGGTGTGGTTTGGCCAGCAGTTCAACATGGTCTTGATGCTTTAGCTCATAGCATTTCAACGTCTGGCGCAATTGGTCAATTTATTTACGGTACATTGAACCGTGCCTTAATTCCTGTGGGTCTTCACCATGTACTTAATTCTTACTTCTGGTTTGGCATGGGTTCATGTCAAGAAATCATGGTAACGGCTTCTGGTGCGTTCTCTAATATTCACCAATTATGTGTTGATCCTGCGGTTGCTAAAACGCTAATAGTAGGCCAAGAACACACATTTACCTTTAAAAATGCAGTAACACCAGAAATTACAGCGGTTGTTGATAGCGTGAAAGATATTGTTAAAACCGGTGACTTGAACCGTTACTTCGGCGGTGACAAATCGGCTGGGGTATTCATGAATGGTTTCTTCCCTATCATGATGTTTGGTCTACCTGCTGGTGCTTTAGCTATGTATCTAGCGGCTCCATCTGAGCGCCGTAGCCAAGTTGCTGGTGCATTGTTCTCAGTTGCTTTCTGTTCATTCCTAACAGGTATTACAGAGCCTCTAGAGTTCATGTTCATGTTCCTAGCACCTGGTTTGTATGCAGTACACGCAGTATTAACGGGTCTATCTTTAGTGGTTGCTAACATGTTTGGCACGTTACATGGCTTTGGTTTTTCTGCGGGTCTAATCGACTTTGGATTGAACTGGGGTCTAGCAACTAAACCTTGGACTCTACTCGTTATTGGCTTATGTTTTGGTGTTGCTTACTTCTTTATCTTCAGCTTCTTAATCCGAGCTTTCAACATGAAAACGCCAGGTCGTGAAGATGAAGAAGTGTCTGCTTCTGCTGACAAGACAGAGAAACCTTCAGGTGCGGTTGCTCGCCAATACTTAAAAGCGTTAGGTGGTCACAGTAATGTGACGACGATTGATGCTTGTATCACTCGCTTACGCTTAACATTGAAGGATCGCTCAATCGTAGATGAAGCGGTATTGAAAAAGCTTGGCGCAAAAGGTGTTGTGAAATTGGGTGAAAATAACCTTCAAGTTATTCTTGGTCCACTTGCTGAAATCGTTGCAGGTGAGATGAAAGCTATCCCGGCTTCTGATGATTTATCGGATGTTGTCCTACCGTAATTGGTAATCAACTTGTCCAGATAAAGGCTCCTATTGTGGAGCCTTTTTTTATCCTGTTGCAAAATGTGGCCAATAGTAAAAGCGTGAATTTTGACGGCTTGGAAGACTTTTGGTCTTTTTAATAAAGAAAATATCACTTCTAGTTGTGTAAAGGGCTAGAATTGTGGATCATTAGCCCTAATTATAAAAAGACTCTTATATTTATTGAGGTACTATTGATGAGTGAAGCTGAGGCTCGACCATCTAACTTTATCCGTCAAATTATTGATAAGGATTTAGCGGATGGCAAACACACAGGGATTCATACCCGTTTCCCACCAGAACCTAATGGCTATCTGCATATTGGTCATGCTAAGTCTATTTGTTTAAACTTTGGTTTGGCACAAGATTACCAGGGAAAGTGTAACCTTCGCTTTGATGATACTAACCCAGCGAAAGAAGACATCGAATACGTTGAATCGATTAAGCAAGATGTAAATTGGTTAGGCTTTAACTGGGATGGTGAAATTTGCTATTCATCAAATTACTTTGATGCACTGTATGGTTACGCAATCGAGTTGATTGAAAAAGGTTTAGCCTATGTTGATGAGCTGACCCCTGATGAAATTCGTGAATATCGTGGCACGTTAAAAGAGCCAGGAAAAAATAGCCCATACCGCGACCGCAGTGTGGAAGAAAATTTAGCGTTATTTGAGAAAATGCGTAATGGTGGATTTGAAGAAGGTAAGGCTTGTCTGCGTGCTAAGATTGATATGGCATCTTCGTTTATCGTTATGCGCGATCCTGTGATTTATCGTGTGCGTTTTATCAATCACCATCAAACAGGGGATAAGTGGTGCATTTACCCAATGTATGACTTTACTCATTGTATTTCTGATGCGTTAGAAGGTATTACTCACTCATTATGTACGCTGGAATTTCAAGACAACCGCCGTTTATATGACTGGGTTTTAGACAATATTTCGATTGAATCACAACCACATCAGTACGAATTTAGCCGCTTAAACTTAGAATATACGGTTATGTCTAAGCGTAAACTCAACCAATTAGTCACTGAGAAATTAGTGACTGGTTGGGATGACCCACGTATGCCAACGATTTCTGGTTTACGCCGTCGAGGATTTACTCCGGGCTCTATTCGCGAGTTTTGTTCACGTATTGGTGTGACTAAGCAAGATAACATGATTGAGTTTGGTTCACTGGAAGCGTGTATTCGTGAAGATCTAAATGAAAATGCACCTCGTGCAATGGCGGTACTTGATCCGGTCAAAGTGGTAATTGAAAACTTTGAAGGTGAAGAAGTATTGACGATCGCAAATCACCCGAATAAACCTGAAATGGGGAGTCGTGAGGTTCCTTTTACACGTGAAGTGTGGATTGAAGCGGATGATTTTCGTGAAGAAGCAAACAAGAAATATAAACGCTTAGTTCTTGGTAAAGAAGTTCGTCTACGCGGAGCTTATGTGATCCAAGCGAATCGTATTGAAAAAGATGAGCAAGGTAACGTAACGACGATTTACTGTACTTACGATCCAGAAACTTTGGGTAAAAATCCAAGTGATGGCCGTAAAGTAAAAGGTGTTATCCATTGGGTTTCAGCTGAAAAAGGCCTAGAGGCTGACGTTCGTTTATATGATCGTCTTTTCACTGTACCAAACCCTGCAGCGGCGGATGACTTTGCAGCGACGATTAACCCTGAGTCTTTAGTTGTTAAGAAAGCTTATGTGGAGCCCAGCTTGGCCAATGCTGAAGCAGGAGTTGGTTTTCAGTTTGAGCGTACTGGCTACTTCTGTGTTGATGCTAAAGATTCTATTCCAGAATCGTTAGTATTTAACCGTACAGTTGGCTTACGCGATACCTGGGCTAAAATCGACGCTCAATAAGCAATATATTTATGCCAATATATCCATGTAAGGTGAGAGCTTTCTCGCCTTATTAGTTTGATTGGCTGATAAAAAACGCACCTCATATGAGGTGCGTTTTTATTTGTATCAAACTAAAATAAGCAGCAAGTGAACTATAAAATTTACTTAGTTTTGTGTGCGTTAGTCTCTGTTTTACAATTGCCGCTAGCACAGCGACCGTACAGGTACAAACTATGGTTTGTTAGCACGACATTATATTTAGCAGCAATTTCTTTTTGTCGCTCTTCAATAAGGTCATCGGTAAATTCAATCACTTCACCGCAATCAAGGCAAACAAGGTGGTCATGGTGATGTTGAGTTGATAGTTCGAAAACAGACTTTCCACCTTCAAAATGGTGACGAGTTACGATACCTGCGTCATCAAATTGGTTCAAAACACGATAAACCGTTGCAAGGCCAATTTCTTCACCAAGATCGATCAGTTTCTTATATAAATCCTCGGCACTGATATGTTGGCAGTCTGGTTGTTGCAGTACCTCGAGAATTTTTAATCGAGGTAAGGTGACTTTAAGACCTGCTTCCTTTAGAGCTTGGTTGTTATCTGGCATTGTACTTTCCTGTGAGATTCTGCGTTAAAAACAGAAGGCATGAATGACATCAGTAAATATGACTCGAACTAACCGACCAAGTTCACTGCGTTTCATTATATGTTGTAAAAATGTATCTAAAATGACTATAGCATTAGAGTGAGGATAACAAAATACCTCACAGAGGAGGTATCTTGATATGTCACAAAATTTTGATTAATCAGCTAATTCTGCTAGACACATTTCATCATAAATCTGCTTTGACCAAGTTTTAACGCGATCATCTGTTAGTTCTGGTTGACGGTCTTCATCAATACATAAGCCAATGAAGTTATCGTCATCAACTAATGCTTTTGATGCTTCAAATTCATAACCTTCTGTTGGCCAGTAACCAATAATCGTGCCGCCTTTCGCTTCGACGATATCACGAATGGTTCCCATCGCATCACAGAAGTACTCAGCATAATCTTCTTGGTCACCGCAACCAAAAATAGCAACGAGCTTAGTTGAGAAATCTATTGCTTCAAGCTCAGGGAAAAAGTCATCCCAGTCACATTGAGATTCACCATAGTACCAAGTTGGAATGCCAAGCAGTAATAGATCAAAATTATCAATATCTTCCTTGCTGCTCTTCGCAATGTCTTGTACGTGCACAAGTTGTTTGCCAAGTTCTTTTTGTATCATTTTAGCAACTGCTTCAGTATTACCTGTGTCGCTACCAAAGAAGAGTCCTACACTTGCCATAGAAATATTACCTATTTATCTACTACCGGAAAAGCCGGTATCAATATAATTAAAAAGAATACGTTACAGTTGTACGGTGGCTAGCCTAAGCCGGTACCTTCCCAGCTCATTTGGATTAATCCTTTGGCGATAAAGCCTGCACAACCTAAAAATAGAACAAGCCATACTATACGACGGCCAAACACCGGGACATTACCTTGTTTTAAAACATCTTTGATGGCTAAACCAATCAATAAAAATAACGATGCAAAAAACAGATCTAAGCCTAGAGATTCTATAGTATTGATATGTTCGTAAAGCATACGTTTGATCACCGTTGTTTTTTTATCCCAGAACTATAGCATTAATACAATTGAAAGTTAATGCGAAGTCGCTCGCTGAATAAGTGAAATGCGAATTATTTATTAATGAATCGACGGATAGAACGGATGACCTCTAGTGGTTTTTCTGCATGTAGCCAGTGACCAGTATTAGCAATAATATGAGCTTTACTATTTGGGAATTGTTTTTGAATATCAGCTTGATTCTCTGGCATTAAGTAGTCAGATTCAGCGCCTTTTAAAAATAAAGTTTCGCCGTGGAAAGGAGAAATTTCGGCCCAGTCTTGAATGTGCTGATAGCTATTAATGATCCCCTCAACATTGAACAACCACTGTAAGTATCCATCTTTAGTATGTAACGATTTAGCGAGGAATTGGCGCACACCCTCTATTTCAATATATCGTGCCAAACAGTCTAAGGCTTGTTTTCGGCTTTGAGGCTTTTCATTGATAACGGCTTTTAAACCTGAAAAAACATTATCATGGCGTCTTTGCTGATAGGCGACGGGTGCCATATCTAATACGATGAGTTTACTGATTTTGTCAGCGGCAATATTGCAAAGAGCCATTGCTACTTTCCCGCCCATGGAGTGGCCGATAACTATGGCGGATGAAATATTTAAATCAACTAACAGGTGATTGATATCATCCGCCATAACAGCGTAATTCATGGTGTCACTATGAAAAGAATGCCCATGATTACGTAAATCAACACTAATAACCGTATGGTCTTGAACTAAGTCTCTCGCTAATAAGCCTAGATTGCTTAAGCTGCCAAAAAGCCCATGAATGAGCAGGATTGCTGGGCCTTGACCTTGAATTGTATGGTTAAGTTGTGGGGAAGTCATAATAATCCTGTAACTGAAAGTACGAATAAACATCATAATACAGTCATAATGCGAAAGTAATCATTTAGCCTGGTAAAATGCCATCTCGAGATAGAACTAAGCGAAATAGCCACAAACGTCCACAAGATCCTCGCTTTAGTAAATTGGTCGTTGAAATTCTAAATATTCATTTTACATCATGCCATCAGCACCAGATAAATTCAGACTAGAGTCGAAAGGCGTACTAGTTTTTTAATGCTGATTATTTGTGCACTTTATCCGTGCGGTAATGAAAAAATAAAACATTCAGTGATCAAAACGATCTTTTTTATTACTAACACTGAGTATTTAACATAGAGTATCCGGTAAGTTATAGGTATAATCATTCTAGAGTTTAAACAGATTGAGATTGTGAAAAGCCAATGAAAACCATTGAAGTAGATGAAGAACTTTATCGTTATATTGCGAGCCAAACCCAGCATATTGGTGAAAGTGCCTCGGATATTTTACGTCGACTTTTAATCGGTGAGCAGCAAGGATCACAAGCAAATGCAACAATGACGAATCCTGTTACCGTTGATACAGTGGAATCAACTAAGCCGGCTAAGCAAGAAAAGCCAGATGGCGTCAAGGTGATGCGATCTTTGCTTATTTCTGATGAGTTTGCAGAGAAAGATAAAGCGATTGATCGTTTTATGCTGATCTTATCTTCTTTGTATCATATTGAAGCATCCAGTTTTGCTGAAGCGGCAAAAGTGAAAGGTCGTACACGTGTTTACTTTGCTGATAATGAAGAAACCTTGTTAGCGAGCGGTAAAACGACCAAGCCTCGCTCGATCCCAAATACGCCGTTTTGGGTCATTACTAATAATAATACCAACCGTAAGCGCCAAATGGTTCAGCAACTAATGACGCAAATGGGCTTTCAAGCAGACTTGATTGATAAAGTATGTAACGCCATCTAACGTTAATTAGAATGATTTAATAAGAGCCTCATAATATTTGACTCATCACGTATTATGAGGTTTTTTCGATTTTATATCTTAGTAGCACTAAAAAGGATTATTGAATGTCTCTGCATCCTAGAGCAGGTACTAAAACGTTACCTGAAGACTTAGTTAATATTCCCGCTCTAGTGAGCGATTACTTCTCTATCGAGCCTGATGCGTCAAATGTTGATCATAAAGTATTATTTGGTACTTCAGGTCACCGTGGTTGTTCAAGTAAAGCCACGTTTAACCAAGCGCATATCCTTGCGATTGCTCAAGCAGTAGTGGATGAACGCGTTGCTGCTGGGCTGACAGGGCCAATGTTTATCGGTAAAGATACCCATGCTCTATCTGAGCCAGCTTGTCGTTCGGTAGTCGAAGTGTTGGTCGCAAATGGTGTCGAAGTGATTGTTCAGCAAGATAATGGCTTTACTCCTACGCCTGGCATTTCTCATGCGATCTTAACTTATAACCTTGCCCATCAAGATAAATCGGATGGCATTGTGATCACGCCATCGCATAACCCACCGCAAGATGGTGGTATCAAATATAATCCAAGTCACGGCGGTCCAGCCGAAGCAGAAATTACTCAGCGCATTGAAGATAAAGCAAATCAATATATTGCAGCAAGACTAGAAGGCGTTAAACGTTGTGCCAATTCTCTAGATAAAGTGAAAGCACTTGATTTGGTACAACCTTATGTTGATGACCTAGTGAACGTGATTGATATTGAGGCGATCCAAAAAGCGAATATTAAGATTGGTATTGATCCACTTGGTGGGGCGGGGATTGAATACTGGCGACGTATAGCGAAAACGTATCAGCTAGATATGACGTTAGTGAATGAAACCGTTGATCCTTCTTTTCAGTTTATGACACTTGATAAAGATGGCGTGATTCGTATGGATTGTTCATCACCTTATGCGATGGCGAGCTTGCTTGAGTTAAAAGATGACTATGACTTAGCTTTTGGTAATGATCCAGATTATGACCGTCATGGTATTGTGACGCCACAAGGCTTAATGGATCCGAACCATTATTTAGCAGTTTGTATTGATTACTTATTCCGTCATCGTTGTGAGTGGAAAGCGGATGTTCAAGTAGGGAAAACTCTTGTATCAAGCGCGATAATTGATCGTGTGGTTACCGATTTAGGCCGTGACCTATGTGAAGTGCCTGTTGGCTTTAAGTGGTTTGTTGATGGTCTACATGAAGGTCGTTTCGGCTTTGGTGGCGAAGAAAGTGCTGGAGCATCATTCTTACGTAAAGATGGTACGCCTTGGTCGACGGATAAAGATGGCATTATTCTGTGCTTGCTCGCAGCGGAAATTACCGCAGTTACAGGCATGAACCCACAACAATATTACGATAAATTAGCCGCAAAACATGGCGCGTCGCAATACAATCGTATTCAAGCTGTGGCGAATACAGAGCAAAAAAATGTTCTCAAAAGTATGTCTGCTGAAATGGTGAGTGCAGATGAGTTAGCTGGTGAAAAAATCACAGCACGCTTAACTCACGCTCAAGGTAATGGCGCAGCAATTGGTGGTCTTAAAGTGACTACCGAAAATGGTTGGTTTGCAGCTCGTCCATCAGGTACGGAAGATATCTATAAAATTTACTGCGAAAGCTTTAAAGGCAAAGAGCACTTAAAGCTGATCGAACAAGAAGCTCAAGAAATTGTGAATCAAGTCTTTGCTAACGCGGGTTTGTAATACCAATCGTACTAATTATCTGATAATTTTTGCTTGGTATGGCAATCTTACCTAGCCATACTGTTGGTCGGTAATTAAGAAATAGCGAGGCTCTATGGTCTCGCTTTTTTTATGTCGTAAAATCAAGCATGCGGCCATCCGTTGGGTAGAATAAACCAAAAATCACCCGATTGACTTTGACAATGTACAAACTCGTGTCCAACTTTTTTTAACACTGGTGAATCCACTTCTTTTCCGGTTAGCCATTGGCCTTTTTTCAATATATACAATGGTTCCTTGATGTTATTGAAGTCATCGACGTAGCACCAATAACCGTAGCTTTGAGATGGGTCAATCGGATAGCCTAAGCAACTTGTTGGTGTTACTTCGTCACGAAACGGATTAATGTATAAACGCCCTTGTATCAGTGATTTAGGTTTAATATCACCTAGATCTGGGTATTGCTGCTGAAAGCATTGATGTTGAGACATGGCAAGCTGGTGGTTCAACATGTGCGAAAGCTTTAAATCCAATCGGTCGCGACTATTTGGCCCATACCATAGACCATCAAATAAAAGATAAAATTTAATGGCAACTTCCCAATGTTCCACAATATCAGTCACCGTATTTTTGAGTACAAAATCTAAAGCGCCAATGGTTTTCCCTTGATGGTTGAGCTGAATTTCTTCGGCTATTATTTGATAGTTAGGGTGAGCGACGAAATACTGGTGACATAAATGTTGGTACCAAAAACCAAGACGCGAATTACCTGAATAGGGCAATGGCTGAGGTGATAAACTTTTGCTGAATGGATTGTCAGCTAACTCTGCTTGATTGGCTTGCAGTAACGGTGAGTGATGTGACATCCAATCGCTGATTTTTACAAATAGATTCTGTTGTTCCTGCGGGGAAATGGCATATTTCATCGACACTTAAGATCTATCCTTGTGGTATTGGGGTTGAAGTGACTGACGATTGGCTGCTATAACATGATATAAACGCTGACATTTGAATAGAACATCATCAAAAGGTTTATATAATGAATAACCTACAATTAGAGACGTTACTCAATCAAACTCTATCACCTCATTTAATAAAAGACTATTGTCCCAATGGCCTACAGGTTGAAGGGAAACAAGTCGTTAAAAAAATTGTGACGGGTGTGACTGCGTCTCAAGCGTTAATTGAAGCGGCAGTTGAAGCTAAAGCCGATGCGATTTTGGTGCATCATGGTTATTTTTGGAAAGGTGAGTCTCAACCGATTACCGGAATGAAAGGTAAGCGTATTCGTTCACTGATTCAAAATAATATTAATTTATATGCTTATCATTTACCGCTCGATATTCATCCTCAATTAGGTAATAACGCGCAATTTGCTCAGTTGTTAGATATTGAAACTCAAGGTGGACTAGAAGGGCATCCGCAATCTATTGCCATGTACGGTACGTTTAAAGATCCTCTATCAGGACAAGAATTAAGTCAAAACATTGAGGCAGTACTGAACCGTATACCACTACATATTGCCCCTGATGATCAAGATAAAGAAATTAAAACCATTGGGTGGTGTACCGGTGGTGGGCAAGATTACCTAGAATTAGCAGCGCAATCAGGTCTCGATGCGTTTATTTCTGGTGAGGTTTCTGAGCGTACTACCTATATTGCACGTGAGTTAGGCATACATTATTTTGCTGCTGGTCATCATGCGACTGAGCGATATGGCGTAAAAGCACTAGGTGAATGGTTAGCAAAGGAACACGGATTTGATGTGACGTTTATTGATATCGACAATCCCGTATAAGTATAAATACTTGTTCGAGAAACGAGAAACGAGAAACGAGAAAGCGAGCTGTGAGAGCTCGCTTTTTTATTAAGTTTATTGTCTTAAATTATACTATTCGCGATCTTGTAGAGGTTTGAAATCTCGGCTTAATTTACCGGTGTAAAGTTGACGAGGACGACCGATACGGTTGTGTGGATCATCATGCATTTCATTCCAATGAGCAATCCAACCGATAGTACGAGAAAGTGCAAAAATTACCGTAAACATCGATACAGGAATACCAATTGCTTTTAGAATGATACCTGAATAGAAATCGACGTTAGGGTACAGTTTTTTCTCAACAAAGTATGGATCTGAAAGTGCAATACGCTCTAGTTCCATCGCTACATCAAGCAGTGGATCTTGAATGTTAAGTTCAGATAAAACCTCATGACATGAATCACGCATTACTTTAGCGCGTGGATCATGGTTTTTGTAAACACGATGACCAAAGCCCATGAGACGGAATGGGTCTTCTTTATCTTTAGCGCGTTCAATATATTCAGGAATATTTTCAACACTGCCAATTTCTTCCAACATTTTCAAGCATGCTTCGTTCGCACCACCGTGAGCAGGGCCCCATAATGAAGCGATACCCGCTGCAATACAAGCAAATGGGTTTGCACCAGAAGAACCAGCAAGACGAACGGTTGACGTTGACGCATTTTGTTCGTGATCAGCGTGAAGTGTGAATATTTTATCCATCGCACGAGCAACAACAGGGTTGACGTTGTACTCTTCGCAAGGGTTAGCAAACATCATATGTAAGAAGTTGCTCGCATAATCTAAGTCATTACGAGGGTAGATGAATGGTTGCCCAATTGAGTACTTATAACACATTGCAGCTAATGTCGGCATTTTAGACAATAAGCGGAATGCGGTAATTTCACGGTGAGTTGAATTATTAATATCTAACGAGTCGTGATAGAACGCGGCTAATGCACCAACCACGCCACACATTACTGCCATTGGGTGAGCATCACGTCGGAAACCATGGAAGAAGCTCGCAATTTGCTCATGAACCATCGTGTGATTAGCAACGATTTGTTTGAATTTTTCATATTCAGGGCGTGTTGGGGCTTCGCCATAAAGTAAGATGTAACACACTTCTAAATAGTCAGCATTGTTGGCAAGTTGGTCGATTGGGAAACCACGGTGAAGTAAAATACCTTTACTACCATCAATGTAAGTGATTTGGGATTCGCAAGACGCAGTAGCAAGAAAACCTGGGTCAAAAGTAAAATAACCGCTTGCACCTAATTTGCGGACATCCACTACATCTGGGCCATTTGTGCCGCTTAAAATAGGGAGTTCAATAGGTGCTTGACCTTCAATATGAAGGGTCGCTTTCTTATCCGCCATGACATTCTCCTTTGTAAATTATTAATCCATCCAGGATATTTTGTGTGTGCTTTTTGTACTTAGATTCATACATAAAGTCAATTATTCTACTTCGAACTGTGTGCTGCTTATGATTTTTTAGTTGGAAAAAGTTAAAAATATGTTCTATGTAGCATATTTTGTTACATGAATTGAATTTGTTTGTTTACGGTCGTATAGTGCTAGTGAAAATTTTGGTTAACGCCTTATTTTATCAGGGGTTTCGGAAGCTGCTCTCGATGAGGTAGATGTTTAATTAACAAAAAATCCATAGATTGACTGGGTGTTTTGGAATGGAAATGTTAATTAAATAGTTACAGGGTGTTTAATCGATTTATGTCAATAACTATAAATGCTCTAAATGGAGCTGAGTGAGCACACCCGTGAATAAAAGAAAGTCCAGACCAGTAAACTTAGATTTACAAACAATACACTTCCCAATTTCTGCCATTGCATCCATTGTGCACCGTGTTTCTGGTGTCATTATGTTTGTTTCTGTTGGTATCTTATTATGGCTACTTGCCACCTCTTTATCATCTCCAATAGGTTTTTCTCAAGCATCGAGTGTCATTGATAGCTTTGTTGTGAAATTTATTTTGTGGGGTATTTTGACTGCTCTTGCTTACCATATTTGTGGTGGGGTTCGTCATTTACTTATGGATATGAAATATTTTGAAGAGAAAGAAAGCGGTGCGTTAAGCGCTAAAGCTGTTTTCGTGGTCACCGCTGTATTATCGGTATTAGCAGGAGTTCTTGTATGGTAAAGCACATTTCTTCCTTTGGGCGCAATGGAGTTCATGATTACCTCCTGATCCGTGCAACAGGCATCATCATGACACTTTATACCGTGTACATGGTGGGCTTTTTAGCCTGTGGCCCTGATATTAATTACTTGTCATGGCAATCATTTTTTAGTGGTACTTTTACTAAAGTGTTCACTATGGTGGCGCTATTATGTGTTCTGATCCATGCATGGATTGGCATGTGGCAAGTGTTGACTGATTATATTAAACCAACCGCAGTACGCGTGGTATTACAATTAGTGGTCATAGTGACATTGATTGCGTACTTCTTCTCTGGTCTATTTATTTTGTGGGGTGTGTAAGTGAGTATTCCCGTTCGTGAATTTGACGCCGTTGTGATCGGCGCTGGTGGCGCCGGTATGCGCGCTGCATTACAAATTTCAGAGCAAGGCCTATCTTGTGCGTTGCTTTCAAAGGTATTTCCAACTCGTTCTCATACTGTTTCTGCTC
Organism: Vibrio sp.; assembly: GCF_048266485.1. GTDB lineage: Bacteria > Pseudomonadota > Gammaproteobacteria > Enterobacterales > Vibrionaceae > Vibrio. Next base: position 735,079 of record NZ_JBLWZK010000001.1, on the reverse strand, counting down.
AAGGTGGCATTACAGTAGCATTAGGAAATTCACATAAAGATGATTGGCAATGGCACATGTACGATACTGTAAAAGGGTCGGATTATATTGGTGACCAAAATGCTATCGAATATATGTGTAAAAATGGTCCAGAATCTGTTATCGAATTAGAAAAAATGGGTCTACCATTTTCTCGTTTTGAAGATGGTTCTATTTATCAACGCCCATTTGGCGGCCAATCAAAAGATTTTGGCGGTGAGCAAGCTGCTCGAACTGCTGCTGCTGCTGACCGTACAGGACATGCATTGCTTCATACGCTTTATCAGCAAAACATCAAACATAAAACCACTATTTTCTCTGAGTGGTACGCGCTTGATTTAGTGAAAAATGAAGAAGGTGCGGTATTAGGTACCACCGCGCTTTGCATGGAAACCGGTGAGATTTGCTACTTCAAAGCCAAAGCAACGGTATTGGCAACCGGTGGTGCAGGTCGTATTTATCAATCGACTACTAATGCGCATATTAACACTGGTGATGGTGTTGGCATGGCACTGCGTGCGGGCGTTCCAATGCAAGATATTGAAATGTGGCAGTTCCACCCAACCGGCATTGCTGGCGCAGGTGTACTAGTCACTGAAGGTTGTCGTGGTGAAGGTGGCTATCTTCTAAATAAAGATGGCGAACGTTTCATGGAACGTTATGCACCGAATGCGAAAGATTTAGCCGGTCGTGACGTAGTAGCACGTTCAATGATGATTGAAATTCGTGAAGGTCGTGGTTGCGACGGTCCTTGGGGTCCACATATTAAATTGAAACTGGATCACTTAGGTAAAGAAGTTTTAGATGCTCGCCTGCCGGGTATTCTTGAATTATCTCGTACCTTTGCTCACGTTGATCCTGTTAAAGAGCCGATTCCAGTTATCCCAACCTGTCACTATATGATGGGTGGGGTGCCGACTCAGGTTTCAGGGCAAGCGATTAAACAAGATGCCAACGGTCAGGACCAAGAAGTTCAAGGTCTATTTGCCTGTGGTGAAATTGCTTCTGTATCCGTACATGGCGCAAATCGCTTAGGTGGCAACTCGCTACTTGATTTGGTTGTATTTGGTCGTGCGACGGGGCTTCATTTAGGTGAAACGTTAGCACTTCAAGCTGAAACACCTGAAGCAACTGAAGCTGATATTGAAGCTTCGTTAGCTCGTTATAATCGTTGGGAAAACAGTACTGGCGGTGAAGATCCTGTACAAATTCGTAAAGACTTACAAAGCTGCATGCAAAATAACTTCTCAGTATTCCGTGAAGGTGATGCGATGGCAAAAGGTTTGGAAGAGCTAAAAGCGATTCGTGAGCGTTTGAAAAATGCTTATTTATCAGATAAGTCTACCGAGTTTAATACTCAACGTATCGAATGTTTAGAATTAGACAACTTAATGGAAACAGCTTATGCAACCGCGGTTGCAGCGAACTATCGTACTGAAAGTCGTGGTGCACATGCTCGATTTGACTACCCTGATCGTGATGATGCGAATTGGTTATGTCACTCGATTTATAATCCTGAAACGGAAGATATGTCTAAGCGCGATGTGAATATGCAGCCTGTACTGCGTGAAGCCTTTCCACCTAAAGCCCGTGTCTACTAAGGGAGATTAAGTAAATGAAAGTCAATTTCTCTTTGTATCGTTATAATCCAGATGCTGACAAAAAACCTTACATGAAGGATTATGAGTTAGAAGTGGAAGAAGGTTCAGATATGATGGTGCTTGATGCACTTATCTTATTGAAAGAACAAGATCCGACCATTTCTTTCCGTCGCTCATGTCGTGAAGGTGTATGTGGTTCAGATGGTTTAAACATGAATGGCAAGAATGGCCTTGCGTGTATTACGCCTTTGTCGGCATTATTAGGTAAAAGTAAAGTGGTTATTCGTCCACTGCCAGGCTTACCGGTAGTGCGTGACCTTATTGTTGATATGGCTCAGTTTTATGATAACTATGCCAAGGTTAAACCTTATTTGATCAATGATGCTGAGCTACCACCATCACGTGAAAATTTACAATCACCAGAAGATCGTGCGCATCTAGATGGTTTGTATGATTGCATTATGTGTGCATGCTGTACGACATCTTGTCCCTCATTTTGGTGGAACCCGGATAAATTTATTGGCCCAGCGGGTTTATTAGCTGCCTATCGTTGGCTAATTGATAGCCGAGATACGGCGACAGATGAACGTTTGTCAAATCTTGACGATGCATTTAGCGTTTTTCGTTGTCATGAGATAATGAACTGTGTCAGTGTTTGTCCTAAGGGGTTAAACCCAACCAAAGCGATTGGTCACATTAAGACAATGCTTATCAATCGCTCAGTATAAAAATTGCTCTAGGGCAAGGAAAGTCGGCCCAGCCTTACGCTAGGCCGACTTACAATTAGGCATTTACTTATCGTAACCATTTATAGCTGAGTAAGTGTCGAAGCATAATTTGAAACCAAAAAAGGTTAAGGGAAAATATGCACAACGGCGTGATGAAGGCATGGCTCGAGTCTTCACACTTGGCTGGCGCCAATGCAACTTACGTAGAAGATCTCTACGAACTGTATCTTAGTGACCCCGATTTAGTCGGTGACGAATGGAAAGAAGTGTTTGAAAGCCTACCAGCAGAAGCTTCTGTAGCAGGTGAACAACCACATTCCCGTGTTCGTGACTACTTCAGACGATTAGCGAAAGAGACAAAGCATTACAATGTCCAAGTTAGTGATCCTGATGTCGATGCTAAACAAGTAAAAGTCTTGCAGTTAATCAATGCTTACCGTTTCCGTGGGCATCAAGCTGCAAATCTAGATCCTCTCAATATTTGGAAACGTGAATCAGTTGCTGAACTTGATCCTGCGTTTCATAACCTCTCTCCTGAAGACTTCCAAGAGTCATTTAACGTCGGTTCTTTTGCGGTAGGCAAAGACACTATGCCGTTGAAAGATATTTACGAAGCCCTAAATAAAATCTACTGTGGTTCGATTGGTGCAGAATATATGCACATCACTAACACTGAAGAAAAGCGTTGGATCCAAGACCGTTTAGAATCAGTGGTAGGTGAAGGTACTTTTACTGCAGAAGAGAAATCCACTTTTCTACATGAATTAACGGCAGCGGAAGGCCTTGAGCGTTACTTAGGCGCAAAATTCCCAGGTGCAAAACGTTTTTCATTGGAAGGGGGGGATGCATTAATTCCAATGACAAAAGAATTGATTCGTCATGCTGGCTCAAATGGCATGCGCGAAGTGGTTATTGGTATGGCTCACCGTGGTCGCTTAAATATGTTAGTCAACGTATTGGGTAAAAAACCACAAGATCTATTTGATGAATTTGCTGGTAAACACGGTGATTCATGGGGTACCGGTGATGTGAAATATCACCAAGGTTTCTCTGCTGATTTCTCTACACCAGGTGGAGATGTGCATTTAGCCTTAGCGTTTAACCCATCTCACTTAGAGATCGTCAACCCTGTAGTTATTGGTTCGGTACGTGCTCGTCAAGATCGCTTAGGTGATAAAGATGGCAGTAAAGTTTTACCAATTACTATTCATGGTGACTCGGCGATCGCGGGTCAAGGTGTGGTTGCTGAAACCTTTAACATGTCACAAGCCCGAGGTTATCAAGTTGGTGGTACCGTTCGTATCGTGGTAAATAACCAAATTGGTTTTACTACCTCAAACCCACGCGATATGCGTTCAACAATGTACTGTACTGATATCGCTAAGATGGTACAGGCACCGATTTTCCATGTGAATGCTGATGATCCTGAGGCGGTGGCCTTTATTACTCGCATCGCATTAGACTACCGTAATACATTTAAACGCGACGTTGTGATTGATTTGGTATGTTATCGTCGTCACGGCCATAACGAAGCCGATGAACCAAATGCAACTCAGCCTTTGATGTATCAAAAGATCAAGAAACATCCAACACCACGTAAATTGTACGCAGATGTACTGGTTGACCGTAAAGATATTGAGTTGGAAGATGCAACGCAAATGGTCAACGAATACCGTGATGCACTTGATCGTGGTGAGGTCGTAGTGAAAGAATGGCGCCCGATGGCATTACACTCTGTTGACTGGACCCCTTACTTAGGTCATGAGTGGAATGAAGATTGGGATGATCAAGTTGATTTCACTCGTTTGTCAGAGCTAGGTAGCAAGGTTTGTCAGTTCCCTGAAAGTCATAAGCTGCAAAGCCGAGTTGCGAAACTGTACAACGATCGCCGTTCTATGGTGAGTGGAGAGAAGATGATTGACTGGGGTATGGCTGAAACTTTAGCTTATGCCACTCTTGTCGATGATGGAAAACGTATTCGTATCACAGGTCAAGATTCAGGTCGTGGTACTTTCTTCCACCGTCATGCAGTATTACATGATCAAGAAACCGCCAGCACTTATATGCCACTTGCACATATTCACGATAGCCAAGGTTCATTCCAAGTGTTTGATTCTGTCTTATCAGAAGAAGCAGTATTGGCTTTTGAATATGGCTATGCAACGGCTGAGCCTAGTGGTTTAACTATTTGGGAAGCGCAGTTTGGTGACTTTGCCAATGGTGCCCAAGTTGTGATTGATCAATTTATTTCATCGGGTGAGCAAAAGTGGGGTCGTTTATGTGGCCTAACGATGTTGCTGCCTCATGGTTATGAAGGTCAAGGTCCAGAGCACTCATCGGCTCGCTTAGAGCGTTACCTTCAATTGTGTGCTGAGCAAAATATGCAGGTGGTTGTACCTTCAACGCCAGCCCAGGTTTATCACATGATTCGCCGCCAGGTTGTACGTCCAATGCGTCGCCCACTGATTGTAATGTCGCCAAAATCTTTATTACGTCATCCTTTGTGCACTTCAACGCTAGAAGAGTTAGCACAAGGCACGTTCCAAGCTGCGATTCCAGAAACGGATGAGCTAGAAGCAAGCAAAGTGAAACGTGTTGTGATGTGTTCAGGTAAAGTTTATTACGACTTACTTGAGCAACGCCGTAAGAATGAGCAAGACGATGTGGCAATTATTCGTGTGGAGCAGCTTTATCCATTCCCATACGACGATGTGAGCAAAGCGATTGAGCAATATACTAATGTTGTAGATTTTGTATGGTGTCAAGAAGAGCCGCAGAACCAAGGCGCATGGTATAGCAGCCAACACAATATGCGTTTCGCATTGCCAAATGGTGCAACATTAAAATATGCAGGTCGACCAGCTTCAGCTTCTCCAGCGGTTGGTTATATGTCGGTACACTTAAAGCAACAGAAAGCGTTAGTGGATGATGCTTTGAATTTAGACTTTTAGTGCAGTGGATTATTACTCCTAGTTGAATGAACTAGAGATAAGGACTTTACAGATATGACAATTGAAATTCTGGTTCCAGATTTACCTGAATCCGTAGCAGATGCGACTATTGCTACATGGCACAAACAACCGGGTGATTCGGTACAACGTGATGAAGTGTTGGTTGAAATTGAAACTGACAAAGTAGTGTTAGAAGTACCTGCTCCTGATGATGGTGTATTAGAAGCTATTGTGGAAGAAGAAGGTGCAACGGTTCTTTCAAAGCAGCTAATCGCTAAATTGAAAGCGGGAGCCATCGCAGGAGAGCCAACTAAAGATAAAGCAGAATCAAGCGAAGCATCGCCGGATAAACGCCATAAAGCAGTTTTAAGCGAAGAATCTAATGATGCACTAAGTCCTGCGGTTCGTCGTTTATTAGCGGAACACAGTCTTGAAGCGTCAGATGTGAAAGGTACTGGTGTTGGTGGTCGCATTACTCGTGAAGATGTTGACGCGCATCTAGCTAAGAAATCGGCAGCACCAACGAAAGAAGATAAAGAGGCTCAAGTTGAAGCGCCTACCGCTGCTCGTACTGAAAAGCGTGTACCAATGACTCGTTTGCGTAAAACGGTAGCGAATCGTCTGCTTGAGGCGAAAAACTCGACTGCCATGCTGACAACCTTTAATGAAGTGAACATGAAGCCAATTATGGATCTTCGTGCTCAATACAAAGATCAGTTTGAGAAGCGTCATGATACGCGCTTAGGCTTTATGTCTTTCTATGTTAAAGCGGTAACAGAAGCGTTGAAGCGTTATCCTGAAGTGAATGCTTCTATCGATGGCGATGATATCGTTTATCACAACTATTTTGATATCAGCATGGCGGTTTCTACGCCACGTGGCCTTGTTACTCCAGTACTAAAAGACTGTGACACGCTAAGTTTCGCTGATATTGAGAAAGGCATTAAAGATCTCGCGATCAAAGGGCGTGATGGCAAATTGCAAGTTGAAGATTTAATGGGCGGTAACTTCACTATTACAAATGGTGGTGTATTTGGTTCATTAATGTCTACACCAATCATCAACCCACCACAAGCGGCAATCTTGGGTATGCACAAAATCCAAGATCGTCCAATGGCGATAAATGGTAAAGTGGAAATTTTACCAATGATGTACCTTGCTCTGTCTTACGACCACCGTTTGATTGATGGCCGTGAATCAGTTGGATTTTTAGTAACCATCAAAGAGTTACTAGAAGATCCAGCTCGCTTGTTACTTGATATCTAATCTCGATATTGAAATGAGCAATAAATTGGGTAGCTGCTGGTCTATAGCTACCCAATCAAATAAAAAAGTACACCTACATAAATCATGGCATTCCCTTACTTACATTAAATGCCAATGGAAATAATAAATCCTCACGGATAATGAAATGGAAATAGCACAATGAATTTGCATGAATATCAAGCTAAACAGCTGTTCGCTGAATTCGGATTGCCAGTACCGGAAGGTTACGCTTGCAATACACCTCTTGAAGCTTATGAAGCCGCAGGTCGCATTAATACCTCGAAGAAAGTGGTTAAATGTCAGGTACATGCTGGCGGTCGTGGTAAAGCGGGCGGTGTGGAACTACATGATACCAAAGATGGTGTCAAAGAATTTGCTCAAAAGTGGCTAGGTAAAAACTTAGTGACTTATCAAACAGATGCTAACGGTCAACCAGTGACTAAAATCTTGGTGGAAGAAGCATCAGACATCGCTAATGAATTGTACCTAGGTGCAGTGGTTGACCGTGGCACACGTCGTATCGTGTTCATGGCATCAACGGAAGGTGGTGTTGAAATCGAAAAAGTGGCAGAAGAAACGCCAGAATTGATTCATAAAGCAGCGATCGATCCATTGGTTGGCCCTCAAGCATACCAAGGACGTGAACTTGCATTCAAACTTGGCCTTAAAGGCAATCAAATCAAACAATTTACTCAGATCTTCATGGGTCTAGGTACTATGTTTGCGCAATACGATTTAGCATTACTTGAAATTAACCCATTGGTTATTACAGGTTCAGGCGATTTATTGTGCCTAGATGGTAAAATTAACATTGATTCAAATGCGATGTATCGTCAACCAAAATTACGTGAAATGCACGATCCATCTCAAGAAGATGAGCGTGAAGCACATGCGGCACAATATGAACTTAACTACGTTGCTTTAGATGGCAATGTTGGTTGCATGGTCAACGGCGCTGGTCTTGCGATGGGGACGATGGACATCGTTAATCTACACGGTGGTAAGCCTGCGAACTTCCTTGATGTAGGTGGCGGCGCAACCAAAGAACGTGTTGCTGAAGCATTTAAGATCATTTTATCTGATACCAATGTTAAAGCGGTTCTAGTGAATATCTTTGGTGGTATCGTTCGTTGTGACATGATTGCAGAAGGTATCATTGGCGCAGTGAAAGAAGTCGGCGTTGAAGTACCAGTAGTGGTTCGTCTTGAAGGCACAAACGCAGAGCTTGGCCGTGACGTATTGGCGAAATCTGGTTTAGATATCATTGCAGCAACATCTCTTAAAGATGCAGCAGTTCAAGTAGTTAAAGCGGCGGAGGGCAAATAATGTCAGTACTAATTAATAAAGATACCAAAGTTATTTGCCAAGGTTTCACTGGCGGTCAAGGTACGTTCCACTCAGAGCAAGCTATTGCTTATGGAACACAAATGGTAGGTGGTGTATCTCCAGGTAAAGGAGGTACTGAGCATCTAGGTCTTCCTGTGTTTAATACTGTTCGTGAAGCCGTTGAAGCAACGGGTGCAACGGCAACGGTTATTTATGTACCGGCTGCATTTTGTAAAGACGCGATTTTAGAAGCAATTGATGCTGGTATCGAGTTAATCGTTACCATTACCGAAGGCATCCCAACGCTTGATATGCTTGACGTAAAAGTGAAGCTAGAAGAAACCGGCGTTCGTATGATTGGTCCTAACTGCCCAGGCGTGATCACTCCAGGTGAATGTAAGATTGGTATCATGCCAGGTCATATTCATCAGCCAGGCCGCGTAGGTATTGTTTCTCGTTCAGGTACACTAACGTACGAAGCAGTTAAGCAAACAACGGATGCTGGTTTTGGTCAATCGACTTGTGTTGGTATCGGTGGTGACCCAATTCCAGGCACGAACTTTATCGATGTATTGGAAATGTTCCAAAACGATCCCGCGACAGAAGCAATCGTAATGATTGGTGAAATCGGTGGTACGGCAGAAGAAGAAGCAGCGGCTTATATTAAAGCGAATGTTACTAAGCCTGTCGTCTCTTACATTGCGGGTGTGACGGCTCCTCCGGGTAAACGTATGGGCCATGCTGGTGCGATTATCTCTGGTGGTAAAGGTACTGCTGAAGATAAATTTTCAGCACTTGAAGCCGCTGGTGTAAAAACAACGAAGTCATTGGCAGAGATTGGCGATGCACTAAAAGAAGTGACAGGCTGGTAAGTTTTTTATCATCAATTTTTTAGTATGAAAGGTCATCTTCGGATGGCCTTTTTTATTGGTTTTTTTAATATAAATAGATACAGTGAAGCGGATACATTATTCACTCATTGAAAGGAATAACTATGTTTAGTCATATCATGCTTGGTGCAACAGATCTTGAAGCATCAAAAAAGTTCTACGATGCCATATTAGGTACTCTGGGTTACGAGCCAGGGATCATTAAAGGCGATAGTTGTATTTATGCTACACCAACCGGAATCTTCATTATCAAGAAGCCATTGAATGGTGAACCTGCCACTCATGGTAATGGTTCGACTTTCGGATTTTCGATTGCAACGCCTGAACTTGTACATGCATGGCATGATGCTGGGGTAGCGAATGGTGGTATCACTTGTGAAGAGCCTCCGGGTGAGCGAAATGGAATGGCGGGCCGTTTGTATCTGGCTTACTTGCGTGATCCGGCGGGCAATAAACTATGCGGTACACATCGCTTCGCTTAATCTATTCTGTTTAATACCAAATTGATGGCCTAATAATAAACAATAACGCCCCAGAACTAGCAAAGCCTTGGGGCGTTATTGATTTATATCTACTAGCGGAAGTTTTATCGTGCAGGTTTCAGTTGACTAAGCATAAACATCGCGGCTGCTGAAATCACCACAGAAGGTCCAGCTGGCGTATCATAAAACCAAGAAAGTGATAATCCGCATAGAACAGCTACCATGCCAATACAAGAAGCACCAATTGCCATTTGCTCGGGTGTATTTGAAAAACGTCTTGCGGTAGCAGCTGGGATAATTAATAACGAAGTAATAATTAACGCGCCAACAAATTTCATTCCTACCGCGATCACGAGTCCGACGAGTAACATTAAAACCACTCGCATAAATGGAACATTAATTCCTTCCACACTCGCTAGCTCTTCGCTTATCGAAGTGGAGAGTAAAGCGCGCCAAAAGGTGACAAGTAAAGCCATGATGATTGCACCACCGAGATAGATAAAGGTGAGATCGGATGGACTGATCGCTAATAAGTCACCAAATAAATAGCTCATTAAATCAACTCGTACATTATCTAAGAAGCTCACAGCTACTAAGCCTAAAGATAAAGCACTATGGGCGAGAATACCGAGTAAAGTATCAGTGGCGATCACTTTTTGTTCTTGTAATGCGGCAAGTAATACCGCTAACCCAAGGCAGCATACAACCAAAGCTAAATATAAATTGATGTCTAATAAAAAGCCGAGCGCTAAACCAAGCAGGGAAGCGTGGGCTAAGGTGTCACCAAAGTAAGCCATTTTTCGCCATACTACTAGTGAGCCAAGTGGCCCAGAAATAATTGCGATACCTAGTCCGGCTAAAATAGAAGGTAATAAAATATCAAGCATGGGTTAATGTCCACGTTTTTTCTGCTGAGTTGAAGAATGAGCACAGTTGATATGTGAGCAAACTTCTGGTTCACCTTCGATAGCATCACCAGCGAGATCGTGATGATGTCGATGGTTATGATGATAAAAAGCTAATGTATCTTTGGCGGTCTGGCCAAACATAGCGATATAAGAAGGGTGCTTGGTAATCGCTTCCGGTGCACCAGAACAACAAATATGGTGATGCAAACAAATGACTTCGTCGGTTTGAGCCATAACTAAATGTAAGTCATGAGATACCATCAAGACGGCGCAACGAAAGCGTTGCCTTAATGAGTTAATTAAAGTGTATAAATCAATTTGTCCTTGAACATCAACACCTTGAGCTGGTTCATCAAGAACCAATAAGTCTGGGCGCTGGAGCAATGCACGAGCAAGCAGTACTCGCTGGTTTTCCCCTCCAGATAGCTTATGCATATCATTTTTATATAAACTTTCAGCACCGACTAAACGTAAAGCTTCCATCCGTTCATTGGCACTATAGCGTCCTGCAAGCTTGAGGAAGCGGTCGACGGTCAAAGGCAAGCTGTCATTTAAGCGCAATTTTTGTGGAACATAACCAATACGTAATTTATTTTTTTTGGTAATGGTGCCGGAAGTCGCTTTAATTAATCCGAGCATAATTTTAATGAGTGTAGATTTTCCTGCACCATTAGGCCCAATGATAGTGGTGATTTCACCTTTATTGATGGTCAGGCTAATATTATCGAGCACCGACTTGTCGTTGAACGTTACAGTGATGTTGTCGAGACGAATTAATTCAAACATTGTTAACCAGCTTGATGACATGTAATGTTATATAGTAACATTATGTAAAATAATTACCATAACTATCAATTGTTACTATGAATCAGCATACCAATAGCAATTGATAAAACATTCTATTTGGAGAAACGAATGCAACGCATTTTATCACAAGCATGGATCGTGGTTGTAATGATATTTGGTTTTGTCTCACATGCCGCTTGGTCAAAGAGTGAAGAACAACCAATATCAGTACTGACATCTATTAAGCCATTACAATTGATAACTCAAGAGATAACGAAAGGGGTTACGGATACTGAGGTATTGCTTGCCAATAATACCTCTCCTCATGATTATGCTTTAAAACCATCAGATGTACGTAAATTAAAATCAGTTGATTTATTTGTGTGGATTGGACCGGGTCTAGAATCATTTTTGGAAGGCGTGCTGGAGGGGAGTACCAATACTCTACAACTGGATCAGTCTGAGAAAATAGATAAAATTGTTTACGATCAGCATGATGAACACGGCCATGAAGATCACGATCATGAAGCACATGACGATGGACATCACCATCACGGTAACTACAATCCGCACTTGTGGTTAGGCCCTGTGCAAGCGCAGCAAATGGCGAAAGTGATTTCAGATAAGCTTATTACTCTAGATCCAAATCATAGTGAGCAATACGCACAAAATTATGCAGAATTTACTCAAAACTTGAATGTTGCTATTGAGCAAGTTAAGAAAAAAATCGCCCCCGTTAAAAAGCATGGTTATTATGTTTTCCACGATGCCTACAGCTACTATGAACATTACTTTGGTTTAAACCATTTAGGTGCTTTTACTGTATCACCGGATCGTCGACCGGGAGCAAAAAGCTTAATTGCTATTCGTAACGCTCTTCAAACGGATCAAGTGTATTGTGTATTTGCCGAGCCACAATTTACGCCAGCAGTGATTGATTCCGTAACCCGTGGCACGGATGTTAATCACGGAGTGTTGGATCCACTGGCAACTGAATATGAAGCAACACCTGGCGCTTATTTCCAATACTTACAGGATCTCGGAACCAGCTTTAGTCAGTGCCTTACTCGTTAAGGAATATTTTTGTACAACAAGTACCAAAAGATAAGTTATAAAAAGCAGCTTCGCTTATGGGCGTGGCTGCTTTTGCTATTGCTGCCCGTAATAAGTGTAATTAGCTATTATTTTATCTTCCCAACTAGCTATTCTCCGCGATTCAAGTCCTCACCATTTTCATTCAATCATGCAGACAGTGTTTTATCAGAAGCTGTATTAGAAAAAAATGATCCTAGTCTGACACTAGAAAAAGATGTTATTGATCAGCAACAAACGCAACGTAGCTATAGCCACAAAGTTCAGTCAGGTGAAACTCTTGCCGATATTTTTAAGCTGTACGGTTTAAGTCATGATGATTTACTATCGATGATTAAGGTGCGCCCTCAAGCGATTACTTTACTTAATGGTCAGGTAGTCGAGTGGATGCAGGATGATGCTGGTAGTTTACTTTCGGTACAGATTCACCGAAGTCCTCGCTTAAGTAGTGTATATACCAAAGTAAATAACCAATTTTTATTTAGACCTCTAGTCACTTCTGCTGAAAAACAATCCTTGGTTAAAGTTGGGGTTGTTGATCGTAATTTTTATCAAAGCGCACGAGCTATTGGTTTAACTAAAGAGCATATTCAAACTATCGCGACAGCGTTGTACTGGCAAGTTGATGTGACTTCTCCGGTGACGATAGGAGATGAGTTTTCCGTTGAATTAGAACAGAGTGTTATTGGTGGGCAAAGTGTTGGAGCCAGTAAGGTGATGGCAATTTGGTATCAACATCGAGGAAAAGATATTCAAGTCGTTCGTTTTAATGATGAACATTTTTATTATCCCGATGGTATGAGTGTTGAAAAAACGCTGGATAGACTACCTGTACGGAGTACTTATCCGGTGAGCTCTGAGTTTAATCCTCATCGCTTAAACCCTGTCACTCATCAATATGCGCCGCACTATGGGACTGATTTAGCGACGCCTATTGGCACTCCAGTATTTGCAACAGGAGAGGGGGTAGTTAAAAAAGTCGGCCACCATCCGTTAGCTGGTCAATATGTTGTGATTAGCAATGGTCGGGTTTACAGCACGCACTTTTTTCACTTGAGCCAAACGTTTGTGAAAGTAGGAGATAGGGTGAAAAGAGGACAAAAAATTGCTTTAACAGGCAATACTGGACGTTCTACGGGGCCTCATTTACATTATGAACTACGCCAAAATGGCCAACCACTTAACGTAATGTTAGCACCTCTACCTAGGCAAAAGAGTATACCACCTGAGCAGCGAGCTGAGTTTACTGAGCAAATGAAAGCTAGGATGTCGTTATTACACTAGTACAGTGTTAAATTAGGTCGATTGTTCATCCTCAAGTGGCTTGGATATATTTCCAGATCTCATTTTATTCAGTGTCATCCATCATTAACATGAATTGGATCACCAACATATTAATTGCCGCAAAATATCTGTTTAAATTGATGGTTAGTATGCCATAATTTTGCAGTGTTCCGCTTGGTAATTATTAAGGTAGTTTGTGACGTTGCGTATTTTTCGGTTTTTAGTGTTGCTAATGTTCTCTTTTTCCGTCAATGCGATAGAAACTGATTCCATTTTTTATTCTTTGCCAAGCCAAGCACAAGGTCATTTCTTGACGGCAAAGGCATTGTTTTCGAATGAAAAAGGCGGCGTTTGGGTTCAAGATATTCAGAATCAAATTTATTATTTTGATGGTCAACACTTTTCACTTCTTCCTGGTCGCGCATTTAATCATGATACTAACCATGTCACTTATGCTTCAGAACACTTTTGGTATATTGATAGTGGGCGCTTACTTAAAGTTGATAATACCGGCCACAAGGAAGTGGTATTTGAAAGCCCAAAGAAAGAGTTATTCCAAGCGATAGGGCAATCTGAACAAGTCGTGTGGTTGTATGGTAGTCATCACTTTCATACTTTTGATACTCACACTGGTGAGCATCACACTATCCCTGTATCACAAATTACTCAAGGCTCAACCCGAGACAATAATGGTATTGTTAGTGCCACTTTAGTTGCCGGAAAGTGGGTGGTAGCGACCAGTCAATCGCTTTTCTATTTAGATAAAACAGGTATTCGGCGAGTGCTACCTAAGTATTTCTCCAATATTAATCAATTAGCTTTTGATAAAAAAAATCTACGCCTACTGGTTGGAACGCAAAGTGGGGCTTTTAGCCTAAATATGGCAACTATCAAACCAGAAGTGGAGATGATTGCTGCAGGGCAGGTTCAAACTCTCTTAATCACCCCAAGTGATTACTGGATTGGCACTAAAAAAGGCTTATTTGTTCATCAATTAGACACTCAATTGACGAAGTATATTTATAGTAGTTATCAGGATGATTTAGCCCTAATAAATAACAATATCAGAGGGCTAAGTGCTGATAATAAAGGTGGGGTTTGGATTGCCACCGCTAAAGGAATCAATTATTACTCACAAACTAGCGGTTTATTTAAACGAGTTCGCTTTGGACGTGAAAAGTATAATCTACCTTACCTACATATTAATGATGTAGTTGCTATTAATGATCGAACGGCATGGTTGGCAAGTAACTTAGGTTTATTCAAGGTAACGGCAAGCCGTGCTGATGCTAGAGAAAATAAAGTCGAAAAGTTATTAGACTACAACGTCTCTCATATCAGCCAGTTTGATCACATATTATGGCTAAGCCAAGGTGATAAACTGATACGTTATGATACGGATTCTGGTGTCTCAAATGTTATTCGCAAACAAAATAAATGGTCTGGAAACCACATTTCTCATTTGGTGGTTGATCACCATGGCGATGTCTGGATCTCGAATGAGCGTGGGCTTTATCGTTATTCATGGCAACAACAAAGAACCGATGAATTAGGGCTCGAATGGATGGTAGATAAATATGGTCCATCAACGATTACTAGTCTATATCCGGGGGACAGTGGAAAGCTGTGGATTGGTACGGATCATGGGGTCTATCAATATAATAACCAAGCGATAAGGTTTGACTCGAGAAGTGCTGATTATGGCGATGTAGCCTCTATTGCTGAGTCGGTTAATAATCAGGTTTGGAGTGCGAGCAGCTACGGTTTATTGTATATGCAAGATGGCGATCTCAACGCAACTAAAGTTCGCTTACCTCATTCAAATAGCATTCCTCTTTGTACTATTGGTTCCGAATTAGGTACTTGGGTTACCACTACCAAAGGTATCCATTATTATGATCAAACTGCTGCGCTTTCTCGTTATTTCCCGACACCATTTGGTATCGTTGCTAATGAGTTTCTTCCCAATGGTTGTAGCGTATCACCGAATGGCAAAACCTTAGTACTCACTACACGTCTTGGTCTTATTTTTGCTTCAACGGAAACACTCATTAAAACTGAATTACCCACCAATGATGTGTTGGTCGGTGAGTTTCAGGTCGATCATTCAGTGATAATGGTAGCACCGCAAACCAGTAGAGATATTCATGTTAGTTATGGTCGCTCGGTCAGTGTACTTTTTGGTATTTTGCCAAATTTTGAAGTGCCGCAAGTGCAGTATCGTTTGCTCGGTAGCGAAAAAGAAAATTGGGTGGACTTTCAAGGCTCACAGTTAACCTTTGAACATTTAGAACCAGGTCATTACACTTTAAAATTAAAGACTATGTCTCAGGTGGGAACCAGTCATTCTGGTGCGAAGTATAGTTTTATCGTGAGCAAACCTTGGTATTTACTTCCGAGTAGTGTGGCTATTTTTGTGGTATTGCTGATTGGTAGCATTGTATTGTTGATTACATGGCGCTCCAAAATTATGGTGAAAACCAATGTAAGGTTAAGGCGTTTGATTAACTTGAAAACCCAGCAATTAAGGCATCAAAGTCAATTATTGGTTAGCAGCAATATGCAGCTACGTAAACAAGCCCAGACTCGACGTATATTGGTTGGGGAGCGAGTTACTAAAGCTAAATCAAACCTTGATGACCTGAAAGATTACCTACACAAGAATGACCTCAAAAATACGCTAGCTTTAAGTCATACAGAGCAAGCACTAGAACCTTTAGAGCAAATTTTGGTGTTATATGATAATAAGACTCCAGAGTGTACGGTATTTGATGGGCAAGTAGTGTCCTTTGTTGTAAAAGCTGTAGTGAAAGGTTGGCAACAAGAAGCGGATAAAGTTGGGATCACTTTGCTTGTTGAAGACAATAGCCAAGGCTGTTTGGTTAAGGTGAAACACTTCAATCTTGATATGATCTTAAATACCTTGATGGCGAGTGCTTTGATCCGTTCAGATGCCAATCAAATTATTCACCTCTCAGCGAAACTTGCCGATGGTCGACTCCATATTTCTATCGAAGATACGGGAGAAGGTATCTCAGAAGAAGAAATACAAGCTTTTGAAGCGCAAGAGTTTGGTCGAGCAGAAATTAAACATAAATTTACCTTATCAGATACCTCTCTATCTGCTATTGCCCAAATGGCTGATTACAGTGGAGGGCATTTTGATTTTCATTATAATCAATTGATACATAGAACGCGCTTATCTATTTCATGGTCTGTCGAAAAGTCTCTTTCCTCGATTGATATTGATGGAGATGCTTGCACTACCGAAACGCCCACTTCCCAGCAGGAAACTCACAACGTAAATAAATCAACGAATAGTAAAGTTCAAAATGACTGGCTTGATAAAGTTTATCAACTGGTTGAAAAGCATTATCCCGATCCTGATTTTAGTACATGTCATGCAGCCAAGATGCTGTTTTTATCGGAGAGAAGTTTACAGAGAAAGTTTAAATCTTTATCTGGTGGATCTTTTATGGATTATGTGACCAAAGTTCGTTTAGAGAAAGCTTGCGAATTATTAATTTCAGGTGAGAAAATATCAGATACTGCTTTTGAAACCGGGTTTAATGATCCATCATACTTCAGTCAAAGGTTTAAGCATTACTTTGGCCTGTCACCATCTAAGTTTATTGAAAATTCAATAGAGTGATGTGTTTGGTAATCAAATAGTTTTAATGCCAGCAGAGCTAAAGTCAGCTCATCATACAATACAGATCCAATAAAGGCGTGTTGCTTGAAACAACACGCCTTTATTTATGAATAAAAAAAGCGTGACATAACCGGGGGGATTATGTCACGGGTGTAATGACACCTTCGCTTGCTGCTAGAGTGTATTGATAGACAATACACATCAGGAATAAAATGGTTAGATAACTACAAGCTATCGATAGGTTTATTTATACTGGAACAGACTTGTTTTCCGTATAAAAATAACGACATCGATATATGAAATTAGCGACAAGTTAACAATTCATCTTTATATCCTTTAAATATCAGTTGGTTAGGTGTGTTTTTCTTGGTGAAGCATTTTCAATGATAATATTTAAAATTAACGTTTTTGACGTAAATAGAAAAACAGAACTGACGATTTTGACAGTAAATCCAAATACTTTCGTTTACATAAAAAAATAGAAGTGAGAAATTACCATTCTGATGCAATGATAAATTGACCTGACGCAATAAATAAAATGTAATAAAATGTATTATATACGCAAATATAAATGCAAATGGTTCTCATTAAGGGTTTTGTTACGATATGAAGTTAAATGAATTGAAAATGGGTCAAAGTGCCAATATTGTGCATTTAAACGCACTACCAAATGATATTAGAAAAAAGCTAATGATCATGGGTATGTTGCCAAATACTCCAGTGACTTTAATTCGTAAAGCCCCTTTAGGTGATCCATTACAAGTTGAAGTGCGCGGAGTGTCTTTAGCTATAAGGAATAAAGTAGCCGAAGACATTGAAATTGAGGTGGGCCAATGAGCTTTAATATTTTAACCGTTGGTAACCCAAATAGTGGTAAAACAACATTATTTAATGGCTTAACAGGTGCTAAGCAACATGTTGGTAACTGGGCTGGTGTTACTGTTGAGAAAAAAACGGGTTATTTTAACCATAAGCAAAAAGAATTTAACTTAACTGATTTGCCGGGTATTTATTCATTAGATAGTGCCAATGATGCCAATAGTATTGATGAGTCGATTGCCTCTTCAGCTGTTTCGGCTATGCAAGCTGATCTTATTATTAATGTAGTGGACGCCACTAGCCTTGAACGCAGCTTATATATGACTCTGCAATTGCGTGAATTAGGTCGTCCAATGATCGTAGTGCTCAATAAGCTTGATGCATTGCACCGTGAACACCAAGAAATTGATGTTGAGGCGCTATCGAAAGAACTTGGTTGTCCGGTTTATATTCTTTCTGCGATCAATATGCAACAAGTTACCAAATTTAAAGATGACATTCATAAACTATCTCAAACGCCTATTGAGCTTGAAAGCCTGCATCTTGATTACGGTTATCAAATTGAATCAGCGATTGCTGAATTAAACCCGCTATGGCCTGCTGAGCGTATCGTTTCTCCTCGTGCTATGTCTATTCGTGCGTTAGAGCAAGATGGTTTAATATTATCTCATCTTTCTGAACATGATCTAGAACTACATAAAGCCTTATCAGAAAGGTTAGCGGCAGATTTTGATATCGATCTAGCCATCACGAATACCAAATATAGTTATCTACATGAAGTGTGTAAGCAAGTTCGCATTCTTGACTCTGCCTTAAGTAAAAACGTCACTCAAAAAATTGATCAGGTTGTTTTGAATAAATGGTTTGGCATTCCATTTTTCTTTTTTGTTATGTATTTAATGTTTATGTTTTCTATCAATATTGGTAGTGCTTTTATCGATTTTTTCGATATCGGTGTTGGGGCAATATTGGTTGATGGCGGGCATTACTTACTTGATGGACATCTACCGGTTTGGTTAGTTACGGTTATTGCTGATGGTATTGGTGGGGGTATTCAAACGGTTGCTACGTTTATTCCCGTGATTGCTTGTTTGTACTTGTTTTTATCGTTACTGGAAAGCTCTGGCTATATGTCTCGTGCAGCTTTCGTATTAGATAAAGTGATGCAAAAAATTGGCTTGCCGGGTAAAGCGTTTGTGCCATTGATTTTGGGATTTGGTTGTAATGTGCCAGCGATTATGGCAACTCGTACCATGGACCAAGAGCGTGAGCGTAAGTTATCGGCGGCAATGGCTCCATTTATGTCTTGTGGGGCTCGATTACCAGTTTATACGCTATTTGCGGCAGCATTCTTTCCACATAGTGGCCAAAATGTAGTGTTTGCTCTTTATTTACTTGGTATTTTGGCGGCGGTATTTACCGGTATGCTACTTAAGAAAACGCTTTATCCAGGTAATAGCAGTAGTTTCATCATGGAAATCTCAGATTACGAAATCCCAACGGTGCGTAATGTGATTATTAAAACATGGCAGAAATTAAAACGTTTCGTACTTGGTGCAGGTAAGACGATTGTTTTCGTAGTTGCAGTATTAAGTTTCTTTAATTCACTCGGCACGGATGGTTCGTTTGGTAATGAAGATAGCCAGAATTCTGTGTTATCGAAAGCAGCACAAGTGGTTACACCTGTATTTGCACCTATGGGGGTAGATCAAAATAACTGGCCAGCGACGGTTGGTATTATTACCGGCATTTTTGCTAAAGAAGCGGTAGTAGGAACATTGAATAATCTATATTCAGATCCACAAGAAGAAGACACAGAATTTAACTTAGTGGATAGCCTTAAAGAAGCGCTACAAACCATCCCTGACAACCTTGCAGGCTTAAGCTTTAGTGATCCTCTTGGTATTGAAGTTGGCGATTTAGGTGATTCAAGTGCTGCCGCAGAAGAGCAAGGCGTAAGCTCAGGTATCTTTGGTAATTTACAAGCCTATTTTGTAACGGGTGGTGCTGCCTTTGCTTACTTATTGTTTATATTGCTATACACACCATGTGTCGCAGCAATGGGGGCATATGTTCGTGAATTTGGGCCTAAGTTTGCTCGCTTTATTGGCTTGTGGACTATGTTCTTAGCTTATGCTTCTGCGGTCATTTATTATCAAGCGACTAGCTTTACTGTACATCCATTATCGAGCAGCTTGTGGATTGGTTTGATGCTCATTGCTTTTGTGATGGTTTATATTCGCTTAAAGCAGATAGGTCAAAAAGAACAAGCACTACGAATTGATGTGGTTAACATTAACTAGTTGACTGGTGAATAGCAGAAAGGCTCAGAATGTGAAGGTTCTGAGCCTTTTTTATGGAGGCCAATCTTTTTATTGGTATCAGCTTAGCGGCTAAATTGCGGGAATTGATTCTTAAAGGCATCGGCAAGAGTTTGAATTAAGGTTTCAGTTTCTTGTACCGAACGTTGTTTCCCTTCGGTATTTCCCCAAACCGGGCCTGGCCAAGCGACATCAGTTTCAAAACGCGCAATATGATGAATATGCAATTGCGGCACCATGTTTCCGAGTGCGCCTAAATTGAGCTTCTTAGGGTTAAATAACGTTTCTAGGTTTTCAAATACCGTTTGAGATTCAACTAGAAATTGTTGCTGTTGTTCCATCGGCAAATGATGCAACTCTTGAAGGCCGTCAATTTTAGGCACTAAGATCACCCAAGGTCCGATATTTTCTTTATGCAGTAACGCCAAACACAGAGGGAATTCACCGATTACATCCGTGTCTTTTTGCAATTGTGGGTGCAGTGTAAAGCTCATGATTAACCTTCATATTGTTGTTGGATTTATACCAATCGCATTAATTATCTGATCATTCTCGTTTGTTAAAGGCCTCGATAACTGCATTATCCTTTTCGTTTGTAAAGAAGTTGATTGTAGAGCAACTACTTATCGAAAATTTATGCCTTGTCCTCAAGGCTTTTTCCTTCGCAATTTCTGATCACCTAATGAATTTGATTGGTATTAGTATGAGAAAAGCATATCACCAAATGGATAAAAATATCCCCTCGATTACTCAAGGGGATAATTTATAGATAACTAACGCGTATTGATTACATGCGCTCTAAGGTTTCAATTCCTAGTAGGTCAAGACCTTGTTTGATGGTCTTAGCCGTTAGAGCAGCCAGTTTCAAGCGGCTTTGTTTCACAGCTTCATCTTCAACGCTCAAGATAGGGCAAGCTTCATAGAAACTAGAGAACTGAC
Source organism: Vibrio sp. (assembly GCF_048266485.1). GTDB lineage: Bacteria > Pseudomonadota > Gammaproteobacteria > Enterobacterales > Vibrionaceae > Vibrio. Next base: position 714,016 of record NZ_JBLWZK010000001.1, on the reverse strand, counting down.
CTGCTAGCTCAAATAGGTAGCTACACATTAGGTGAGGTTGACCTTCACGAGCAACTGATGTCACGGCTTCATCAAATTGAAGAAGTTTAGAAATCAGTGCTGTTTCTTTATCATCACCTACCATGATATCACCTGATAGGCTATTCATATCGATGCCAGCTTTAGCAAAGATAGACGCGACACGAGTGTAAGCATATTGCATGTAAGGAGCTGTGTTACCTTCGAACGCTAGCATGTTGTCCCAATCGAAGATGTAATCGGTGGTACGGTGCTTAGAAAGGTCTGAGTATTTTACTGCTGCCATTGCAACAGTATTCGCAATATTGGCTTTTTCTTCTGTCGAAAGCTCTGGGTTTTTATCTTCAATTAGCTTTTGTGCACGTTCGGTCGCTTCATCAAGAAGATCAGCCAAACGAACGGTACCACCAGCGCGCGTTTTGAATGGACGGCCATCTTTACCTAGCATCATACCGAAAGCATGGTGCTCAAGAGAGACAGACTCAGGAACATAACCAGCTTTATGCACGATAGTCCAAGCTTGCATTAGATGCTGATGCTGACGTGAATCGATGAAGTACAGTACGCGATCCGCACCTAGTGTTTCATAACGATATTTCGCACAAGCAATGTCGGTCGTGGTGTATAGGTAACCACCATCACGTTTTTGCACGATAACACCCATAGGTTCGCCATCTTTGTTTTTGTACTCATTTAGGAAGACGACTTGCGCGCCATCATCTTCAACCGCTAGGCCTTGAGCTTTTAGGTCAGCGACGATAGCTGGCAACATATCGTTGTACATGCTTTCACCCATCACGTTATCACGAGATAGAGAAACATTGAGACGATCATAGTTACGCTGGTTTTGGATCATGGTGACATCGACCAATTTCTTCCACATTTTCGCGCAATGCTCATCACCGCCTTGTAGTTTTACTACGTAGCCACGAGCACGTTCTGCAAACGCTTCATCTTCATCGTATAATTTTTTCGATTCGCGGTAGAAGCCTTCAAGATCGGCCAGTTCCATTGACACTTCGCCTTGTTCTTTTTCGACACGCTCAAGGTTGGCAATCAACATACCAAATTGCGTACCCCAGTCACCAATGTGGTTGGCGCGAATGACTTTGTGGCCTAAAAACTCAAGAGTACGAACTACTGCATCACCGATGATGGTTGAACGTAGGTGACCAACGTGCATTTCTTTAGCAACGTTTGGCGCAGAGTAATCGGCAACGATGGTTTGTTGTTCTTGAGTGGCAACGCCTAAACGCTCATCTGATAGTGCAGCAGAAGCTTGTTTGGCTAAGAAAGCAGGGTCGAGGAAAATGTTAATGAAACCTGGGCCAGCAATTTCAGCTTTGATCGCGATACCGTCTAGGTCTAAAACATCAATCACTTTTTGCGCAAACTCACGAGGGTTCATTCCCAATTTTTTTGCTACACCCATAACACCGTTTGCTTGGTAATCACCAAATTGTGCTTTGGCTGATTGTCGAACTGCTGCAGGGCTTCCAGCGGGTGCGCCAGCGGCTTCGAGAGCTTTCGATACTTTGTCATTAATGAGGGCTGCAATATTCACGTGTGCTTCCTATGTAGTAGCTGTAAGAGTGGTTGTACTGTTGGTCGACAACCAGTCAAAATTTTTAATTAGAAAATGTGATCTATGATACCAATATTTACGGGGACATGAAAAACCTAATCTGCAATTTAAAGTGATTTTATTGGATTTATTCGTACTAACGCTTAAACCATCGCTTTATACTCACTTCACTTGAGTGTATTGGCTATTTCAATTGCTTTGGTTGCCGAAATATTTCAGATACACTTCCGCTATAATTTCATATTTTGGATATCCACGACGATGACTGCCTCAGCACCAACTTCTTTATCGCCTCACTCATTATTCCCGAAAACTTTGCTAGCGGATCTACCTCGTTTCTGGCGAGATATTTTAACCTTGGCAGATGAGTTGGGAATCGATACTCAACCCCTTATAGCTGATCATGTTGCGATGCGAATCAATGCGCTGGATGTGGCCCAAAATGCCCACCAAGAGTGGCTAACTCAGGGCAAACAAATTTCCAATACGATGATTAACGGCCGCCCAATTATTGTGATTGAATTTTCTCAGCCGTTACAGATTGAAAACCATAGTATTGAATGTCTAGAGCTTCCTTATCCAAGTGATAAAACTTATCCGAATGAAGGCTGGGAGCACGTGGAGTTTGTTGTGCCTAGTTCCGCGCAAACTGCACCGCAATTTGCCGAAGAGGTAAAAGCCGTATTTCCACAATTAGAAGCCAATTGGGATAGCTTGGGTGAAAAAGGAATCAAGGTGAAATTATCTAGCCCACAAGGTGAAGGCGAGCGTTTGGCAAACCCGACCGTGGCTTTCAAGAAAAATGGTGTGTGTATTAAGCTACATCCACATACGTTAAAAGAAGTGATAGCGAGTGAACAAGCGTAAGTTTTTAACCTTTTGAAAATAAACAGGGGCGCTCAGCGAAAAACTGAGCGCCCCTATTTTTTATTCTGAATTTATAAAATCACAGTCTTGTTACCATAAACAAACACATGGTCATTCACCACTTTATTTAATGCCTTACTCAAGACATTCTTCTCAACATCACGACCTGCTTGAGCCATATCTGCTGCACTGAAGTTATGATCCACTGGGATCACATCTTGCTTAATGATTGGACCTTCATCTAAGTCATTAGTTACGAAGTGCGCAGTTGCCCCAATGATTTTTACGCCGCGATCAAACGCTTGCTGGTAGGGTTTTGCACCAATAAAGGCTGGTAAGAAGCTATGGTGAATATTAATGATTTTATGCGGGAATTGTGCCACAAAGTTAGGCGTTAAAACTCGCATGTATTTTGCTAATACCACGTAACGTGGATCATAGCTTTTGATCACCTCAAGCATTTTTTCTTCATGCTCTTCACGGCTTAAACCTTCATGTGAAATGTGGTGATAAGGAATATCAAAACGCTCGGTTAAGGTTTGTAATTTATCGTAGTTACCCACCACTGCGACAATTTCAACATCTAAGCTACCATCGTAGGCTTTCATCAAAATATCACCAAGGCAATGGGCTTCTTTGGTCACCATGATGACGATTTTTTTGCGTGATGAGCTGATTAGCGAGCGTTTGCTGCTTGCTGGTAAAGCTAGATCTAAATCTGCAAGTAACGCTTCATCATTAAACGTCCCTTCAAGCTCAGTTCTCATGAAAAAGTGACCGCTAACATTATCTACAAATTCATTATTGTGAATAATGTTTAGCTGGTGTTTAAAACAGATGTTGGTGATTTTAGCAATCAATCCACGTTCATCGCTGCAATGAGTCAGCAGCGTTTTTCTTTCCAATTTTTCCATACCAAAATCCAAAGTGACAAAATCGAATGGCGACATAAAAAGTGCCAATCGATAAACTTACCAAATAAGCATGAGAGCTGAAGGTCGCAATCAAAAGTGATTCAACAATCTAACGATCTGTAAATCATTTAGCAAGCGTATTTAATACTTGGTTGGTTCGCTTCATTATAACTTGAGTTTGAGAACATCATTCCACTGCTTCATTAAAACTGCCATAATTGCACTCTCGCTTTAACGTTTCAGGCAATGATATCTGATGATTTCAAAAACATTTTCTTCTTCTGGCGCTCTAGGTAAAGCCATTCCAGGGTTTCAGCCGCGTCAGCCTCAGATAGATATGGCCGAAGCGGTACATCAAGCGATTAAAAACGATCAGCAACTGGTGGTTGAAGCCGGAACTGGAACCGGTAAAACCTTTGCCTATCTAGTTCCTGCGTTATTGAGTGGCAAAAAAGTCATCATCAGTACGGGGTCGAAAAACCTGCAAGAGCAATTATTCCACCGAGATTTACCATTAATGGTGAATGCACTAGGTTTTACTGGCCATGTTTCGTTATTAAAAGGTCGCTCCAACTACCTGTGCTTAGACCGATTAAGTCGTCAATTAATTGAAAGTCATACTAATGAAGCGGATCCGGAGTTGTTATCGCAATTAGTCAAGGTGCGCTCTTGGTCATCTGAAAGTAAAACTGGCGATTTGGGAGATTGTGAAGCGATAGCTGAAGATTCACCAATTATTAGCAATATCACCTCAACCAACGATAATTGTCTGGGGAAAGAATGCCCAAGTTATCAAGATTGCTTTGTGTTGAAAGCACGAAAAAAGGCGATGGATTCCGATCTAGTCGTGGTTAACCACCATTTATTCTTGGCTGATCTAGCAATAAAAGAAACCGGCTTTGGTGAGTTAATTCCTGACGCTGACGTATTTATCTTTGATGAAGCCCACCAATTACCTGATATTGCCAGCCAATATTTCGGACAATCGATTTCAAGTCGCCAAATTCAAGAACTGGCTAAAGATATTGAAATAGGTTACCGCACCGAAGCGAAAGATATGCGTCAGTTGCAAAAAATTGCCACTAAGCTCGTGCAAACCTTTATGGATTTACGGATCATTCTTGGTGATATCAACTATCAAGGCTCCAATTCCTCCGGTAAAAGTATTCGCGGTAATTGGCGAGAAGCGATCAAATCTCAAGCGGTAATGCGTGAAATTGAACGGTTACATGAAGCGCTAGATTTAGCACTAGAAGTTTTAAAAATCGCACTAGGGCGTAGTGAGTTATTAGATGCGGCCTATGAGCGTACTCACATGATTAAAAGCCGTCTCACTCGGGTGTGTGATACTTCAATTACCGGCTATTCCTATTGGTTTGAATGCAGCCCACGCCACTTTGTGTTGCACATTACGCCGCTCTCGGTATCGGATAAGTTTAAAGAACAAATCGCTACCAAGCAGGGCAGTTGGATTTTTACTTCAGCAACTCTTGCGGTGCGTGATGACTTTAAACATTTTACTGAACGATTAGGTATTGAACCAGCTCAACAATTTACTCTGCCGAGTCCGTTTGATTATCAATCTCAAGCGCTATTGTGCGTACCTCGATATTTACCAGAACCGAACAGTGTCGGCATGGCAGAAAAATTGGCTCAAATGCTAGGGCCGGTGATTGAAGCGAATAATGGACGCTGTTTCTTTTTATGTACCTCTCACCAAATGATGCGTCGTTTGGCGGATTTATTTCGTGAGCAACTTGATTTACCGGTACTCGTACAAGGTGAAACCAGTAAGCAAAAACTGCTGAATGAATTTATCGAACATGGTAATGCAGTTTTAGTCGCCACTGGCGCTTTCTGGGAGGGGATAGATGTTAGAGGCGACGCGTTAAGCTGTGTTATCATCGACAAACTACCTTTTACTGCTCCAGATGATCCATTGCTTAAAGCGCGAATTGAAGATTGCCGACTCAAACAAGGTGATGCCTTTGCCGAAGTACAATTGCCGGATGCGGTGATTACTTTAAAGCAAGGAGTAGGTCGTTTGATTCGAGATCAAAAAGATAAAGGTGTGCTAATCATTTGTGATAATCGTTTAGTAACACGTGAGTATGGTGGGATCTTCTTACAGAGCCTACCGCCAATCCCACGAACTCGGGATTTAAATAAAGTATCGGAATTCTTATCTCAATCATGCTCAGTCATGATAGACAACAACTAGCTTGAGGCCTTAATGAGCGCAAAAATCCTAGCCTTAGATACATCAACAGAAAATTGTTCTGTTGCCTTAATGATTGATGATCGCATCATCGCACGCAGCGAGGTGGCACCTCGTGATCACACTAAAAAAATACTGCCAATGGTCGATGAAGTATTAAAAGAAGGCGGTGTCACACTACAAGATCTTGATGCGCTAGCCTTTGGTCGTGGTCCGGGTAGTTTTACCGGCGTGCGTATTGGTATCGGTATTGCGCAAGGTTTAGCCTTTGGTGCTGAGTTGCCAATGATTGGTATTTCTACATTAACCGCGATGGCGCAAGCAACCTACCGTACCCAGCAGTCTGAAAATGTTGTGGCGGCGATTGATGCACGTATGAGTGAAATCTATTGGGGTCAATATCAACGTCAAACCAATGGTGAATGGCAAGCTGTCGCGCTACCAGATGGCCAATTAGAATGCGTGATCCCGCCACAAGAACTGGCTGAACATCTAACATCGAAAGAAGGCGTTTGGAGTCAAGCCGGCACTGGTTGGGATGCGTATGAAGAGTCATTAGTGAACCTACCTTTATCGATGACAAAAGGTGAAGTTTTGTATCCTGAAGCGCAAGATATTGCCGTGCTAGCACAATTTGAATGGAAAAAAGGCAATACAGTTGACGCTGAACAAGCGAGCCCAACCTATCTACGCGATAAAGTGACGTGGAAAAAACTGCCAGGTCGCGAATAATTTCCCATAATTTGCTGTGGAACTAGAGCGGGTTTATTACAGTCATAGGAAATATTCGTAATTACACGCCTATTATCAATAAGGAGTAAAAGCATGAAAAAGTATGGTTTGTTGTTTTTAATTCTTATTGGATTATCTGCATGTTCTTCTTTGCCTCCTGAGCTAGAAGCGACCTCAGAACAGCCAATTACTGATTATCAACAATGGGTTAATTCTAATCCAGATAAATCGGTTGAAGTTCGCTTAGGTGGCATCATAACGAAAGTTACTAATCTTTCAGATCAAACTCGAATTGAAATAGTAAATTTGCCAATTTCTTCAAATGGTAAGCCGAGCTTAGAAAGTGAGCCGAAAGGACGTTTTGTCGCCTATGTTGATGGTTTCTTGGAGCCGGTCAATTATAAACCAGGACGCTTGATCACTGTCGTCGGACACAGTACAGAACCAGAAAAAGGGAAAGTTGGTGAATATTCTTATACTTTCCCGACATTAAAAGCCAATGGTCAACGTTTGTGGACTATCGAAAAATCAACGTATATTGAAAATGATGATTGGTGGATGAGAGGTTGTTTACGAGGTTCTACTTTTTGCCATAATTATGGGCCAACTCGGGCTAGAGTGATCCAAGAAGTGAAATAGGGCATCAAAATTATGTTGCGAGAAAGAGAGATTCAGTTATCTCATTTGCGATTATCCGGTCTTGAATTTGGACAAGAGAGTCACGCCAGTGTGACTCTTTTGTTTTTGCACGGTTGGTTGGATAACGCAGCCAGTTTTACGCCAATTTGGGAAACCTTAATTCCCATCGCACAACAAAAAAATTGGCATTTATTGTCTATTGATTTAGCTGGACATGGTTTATCTCAACATAGAAGTTCGGATAGTTTTTATCCATTTCACGACTACATCACCGATATTCACGATCTATTAATGAATATCGCCCCAAATAAATGTATTTTAATCGGTCATTCTCTTGGTGCTTTAATTGCAAGTTGCTATAGTGCGGCCTTTCCTGACAAAGTGCAGGGGCTTATTCAAATTGAAGGTTTGGGGCCGCTGAGTGAATCGGCTGAAAGTAGCGTTGATCGCCTGCGTAAAGGAGTATTGAGTCGACAACGCATCCAGGCTAAACCCATTCGACGTTATAAGTCGCAACATGATGCCTGTTTACATCGGATGCATGCCAACCAGCTAACGGATAAACAATTAAAGCCTTTAATCGAAAGAGGCACTTATCTTGACGATGGGCATTGGTATTGGCGTTATGATGCAAAGCTAAAATGTCAGTCAATTTATCGCATGACGGAAGCGCAAAGTTTGGTTTATTTACAGGCGATCGAATGTCCAAATTTATTGATTTTCGGGGACAATGGTTTCCCACAATTTACCGGTGCGGTGATGAGAAAGATGGCTTTAAAGCATTGCCATGAAGTGATCGTACAAGGTGGACATCATTGCCATATTGAATCTTTTACGCAAGTTAGTGACTTGATCGCCACTTTTGTAGCCAAAAACAACGGAAAGTGTGATTTAAATAATTAACCTGAAAAGTGATTGTCGTTACTATATACCCAAGTAACTTCAAGGTGCCTACATTCCTTCGCTAATTTTCCTTGCCTAAAGGTCTGGATGATCGCTCTGAATTCTGTACCTTGAAGTTACTTGGGTATAAGCATGACTTTGTGAAATCAAATTTATAATAAAAATGCATAGTAGTTTATTCATAATGTAAGTATTGAAACTACATGTAATACAGAATAAAGGAAAGTACCGTGGAAAAACCGTGGTTAAAGCGTTACCCAGAGAACGTTCCAGAAACTATTAACCCAGACCAATACAGCTCATTAATTGAAATGTTTGAGCAATCGGTGCAAAAGTTTGCCGATCAGCCAGCGTTTATGAATATGGGCTCAGTAATGACTTTCCGTAAGTTAGAAGAGCGTAGCCGTGCTTTTGCCGCCTACTTACAAAATGATTTGAAATTGAAAAAAGGCGACCGCGTTGCTTTGATGATGCCGAACGTATTGCAATACCCAATTGCTTTATTTGGCATTTTACGTGCTGGTATGATTGCGGTTAACGTTAATCCACTTTATACCCCGCGTGAGTTAGAGCATCAGTTAAATGATGCCGATGTTAAAGCGATTGTGATTGTGTCTAACTTTGCTCACACCTTAGAAAAAGCGGTGGACAATACGCCAATCAAACACGTTATTTTAACTAGTCTTGGTCAAATGCTGCCGAAAGTGAAAGGTACTGCGGTTGATTTTATTGTTAAATACGTTAAAGGCTTAGTACCTAAATATCATTTGCCGGGCGCTATCTCATTTCGTAAAGCGTTGTATAAAGGTCGCCGTCTACAATACGTCAAACCTTTCCTTGAAGGGGATGATATTGCGTTCTTACAATACACTGGTGGCACGACTGGTGTGGCAAAAGGGGCGATTTTAACACATCGCAATATGGTGGCGAATGTACTGCAAGCCAAAGGTGCTTACGGTTCTTTATTGTGTGATGGTCGTGAAACGGTTGTGACCGCACTACCGCTTTATCATGTATTTGCTCTTACCATTAACTGTTTATTATTTATGGAAATTGGTGGCGCTAACTTACTGATTACCAACCCACGAGACATTCCAACTTTCGTTAAAGAGCTGAAAAAAGTACCATTTACTGCCATTACAGGGGTGAATACATTATTTAATGCGTTAGTCAATAATGAAGACTTTAAAGAGCTTGATTTTAGCCACTTACGTTTATCTGTCGGTGGTGGTATGGCGGTTCAACGCGCAGTGGCAGATAAGTGGATTAACATTACTAAATGTTACTTATTAGAAGGTTACGGCTTGACTGAGTGTTCTCCTTTGGTTGCCGCCTACCCGTATGATTTAAAAGAATACAATGGTTCAATTGGTCTTGCGATGCCATCGACCGAAGTCCGTATTATTGATGATGAAGGTAAGGTGCTCGGCTTCGATCAAACTGGTGAGCTGCAAGTGCGTGGCCCTCAAGTGATGGAAGGCTACTGGAACCGTGCGGAAGCCAGCAAAGAAGTGATCACGCAAGATGGTTGGTTATCAACCGGCGATATCGTACGCTTTGATGACGAAGGTTTTATGTACATTGTAGATCGTAAGAAAGATATGATCTTAGTGTCAGGCTTCAATGTTTATCCGAATGAAATTGAAGATGTGGTTGCGCTACATAGTAAAGTATTAGAAGTGGCAGCGATTGGACAACCACATGATACTTCAGGAGAAATCGTTAAGATTTACGTAGTGAAGAATGACAACAGCTTAACCAAAGAAGAGCTTATTGCCCACTGCCGAGAACACTTAACCGGTTATAAAATTCCGAAAGTAGTTGAATTTCGTGAAGAACTTCCTAAGAGCAATGTTGGTAAAATCTTACGACGTGAGCTAAGAGAAGAAAATATTGCTAACTTATCGAAAAGCAAAGCCTCGCCAGAAGCAACGGCGTAATTTCTTTTGCTTTTGAAATATACCCTCAAATGCCAGACATTACGTTCTGGCATTTCATTTAAGGATTGACGTGAATTACACCACCATTAAAGATAGCCAACAACTTACAGAGGTATGCCAAAAAGCACGTTTAGCTAGTGTTGTGATGCTTGATACTGAATTTGTACGAACACGTACTTATCACCCACAACTTGGGCTTATTCAGCTGTATGACGGCGAGCGACTGGTATTGATTGATCCGCTTGAGATTGATGATATGCAGGCTTTCTCTGAGTTACTGAGTGATACCTCAGTGACCAAGATTTTGCATGCTTGTGGTGAAGATTTAGAAGTCTTTCAGCATGTGTTTGGTTGCACGCCAACTCCAATGATTGATACTCAATTGATGGCTGCCTTTTTAGGTTATGGTCTATCAACAGGCTTTGCCACGTTAGTGAATGACTACCTAGGCGTTGAGCTTGATAAGAGTGAATCACGCGCGGATTGGTTAGCACGCCCATTAACCGATAAACAACTTGATTACGCCGCTGCGGATGTTTTCTACTTATTGCCACTGTATCAACAGTTGCTAGAACAAGTAGAAGCCAAAGGCTGGTTAGACGCGGTGAAACAAGAATCACAACTACTGGTTGAAAAGCGATTGAAGCAAGTGAAACCTGAGCAAGCGTATTTATCGGTGAAAGGCGCGTGGATATTAAAGCCGCAACAATTAGCCATCTTAAAAATCATTGCTCAGTGGCGTTTGTTAGAAGCACAAAAACGAGATTTGGCGTTAAATTTTATTGTGAAAGAAGCCAATATGGTGGAAGTGTGTCGCAATGAAATGACCAGCTTAAAAGAGATGAATGAAGCAGGCTTTGACCATCGTGAAGTTCGTCGTCATGGTAATACTTTGATTGCCATGGTGAAGCAAGGCCAAGCAACACCAGAAAGCGAATGGCCTGCTAAGATCACGCGTTTAATGGATAATCCTGCCTATAAGCAATTATTCAAAGTGTTAAAAGATGAAGTGAAATTGGCGTCAGAATCATCGGGCCTAGCTACCGAGTTCCTGGCATCGAAAAAGCAGCTTAACCAATTTATTTCTTGGGTATGGAATAAAGATCGTAATCCAGAGCAACTACCGGATGTCATGCAAGGTTGGCGTAAGGAGATAGTGGGTGAGGCGTTGGATAAAAAGATGAGTTAGCGGCGGCTCGGGTTTCGTCGCTCGTATCTCGGCTTTGATGTTGAAAGTCATGTGATAAGGAGCAACCTGAGCGACTTTGTTAGCCAAAAGAAGTTAACCCAAAAAGAATAAAACCCACTTCATTTATGGTGAAGTGGGTTTTCTTTTTCGAGAAACGAGACTCGAGAAATAAGATTCGGCTGTTAATCTTTTTCCGGCAATTGAATATTCAACTCTAGCACCGAAAGATCATCATCGCCTTGCTCTAGGCTGACGTTAACCATTGAAGGATCAACTGAAACGTATTTGCTCAATACTTGCAGAATATCTTCTTTTAGCTGAGGAAGGTAAGAAGGATTGGCACTACCTTGATTACGACGCTCAGCAACAATGATTTGTAAACGTTCTTTGGCAAGGTTAGCGGTATCTTTTTTCTTCGGTCGGAAGAATTGCAGTAATGACATGTTAGCCTCCAAATAAACGTTTAAAGATGCCTTTCTTCTCTTCGGTTAGGAAGCGAAATTCTTTTTCTTCACCCAGTAGTCGGTCAACTGCGTCACTATAAGCAAGGCCCGCATCTGATTCATTATCGTGAATAACTGGCACACCTTTGTTTGACGCATTCAATACCGCTTGGCTTTCCGGTATCACGCCAAGTAAAGGGATGTGCAAAATATCTTCTACATCAGTCACACTCAGCATTTCACCAGCATTAACACGTCCTGGATTATAACGAGTGAGTAAAAGGTGCTGCTTCACTGGCTCTAAACCTTGCTCGGCACGTAGTGATTTAGAATCTAACAAGCCTAGGATACGGTCAGAATCACGCACAGAAGACACTTCAGGGTTGGTGGTGATCACGGCTTCATCAGCAAAGTACAAAGACATTAATGCACCTTGTTCGATGCCCGCAGGAGAGTCACAGATAATGAAATCAAAACCCATATCATGTAATTCAGTCAATACACGTTTTACACCTAGATGTGTCAAAGCATCTTTATCACGGGTTTGTGAGGCTGGAAGAATGTAAAGGTTATCACAACGTTTGTCTTTGATGAGCGCTTGATTAAGTGTCGCTTCACCATTGATAACATTAACAAAATCGTAAACCACACGACGCTCACATCCCATAATAAGGTCGAGGTTACGTAAACCAATATCAAAATCGATAACAGCGGTTTTCTTTCCTCTTAATGCAAGACCGGAGGCAATCGCTGCGCTAGATGTAGTTTTGCCTACACCCCCTTTACCAGACGTCACGACGATAGTACGTGCCATTTCATTTCCCTTTATGTTGAATCTTAGACTGAGTGTTTGATGCTATTTTCACATCAAATGCTTAATTTTTATATAGATAAACAGTTATTTTTATTTGATTTTATCGAAATTTAATTGTTCATCTTGTAGTGTGACGAGCATTTTTTGCTGCCAATGTTCCGGTACGATTTGGTCACTTAAATAATAGTGGCCAGCAATGGAGACTAATTCTGCTTGTAGATCATCGCATAAAATCATCGCGCCTTTTTGGCCACTGGCCCCAGCCATTACTTTTCCTCGACAAGTCCCATGGATATGGATGCTGCCATCAGCAATCACTTCGGCTCCGGCACTGACATGATTTAAGATCACGAGATCACCATCTTTAGCATAGACCTGTTGTCCTGAACGAATAGGCGTTCTAATGACTTTGGTTGGTACCATTTCTGCTGGAGCTTCGTAACCTGATTTACTGGTCGACATCACAGCAAAACCAGCGTCAGCAGCATGGTTTTTAACTACGTTACTTTGGCTACCTGTCACGCCGACGGGTACCATTCCAGCTTTCACAATACCTTGACGTAATCGGGTGAAATCTATGTCAAGTTGTGGTGCTTTCTCAATATTGACCACCAATGGGGCATGGGTGAAAAATGCAGGAGCTTGTTCAACTTTGTTATATAAAAATTGTAAGCTATCTTCGACATTATCTTCGGTGATATGAAGAACAGATAAAGCAAAACTACTGCCTTTTAAATTTGGTTTGGTCGCCATAGACATGATTACTCTGAGTGTTGAATGCACGAAAAAATAGTCATTACTGAAAATGCTAAAATGAGCATTGGAAACAGTAACTATATCAAGACTGACAATGTTATAGTCTATTTAAAGTATCATTAGGTTAATTGCCTGTCATAATGATAAAAAATGAGGCTAAATCCAAGTGAAAGTCGTTGTGATATCGGTGTTTGATTAGTATATGCTCAACCCCGTACTTTAGGTTATTTGGATATAGACAATAAGCATTAAAAAAGGATCCACTATGTTGTGTTTTGTTTATAAAAGCAGCAAGAAAGAAGGCATGTACCTCTACATTCTGAAAAAAGATGATTTTTCAGATGTGCCAAGTACTCTACTTGAAATGTTTGGTAAGCCAACTTTTGTAATGGTAATGAAAATGGAAGGTCGTAAGCTTGCTTTAGTGGATATTGAGAAAGTAAAACAATCACTAAAAGATGATGGCTATTTTCTACAATTGCCACCACCGCCAGTGAATTTATTGGATGAATATAAAGCTCGTAAATCAGAGCAGTAAAATAAAAAAGGATAGGTATGAATATCAAGCCACTCAGCATTTCCGCAATATTGTTAGCCGGTTTAGTGAGCTTTTCGGCGATGGCTACCACTGAAGTAGCGGCGACGGTGGATGATACTGCTACGCAAGAAATGAAATTTAATGCTTACCTTGAGACATTAAAACAAGAAGCAAAAGAGAACGGCATTACCGACGCAACGATTCAAGCAGCGTTTAAAGATGTAGTTTTTAAGCCACATTCAGTGAAAGCGGATAATAATCAACCTGAGAAGAAACTGACGCTCGATGAGTATATTCCCCGCGCAGTGCCTGTTTGGAAAATCAAACAAGCAAAGGGTTTGTATCATGAGCATTTCGATGACCTGAAGCGTATTGGTGAAACTTACGGTGTGCAACCACGCTTTATTGTCGCGCTATGGGGCGTAGAAAGTAATTTTGGCCGTTATACCGGTAATCATAATGTGGTCGGTGCTTTATCTACCTTAGCCTTTGATGGACGTCGTGAGGCGTTATTCCGTAAGCAAACTATGGCGGCTCTACAAATTATCGATGAAGGCCATATTAGCGCGGAAGATATGAAAGGCTCATGGGCGGGTGCGATGGGTCAATGTCAGTTTATGCCTACTTCGTTCTTAGCTTATGCGCAAGATGGGAATAACGATGGTAAAAAAGATATCTGGACGACTACTGCTGATGTGTTTGCCTCGACTGCCAACTATCTAAAAACCGAAGGTTGGGATGATAAATATACATGGGGACGTCAGATTCAAGTGCCACATGGTATCGATTCTGACCTACAAGGCCGTGATTCTGAAAAGGGTAAATACTTACAAGAATGGCAAAAATTAGGCATTACTAACTTAGATGGCTCGCCATTACCTAAGTTAAACGAAGACATTAAAGCATGGTTGATCATGCCGGATGATGAAGCGGGTCGAAGCTACTTAGTATACAACAATTATAATGTACTAATGCATTGGAATCGTTCATATTATTTTGCATTGGCTGTAAGTACTTTGGCCGATAAGATTGTTGAGTAAAGAAAAATTATATCAAAATAAAATACCCCAGTTCATCATCATGAGCTGGGGTATTTTTTATTCATTATATGTTTGCTTATTTGGTGTAGTTCTCACACGCATACATAGTGTTTTCAATTAGGCTTGCTACCGTCATAGGGCCAACACCACCTGGGACAGGCGTAATATGGCTGGCATTGTCTTTTGCAACATCGTATTCCACATCGCCAATCAGTTTGCCGTTTTCCATGCGGTTGATACCGACATCGATCACAATCGCGCCTTTTTTAATCCAAGCACCTGGAATAAAGTTTGGTTTACCTACCGCTACAACCAGTAGATCCGCTTGGCGAACATGGCCTTCAAGATCTTTAGTAAAGCGATGACAGGTAGTGGTAGTGCAACCCGCTAGCAATAATTCAAGCGTCATTGGACGACCAACGATATTTGAAGCGCCAACCACAACAGCATGTTTGCCGCGAGTATCAATATTGTAACGTTCTAGTAGAGTGATAATACCTTTTGGGGTGCAAGAACGTAGTTTAGGAATACGTTGAGATAAACGGCCTACGTTGTATGGGTGGAAACCATCGACATCTTTTTCAGGATGGATAGTTTCTAAAACTTTGGTGCTATCAATGCCAGCAGGCAGAGGCAGTTGAACAAGGATACCATCAATTTCAGGATCATTGTTAAGTTGCTCAACTATTTCAAGTAACTCAGCTTCTGTGGTGGTAGTCGGTAAATCATAAGATTTAGAAACAAAGCCAACTTCTTCACAAGCGCGACGCTTACTTCCCACATACACTTGCGAAGCTGGATCGCTGCCGACTAGTACCACAGCAAGACCTGGAGCACGTAAACCCGCTTCAACACGAGCCTGGACACGAGCTTTTACTTCCGAACGAACGGTTTGAGATATTAACTTTCCATCAATAATTTGAGCAGTCATGGTTTTCCTTACTATCCTCATTAGACTAGCAGCAGTAGACAACGCGGCGTATTGTCGCAAATAATGTGATCAATATCCATAACGCAAACGTTTGCTAATGAGGTTTATTTTCATTTTTCACAAAAGGGAAACTCATTCTAACAATTGGCAGAAATGAACAATGCCTTTTTTTTCAGCACTTAAGCCATAATCAACCATAAAGCCATTGACCTAACGCATTCATCTCGTATAATTCCCCACTCAAAGCGCCCTTAGCTCAGCTGGATAGAGCACCTGCCTTCTAAGCAGGTGGTCACAGGTTCGAATCCTGTAGGGCGTGCCATTATTCAAAGAAAAGCCTTGTAAATCATAAAATTACGAGGCTTTTTCTTTTTCTACCGTGCCTATGCCGTGCCGCTCAAATTAAGTTTCGTTAAATAATCATACGAACGTACCCATCCTAAAAAATCTTTGTTAATTCCACAATAGCTATAACAAATGAGTACCTTTTCGCAAATCTAGCCTGATCATTACTCAACACCATCATTATTCGGTAATTTGTTGTTATCACTTGGAATATAGCAATGATTGATATGGCGAAGTTTTTATCTAAATCTCAACAGCATGAATTGAAAAGTTTAGGTTTATCCGTTCTTCAAGTTGAAGAGTGCGAAAGTCTGCTTAAACAAGTTCCTGCTACTCCTGAATTAAAATCAATTAAGACTGCAATTCAATTACTCGGTAAAGTTCAAAGCCTACTCGATGACGTTCAAGAGAAAGATCCCCGTTCTTATTTTGAAATGGCCGATCTTTTGAACGATAGCTACCCGTTAGATGACAAACCAGTTGAGAGTATTCAAAAACAATTAAAAGCGTTTATTGAGCGTCAGAAGGGCGTTTATGTATTCGAGAGTGATTTGCATACTGGAAACCAGTCTTTAAACGTGACAACGCCAGAAAGCCGCAATTATCACCGTTATGAAGTGTTAACTAAGCTTTGGAAGGATTGGTCGAAAGAGATTAAGCTTTCTCGCTCTAGTGAGTTTATTCTATTTCTTACCGTCTGCTTAGAAGGCAGCTATTCAGAAAAAGCCGCGAATCGGGTTTATACCAACTACAAACGTTATTACCAAGGTAAGTCGGTAGTGCTAGGTGATGCTTTAGACTCAAATCAGCCTGAGAATGAGTTAGAAGTGACCATTACTTATAAATCGATTAATGGTGAAAAGCCAAAAGTAACCACACAAAAAACGACCTTTCCTAATCTTGAAAAATCCACGTTAACCGAGCAAATCAATAAGCTGAAAAAACAGCGAAATTGAACATCCGTACCTAAACCATTCCTTATTATATAAGGGCTACGGATAATATTAGATATGCTGATTATAAAAACCCGTACCCCTCAATTGATTGTCTGTAAGCGCCATAGATCTTAATTTTGTTTCATCCAATTCGGGATAACACTATTAAGGAAGATTAAACATGGAAAATACAAACATTAACTTAGGTCGCTTTGGTAACAAACTTAACCGTAAAAAGGCGGCGGAATATCTAGGAGTAACAGAAGGCACGTTAGCCGTTTGGGCGAGCACTGGCCGTTATCATTTACCTTTCATCAAAGTAGGTCGTAAGGTTTATTACACCTTAAAAGATCTCGATACCTTTATTGAAGGTCGAATTTTCACTCATACCGCTTAATTCATAGGTAAAGATGGAGATAGATAATGATGGAAATGAGTGAACAAGTTTTCGAACTGAAACCAAACGTACAGTCGCAATGTTATTTCCCTGATTTAGCGTTGAATGGCAAACCGATCAGCACACTTGATAACTTTGCTGTTTTAACCAAATCATTAGGAATAACGCCTTCTGTTAACCAAATGAATAATGAAATTGAACTATTGAAAGATGGCTCACCTTTAGATATCAGTTTTGAAAGAAAGCGCAGTATGCTTTTAAGTGAATGTTTAAAAGCTGGCTTACCTAAATCAACGATTGATGATCATTTAACAGCGTTAGCAGAGAACAACGAATATCATCCTTTTAAGCAATATTTAAACCATAGTGAATGGGATGGTATTGAAAGGGTTAACCCTGTTATTGCCGCAATGAACAGTAAAGATCCGGAGTTAGCCGAAATAGTGATGACTAAGTTTTTTATTTCGGTTGTCGCTGCGGTTTATGAACCGAGATTTAGCTCAAAATTAGTACCAGTGCTGCAAGGTGGGCAGTCATTTAGAAAAACCGCCTTTATAAAGCGGTTTGCCGATGTGTTTACAGGTTCGTTTCTCGAAGGGGCAGAGCTTAATCCTGATAATAAAGATTCGGTTTTAACCTGCATTCGAAGCGTGATTGTTGAGCTAGGAGAGTTAGAACGAACCTCAAAAAATAACCAAGGCGCATTGAAAGCTTTTTTAACCAGAGAAGTCGATACGGTTAGGCCGCCTTATGGTCGGTCTGATATCAAAAAGAAAAGGCAAACCGTTTACATTGCAACCGTAAACGGAACCGAATTTTTACGGGATGATACAGGTTCAAGCCGATACGCAGTTATTGAGCTGTTAAACCAAATAAACCTAGATGAAATTAACCGAATATTAGGTTGGCAATATAACAACGGGCGATTAAACCAAATCGAAACCGAAAAACTTAAGCAGTTTTGGTTAGAGATTCGGTTTAAGTATGCGAATGGTGAGTCGTGGGAGCTAACCGATGCCGAAAGAGCCAGAGTAGCCGAGGTAAACAAAGCGCACGATTTCAAAGGCAATTGGTATGAAGTTTTATACGATAAGTTTATCGATGTAGAAATGGAAAACCGAGACTTTGAATGGATGACGGCAACCGATGTATGTAGCTATTGCGATATAACTAAAAGCCAAGTGAGAACCATTGGTAAAGCCCTTAAGAAATTGTTTGAAGATAACCTAATCGAAGGCAAGCGGGGTAGGGCAAATAAAACCTTCTATAAAATCCCAACTGTTGCACCTTTATGAACAACAGCCTTGCCATGTCGCAAGGCTGTTTTGTTTTAAGTCATTAACCTGTTTAACCATTTTAGTTATTGGTTAAACAGGTTAATGGAAATATGGATATTTGTATAAACGCAAAGCTGATATCACTCTCAAAATTTATCAGGCGTAAGGGAACTGATAATCAACATATTGTATTTTATCAATATATGGAGTTGGCTTAGGTGGATCATGGGAAAGTCGGTATTAATACCTTTTGCGGAACAAAATGGTCGGTTAGTAGATATTACCCAAGTTGTCAGTGGTAAGGCGTGCAATTGCACTTGTCCTAGTTGTGGTCAATCACTGGTTGCTCGAAAAGGTAACTCTGAACGCGTTCATCACTTTGCTCACAATAAGAATGTGGATGAAGATATTGATGAAAAGGTTGAATGTAAATATTCATTTTATGTTGCAGCTCGCCTAGTCATCAAACAGATTTTTTCTGAAAAACAAAGTGATGAATGGCTATTACCACGTTTAAAGCAAACTTATGAGCCTGAGCAACAAGAGTATAGACACCTAAAAATCCCAATAGTAGTTACCGAAAAACAAAAGCTTAATTTAGAAAATTATCAAATAGAAGCTCCATTAGATAGCATTGAGATGGATATAGTTGCCGAGGTGAAAGGGGTTAAGATAGGGATATTTTTCACTTATCCAAGTCGCCCATATCCCGAGATAGAAAAGCACAAGAATTATGGCGTATTAGGGATTGATCTTGAAGATTTAACCGAGAGCTATAGAGAGTTTGTTTTTAAGGCTGGGGCATCTTTTCAAGATGAAATAGTTAAGTATGTTTTGTGTGAAGGCGATAGAGAATGGCTTTATCACCCTAGAGAGCAATCAAAGGAAAAGTGGGCAATTGAGGAACTTGAGGAGAGAGTTTCTAAGTTTGAAAAATTTGAACAAAATAAAGTTAATCAAGTTGGCATAGAGCAAGTAATGGAGCCTACAAAATCCGTCTCAAATGTAGGACAACAAAATAGCGTTCTTGAGGAGATGATTAAGAATAGAGAAAAAAATGGTAATCGTTATTGTCCTCGTTGCGACTATGCTTGGTATGTCAGTTATGGTGAGACGAATAGTTGTCCGAAGTGTTATTTGTCAGGAATTGAATATGGTAGGTAATTAGGGAATATCGCTTATTTTGATCGTTATCTGATAAAAAGTCCGAATCACTTTTATTTGTATATCTTCAACTGTGAGTCAAGTGGGATTTACCTTGTTGTAATCACAATGCGAATCAAAACTTGTATGTTATTATATTTTTAAGTTACCTCAGCAGACTATAGGGCATAAATAATGTTTCAAAAGCTATTGCAAAAACACCTTGCTAGAGGTGTGCTCAGCAGAGGGCTTCACTCTATAGATAGTGGAGCAATTGCCATTGCTACGGATCTCGGCGTGAAAAGAACCGAGAACCAAGACAGAGCAGCTGTTATGAAGTTCCACTCGCCAACTGCTCTCTACACCGTTATTGCCATTGTCGATGGTATGGGTGGTATGAGAGATGGTGAACAAGCTGCTGAACTAGCCATTTCAACATTCTTCAACTCGGTATTGGAATCTATCCATCTAGGCTCAGAACAAGCAATTACTCAAGCAACACTGGCTGCAAACAATGCAGTATTCGCATTTGCAAATGGTAAAGGCGGTAGCACGCTATCTGCCCTATTACTTTGCAGCGACGATGTGAACGTGACTGTGAACGTTGGCGACAGTCGTATATATGCTAAAGACTTGGTACTTAATAAGCTTGTTCGTCTAAGCGTTGATGATTCACTCGCAGAAGCGGTTGGTGGTAGCGGAACAGATCTACTTCAATTCATCGGTATGGGGGAAGGAATTAAACCTCACGTTGCCCCATTGAAATCGGAGGTTAGCCAAGTCTACCTGACTACAGATGGCGTTCATTATATCGAGCCCAAGACCTTATCAGACATTGTTGAAAATGCTGGAAGAGTCAATCAGATTGTAGAGCGTTTAATCGCAACAGCTCGCTGGTGTGGTGGACCTGACAACGCATCGGTCTGTGCAGTCGATCTTGAACTCCTGACTTTTGAAGCATATGTTGATGACACAACAGTAATTCAAGTTTCTGATCCATACACTTCAATGCAGTTTATTTGGGGACACTCTCCTGTTGATCAACAAACCGCTTCTCACGTGAGTAATCAGCAAATTAACAACGAAGAGAAGACAGCCAAGGTTAGTGAGGCTGATGAAACGGATAATTCTGTTGTCGATGAAGCTGAAGAGAAAGATCTAAGTGACTATGAACAAAAAGCCGATAGCGAAGAACAACTAGAAACTGAACCAAAAACTGAGAGTAAAGAACGGCCAAAAAGAAAGAGTCGTACATCGAAAAAGAAAGTAAATAAAAAGGACTCCGACGAAGAAGTACAAATAAAAATGACAATTTGCGATGACGTCAGTGATAACAATGGCGAGGTTAATAATGACTCTTCCAACTAGATATGAACTCAGTGGTACCAATGACTCAGGTGGTATGGGAGACATCCTGTACTGCAAAGACAATCATTTACAACGTGATGTTGTCATCAAGTTGTTGAAAGGGGATGCCGAACAACGACGTTTGTTTGATGAGCAACGCTCGTTGATTCAGCTCCGCTCCAAGCACGTTGTCCAGCTGTATGATGTCGTCAAGGTTGGTGAACAAGTTGGTCTCGTATTGGAATTCATAAAAGGTGAAGACCTCTCTGTCGGAGCATACCAATCTGATATGACAGGGTTGGTAGAAACTCTATGGCAAGTCGCTTGTGGGCTTTCTGACATCCATGCAGCTGGTATTATCCATAGAGACATCAAGCCAAATAACATTCGCCGTGACTGTTCTGATGTAATCAAAGTATTTGATTTTGGTCTTGCTAGAAAACTAGATACAGCCAAGACAAACAGTGTAATTGGTACCGTTGGCTTCATGGCTCCCGAACTGTGGAAACGAGGTGAAGTCGAATTCACTACAGCAGTTGACGTGTATGCATTCGGTATTACAGCAATGGTTCTGGCTAATGTTGATGTTCCACAAGAACTCCTTGAATACCCTCCTTTCCCCGTCCCTTACAGTAATTGGGTTCAAGGGAAACTACCTAACCTAGATGCTGATATTGTGGAGATCCTAGAGCAGTGCTTAGCATATTCTCCAGCCGACAGACCAAATATTGATGACGTTGAGAAAATGTTGAGAAGGCATCTTCTTAAAGATAAACACAAAGGTCTCTTAGTAATGGATGCTCAGGTTAAGGAACTAAATAGTAAAAACCGTGGAGCTAAGATTACATCTTCTGTTGGATCTGAAATTACTATCGAATACGATGGTTACGACTTCAAGGTATCCGCGTATGTAGGTGATGTCACGGTAAATAATGATCTTGTTAACGTTGGCTATGTAATGCCAGGCGCATCAGTTATCACTCTAGGTAATGGTGCAAACAGAGGTTTCGTAACCTTCGATATTTCTAATCCAGAGGTGGTTTCATGATTGCTCCGAATACTCTTATTGGTGGTCGCTACGAAGTAATTGAGCATGTGGGTGCTGGTGGTATGCAAGATGTGTATCGTGCCAAGGATAACTTCCTTAGTGGCGAAGTTGCATTGAAAACACCTCAACCGGGACAAAAAACTCGTCGCTTCCAAGCTAGTGCGGTCATTGCAGGTAAAGTTAACCACCATAATGTAGCTAAAACTCTCGATTACTTTGAAGAACATGGCGAAGTTTATCTGGTCGAAGAATTTGTAAATGGACAGACTCTCGAAGATAAAATTCAGCATCGTGACTTCCTCGATCCTCACCTAGCAGCAAGAACCCTACACTTGTTAGCGAAAGGGATTCGAGCTTCACACCTACAAGGTGTTATCCATCGAGATTTGAAGCCTAGCAACATCATGATTGATTCTAGTGCTGGTATTGAAGAGTTGAAGATCACTGACTTTGGTATTGCTACGTTTACCGAAGAAGTATTCAACGAAGAAGCACAGTCAGGAGATATTACTCGTTCGACATCGGGAACGGTAAAGGGCGCACTACCATTCATGGCGCCTGAAATGATGTTTCGCAAGACAGGCGATCAACTGACATGTGCTCTAGATATCTGGTCAATTGGTGCAATGATGTTTAAGTTGATAACTGGTGAGTATCCGTTTGGCGTATTCCTTGAAGCTGCTGTGAATGTAAAAAACCAAGAACGTCTTGATTGGCCTGCATTCATGACCGCTAATCTTCAGTTTGCTCCTTTATGCCGTGAGCTTCAAAGTATCGTTGATAGCTGCCTTGAATACGATCCCGCCCAACGCCCTACCGCTGATGACTTGGTTAAGATGTGCCAAAATTTATGCTATCAAACATCTGAACGTTACGAAGCGACTGTGAATAGATTAATCCAGAATGGTTACAGTGGGTTTGCGACAGGCAATGATCACGATGTCTTCTTTAGTATTTATAGCCTCTATGGGGCTTCTAGAATTCCAAATGGGAGTAGAATTTCATATTCCAAATTCCCAGGTCGTCCTCATGCAAGAGCTCATCCAGTAATCATCGAAAATAATTAATTGAGCTGCTGAGCTGCTTGCTTATTTTGTATCAAGGAGGAGTTAGTGTTTGATTGGCTCAGGTATGTTACATATTTTAATTTATTACTTTAGCTAAATCTGTAACTCGTCTTTGCCTAAAAATGAGCTAGTTTCTATAACATTGTTAATTTAACCCAATAGACTCCTGCATAAACCGAAACAATTCGGCTTGTTCCGTTTGGCTTAACCTAGAGATTTCCGCCTTGATTCGGTTTAATTCGGTTTTGGAAGGCGAACTCAGCATATAACGAGTCGTGTGTTCCAGTTCCGTTCGGATGTGATCAACCGAAAGATGCGCGTAAACACTAGCGGTAACGCCAATATTGGAGTGGCCTAAAAGTCGGCTTGTTGCTTGAAGTGAACCACCAGAAGTAACCTGATATGTGGCTAGGGTTCGCCTTAAATCGTGCACCTGTAGGTTTTTACTCGCATCATTCGGATCATATAAACCAGCCCGTTTGGTTATTCTATTCCAAAATCCGCCCATTCCGCTTTTATCTGCAATATGACCTGTCGCACTTCGAGTACTCGGGAAAACATATTGTTGTCCTTTTTCCGCTTCGAGTGAGCGCCTTTCTAAGATCTTCATTGCTTCATGAGAGAGGGGAACTACATGCGGTTTCTTGGTTTTGATTTTATGGACGGGAATGATCCATGTTCGAGCATCTTGGTTTATTTCGCTCCATTCTATCGCTAATACATTGGATTTACGTTGGCCTGTTAATAGCAACAATAATATACAGTCTTGATAAATCGGTTCTTCTTGCTCTAGTGAATCGAGTAGTCGGCAAAGTTCCTCTTTTGATAGGGTACGCTCACGCCTAAAGACACTTTCATCAATTTTCTTTAAGGTTGCAAAAGGGTTTTTCTCAATATCAGCACGGTTGAACATCGACTTAAGCAAGGTTAACGAATGGTTGTGCAAGCTATAGCCTTTCTTGGCTAATATTTTTTGAAGGAAGGACTTTGCTTCATCTTTGGCAAAATTATCGATGGTACGCTTGCCAAGCTTAGGTTTGATATGAAGTCTGTATAAAGTCTCATGGCCTTTTAGGCTGCTTTCTCTGCGTTTACCTGCTTTGATATCGAGACGAAATGACGCTTCATAATATTCAAATAGTTGATCAAAAGTGGTGTAATTACGGGCTGTACGTTTTTCTTCATTCGGATTAACGCCTGATGCTATTTTATGAGCGGCCTCTCTAGCTAACTTCCTTGCTTGTTCAACAGTAATTTCAGGAAATCGGCCTAATGTGATTTGTAGGTTTTTCCCATTTACCTTTTGAATAAAATTAAAGGTTTTAGTGCCACTTTTTGTTACTTCTAGCCCTAATCCTTGAACGCTGCTAGAGCCTCCTGAATCTCTATATCTTTTTCTTGTTGATGCTGGCTCGATGTTTACGAGTGAATTTTTTGTAAAATTGAAGCTGTAAACCATATTTTAACTCTCTTAATACTCATTTCCTGCCGTGCCTATGCCGTGCCGATGACGTTAAAAATAGGCTATTTTGGTTAATTTTCGTTAAATCTAAGGTAACGAAAAGTGTAGTGTAACGATATGATTATTAAGATAAATTAATGTGAGTTAAGCCGAGTTAAAAGATCTCTTGAAAACCTGTAGGGCGTGCCATATACAAAGAAACCCCAGATAACTTAATCAGTTGTCTGGGGTTTTTGCATTCTATCTATAAGTTTTTGCAGTTTAATCAGCCATTTCTATCGCAGCTGGAAAGAGAATCGTATCTTCTATATGTATGTGATTGATTAAATCTTGGCAAAACTCTTCGCAGACTTTATAGCAACGTTGCCAGGTTTGACAGGCTTCTTCTGGAGCTTGGAAGTTCTGAGTTACTTGTTGCAATGCCACTACAATTTGATCAGCTTCATTATGCTCATGGGTCATAACACGGATTGGGTTGCCTATGTGACCAAAACAGGTTTGTTGAGGTGTTTGTGTGGCAAGGCCACGAATCGCAGGAAAGAGAATACGTTCTTCTTTAAATAAGTGAGGGGTGAGGTCGTCTACTAGAGCGTGAATTAATGGGGTTAGCTTTTGAATGGTCTCAGATTCTTCGCCATGCACTCGTAGCAGTTTATCCGCCATTTCAATTAATTGTGGCCCGGTTTCTCGAATATATTGGTGGTGAGTAGATTCAATCAAATCAGCAAGTTGATCTGCTGGCATCGATTCTAGTTGGCTTAATTGATCTTGAGTTAGGTTTGTTTTTCCACATTGTAAGCTCATAATATGCTCCATTAATCAGTGCAGTGTTCATCATAACGCTTCAATGAAACATGGCCATCGATATTAAGTGGTATTTTAAATGCAACTTAAGTTTTGTTGATTTAGATCAATTGGAATGTAGTGATTAGCGCCCGTGTATTCAAATAATGCCTTGTTTAAAAATAGAACAGATCCTCTGCCAAATCACAAAAGTTCGATATTGTATCAGCTAACTAGTTTACTAGTCTGGTTGTTATCGCTATGATGAGCGCATACATCAGCACAGAACTTGGTTGCCTTTCTTTTTGAATACCGTTTTCGGCCAACTTCCTATCTTCTTCGCTTGATGCTTGTTTGTTTTTAAGGGGTACAGGATGTACTTGCTTAATTTAGCGTAAAGAGAATCTATTATGACTACCGTTACAACGACGACAACAACGAAACAGCCTTCATTGGTGGGTGGCGCTTGTATTATTGCAAGTGTCTGTGTTGGTGCAGGCATGCTTGGGCTGCCAAGTGCAGGGGCTGGCGCATGGACGGTTTGGTCTGTGTTGGCGATTGCTTTAACCATGGCGGTAATGACGGTGTCGGGTTGGTTATTGCTAGAAGCATTTAAGCATTACGATTTGAATGTGTCGTTTAATACGGTGACATCGGACTTATTAGGTGAAAGGGTGAACGCCTTTAATAACTTAACGGTGTATTTCGTGGGTGGAATTTTACTTTATGCCTACACCACATCGTTTGGTTTGATTCTACAAGGCTCACTTGGGCTAGAAAGTAAAACCGCATCGGTGCTCTTTGTATTTATTGCTTCTAGCGTAGTGTGGCATTCAACTCGCGCAGTTGACCGTATTTCAGTTGTGCTAATTGGCACTATGTTATTAAGTTTTATCTTTGGTGTGTTTGGTTTAACTGTTCATATCGATTTCTCTTTATTGATGGATGCGACAAACCAACAAGGTGAATACGCTAAATATGCTATGGCATTGCTGCCGATAGCTTTAACCTCATTTGGTTATCATCACTCTGTTGCTTCAATGCGTGCTTATTATGGCGAAGAACGTAAAGCCAAATATGCGATTTTAGGTGGGACTTCAATTGCTTTGTTCTTATATGTGATTTGGTTGCTGAGCATCTTTGGGCACTTATCTCGTGATTCGTTTGGCCCAGTGATTGAGCAAGATGGCAATGTCGATGTGCTATTGGGGGCCCTGGGTACCGTGGTGGCATCCGATAAAGTCTCTCAAGCGATTAATATTTTCTCAGTGTCTGCGATTTTATCGTCATTTATTGGGGTTGGTTTAGGGGTGTTTGATTACATTGCTGACTTATTCCGTTTTGATAACCGTAGTAAATCAGGCCGTACTAAAACTTGGGCGGTCACTTTCATGCCACCGTTAGTACTATCGTTATTGTTCCCATTTGGCTTCATCTTAGCCATTGGTTATGCAGGCGCGGCAGCAACGGTGTGGACTTGTATCATTCCAGCACTACTTGTACTGAAAGCTCGTCAGCGCAAAGGGGCAGAGCAGGGCTTTGTGGTTGCAGGTGGTAAAGTGCTCCCATACGCAGTGCTATTATTTGGTGTGGCGACCGCGGTATTTCACTTTTTGACCATGATGGATGTTTTACCCGTATTTAAAGGTTAAACGTAGCTTTTATTTGATTGATATTAGCCCTCAGAGTGAAAGTTCTGAGGGCTTTTTTGTGAGTAAACAATATGTGAGACATGAGTTTGTATTCATCACTTTAAGATCACTTAGGTAGGGTGATTTTTCCTCCGATAGCCTTATTAAAAGATACCGGGAGCGATATTAAATCTCGAGTAGAAAATAAATAATGTACTTGCCTTGTTACATTGGTAGGTAATAGTGAAAGATACCATGACAAGATCCCACCTAGTTCCGATTAGGTGGGATTTTTAATTGGGTATAATTAAGGTACAGTGAAGAGGTATTCTAGGAGAGTTATTATGCTATCGGTCATCAAAAAAATAGTCTTCAAAAAAACAGCCTTCAAAACAAGTCAGTGTATTTTAGTTAGCTTGCTTGTTGCTATATTAGCTGGCTGTTCCTCTTCATCGGTTCCTTCTACTTCAACTAATTACTATTACACCGATAGCTGGTGGCATGATGATTTCTGGTTTTATCAAGATCATGTTTATCCTGATTGTTGTAATACTGATGGTGAATTTAAGCAAGTTGTCGAAAATTGGTGGCATACACTCGATCCTGAAAAACAAGATCAAATAAAAGATAAGATTGATGGCTGGAAAGAGGATGATGGCCCAGATATTCTCGCATTGAAAAACGATTTTAATCAGAAGTTTGAGTCACTGCCGGAAGATAAGCAGCAAGCGATAATGGATAAGCGGGAAGCGATACGTCAAAAAGTGTCTGATACTCAGTTTACCACTGAACAAAAGCAAACGCTGCAAACCAAATGGAACAGTAAACAAAGACCCACTTTAGATCGTGCGCCGAATAAGCCGGTTACTCGACCTGCAACAAGACCAACCACTCGACCAGCAATACGACCTAATATTAGAGGTGGTAATTTTGGAGGAAGAACTGGTGGGGGAAGGCTAGGGGGCGCAAGGCGTTAATTGCTACCCTAGACTTAGGTCAAGTTATTACAACCTATCTTGAGGAATTCCTCGCCTTGAGAAGTGATTGTTATTATTGTGTTAACAAACACCTTTGCCAATGGAATAAGCAAAGTATAAACACTTAGGTTGTAAGGAAATGACACAAAAATATAAGCAAATATTAGTCGTAGATGATGACGAGGAAATTAGCGTGTTACTTGATGAGTATTTAAGTAAGATGGGGTTTGTTGTCTCTACTGTGAGTGATGGTGAGGCGATGCGAGAGTATATCAACCAGCATAGCTACCCTGACTTACTTTTACTCGATGTGATGTTACCTGGTGAAGATGGCTTCAGCCTTTGTCAGTATATTCGAAAGCACTCGAACGTCCCTATTATTATGCTAACTGCCGTTTCCGAGGAAGCTGACCAAATTGTCGGCCTTGAAATTGGCGCTGATGACTATATTGCCAAGCCGTTTAGCCCTAGACAATTAATGGCGAGAATTAAAGCGCTGTTACGTCGAACTCATATTGATGAACAAGCTAACCCTAGTGTTATTTCATTCGGCGACTGGAAGCTAGACACCTTATCTCATACCGCTTATCACATAGAGACAGGTGAAAAAATTGAATTATCAGGCAGTGATTTTTCTTTGTTGATGTTGTTTTTATCTCGTCCAAATGAAGTGCTTGATCGCGATACTATTTCTTATGAAATCAAAGGGCGAGAAGCGTTGCCACTTGAACGTGGAATTGATGTGCAATTAAGCCGTCTGCGTCAACGTTTAGGTGACACTGGTAAGCAGCATAAATACATCAAAACCATGCGAGGTAATGGCTATATTTTTACTGCTCCTGTTCACTATGGTCATTGATTTGATGATCAATGTGCTGTTTTAGAGAGTAGTAGTGGTATGCGATATTTTTGGAAATCCCAATCATTAGTTGCACGTACACTGTTGCTGACCTTGTTAACAGTTGTCATTGCTCAAGGTATCTCTACCTCAATTTGGTATACTAATTCCCGACAGCAAGAAGAAGCCGGTATTAAAACGACAGCAGTCAGTATGGCGTCGTTGTTTGCTTCTACTGTCTCTTATTTTCAAGCCTTACCTGTGAATTATCGACATGTGATTATGGAGCAGCTGCGTAAAATGGGGGGCACCCGCTTCTTTGTTTCATTTAATCATGAATATTTGAATATTCGACCAATCCCTGATTCGCGCTTAAAACAAGTGGCGATAGATTCAATGGCTGAAGCGCTTGGCGATAAGCTGAATAATGTTCGTTCTATTCATGTTGAATTTTCTAAGCCGGAACAGCTGAAGATTTTAAAAAACGACATTTATTTAAGTGATCTTCCTAGATCCTGGGCGCACTATACTCTGACGTTAGAGCCATTGGATCCACCGATTATGGTGGTGCAAATTGAGCTTGAATCGGATGAATGGATCTATATTGCCGCATTATTACCACCACCTTACAATACGTTAGAAGACACTATTTTACCGCCATCTCAATGGTTGTATTTATTTCTTTCTACTGCCTTATTGCTGCTTTTTAGCTACTTTATGATCCGTCGTCAGGTGCGGCCTTTACGTAACTTGGCCAGAGCGGCTAATCAGATGAGTATTGATGGGGAGCAATCACCTTTACCAGAAGAAGGGGCAAATGAGGTAGTGACCGCGACCCTTGCGTTTAATCGTATGCAGCAACGTATTCGTCATTATGTGATGGATCGAGAGCAGCTGTTTTCAGCGATTTCTCATGATCTTAAAACCCCGATTACTCGCTTACGTTTAAGAGCTGAATTACTAGAAAATGATGTTAAACGAGCCAAGTTTAATCAAGATTTAGACGAGCTAGAAATGATGGTTAAAGGGGCACTGCAATGTGTGCATGACACGGAGCTACATGAAAATTCTAACCTCGTCTATTTAAATGAACTGCTACTTGCGGCGGCAGAAACCCACAATGTTCATCACATTAAAGTTACCTTACCAAAAGAGACTATTGCACCAGTATTAGGCAAGCCGTTAGCCTTAAAGCGCGTGATGACCAACCTAGTCGATAACGGGGTTAAATATGGTAATAGCCTTAATGTTACTTGTCAGCAAACTCAAGATTATGTCGAACTCAATTTTATCGACCAAGGTTCTGGAATCCCCGAATCACAATTGGAATCGGTATTTGAACCCTATGTGCGGCTAGCTAAAGATAAAGAAGGACACGGGCTTGGTCTGGGGATTTGCCGTAATATTTTGCATGCTCATGGCGGTACCATCCATATTCGAAATGTCTTTAATGCTGGTTTACATGTTCAAGTGATCTTGCCGTTTAATACTAATCGACCTCAATAATAATTGCCGATTTAAGTGATAAAACTCACATGTAACACTTTTGTTACAGTGGTGTTACTTTTCGTGCCGATATTTCTACCACTCTTTGCATATAGTGATGTTAAGCCAAACCACTGCTAAGCCAAATAGGATGTTTTACGGTGTTTTGGCTCTAATCCAATAAGTAGTAACTTACAACCAATAACCAACATGGACGATGACGATGAATACAATGAAAAAAAGTCTTCTTACCTTTGCGCTGCTTTCTACATCACAATTATCTCAGGCGGGGGAAGTTGAAGTCCTTCACTGGTGGACTTCAGGTGGTGAAGCGAAATCGGTCGCGGTACTTAAGGAAATGATGGAAAAAGATGGCCACTCTTGGAAAGATTTCGCGGTAGCCGGTGGTGGTGGTGAAAGTGCCATGACAGTGCTGAAAACTCGTGCGGTATCGGGCAACCCACCGGCCGCGGCGCAAATGAAAGGCCATAACATTCAAGAATGGGCTGATTTAGGCTTTTTAACCAATCTTGATGATGTGGCTAAGCAAGGTGATTGGGATGGGATTTTACCGAAAGTCGTTGCAGATACTGCGAAATATGAAGGTCATTATGTCGCGGTACCTGTCAATGTACACCGTGTAAATTGGCTATGGGCGAATAAAGCGATTTTTGATAAAGAAGGCTTAAAAGTACCGGCTTCTTGGGATGAATTTTTTAAAGTGGGTGATAAGTTAAAAGCGGACGGTATTATTCCTTTAGCACATGGTGGTCAGCCTTGGCAAGATGCAACATTGTTTGAAGCGATCGCACTTGAAAAACTTGGTAATGCAGATTACAACAAAGCCTTTGTCGAGTTAGACCAAGATGTATTATCCGGCGATAAAATGGTTGAGACCTTTACTACCTTTAAAAAGGTTCGTGACTATATCGATAGCAATTCTCCAGGTCGAGATTGGAACGTCGCAACATCAATGGTGATTAATGGTCAAGCAGCAATGCAAGTGATGGGCGACTGGGCAAAAGGCGAATTCAGTGCGGCTAATAAACAACCGGGTATTGATTATACTTGTTCTCCAACACCGGGCACTGCTGATTCATTCACCTTTAACGTGGATAGTTTTGCTTTCTTCCGCATTAAAGATAAAGAGAATCAAAAAGCGCAGCAAGATTTAGCGAAAACCATCTTATCTAAACCTTTCCAAGAAGTCTTTAACCTGAATAAGGGCTCGATTCCCGTTCGTCTAGATATGGATATGTCGAAGTTTGATAAATGTGCCTTGGATTCAATGGCTGCATTTAAAGCAACGGCGGATACAGGTGGTTTAGTACCAAGTATGGCGCATGGAATGTCCACAACCAGCTATGTACAGGGTGCGATGTTTGATGTGGTTACTAACTTCTTTAACGATAAAGATGCTGATCCAAAGGCGGCGGCTGAAAAATTAGCGAAAGCGGTTAAAGCGGCCCAATAACCTTTCTTAATATAAATCTTACTAAACGTAGGTTACGAGTTCATTCACGTAGCCTAGATAACTTTTACCTAAAATTTATTCAATTGCGTTTTGGGTATGAATGTAAATAAAGGAACGGTTATGGACAACGCTTTTGATGTTACTAAGCATCAGTCTCATGAAAGGGATAGTGCTCAATCAGTCTCAGCCATGCCTACTCGGCGAGCAGCACCAAAATTGACACTGGCAGATAGGTTGCAACATTGGCTACCTAAAATTGTATTAACACCCACCTTGGTGATTACCGTGGTGTGTATCTATGGCTACATTATTTGGACGGGGGCTTTATCGCTCACCAATTCTCGTTTTTTGCCTAGCTTTAATTTTACTGGTTTTGGTCAATATGCCAAGTTGATGGCAAATGACCGCTGGATTACTTCGATCACTAATCTAGGCATTTTCGGACTGTTATTCCTAGTCATCGTGATTGTATTAGGAGTAGGACTGGCAATTTTCCTCGATCAAAACATCCGTAATGAAGGGGTGATTCGCAGTATTTACCTCTACCCAATGGCACTGTCATTTATTGTTACAGGTACAGCTTGGAAATGGATTTTAAACCCCGGGCTTGGTATTGAAAAAATGGTACGAGATTGGGGTTTTACTGAATTCAAATTCGATTGGATTATTGATTCGGATATGGTGGTTTATACCTTAGTCATCGCTGCTGTTTGGCAATCATCCGGCTTTGTGATGGCGATGTTCTTAGCAGGGCTTCGCGGTATCGATTCTTCGATTATTAAAGCTGCCAAAATTGATGGTGCCACTCTGCCACGTATTTACTGGAGCATTGTGATGCCATGTTTGCGTCCAGTGTTTTTTAGTGCGGTAATCATTACTTCACATATCGCGATAAAAAGTTTCGATTTGGTCACTGCATTGACCGCTGGTGGTCCTGGTTATTCTTCTGATTTACCCGCATTATTTATGTATGCCTATTCATTTACCCGTGGTCAAACTGCACTAGGTTCGGCGAGTGCCATGATGATGTTGGCTGGGATATTAGCCATTTTAGTGCCGTACTTGTATTCAGAATTAAGGGAGAAGAAGTCATGATGACCCAAAATCTGAATCTTCAAAACCGAAAGTCTCAACCTAATAAAACCCATTATTTTAACTCTAAGCGAGTCGGACGCATCGCGATTTACAGCTTGTTGCTTTTTTTCTGCGTGCTGTATTTAATGCCGCTGTTTGTCATGGTGATCACTTCATTTAAAAGCTTGGGCGATATTCGTACCGGTAACCTAATGTCGCTGCCGACTGAATGGGTTTTCGATGCATGGCACAAAGCCTGGTCAACATCTTGTACTGGCGTGAAATGTGAAGGGATCAAAAGTTATTTCTGGAATTCCTTTCAAATGGTGATTCCAGCGGTAGCGATTTCAACATTGATGGGGGCCTTTAATGGCTATGTGATTAGTAAATGGCAATTCAGAGGTTCGAACCTATTATTTAGCTTATTACTCTTTGGATGCTTTATTCCTTTTCAAGTGGTGTTGCTTCCAATGGCGGCAACATTAGGTTTCTTTGGTTTAGCAAACACGACAACAGGTTTAGTTTTCGTCCATGTTATTTATGGACTAGCCTTTACCACGCTATTTTTCCGTAACTTTTATGTTGGAGTTCCTGATGAGTTGGTCAAAGCTGCTAAGTTAGACGGGGCAGGATTCTTTACTATCTTCTTTCGCATTATGTTGCCGCTTTCTACTCCTATCATCATGGTGACGGTGATCTGGCAATTTACTTCAATTTGGAATGATTTCTTGTTTGGTGTGGTGTATTCCGGTTCGGAAACTCAGCCGATTACTGTGGCGCTTAACAATTTAGTCAACACCAGTACTGGAGTTAAAGAATATAACGTTGATATGGCTGCCGCTATTATTGCTGCATTGCCGACTTTGTTGGTCTATGTCGTGGCAGGGAAGTATTTCGTGAGAGGGTTGACCGCAGGCTCAGTCAAAGGTTGATACTCTTCGTACTTGAAACTACAGCTTTGTTGACGGCATTCATTCGCCCCAATCACTTAGACGAGCTAAGCTCATGGGGTCTCATTCATTTGTCGCCGCGCTGTAATTTCAATTACTTTGAGTATCGATTCAATAAGCAATTTAATATGGAATCGGCTTAAAAGGAAAAATAATAATGGCTGCTTTAGAACTAAATCAAATTCGTAAAACCTACCGCAATGCGGATAATGAAACATTGAAAGGGATTAATATCCAAATAGAATCGGGCGAGTTTTTAATTCTGGTAGGGCCGTCAGGTTGTGGCAAATCCACCTTGATGAATACCATCGCAGGATTGGAATCAATAAGCTCGGGTGAGATTGTGATCGACGGTGTAGATGTTTCTAATGTCGAGCCAAAAGATCGTGATATTGCAATGGTGTTCCAATCTTATGCCTTGTACCCCAATATGACGGTGCGAGGAAATATTGCTTTTGGTTTGAAGATCCGCAAAATGCCGCAAGTCAAAATCGATGCAGAAGTGAATCGCGTAGCGGAAATGTTGCAAATCGATCATTTACTTGATCGAAAACCAGCGCAACTTTCTGGTGGTCAGCGTCAGCGTGTTGCCATGGGGCGTGCGTTAGCTCGTCAGCCTAAATTGTATTTATTTGATGAGCCGCTTTCTAACTTAGATGCGAAGTTACGAGTGGAAATGCGCACACAAATTAAACGTCTGCACCAACAATTAAATACCACCATCGTATATGTTACCCATGATCAAATTGAAGCGATGACACTCGCCGATCGTATCGCGGTGATGAAAGATGGAGAGTTACAGCAATTAGGTACGCCGAAAGAAATCTATAACCAGCCCAATAATATGTTTGTTGCAGGCTTTATGGGCTCACCATCAATGAATTTTATTAAAGCGCGAGTGGATTTGGATTCAGAAGATAAACCTCAAGGTGAAATTTGGACCGCAGATGGCATGGTCCATAAAATCAATTTACCAGATCGCTTGCGCAAGTTTGATGGAGAGACGGTAATTATTGGTTTACGACCAGAATACATCACGGAACAGCCAAGCGAAGAAGATCGTACTTTTACCGAAATCCTGATGCAAATTGATGTATTAGAGCCGACTGGGCCAGATACCATCGCGATTGTTGAAATCAATCAAGAGCATGTTGCGTGTCGTTTATCGGCAGAGTTTGAGGCCAAGGTAGGTGAAACTGTGCCACTATATTTTGATTTATCAAGTGCGGTGTTTTTTGATGTGAAAACGGAGATGCGAATTTGATTAAACTTTCAAAGCATCATAACGGTAATATAGAACTTTAACGTGTCGATAGTTGCGATATTTTTGACCAGTTAATTTAAAAATAATCGCAACTCCCTTGAAAAAGAATTGAACGACCCCATCTCTGAAACGTGATCATTCTCCGCTCTGAATAAAAAAGCGTAAAATGACCACATGAGAATTTAGGACTTGACTCGACAGGCTCAATTCATACCGCTAGAATGGCGCGTCTGAAATTTATCCTGAGACTAATAGGAGAGGCCTTTTTCTTTGTTTTTGATTATCGACTCTATCTTTAATCAAAATGAAGAAGGTTTCACTCATTAGTTCGATCATCGGTTTAATTATGTTGACTTTAATCGTGTTTACATAGCTACGTTGGTTGATGCTCACCATTTTTATGTGTCCAAATTGGTCACAACACAAGGAATGAGGCGAACACTTATCCAAAGGGTAGGTCTAGCTCATATGCTCATAATTATTGAGCCAGTTTTGAGGTTTATAAATAATGCAATCTACTGTTGAAACTCTAGAAGGCCTAGAACGCCGTCTTACTATTACTGTTCCTGCTGCTAACATCGAAGATGCAGTAACAGCTGAATTGCGCAACATCGCGAAAAACCGTCGTTTCGATGGTTTCCGTAAAGGTAAAGTACCGATGAAGATGGTTGCAAAAATGTACGGCCAAGCAGTACGTCAAGACGTGATGGGTGAAGTGATGCAGCGTCATTTCATCGAAACAATCGTTAAAGAAAAAATCAACCCAGCGGGCGCACCAACATTTGCTCCAGTTGAAACTGAAGAAGGTAAAGATCTTGTTTTCAACGCAACTTTTGAAGTTTACCCAGAAGTTGAACTGAAAGGTCTTGAAAACATCACTGTTGAGAAACCAGCAGTAGAAGTAAAAGATGAAGATGTAGCTGAAATGCTTGAAACGCTTCGTAAGCAACAGTCTACTTGGACTGAAGTTGAAGAAGCAGTAAGCGCTGATAGCCGTGCAACAATTGATTTTGTAGGCTTTATCGACGGTGAAGAATTCGAAGGTGGTAAAGCAGAAGCATTCCCTCTAGAAATGGGCCAAGGTCGTATGATCCCTGGTTTTGAAGACGGAATTCTAGGCAAAAAAGCAGGAGAAGAATTCTCTATCGACGTAAACTTCCCAGAAGATTACCATGCTGAAAACCTAAAAGGTAAATCAGCTAAATTCGACATTAAACTAAGCAAAGTTGAAACTCGTGAGCTTCCTGAGCTAACGGATGAGTTTGTTGCTAAGTTTGGCGTGAACGAAGGTGGCGTGGAAGCACTGAAAACTGAAGTACGTAAAAATATGGAACGTGAGCTTAAGCAAGCGGTTAAAGGCCGTATTAAAGAGCAAGCGATCAATGGTCTTGTTGAACAAAATGAGATGGACGTACCTTCTGCACTTATTGATCAAGAAATCGAAGTGCTACGTCAACAAGCGGCTCAACGTTTTGGTGGTAACCCGGAAGCGGCTGCTCAACTTCCACGTGAACTATTTGAAGAGCAAGCTGCTCGTCGCGTAAAAGTTGGCCTACTTCTAGGCGAAGTAATCAAGTCTGAAGAGCTAAAAGCTGACGATGATCGCGTTAAAGCGCTCATCGAAGAAATGGCGACCGCTTACGAAGATCCATCAGAAGTGATCGCATACTACGAGCAAAACGAGCAGATGATGAACAACATCCGTAACGTAGCACTAGAAGATCAAGCTATTGATGCAATCATTGCTAAAGCAAAAGTTTCTGACAAAGAAGTGAGCTTCAATGAGTTAATGAACCAGCAACAACCTGCTTAATCACTCAATTTATTAAGTGAAGTCAGGTTTCGCTGAGTAGAAGAGTTGACAGCATTTCGATTCTTCTGCTAACAATGGCTCGATATGACACTCTAAAGTTTAGAGTGAATCATTCGGGCCATTTTATTTATTCGCTTATTTAGGCTATTTATTTTGGCTTGCAAACCATTTATTAGGGTTTTCAAACTATCTACAAGTTTTCAAGCTATCTAAATGGTATTGGTAAGCATCTAGGTTTATGATTAACTCAGTTTTGTTTATTATTAGTAATCAATCATATTGGTAAACCTATCTACTACAGGGAAAGCGAAAATGAGCTACCAAGAAAATAATACAATGTCTCCAATTGTTGATGCGCTTGTGCCAATGGTGGTAGAGCAAACTTCTCGTGGTGAGCGTTCTTACGATATCTATTCTCGCCTACTAAAAGAACGTATTATCTTTTTGACTGGACAAGTTGAAGATCACATGGCAAACCTTGTGGTTGCACAATTATTATTCTTAGAATCTGAAAGCCCAGATAAAGATATTTTCTTATACATCAACTCACCTGGCGGTTCTGTGACTGCAGGGATGTCGATTTACGATACGATGCAATTTATTAAGCCAAACGTAAGTACGGTATGTATGGGGCAAGCTTGCTCTATGGGTGCATTTTTACTTGCTGGTGGCGAAAAAGGTAAGCGTTTCTGCCTGCCGAATTCTCGCGTGATGATTCACCAACCATTAGGTGGTTTCCAAGGTCAGGCTTCTGATATTCAAATTCATGCGCAAGAAATTCTAACAATCAAGCAACGTTTGAATAATTTATTAGCAGAACATACTGGTCAACCGCTTGAAATCATTGAGCGTGATACTGACCGCGATAACTTCATGTCAGCTCAACAATCAGTGGATTACGGCTTGGTTGATGCAGTATTGGAAAAACGCCCAGCATAAATGAACAATCCTCACTTTATCGAGTGAAAGATCGCAGTAATAAATACGGTCTTGTACACTAAATAGAGTGAGGTTTATTGGTCTCAACTTAGTACATTGTTTTTTATCAATAAGGCATTGTGAGTCAAATTGTTGTAGACTGAAAAGAAGAATTAAAGGCTAAGAGGTTAGCGAATGACAGATAAAAGCAAAGAGGGTGGTAGTACTAAACTGCTGTATTGCTCTTTCTGCGGTAAAAGCCAGCACGAGGTTCGCAAGCTGATCGCAGGTCCTTCCGTTTACGTATGTGACGAATGTGTCGATTTATGTAACGACATCATACGTGAAGAAGTAAAAGACGTAGTTCCAAAGAAAGAGTCGGAAGTACTTCCGACACCGAAAGAAATTCGTGCACACTTAGATGACTATGTTATTGGTCAAGACTATGCCAAGAAAGTGCTGTCTGTTGCGGTTTACAACCACTATAAGCGTTTGCGCAATGGCGATAAGACTAAAGATGGTGTTGAACTAGGTAAAAGTAATATCTTGCTTATCGGTCCAACCGGCAGCGGTAAAACTTTACTAGCTGAGACTTTGGCTCGTTTTCTTGATGTACCGTTCACTATGGCAGATGCGACTACGTTAACCGAAGCCGGTTACGTTGGTGAAGATGTAGAAAACATCATTCAAAAGCTACTGCAAAAATGTGATTACGACGTTGCGAAAGCAGAGCGTGGTATCGTGTATATCGATGAGATTGATAAAATTTCTCGTAAAGCGGAAAACCCATCGATCACTCGTGATGTATCGGGTGAAGGTGTGCAGCAAGCATTACTGAAACTCGTTGAAGGTACCGTTGCATCGGTTCCACCACAAGGTGGCCGTAAGCATCCTCAACAAGAGTTTTTACAGGTTGATACGTCTAAGATCCTATTTATCTGTGGTGGTGCATTTGCTGGCCTAGATAAAGTGATTGAACAGCGTGTTGCCGTTGGTACTGGTATTGGTTTCGGTGCGGAAGTGCGCAGTAAAGATGAAGCGAAAAGTGCAGGTGAGTTATTCAAACAAGTTGAACCAGAAGATTTGGTGAAATATGGTTTGATCCCTGAGTTTATCGGTCGTCTACCAGTGACGACTACTTTGACTGAACTTGATGAAGAAGCCTTGATTCAGATCCTTTGTGAGCCGAAAAACGCATTGACTAAGCAATACGGTGCCTTATTCGATTTAGAAGGCGCTGAGCTTGAGTTTCGTGAAGATGCGCTTCAAGCGATTGCTAAAAAAGCAATGGAGCGTAAAACCGGTGCTCGTGGCCTACGTTCTATTTTGGAGTCGGTTCTGCTAGAAACCATGTATGAGTTACCTTCTAATAAGGAAGTAACCAAAGTGGTGATTGATGAATCTGTAATCAAAGGCGAATCTGAACCGTTGCTGATTTATCAAAACGCTGAAAACCAGCTCGCTAGCTCTGAATAATTCGAGTTATCACCAAAATATGAATTTAAAGGAGGCTTTGTGCCTCCTTTTTTTATTTTGTTATTGAAACTAGCAAGATAGCCCCCATATACTTTTCAATGAATGTGCAAACGGAATAGAGAGAATAATATGAACTTGGAGCGTTCCGAGCGTATCGAGATTCCCGTATTACCCTTACGTGATGTTGTGGTTTACCCACACATGGTCATTCCACTTTTTGTTGGCCGTGAAAAGTCGATTCAATGTTTAGAAAACGCAATGGATACCAATAAGCAAGTTTTGTTGGTGGCACAAAAAGATGCGGAAACCGATGAACCCAACATCGATGATTTATTTTCAACAGGTACAGTTGCCACTATTTTGCAGTTATTGAAATTGCCGGATGGTACGGTAAAAGTATTGGTTGAAGGGCAGCAGCGTGCCAAAGTGCATGCTTTTTCTAATGAAGAGTTCTTCACTGCCGATGCTGAATATTTATCAACCCCTGACATTGATGATCGTGAACAAGAAGTGATTGTTCGTAGCGCAATTAATCAATTTGAAGGTTTTATCAAGCTAAATAAAAAGATCCCACCAGAGGTGCTGACTTCGCTTAATGGTATTGATGAAGCTGCGCGTCTTGCAGATACCATCGCCGCTCACATGCCATTAAAGCTCAATGATAAACAACGTGTGCTTGAAATCACCGATGTCATTGAGCGCCTAGAGTTTTTAATGGGTATGATGGAGTCAGAAATTGACTTGCTACAAGTCGAAAAACGCATTCGTGGCCGTGTTAAAAAGCAGATGGAGAAATCCCAGCGTGAGTACTATTTGAATGAGCAAATGAAAGCCATTCAAAAAGAACTTGGCGACATGGACGATGCTCCAGATGAATTCGAAGCTCTGCAAAAGAAAATCGAAGACGCTAAAATGCCAAAAGAAGCTCGTGAAAAAACGGAGCAAGAGCTACAAAAGTTGAAAATGATGTCGCCGATGTCGGCAGAAGCAACCGTGGTTCGTGGTTATATCGACTGGATGGTTGGTGTACCTTGGGCGAAACGCTCTAAAGTGAAAAAGAATTTAGCGAAGGCTGAAGAAGTGCTTAATGAAGACCACTACGGTCTAGAGCGGGTGAAAGAACGTATTCTTGAGTACTTAGCGGTACAAAACCGTATCAACAAGCTTAAAGGGCCGATTCTGTGCCTAGTTGGACCTCCAGGTGTAGGTAAAACCTCTCTTGGTCGCTCAATTGCTGCTGCTACGGGGCGTAAATACACTCGTATGGCGCTAGGTGGTGTGCGTGATGAAGCGGAAATCCGTGGTCACCGCCGTACTTATATCGGTTCCATGCCAGGTAAACTGATTCAAAAAATGTCGAAAGTGGGCGTGAAAAATCCATTATTCCTCTTGGATGAGATCGATAAAATGGCGTCAGATATGCGTGGTGATCCATCATCAGCATTGTTAGAAGTGCTTGACCCTGAGCAGAACAACTCATTTAACGATCATTACTTAGAGGTCGATTTCGATC
Organism: Vibrio sp.; assembly: GCF_048266485.1. Lineage (GTDB taxonomy): Bacteria > Pseudomonadota > Gammaproteobacteria > Enterobacterales > Vibrionaceae > Vibrio. The sequence goes on along the minus strand of NZ_JBLWZK010000001.1, from coordinate 673,272 downwards.
TTTCTGATGTGATGTTTGTTGCGACGTCGAACTCAATGAATATTCCAGGTCCATTATTAGATCGAATGGAAGTGATTCGTTTGTCGGGTTATACCGAAGATGAAAAACTTAACATTGCTAAAAGTCATTTAGTTGAAAAGCAAATTGAGCGCAACGGTCTGAAGCCTCACGAGATTGTGATCGAAGATTCAGCGATTATCGGTATTATCCGCTACTACACGCGCGAAGCAGGTGTCCGTAGTCTTGAGCGTGAAATCTCTAAGATATGCCGTAAAGCGGTTAAAAATATATTATTAAATAGTGAGTTAAAATCAGTAACTGTCACTATGGATAATTTGAAAGAGTATCTAGGGGTGCAACGTTGTGATTATGGTAAAGCAGATGAAAGTAACCGTGTTGGTCAAGTGACAGGTCTTGCTTGGACTGAAGTGGGCGGTGATTTACTGACAATTGAAACACAATCCATGATAGGCAAAGGTAAATTAACTTATACCGGTTCACTGGGTGATGTGATGCAAGAGTCTATCCAAGCAGCCATGACGGTAGTTCGCTCTCGTGCAGAAAAGCTGGGTATTAACACTGATTTCTACGAAAAGCGTGATATTCATGTTCACGTACCAGAAGGCGCAACTCCGAAAGATGGTCCGAGTGCCGGTATCGCAATGTGTACTGCATTAGTTTCGAGTTTAACGGGGAATCCGGTTCGAGCCGATGTCGCGATGACAGGTGAAATTACGCTACGTGGTGAAGTACTTCCTATCGGTGGTTTGAAAGAAAAACTATTGGCAGCACATCGTGGTGGAATCAAAACGGTCATTATTCCCAAAGAGAATGAGCGTGATTTAGAAGACATCCCGGCGAATGTTATTGGTGACTTAAATGTTCGACCAGTACAATGGTTAGACGAAGTTTTACCGTTAGCACTAGAAAATGAGCCTACAGGTTGTGTGATTGAGGTCACAAACTAGTGATATTCAACAAGTTTAGTTAAAAGATTGACGCTGACAAGACAGAAAATACTTGTCAGCGTTTTTTTTCAAGGCTAAGTTAAGTTTCGATAGACCTGAGCCAAGGGTTATTAGAGCGTAAGGCTCTTAAAAGCTAATTAAATAAAGGCCAGTCTAATTTGTATCTTTACGACAACGACAATTTTTATTGGAACGACTGCTATTAATGCTTATGTCATTAATAGTTAAAAGGGGAACAACAAGTGAATAAAACTCAACTAATCGAAAAAATTGCAGGCGACGCAGATATCTCTAAAGCAGCTGCAGGCCGTGCATTAGATGCATTTATCGAAACTGTAACGGAAACACTAAAATCAGAAGATCAAGTTGCCCTAGTTGGCTTTGGTACTTTTAGCGTTCGTACTCGTGCAGCTCGCACAGGTCGTAACCCTAAAACTGGTGATGTGATCCAAATTGCTGAAGCAAAAGTACCAGCGTTCAAAGCAGGCAAAGCACTAAAAGACGCGTGTAACTAATTTGTCCCAATAAGTCTTTTCCCTTTTTGGCGAAAATTCTTGAGGTTTTTACGTCGAACCTCAATCTTTGTTTATCAAAAAGCGCATCTTACTGGTGCGCTTTTCTTTTTCTGATATCATCGACACATATTTTATTCTATCAAGTATAGAGTCGTAAGACGCTGTAATTGGTAACCGACAGTATTTAGAGAGCAGTCAGACTATGATGGATCGACTACGCGAAGGCGTAAATGGTATAGCAGTTAAAATTATACTTGTTTTAATTATCCTTTCTTTTGTATTTGCTGGTGTGGGCAGCTACTTAGTGGGTGGTGGTAGCACTACCGCTGCAAAAGTTGGCAACACTACTATTGACCGTGGTGCCTTTGAGCAAGCGTATCAAAATGAACGTAACCGCATGCAATCACAAATGGGAGATTATTTCTCTACTTTGATGGGTGATCAGCAATACGTACAAACTTTCCGTAAAAGCGTACTTGATCGCATGATCAACGATGTACTACTTGAGCAATATGCACAGTCTTTAGGCTTACGTGTCAGCGATGACCAAGTTAGCCAACTAATTTTGACGATGCCGGAATTTCAAAGTAATGGCAAGTTTGACCAAGATATCTATGCCGCTACATTACGTCGCGCTGGTTTTAGTGCTGATAGCTTTGCGGAATATTTACGTAAAGACCTTTTGAAAAACCAAGTGATATCAGCGGTTCAAAACAGTGAATTTACACTGGACAATGAAGTTGAGCAGCAATCAAAACTACTAACCCAAACACGTGATATTCAAACTATTACTCTTAACGTAAGTGATTTTGCGAATAAAGCACAAGTGACCGATGAAGAGCTGCAATCGTACTATAAGATGCATTCAGATAACTTCGAACGTCCTGAGCAGATGAAAGTGGCTTATGTTGAACTGTCTGCAGAGCAATTGAAAAAATCAATCCAAGTGACGGATGAAGATGCTCAAGCTTACTATCAAGAACACCTAAATAAATACTCAACCAAAGAACAGCGTAAAGTACGTCATATCTTGATTAAAGATGATCAAGTAAAAGCGGACGAGATATTAGCGAAATTGAAAGCCGGTGAAGATTTTGCAACCGTTGCAAAAGAAAACTCTGAAGATGTTGGCAGCGCTAAACAAGGTGGTGATTTAGGTTGGATTGAAAAGGGCGTGATGGATCCTGCATTTGAAGAAGCTGCGTTTTCCTTAGCAGAGAAAGGTGATATTTCAGATGTCGTGAAATCGGATTTTGGTTACCACATCATTCAACTAGAAGATGAACATCCACCAGAAGCTAAGCCGTATTCAGAAGTTGCTACTGAAATAAAATCAGAGTTGCTTGATGAAAAAGCCGTTGATCAATTTTACAAACTTCAAACTGAACTAGAATCGGTTGCTTTTGAATCTCCAGATTCATTAGACGAATCAGCGAAGGTTGTTGGCCAGAAGATACAAACGACAGATTTTATTTCTCAAGCCGATGCGCCTGAAGTCTTAAAAGTACCTGCTGTTGCTCAAGCATTAGAAAGTGCTGATGTTAAGAAAGAAGGCATGAATTCTGACGTGTTAGAGATTGCGCCTGAACATGTCATTGTCGTGCGTGTTAATGAAGTGCGTGATGAAACATTATTGCCTTTTGAAGAAGTAAAAGATCAAGTCAGTGCACATTTGCTTGCAACTAAAGGTGAGCAGAATGCCCTCGATTTAGCTTCTAAAGTGGTGACATCATTACAAAAAGGCGATGAGAGTGTGTTAACTGATAATCAATTAAGTTTTGCTGATGAGCAGAATATTGACCGTCGTTCACCATTGGCTCAAGACGTATTTGCTTTGCCGCATCCTGAAGATGGCTCAGCGACATACGGCCAAACTAAAGATGATCAAGGTAATGTTGTGATTATTAAGCTAAATAAAGTAACAACAAGTAGCGATGCTCAGTTTGAGCAACAAATTGGTTCTCAGTTACTACGTATGAATAACCAACAAGATTTAGAAATGATCTTAAATTCACTACGTCAATCAACATCAGTGGAATATCATGCTTTTGAAGAGCAATAATCTATATTGATTGGTATTGAATAATATCCATAAAGGCTGCCTTAAGGTGGCCTTTTTTCTTTTGGGGCTGTCCTTAATAGTTAGCTCATTGAAATTTATAGCTCACTTAAATATGTAATTAATATGTTTGTGAGTAATCTGCAATTTGGTGATGAGTCCCATGTCCATTTTTAAGACAGACTGACATTCTAGTTTCATTTACTCTTTTTCTTTTAGTACTCGAAAAGGAGAGAACAAATGATGTTATTACGTTTATGTCTTGTTATGTTGTTGTCGGTTGGTAGTGTGTCTAATATGGCTTTTGCGAATACAGAAGCATCGCATGATGGTATTGAGATCACTGTCAATATTAATACCGCTAGTGCAGAAGAAATTGCCACTATGCTAAATGGCATTGGTGAGAAAAAGGCTCAAGATATTGTGGAATATCGTAAAACCAATGGTAGCTTCAAGTCGCTTGATGAGTTAACACAAGTAAAAGGAATTGGTGAGACCACAGTAGAGAAGAATAAACAGCGGATTTTGCTTTAATCTTCTTATCGCTGGAGCATGCGGCCTGATTAGATCCCTTTTGTTTGAAGTGTTTAATCTATGACTCTTAAATTAAGAGCCTTTCATTGCAATGAGGCTCTTTTATTTATTTGCTTCTACTTGTTTAGGTTTGATACTAACAGCAAGTACAGCACCGGATATTGCGCCAAATAAATGTGCATTAATGGCCACTTTAGCACCAATTAATGCTTCACTGCCTGTTGCTGAGCCGAACCATTGTTCCCAGAGAATCTTTGCAGTTAAACCGATTAACAGTAGCGCGTTGCTTTTTCGACCCAATCGATATTCAACAAGTGCATAAAATGCAAATAAGCCGTGCAACACACCCGATAAACCAACGTAAATTTGCATTGAAGTAAATAAAAGTAGACTACCTACGCTAAGACACAAACCGATAAATACCAGTAAAAATTGTCGCGCTTCGATGTGAGCACGAAAAATAAAGTTGATAATCCATAAGCCCAGTACATTCATCGATAGGTGATAGAGATTGGTATGGGTTAAGTTTCCTGTTACGATCCGCCACCATTGACCCGTCATAATGGCGTTATGATCCCATTGCATCCACCCTTGTAAATTCGGTAGTTGGGATAGACCCATTAGTACGCTAATGCTGAAAAGTAAAAGGATCGCTCTCATTCCCATGTCTCGATATTGTTTACAATGTGGAAAGGCTAATAATGCCTGTATTTGTGATTGGATTAAACCAATAGATTGCTCGGTACGAGTAGTGATCTTACAACATCCCAGTGAATCTAAAAGGCCAGTGGGCACGGCAAAAATACTGCAATTAAGCTTGAGTCATTGTGATATCTGGGTTGGTGAAGACTTTTCGCAACATTCAGAGTTAAACGTTTTACTACAAGATGAGCAAACGGAATCGCTAATTCTGTACCCAAACGACAATAGTCAATCATTGGACAGCGTCGCTCTGAGATGCATTGAACTTGCTGCTGAGAATAAACGCTTATGTTTGATTTTATTGGATGGTACCTGGAAGAAAGCCTATAAAATGTGGCGACTTTCGAGCAACTTACATTCACTGCCGTGTGTGGCGCTACCGAATCACTTGCAAGGTAATTACCGCATTAGAAAGGCACCCACAGAGCAGCACCTTTCTACCGTTGAAGCTGGCTTTTATGCATTATCAGCTATCAAGCCGCAAGTTGATTTCTCGCCATTAGTTACTGCTTTTACCAATATGGTCGATTTTCAGATTTCCCAAATGCCAGAAGGGGTCTTTGAGCGTAATTACAACCCTTAAACCATAATCCTAAGTTCAATAAGAAGAATTTTAAAACGACACATGAGCCGAGAATAACTGCTGATGAACTTTTTGTGCATAGCCATCAGTCATTGCTGAAATATAGTCGGCTAAAATTCGGGTTCCACCTTGGTGATCTTGTTCCGCTTCTTGCCACTTTTGCTTGGTGGCTTCTGGTAATAAGCGCATAGGATCGGCATTGAGCGCTTCAAATATATCCATGATGATTTGTTGCCCTTTATATTCAAATTGCTGAACTTCCGGCACATGAATCACATATTGATTTACAAAGTTTTTAAACACGTCTAATGCATAAGCCATCGGCGCATCTAAATAGGCATTAACATTCAATAATGGCTCATCAAAAGCTGTTTCGGAATAAACTGGTTTCAGGGCGATACTGGTAAGCAGCGCATTTACAATGCCACCAATCGCATCTTTACGCTCATGGTGTTTGCCTGAGAACAGTTTATTACTTAGAGTGTTGATGTTTTTCTCAAACCATTGATCACCGCACTCTGCAAGTTTACTCGCCGCACCTTCTTGCCATTGTTTACGGTTTACCATGTTCAAAACAATGGCATCTTCTAAGTCATGAACGCCATATGCGATGTCGTCGGCTAATTCCATAATAGAGCAGTCTAATGATTTAAAGCGTGTCTTATAATGGCTATAGGGACTCGGTTCAGGTTGGCTACGTTTGGTGCTTAATAACACTTTGTCATGCTCAGATAATGGGGCCAGCACCCAATCTAAAAATGGACTATCGATATCGTAGATGCCTTTTGCCGGTAACCAATCTTGTGCTTTAAGTTGTCTTGGGGTTGGCACATCTTTTGGTCGGTGATTGCTTTGTACTTGGCTTATCAGCGCTGGGTACTTCAATAATCCGAGTAGCGTTCTCCTAGCTAAGTTCATGCCGTGATGTTCAGTGTAGGGCTCTAATTGAGTCATAATACGAAAGGTTTGTGCATTGCCTTCAAAGCCACCGTGATTACGTAGCATATAATTGAGCGCTACTTCGCCACCATGACCAAAAGGTGGGTGGCCAATATCATGCGCCAAACATAAGGTTTCAATTAAGCTTACCGGAGGTAGTAAATTATTATATTCAGGCTGCTTTTGTTTAACCTGCTCGAGAATACCACTGCCAATTTGTGACACTTCAAGTGAGTGAGTTAATCGAGTGCGGTAAAAATCATTTAAGCCAGTACCATGAACTTGAGTTTTTGCTTGCAGACGACGAAATGCCGCCGAGTGTAGTACCCGAGCACGATCTCGTTGGTAGACATCACGGTGATCATTACGTCTTAATTTTTGTTCATTATTATTGCGAGCTTGCCATTCTTGCTGACTAATTGGAGCAATAGAGCTAGTCATCTTTTTGGAATTATCATCCATGATGTTAAACCTTACTTAACTGATTTCATCGAGCGTAAGTTGAAAGCTCGGAGCAAATACATCCAAAAAGTAACGCATTTCTGGGGTTTCACGTTCTTTTAATGTGGTTTCTAAACGGCTTTTTGCAAGCTCATATTCATGGTTGCCCGCTGAGAGTTCTTCCAAACATTTTAAATAGGCACATAAGCTATCAGCTTGTTTTACCATAGCTTTATCGTCTGCATCAATGCCTTCGCTTATCAAGAAGGGGGCAAAATCTTGTTGAAACTCTTCCGGTAACATAGAAACGAGTTTTTTTTCTGCAGCGAGTTCGATTTTTTTGTATTCGTTCGCTATCGCTGGGTTGTAGTATTTGACTGGAGTCGGCAGATCGCCAGTGAGCACTTCACTGGTATCGTGATACATACCGAGTAATGCAATTCGCTCAGGGTTTACGTTACCGCCAAATTTTTTATTTTTAATGATCGCCAAGGCATGACCAACGAATGCCACTTGAAGGCTATGCTCTGAAATATTTTCTGCTGAAATAGAGCGCATTAAAGGCCAACGTTGGATCAGTTTCATGCGAGCAAGGTGAGCGAAAAAATGACTAGGTTGAGGTGTGGTCATGAGATACTTCCGAGAACATTGGGTAAATTAAGTTTGAATGCAAAACAGGCTTCCCATGATGAGAAGCCTGCGTGTTAATTATTGAGAATAGGTAGTTAAGAAACGTTCAAGTCGGCCAATTGCCATTTCAAGATCTTCTACATGAGGTAAAGTAACAATTCGGAAATGATCGGGTTGTTTCCAATTAAATCCAGTTCCTTGTACTAATAACACTTTTTCTTGGATTAAAAAGTCGAGCACAAACTTCGCATCATCTTTAATATTAAATTTCTTCACATCAATTTTAGGGAAAAGATACATGGCCCCTTTAGGCTTCACACAAGTGATCCCAGGAATTTGTGTGAGTAGCTCATAGGCACGGTTACGTTGCTCTAATAAACGACCACCGGGTAAAATAAGTTCATTGATACTTTGATAGCCACCGAGTGCGGTTTGAATAGCATGTTGCATGGGTACGTTGGCACACAAACGCATAGAAGCCAACATATCTAAGCCATCTATATAACCTTTAGCAAGATGTTTCGGGCCGGTTAAGAACATCCAACCGCCACGGAAGCCACATACACGGTAGGCTTTCGATAAGCCATTAAAGGTGGCCATTAATACGTCATCGGCAAGTGAGGCAATCGAAGTATGGATTGCGCCATCGTAGAGCACTTTGTCGTAAATTTCATCGGCAAAAATGATTAGGTTATGCTGACGGGCAATTTCAACCACTTCTAATAAGAAATCTCGGCTATATACCGCACCGGTTGGGTTGTTTGGATTAATTAGCACAATACCGCGTGTTTGTTGCGTGATTTTGCTTTTTATGTCATCAAGATCAGGATACCAATCTGATGACTCATCACAAATATAGTGAACAGGGTTACCGCCAGCTAGTGATGCTGCGGCAGTCCAAAGTGGGTAGTCAGGTGCGGGGATTAAGATTTCATCGCCATTATTAAGCAACGCCTGCATCGACATCACGATAAGCTCAGATGCACCGTTACCGATATACACATCCTCCACTTCTAGATCACGTAAGCCTAGTTTTTGATAGTGCTGTACGACTGCTTTGCGGGCAGAATAAATCCCTTTCGAATCACAATAGCCTTGTGACGTCGGTAGGTTACGAATGACATCAACAAGAATTTCATCAGGGGCGTCAAAACCAAATGGGGCAGGGTTGCCAATATTCAGTTTTAAAATCTTTTGCCCTTCCTCTTCCATGCGTTTGGCATGTTTTAGGATTGGCCCTCGAATGTCGTAACAGACATTATCGAGCTTTGATGACATCTCGATGTTGTTCATAGCCTTATATCCACTTATTAATATGTTAATGACCCATCAAGTTACACTATTTTTTCAGGGCAAACCATATCCAGATTGATTGTAAGCAGTATATTTGTGCGAGTTTGATGGTTATTGAATAAAAAGTATCGGTTTCCTTTCTAAAAATGACGAGTTTTTACAATAATTATGATGAGATATGTCGAGTTATCTTCAATGGTGACAAGTCGCCGATTATTTAATGGTAAACGTAGAGAGAAAGTCGCTTACTGCTTGATTTGCATCAATTGAAACCATAGAGTATGCGGCAAAATATAAGATAATAATCAACCATAAAGCTATACTTAACCATCAAGGTTGTAGAAATCAAAATGAGAGGTCGACTTGTCTGAATTACCCCAAGTGATTGAGCTAATAATTGAACGAATTAGACGTGGGCAAGTTTCGAGTGAAAACCGTATCTCTCAAGTAGTTAATCTACCCGAAAACTTTAGTGCTATCGATTGGCTAGAAGGGCAATCCTTATACCCTCGCTTTTATTGGCAATCTCGTGATGCGCGTGAAGAAGTCATTGCTTTAGAAAAAGTGAATAGTTTTACCAACCCTCTAGATGCTTACTCTATTCTTACTGAGCAACAAAGAGTGTGGGGCGGTAAAGCTTTCGATAGCGAGCATTCCAACACGCCTGCGCTTACCAGCTATTTTTTCTTACCTAGAATCGAATTAATTCGTCAAGATGCTCAATGGACACTCAATGCCAATATTGGCCTAGAGATGGAATTGACGATTGAGGCTTTGCAACAACTGAAAGCAGACTACCAACCGATAGAAGCTCTTGTACCCCAATCAAGCCAAGTTTACTTTTCACCTCAATTTGATGAGTGGAAACATATTTTAAATAAGGCATTAACCGCCATTGAAGATCGAAAATTCGAAAAAGTAGTGTTAGCTAGAAAAACCTTGGTTGAATTGCCTAAGCCTATTCGTGCTGCTCAATTACTAAAGTCGAGCCGAGAACAAAACCATAATAGTTTTCATTTTTTAGTTTCACTGGAACCTAATCGGAGCTTTGTTGGTTCGACACCTGAGCGCTTATATCGCCGCTCTGGAAATCAAGTTGAGACCGAAGCGTTAGCTGGCACGGTAGGACGCAATGATGATCCTGTTGAAGATAAAAAGTTGTCTGATTGGTTGATGAACGATGATAAAAATCAGCGTGAAAATCAAATTGTGGTGAATGATATTATTGAACGCTTAGGCCCGTATACCGAAAATATAGTGTTACCCCCTGAAGTGCAATTAATTCAATTGCGTAAAGTTCAGCATTTAAAACGCCATATTAGTGGTTCACTATCATTAGAAACTAAAGGTATTCAACTTTTATCTGCTCTACAGCCAACCGCAGCGATTGCTGGCTTGCCACGTGAAGCATCCCTCAATTTTATTCGTATGAATGAACCTTTTACTCGTGGTTGGTATAGTGGCTCGTTAGGTTATTTTGGTCATCACCAAGCAGAGTTTTGTGTTTCCATTCGAAGTGCTTTATTAGCGGATAATACAGTTAAACTTTACGCGGGTGCGGGTATTATTCCTGGTTCTGAGGCTGAGTTTGAATGGCAAGAGTTAAACCGTAAAACGGCCACGTTATTAAACCTGATTACCGATTATCCGATTGAAAATGAACGTGGTGAATGTGTATGAGCCAAGCTGGATTAAATCGAATTTGGGCACAGGCTATTTTAGAAACGCTAGCTCAATCTGGTGTAAAACATATATGTATCGCGCCGGGCTCTCGTTCAACCCCTTTGAGCCTTGAAGCTTTAGAACTTGCTCAACGCTCAGAACTGACTATACATACCCATTTTGATGAGCGGGGGTTGGGTTTCTTAGCATTAGGGATAGCTAAGGCGACTCAAGATCCTGTCGCGGTGATAGTCACTTCGGGTACGGCGGTAGCGAACTTATTGCCCAGCGTAGCGGAGTCTGGTTTAACTGGCGAAAAACTTATTTTGTTAACTTCTGATCGTCCACAGAGTTTAATCGGGGTTGGTGCGAATCAAGCGATCGTGCAAAAAGGGATCTTTTCTTCGCATGTGAGAAAAAGCGTTGAACTTGCTAGTCCGAGCCGAGATCCAAATCAACCTATGCCACAGAAATTGATTCAAGCACTGAGCGATATTAATCATGCTTTAGCTTATCAATATACTGTATCTGGCTCGTTACATATTAACTGCCCATATCCAGAGCCTTTGTATATTCAAAGCGAACAAGAAAAACACCAATATCAATCAGACTTAGTACAAGCGATGGCTTCGCAGAGTCATTATTTAGAATTGGCTAAATTGTATCCAAGTTACAACGTCTCTGAATTGACCAATGGCATTCAACAAGAAATCATCAATCAGCTTCCTAATTTAAAAGGGGTTATCTTGATTGGTAAAATGCCGTTGGATGAAGCGCAAAAAGTCTCACAGTGGGCGAAAACATTAGGTTGGCCCGTTTTTGCTGATCCTCAATCTGGTGTTAGTAGCGAATGGGCACATTATGATTTATGGCTGCAACAACCGGCTTATTTTGAACAATTATTACAAGCCGATTGTATTTTGCAGTTTGGCGCGCGTTTTGTGTCTAAGCGTATTGGGCAATTTATAAAGCAAGCCGTTACAGAACATCAATGCCATTATTGGGTATTTGAGCCAAATATCAGCGTGTTTAACCCTGAACGACTACCACAACAAAGAACCGTTGCAGCAATAGGTGATTGTGTGGCGATGCTTGAAAATGCTTTGCTCGCTTCTGTTAACCAAATAGCTGGGGCTAACCCAATGGCGGGATGGGCAGATAACCTACAACAGGCCAAAGTGCTGGTTGAGCAAGCCGCTGCTGAAATTCAACAAGGTTATCAGTTAACCGAATGCCAATTGGCACTGAATTTATCTCAATTAACTTCACAACTAGTGAATGCTGAACTCTTTATTGGTAATAGTTTAATTGTGCGTTTAGCGGATATGTTATCGACTATTGAATATACTCAGGTTTATAGCAATCGAGGCGCCTCTGGTATCGATGGTTTGGTAGCGACGGCGACCGGTGTTCAGCGCTCGAAAAATATTCCACTATTCACTCTACTAGGCGACACATCACTGCTCTACGATTTGAATTCATTAGCATTATTGACGGCGGTGTCACAACCTCATGTCGTGATTGTAACTAATAATGATGGTGGGGCGATTTTTGATCTCTTGCCAGTCCCTACTGAGCAGAAACAATTTTTATACCAAATGCCGCACGGCTATCAATTTGAATATATAGCGCATCAGTTTAAACTTAATTATGCTGCGCCTAATTCATGGTCGGTTTTACTTGAGCTCGTGCAGCAATACCTAGTCAATTTTGAACAAGGTGAGACTCGCTCAGCATTATTGGTTGAAGTGGTAACACTGCCCGAACAAGCTTCACAACAGATAAAATCTATCGTATCTAAAATGATCGAATTACTTAACACTACCGAACAGGCGGGAAAATCTCATGCTTTATAGTCATATTGTCGACAATCAAGAAGGAAGCGGGGATGAAAAACAGCAAGCAATCCCTGTTTTTTTGCATGGTTTTTTGGGGTCTAGCCGAGATTGGGATGGTTGTTTTTCCCACCTTAATATTTCCCAGTCGATTCGTGTCGATCTCCCATGCCATGGTTTGAGTAAATATTGTGAAGTGGAAGATTTTCAACAAGCTTGCCACCAAGTTCAACTAACGGTTCTTGCCAAACTAAAAAAAGAAAATATGGATGCCTCAACGCCACTGGTTTTGGTTGGCTATTCATTAGGTGCACGTATTGCCATGTACGGCTTAGCAGAAAAATGCTTTGAAGGACTCAATATTCAAGGTGCAATTCTTGAAGGCGGTAACTTTGGTCTGCAGACTGAAGAAGAGAAAGTACTACGCTGGGAAAATGATAAGCATTGGTCAAAACGTTTTGCGACAGAAGCGATCGATTATGTGTTGTTTGATTGGTATCACCAAGGCGTGTTTGCGTCTTTAAATCCTGATCAACGAGAAGAGTTAGTTGAATTGCGTAGTGATAATCTAGGTTCTCAATTAGGCTGCATGCTGCGTGCTACGTCTCTATCAAAACAGCCTTATCTTTTAGATACCTTAAAGCAACTCTCCATCCCGTTGCTGTATATTTGCGGAGAACAAGACCAAAAATTTAAAACATTGGCGGAGCAAAGTGGCTTGCAATTTAAATCTGTCCCACAAGCCGGTCACAATGTTCATCATGAACAACCGGCCGAATTTGCTGCATTAATCTCTGATTTTATTAACCAACTAAAGTAATTCTCATGTCTATTGTCAAACCTCAAATTCGCACTGCGAAACTGTATCGCTATCATTTACCAATGGACAGCGGCGTGATCGTCCGCGATCAACGCTTATTACAAAGAGAAGGCTACATTGTCGAGCTTACCCAAGGCGGCAACATGGCTTATGGAGAATGTGCGCCGTTACCGGGTTTTAGCCAAGAAAGTTTACAGCAAGTAGAATCTGAGTTGATTGAAGCACTTCAAGCTTGGCAGCACAGCGGTGAATGGCATGATTGGAATACGATGAGCCCAAGTGCTGCTTTTGCACTATCGATGGCACAATGTGAGCTTGATGGTTTACTTCCTCAGCCGGGAGAATACCGCGCCGCACCTTTATGCAGTGGCGATCCTGACGAATTAATCCCAGTGTTTGAAAGCATGGCGAAAGATGGTCGCCAAAAAGTTGCTAAAGTAAAAGTGGGTTTATATGAGCCAATTCGCGACGGTATGTTAGTCAATTTGTTTTTAGAATCGATCCCTGATTTACAATTACGTCTTGATGCGAATCGTAGCTGGACCTTAGAGAAAGCGCTTAAGTTTGCTCAGTATGTTTCGCCTGAATATCGTGAGCGTATCACTTTCCTTGAAGAGCCATGTAAAACCCCAGAATTAAGCCGAGACTTTGCTCAGCAAACTGATATCAACATTGCTTGGGATGAAACCATTCAACAAGCGGATTTCAATGATTTCGAGCTACCTTCTTTACTAGGAAATCATATTGAAGCGATTGTGATTAAACCCACCTTGATTGGCTCTGTAGAACGCTGCTTGTCTTTGATTGATTTTGCACAGCAGAATGGATTACAAGCGGTGATAAGCTCGAGTATTGAGTCGACGATTGGCTTAACTCAATTGGCAAGATTGTCGGCTTGGAAAACGCCGCAACAAACACCTGGCTTAGACACTTTGCAGCTTTTTCAAGCCCAATTAGAAATCACTTGGCCAGATAGCAACCTGCCGGTTTCAGCGTTAACTGAACAGACTTTGATTAAACATTTTGTCGACTAATCATATACCCAAGGTAATTGGAGTTGCAGTGAGGCGACAAGTGAATGAGACCCCATGAGTTTAGCTTGTCTAAATGATTGGGGCGAATGCACGCCGACAACAAAGCTGCAGCTTCAAGTACGACGGGTATAACCGAAAGGCAGTAATGTGGATTTAATACAGCAATGGTGTGTCGTGCATGCCGAAAAGACCGCGTTAGTCACCCCAACGAATTCTTATACGTGGCAGCAGCTAGATGAAGCAATCTCACAGTTGAGTTTACAGTTAAAAGCTCAAGGGGTGAGTAGTGGTCATATCATTGCTGTGATCAGTAAAAATGAGCCAGAGGCGGTCTTTTTATATTTAGCGGCCTTAAGGATTGGCGCGTTATGTGCCTTGATGCCACCTCAGCCGATGGTGGCGATCAAACAAAAACTCAATATCATTCAAGCTAAGTTTGTCTGGGTGTCTAAAGCCATTGATTCACTTGATGAGAATGAACTTAGTCTTCCAAACCTCTCACTTGCTTTAGGTCAATCGCCGTCATTAGATCGTGCTTCAATAAACACCGCTTCAATAGGTACTGCTCAACCTTATCACTTTAACTCGGAACAATTTGCCAGCATCGTTTTTACTTCGGGCTCGACTGGTACTCCGAAGGCAGTAGTGCATGCGGTGAAGCATCATATTGCTAGCGCGCAAGGTCTTACCCAAGAGTTTTTGTTTGAGACACATGATTCTTGGTTGCTGAGTCTACCTATCTACCATGTGTCAGGGTTGTCGATTATTTGGCGTTGGCTTGCTAAAGGAGCCAAGCTAGTCATTGGCAGTGGTGATTTACAATCTGATATTCAGCAAGTGACTCATGCTTCACTCGTTCCAGTTCAATTACAACGTTTGTTAGATTCAGGCCACGCCATTCCACTAAAACGAGTGTTACTCGGCGGATCTCATATTCCACTATCGCTTACCGAAAGAGCAAGCAAGCAGGGAATAGAATGTTGGCTAGGTTATGGCATGACTGAAACCGCTTCTACCGTGATTGCCAAGCCAGTAGATGCGAGCCCAACCGCAGGTGCGTTATTACCTTTCCGAAAAATTAAGCTACAAGATGGACGAATTTATGTGGCAGGGGAAACCTTGGCTGCAGGCTATTTATACCAAGGGCAACTTACGCCACTCGTGACTAGTGAGCAGCCTTGGTTTTATACCAAAGATCTTGGGAAATGCACTCAACAAGCAGGCAAGCCAGATGAATATATTATTTTAGGTCGAGCCGATAACCAGTTTATTTCTGGTGGTGAAAATATTCATTGTGAAGAAATTGAAGCGGTGCTCGTTCGTCACCCAGATATAAAGCAAGCCTTCATTATTCCTGTTGAAGATAAGCAATATGGCCATAGACCCGTGGCGTTTATTGAGGCAGAAACGCTGCAAGAAGCTAAGGTTTACCAAGCGTATTTATTATCTCATTTAGATAAATTTAAATGCCCAGATGCCTATTATTTGCTGCCAACACACTTAATGAATTCTGGCATTAAGATTTCCCGTGCAGATCTTAAAAAGTACTATCAACAAGTTATCGCGTCATAAGTGTCTGGGTTAGAGATCGTGACTATAGTGACAGTAGCTATAGTGGCAATAGTTATTTAATAGCACTAAACAGAATTTATTGATTGAGCGCAAATTCGGCATACTTATTTCATCGTTAACCTATTTAAGGATGAATATGATGAAGCTACTTGTCGTGGCAGCAGTGGTCGTTTTAGTTGGTGTGTCGATTATTTTCAGTGGATTGGTGTCGGCTTTAGCCGAGTTAGGTGCTTTTGCTGTGGTGATTGCTTGGGTTCTAAAAAGTAAGCAAGCGGTAAAAAGAAAAGAGACTCGTATTGAGCCTCATGTATAACCAAGTATGTTTTTAGGCTTATTGGATATGAGTCATAATATAAGTTAGCGAACTTATAGAGATAACCGCCCACAATGTCACACCAAATAGCATCGGTTTAGGGCCTGCTTCTTTAAGTTTTCCAACAGAAATTCCGCAACCAATTAAGAATAAACACAATACTAGCGTCTGTTTGGCGATGCTGTAGATGGCGTGATAAGCAGTTGAGAATTGTGGTACTTGGTCACAGAAAATAATTGCTGCACAATAAAAGATAATAAAGAAAGGAATGGTGATTTTTTTACTTTCGCTTTTAAACATCATTGCACTAAGGAAAGCGACAGGCACAATCCATAATGCGCGAGCGAGTTTTAAGGTAGTCGCGATTTGTAATGATTGTTCACCATAAGCTTGTGCCGCACCAACGACGGATGATGTGTCGTGAATCGCAATCGCAGCCCAAGTTCCAAACTGTACTTGGCTCATATCTAATGCATGACCGACTACTGGGAATAAAAATAATGCCACAGAGTTAAGAACAAACACTACTGCTAAAGCCATGCCAACAGGTTGGTCTTTTGCATTGATTGCTGGGGCTACCGCTGCAATCGCACTTCCCCCACAAATAGCCGTCCCGGCTGCAATTAAATGCCCGGTTTCTCTCTCTAGCTTCATCTTTTTCGCAAGCAGTGTACCGATAAACAGCGTACAGAAAATGCTTGTGACAATAATGCCAACACCTTGTTCTGTTGCATGAATCGCTTGGTCAATATTGATCCCAAAGCCTAAACCAACAATAGAATAAGCTAAGAGTTTTTTAGTGATTTTGGTAACAGGAATAGTGTGAGGAACAAAACCAAAGCTTGTTAATAAAAAGCCAAGAGTTAATGCAATAGGGGAACTTATCCAAGGTGTAAAACAAGCCAAAGCAGCAAGGGAAAATACACCATAATTGCGAATATAAGAGCGCATAACAAACCTAAAATGTATAAAGAATAATACTCAGGATAACTGAAAATAGGGGTTTATTAAGTCTTAATATTTTAAACGTATTGTTTGGTTTTTTATAACAACGTTTGGTTTGATTACATAATAAGAATTTATAGTGAGGATAGAGTTATTGGTGAGTAAAAGAACGGCTTCAAAAAAGCCATCATAGCGAGGTTTAATAGTCCAAGTACGATAAAGAAGTGAGTCATCGAGATATGAATAATACTTAAGAAAATAATTCCCATAACGGCGCTACCAACCATAAATAGAGCATTGAAAATATTATTAGCTGCGATGACTTGGGCACGAGTTTGGTCAGAAGCTAAACTTTGCATCAAAGTATATAAAGGCACAATGAACAATCCACCACAAATTCCTAAACATAACAGCGCAATAAACACTGGGTATAATTGACTAGAAGTGAACAGTGTTGAAATGGTAATTAGAGACTCTGATGGTTTAGGCGTTGCTAATCCTAATGCTAAGCTGCAAGCGGTCATCCCAAATCCACCGAATAGCATTAATTTAAAATTGATTTTTTGATGAGATAGTTTGGCACATAGTAGCGATCCGGTTGCAATACCGACCGAAAATAATGCCAATAAAAAAGACACGCTGGTGGCGTCGCCATTTAAATAGTGTTTAGTGAAATTTGGAAACTGGGTTAGATAACTCGCACCTAGAAACCAAAACCAACTGATCGCGATGATGGCGACATAAATAGTTTTGTGTTGTTTAACCAGCAGTAATGTTTGCTTTGTATGCCGTATGGGTTTCCATTCAAATTTGGCTGTAGAAATTTTAGCTTCCGCCTTGGGGATAAATAAGCTAGAGAGTAGACCTAATAGGGCAAATGAGACTACCGCTATTGCCGTAATCGAGTATGCCGAAGGCGCAGCCACAATAAAACCTGCACCTATCGTGCCGAATAAAATCGCTAGAAATGTGCCAGTTTCGACCCAAGCATTGCCTTTGAGTAGCTCTTTTGGCTTTAAGTGTTGAGGTAATAGGGCATATTTTACCGGACCAAAAAACGCCGATTGTGCGCCCATAAGAAACAATAAAAACAATAATGCAGTATAACTTTGAGTAAGAAAGCTAATCGCGCCAAGTAACATTATCACCACTTCAGCCAGTTTAACTATGCGAATAAATGTCGACTTTTCACATTGATCGGTTAGTACACCGGCACTTGCCGAAAAAAGGAAAAACGGTAAGATAAATAGACCCGCAGCGAGGTTAATAAATAAGGTGCTCGACATAGGCAGATCATCGACACTAGCAAAGGCAACAAAAAGTAGTAGAGCATTTTTATAAATATTATCGTTAAAAGCACCTAAAAACTGAGTGACAAAATAGGGGAGGAAACGTCTTGAAAGAAAGATTGGTGCTGGTTGATTATTCATTGTTATCCTTGAAACAACCCTTAAGATCTGTTGACCTTTGGTGGTGAGTTTACTTTGTTAATAGTTTCAATATGCTTGATTCGAGTTACTGTTACAACTAGATTCTGACTAGTAGTTATTCATCGTTGAGGTTACTTATTGTGTCGCTTCTAACCAATTGCAATATTCTGAAACATAGCAGTAGTGTACACCTTGCGTATTACCGTTATGATGAATTCAGTTTTACTTATTATTATAAAAGGGATCGTATGAATCGACTTTTTGTCATGGTGGCCTTGATCATGGTATCAATGGTTACAGCTCCAATCGCTGAAGCAAAACGCTTTGGTGGTGGTAAGTCTTTCGGTAAAAGTTTTAAAACTGCGCCAGCACCAAAGCAGAACGTGCAAAACACTAACACGTTAAATAAAAAACCGGATGCAACCAACACTCGTCGTGGTGGTATGATGGGCGGTATGCTAGGCGGTTTGTTGGCTGGCGGCCTACTTGCTTCTTTATTTATGGGGGGCGGTTTTGAAGGCATCCAATTCTTCGATATCTTAATTCTTGGTCTGATCGCTTTTGTCGCATTCAAATTCTTACGCGGTATGATGGGAGCAAAACAAGGTTCGATGAATCGAGGGCCTCAAGCAGCGTATTCTGGTGCGATGAATCGTCAGCAATTCGAGCAACCGAATGTACAAAATTTTGAGCAACCTCAATCTTTAGGTGGTTTTGGTGCAACAGGGCAGTCTGATGTTCCTCATAACTTCCCTCCAGGTTTTGACCGTGTAGCATTTGTGGAAGGTTCTCGTGAACATTACCGCACACTACAAGGGGCTTGGAACTTTAATCAATTAGATAAGATTGAAGAGTACGTTACTCCAAGTTTGTTTGAAGAGCTAAAAGCGGAGCGCGCACAACTTCAAGGCGATCAACATACTGATGTCATGTACGTTGATGCAGAGATTGTTCGTGGCGAGTACGATGTCTCAAAAGCACAATTAAGTATTCAATTTACTGGTCGTTACCGAGATGCTGTGGAAGGTCTTGAAGAAGACATCGATGAAGTTTGGCATTTAGAACGTGACTTAATCGCTAATAATGCTCCTTGGTTGATTGTCGGGATTCAAACTAACTCGTAATCTAATCCAGCAAAGTAATATGAGAGAGTCAATGAAGAAATTCGTTGGCTTTTTTTGTTTGAATACTACGGTGAAATTTGAACGGTAAATGAGGTATTCCACATATCAGATATTGGTTGTATGGCTTGAGTGACCGCATGATGATCGGTGCTTAAAAACGACAAATATAATGTCTCTGCTTTTTGAGTATATTGGGTTAGTCCCTTAAGCTCGAGTATCCGTTGAAAGAACACTTCTTCATCTGTAAGGCATCTAAATATTGGTTTATCCAGCCTAATGATAATCTCCACCATTTTGTCTCCAACAATAGATTCAGAACTATTATATAAGTTTAACTTAGTTTAACTTATATATAAAAAATCCCCGCTGATTTTCATCAACGGAGATGACTCGTTTTAGCTTTTAGCTTATTAAGCTTGTGCTGCTTGATCCGCTTGAATTGCTGTTAGTGCAACCGTGTAAACGATATCGTCTACTAGAGCACCACGAGACAAGTCATTAACAGGCTTACGCATACCTTGAAGCATTGGACCGATAGATACTAGGTCTGCAGAACGCTGTACCGCTTTGTATGTTGTGTTACCAGTGTTTAGGTCTGGGAATACAAATACGGTTGCTTTACCTGCTACAGGAGAGTTAGGCGCTTTAGAAGCGGCAACATTTTCCATGATAGCTGCATCGTATTGTAGAGGGCCGTCGATAACGAGATCAGGACGTTTCTCTTGAGCGATTTTGGTTGCTTCACGTACTTTATCTACGTCTGCACCTTTACCAGATGTACCGGTAGAGTATGAGATCATAGCAACGCGTGGATCAATACCGAATGCTTTGGCTGAATCAGCAGATTGAATTGCGATTTCTGCAAGTTGCTCTGCGTTTGGATCTGGGTTGATCGCACAGTCACCATAAACCAATACTTGGTCAGGTAATAGCATGAAGAATACAGATGATACGATTGATGCACCTGGTGCCGTTTTGATGATTTGGAACGGAGGTACAATAGTATTAGCTGTAGTGTGAACTGCGCCTGATACTAGGCCATCAACTTCACCCGCTTCTAGCATCATAGTGCCTAGGAATACTGAATCTTCCAGTTTCTCGCGAGCCACAACTTCAGTCATGCCTTTCGCACCACGTAGTTCGACTAGACGCGCTACGTAGTTTTCGCGAACTTCATCAGAGTTGATTATGGTTACACCAGCGCCTAGTTCAACACCTTGTTGAGCTGCAACGCGTTTGATCTCATCAGGGTTACCTAGAAGTACACATTCTGCAATACCACGTTCAGCACAGATTGCTGCTGCTTTAACGGTACGTGGTTCATCACCTTCAGGAAGTACGATACGCTTGCCAGCACGACGAGCAAACTCAGTTAATTGGTAACGGAATGCTGGTGGGCTTAGACGACGAATACCTTGAGTACCTTCAGATAGAGAATCAATCCAAGGACCATCAATGTGGCTTGCTACGTGATCATTGATGAATTCGATACGTTCTTTATCATCAGCGGGAACTTCTAGGTTGAAACTTTGTAGGTTTAATGACGTCTGCCATGTGTTACCTTGCGCTTTGAAAATCGGTAGGCCAGCGTCAAATGCCGGTTTACATAAATCAGCAATAGAAGCAGGGATGTCGTAACCACCAGTTAGCAAGATCGCACCGATTTCTACGCCATTCATTGATGCTAGAGCAGCCGCAACGATAACGTCTGGACGGTCAGCTGAAGTGACCAGTAATGAACCTGGCTTAAAGTGCTCAATCATATTTGGTAGAGAGCGTGCACAGAAAGTGATGCTCTTGATACGACGAGAGTTAATTTCACCCGCGTTGATAATATCCGCATTTAAGTGTTTTGCCATATCGATAGCACGAGTTGCAATTAACTCAACTTTCCAAGGTACACAACCTAGCACGCGAATTGGGCTAGAGTTGAAAATTTGCATTACTTCGATGTTAGCTTGAACTGTGTTATCGGTTTCGTCAAAAATCTCAGAAAGATCTGGACGAGTACGACCAGCTTCATCAACCGGTGCATTTAACTTGTTGATGATAACACCTGAAATTGATTTATTTTTGGTGCCCCCAAAGTTTGAACAAGCAACATCAATACGCTCTTTTAATTGCGTAGGGTTGTTAGTACCAGGAGTGGCAACAAATACAATTTCAGCACCAAGTGTTTTCGCAATTTCTGCATTTACTTGGTTAGCAAAAGGATGCTTACGAGTCGGAACTAGACCTTCAATAAGAACGACTTCAGAGCTATTGCTGATTGCGTTATAACGCTCAACGATTTGCTCAAGAAGCACATCCATTTTTTCATTACTGATCATAGATTCAGCTTCTGACATCATCGTTGGTTCAGCAATTTTGAGGTCACTACTTGCTGAGATTATTGATGATGTTAGATCTGGGATATCATCGCCACTACGAGGTTGAGCGATAGGTTTGAAAAACGAAACATTTACACCCTTACGTTCCATAGCACGTAAGACGCCTAAGCTTACGCTAGTAAGACCAACACCAGCGCTAATAGGAACAAGCATAATAGTACGAGACATAGAATTATTTCCTCTAACTATTGAAAGTAACTGAGTAGAAAATACACAGCTTAAAAGAAAACAGGCTAACGCGAGGTTAGCCTGTGAATTATTAAAGACCCGCTAGACGTGCTGTATCTTCAGCGATAACCAATTCTTCATTGGTTGAGATAACCATCGCTGGTACACGACTGTTGTCTGAAGTGATTACACCTTCACCACCGAAGCGAGCAGCAAGGTTTTTCTCGCTATCAACTTCAACACCTAGAAGTGCAAGACGCTCTAGAACAAGCTGACGGATAGGGCCAGAATTCTCACCGATACCACCTGTAAATACGATTGCATCTAAACGGCCATCAAGCGTTGCTGTGTAGCCTGCAATGTATTTAGCAAGACGATGGCAGAATACGTTCATTGCACGGGCTGCTTCTGGTTTGTCTTGGTAGTTGTCTTCCACAAAACGGCAATCAGAAGTCACTTGAGTTAGACCTAGTAATCCTGATTCTTTGGTTAGGATAGTGTTGATTTGTTCAACCGAATAACCAAGTGCATCATGCATGTGGAAGATGATTGCAGGATCGATATCACCACAACGTGTACCCATTACTAAGCCTTCTAATGGTGTTAGTCCCATTGAAGTATCAACTGATTGACCATTTTTAATCGCACAAATTGATGCACCATTCCCTAAATGACAGTTGATAATGTTAACGTCTTCAACTGGCTTATCCATGATGTTAGCAACTTCACGGGTAATAAACAGGTGAGAAGTACCATGCATACCGTAACGGCGAATGCTGTTTTCAGTATATAGGTTGTATGGGATCGCATATAAGAATGCTTCTTCTGGCATTGTTTGGTGGAACGCTGTATCGAATACCGCAACATTTTTAAGGCTAGGGAATGCAACTTTAGCTGCTTCCATACCAGCAATAGCAGCAGGGTTATGAAGTGGTGCTAGTGTGGTTACATCTTTGATTTCTTGAATAACAGCATCAGTAATGAGTACAGATGATGTGAAGTTTTCACCGCCGTGTACTACGCGGTGACCGATAGCGCCAAGGCCTTCACCTAGTTCTGGTTTAGAAGCAAGAATAGTGTCAACGATGAATTTTAACGCTTCAGCGTGCGCAGCACCGTTCCCTAATTGAGCTTCATGCTTTCCATCTAGTTTCCATTTAATACGTGCTTCTGGAAGACCTAAACATTCGGAAAGGCCGGTTAGAAGCTCATCGCCAGATTCCGCATCAACGATTGCAAATTTTAGTGAAGAACTACCACAGTTTAAAACTAGGACTAGCTTTGACATGAGTGAATACCTGTATTCGTACAAAAAATGACTGTAATGAAATAAAACAATTTCAAGAATAGACGACAATCGGGGATCAACGTATTATTCTTTAAATATGCCCTTACTTTTGATGCTTAATTGCATGAGAGACAAAGGCGATAAAATTGATTTAATGCGACACAATTCTCGGTTTTCTTTGTAATAAAGCAACTGAGATTATAAAAGCGCGCAAAGGATAACGATTATATCCTAAGATAACAAAAAATTTTTAATGAATATTAACTTTAGTCAATTTTATTGCAGTTTTTGTTGATTTTTTGTTATTTTATTTTAGTGGGTGGAGGAATTATGAGTCAAACAGGGTTTATTCACCGTTTTAAAGATGGTCAACAGTACATGGATCTTTGGCCTGTTCGTAAAGAGCTTGCACCTATGTTTCCTGAACAACGTATAATAAAAGCCACTAAGTTTGGCATTAAAGCCATGCCTGCCGTCGCGGCCATAAGTGTGTTGCTACAAATGAGCTTGCAGAATTACAATGCAATGCCGCAAGCCATAGTGATCGCTTTGTTTGCGATTAGTTTACCTTTGCAAGGAATTTGGTGGCTTGGTACTCGCTCTAATACCGTATTGCCTCCTAGTCTTGCTAATTGGTATAGAGAATTATATCAAAAAGTCGCGGAATCAGGTGCGGCACAAGAACCTATAAAATCCAAGCCTCGTTATAAAGAGTTAGCCGCTATGCTTAAAAGAGCGTTTCGTCAACTTGATGAAAGTGCATTAGAGCGTTGGTTCTAAATATCAATCCTTGCTTCTGTTCAACAAAAACAAAGCCCTAATAATTAGTTATTAGGGCTTTGTTGCTATTTTATTATCTGTTACTTCCTTTTATATACATTAACTGGTAAGAATATGTTCATGGCAGATCGGATCTGTCTAGATATTAATAATAAAGTTACCCAGATAATAGGGTATAAACACAACATTTTATTGCTGAATCAAGGAGTCAAGATGAAAGCAAAACAACTTTTCGCAAGTGCAATTTTTGCAGGTGTGGCATTACTCACTACCACAGGTGCTATGGCTGAAACTTACAAAGTATCAGTATCACAAATTGTTGAACATCCCGCACTTGATGCATCCCGCAATGGATTAATTGATGGGCTAAAAGCAAAGGGATACGAAGAAGGCAAGAATTTGGAGTTTGAATATCGAACCGCTCAGGGGAATCCTGCCATCGCTTCTCAGATTGCCCGCCAATTTGTCGGAGAAGGCGCTGATGTATTAGTTGGTATCGCTACACCTTCTGCTCAAGCATTAGCAGCAACCACCAAGAATATTCCTATCGTCTTTACGGCAGTGACCGACCCTGTAGAAGCGAAGTTAGTTAAGAGCCTTGATAACCCTTCTGGGAATGTAACTGGGCTTTCCGATCTATCTCCGATAGGCCAGCATATCGATTTAATGAAAGAGTTGCTTCCTAACCTTAAAACGATTGGTGTGGTGTATAACCCAGGTGAAGCCAATGCAGTTGCGTTGATTAATTTGCTTAAAGTTGAAGCAAAAACGCGTAATGTTCAAATTGTTGAAAGTACTGCATTGAAAAGTGCGGATGTTCAGTCGGCGACTCAAGCTATCGTGGCAAAATCAGATGTGATTTACGCGATGATCGATAACACGGTTGCGAGTGCCATTGATGGTATGGTAGCGGCTGCGAATCAAGCGAAGAAACCCGTTTTTGCGGCTTCAACTACTTATATTGAAAGTGGTGCAGTGATTGCTCTAGGTGCAGATTACTATCAAGTTGGTGTACAAACGGCTGATTATGTTGCTGCGATTCTTGAAGGTAAGAAGCCGACTGATCTGCCTGTTACGGTAGCTAAAGCTTCCGATTTAATTATCAATCAGCAATCAGCGGATAAACTAGGGATTGAGATTCCTCAATCGATTTTAGATCGTGCTGAAGTGTATAAAAAGTAAGGTTGTGATAAGGCAGCTAATTTCAGTTAGTTGCCTTTAATATTGGATTGTATTCTCCAAATTGAATTGGGGGATTTTATTACCAGTCGTTAAATAGCGGTAATATTCATACCAATCAAATTAATTAGGTGATCAAAAATTGCGAAGGAAAAAGCCTTGAGAACAAGGCGTAAATTTTCGATAAGTAGTTGCTCTACAATCAAAATTTATAACGCAGTTATCGAGGCTTTTAACAAGTAAGAATGATCATATAATTAGTGCGATTGGTATAAGCAGCGAGGGAGTATTTATGTCTGCTTTTGCCTTTTATGGCGCTTTAGAGCTAGGCCTAGTCTATGGTTTAGTTGCACTAGGTGTTTACCTTACTTTTCGAGTTTTAGACTTTCCTGATCTAACGGTAGACGGCAGTTTTCCAATGGGGGCTGCGGTTGCGGCGGCGGCATTAGTATCAGGTGTTAATCCGTGGATCGCCACAGCAATGGCATTTGTTGTGGGTGGGATCAGTGGCTTAGTCACGGCTTTTCTTGCGGTACGTTGTGGGATCTTGCATTTACTTGCTTCCATTTTGACTATGTTAGCGGCTTTCTCGATTAATATTCGTATTATGGGAAGACCCAATTTATCCTTGTTAGGTGAAGAAACAATATTTACACCATTAGATGCTTTTGCAGGCACCTTGTTTGTTCGACCTTTAGCAGTGGCGATTATCGTTATCATTTCTGCGTTAATTATTATTCGTTTGCTTAATAGTGATTTTGGCCTTGCTCTGAGAGCGACAGGTGTTAATGCGCGAATGGTTGCGGCACAAGGTGCAAGTACGGGGTTTTACACATACTTTGGCTTGGCACTTTCAAATGGATTAGTTGGTTTTGCAGGAGCAGTGTTGGCTCAAACCAATGGCTTTGCGGATGTGACTTCTGGGGTAGGAACGATTGTAGTCGGCTTGGCTGCAGTTATTCTTGGTCAGACATTGATCCCTAGTCGTAAAATTTGGGTCGCAGTCGTTGCCGTGATTGTTGGTTCGGTTTTATATCGTATTGCTATCCAGTTTGCGCTCAATACCGGCATGTTTGGTATGCAAGCATCAGACTTAAATTTAGTGACGGCTATTTTGGTTGCGGCGGCTCTAGTTGCACCGAAAATTAAAAGTAATATGAAAGCCAAGCGCGCAGCTAAGGGGGCTTTATGATTGAACTCAAAAATATTGAGGTGACATTTAACCCGGGTACGGTTCTAGAGAATAAAGCGTTAAGAAAAGTATCATTGAATGTTCCTCAGCATCAATTTTTGACAGTAATAGGCTCCAATGGTGCGGGTAAATCGACTTTATTAGGTGCAGTGACCGGTGAAACTCCAATGATTGGTGGTAATGTCATTATTGATAATGTTGATGTGACAAAGCGTTCTGTTGATCAAAGAGCCAACATGTGCGCGCGAGTCTTTCAGGATCCACTTGCAGGTACTTGTGGCGATCTAACCATCGAAGAAAATATGGCCATTGCTTATATGCGTGGTAAGCGTCGAGGTTGGACAATGGCGCTCACCAATAAACGCCGTAAATTGTTTCAAGAGCGAATCAGTATTCTAGGTTTGGGGCTTGAAGATCGCTTAGGTGACAATATTGGTTTGCTTTCAGGTGGTCAACGTCAAGCAGTCAGCCTTATCATGGCAACGTTATCTGATAGCAAATTGCTGCTTCTTGATGAGCATACTGCGGCGTTAGATCCAAGAATGGCGGCTTTTGTTATTGATTTAACCAAAACGGTGATTAAAGAATTTGATCTCACTGCGATGATGGTGACTCACTCGATGAAAGATGCTCTAGATTGTGGTGATAGAACCATCATGCTGCACCAAGGTGAAATAGTGCTTGATGTCGAAAGTGATAAACGACAAGGCATGCAAGTATCAGATTTACTTGAGATGTTTAGCAAGGTGAGGGGAGAAGAACTTTCAGACGATAGCCTGTTACTGGGTTAAATTAAGAACTGAAATTTGATTCACTTCTCTTATCAATGTGTATTTATTATTGATAGGAGGAGTGGTGTCTTGACATTGATTAATAGCCACAAGGTTATACAAATTAATATTGAATGGATTTAATATAGTCCACGATAGGCTGTGCTTTATTGTAGCGGCGAATATTGCGAAATAAGTCATCAGCCTGTGTGTACTCATGACGTAGATACGAAAGCCACTGTTTGATTCTATTTGGGTAGTATAGGCCTTTATCTCCTTCAATTTCAAACTCAGAGTAGTTGAGCATCAAATCAACAACTTGTTCCCAAGGCATCGCGCTTTCATTGTATTTCACTGCATTTCCCAAGTTGGGTAGATTAAACGCGCCTCGGCATACCATTAAAGCATCGGCTTTCGTTTGTTCAAGGCAAGCTTGTCCATCTTGGTAGCTCCAAATCTCACCATTGGCAATAATCGGTATCTGGCTATGCTGTTTTATTTGCTCGATATATTCCCATTTGATTTCACTGGCTTTATAGCCTCCCATTTTGGTACGGCCATGTACGGTTAATTCATCGGCACCAGCTTGTTGTATCGCATCTGCGATCTCAAAACAATCCTGTGGATCTTCCCAACCTAAGCGAATTTTGGCCGAGACCACAATATTACTTGGTACGGCTTTACGACAAGCGCTCACAATTTGATATATCAATTCAGGATGCTGTAATAAAGCTGCGCCACCTTTACTTTTGTTAACCATTTTTGCTGGGCAACCAAAGTTAAGATCAATGCCTTGTGAGCCTAGTTCAACAGCCCGTATGGCATTTTCGGCCATCCAGTTAGGATTTTGCCCAAGCAGTTGTAGTCGGACAGGTGTCCCTGAGCGAGTTTTTGAACCTTGGAATAGTTCTGGGCACAAGCGAGTAAAAACATGTTCGGGTAATAACTGATCGACAACACGCACAAACTCAGTGACACAAAGATCGTAATCATTAATGTCAGTCAGTAATTCACGCATTAAATGGTCAAGCACACCTTCCATCGGGCCTAATACGACTCGCATGGCTTTCTCCAGAACAGTTTAAAAATAGGTTGCAGATTGTAGTGGGTTCCATCCGTATTGTCACTGCTATATTCCCAAGTTCCTAGCTACCAAGGGAGTTAACTAAACAAACTTATTTGGTTCTTTTTTAATGAGTCGTTACACTAAGCGGAAACTTAAAGTATGAGAAATCTAAATGCCTCTAATTGAACATATCAATTTAGAAAACACCGAATATACGCCAGCTTTTATAGAAGGGGCTATTTTGGCCGCTAATATGACACCAAAAGTTTTGCCGCCTGATGTTTGGATTGCGCCTTTGGTTGAGCTAGATAAACAGCAAGCAGAAGCAAATTTAACGCGTCATTTTGAATTACAATATGCTCACTTGATGGCTTGTGAATATGATGTGTTAGCACTATTAAGCATTGAACCAAATAAACATCAAGATTTAGCTGAGTTTGCCGAAGGCTTTATGACGGTGTGGCCAGTGATTGAAGCGGGTTGGAATGAAGTGGCTGAAATCCCTGATGGCACAGTACGCATGCTACAAGGATTATTAACGACTTTGATGCTTGCGATTGATGAAGAGTCAACACAGCAACAAATGGTAGAGGCAGGAATCAAAGTGCCACCGACTTTATCTGCATTGTTACCTCAGCTTAATATCATGATTAACGAAGTAGCAAAAGCTGCTGACGAAGCGCTGCAAGGCACAAAAGCACAAAGTATCAATCCATACAAAGAGGTTGGCCGTAATGATGCGTGTGTATGTGGTAGTGGTAAAAAGTTTAAACATTGTTGTGCTAGAAGTGAATAACGTATTGCTATAGAGCTATAGAAGATAGGGCAACGAAAGTCGCCCTATTTTTATTTGGATTTTACGAATTGAGATAGCACGATGACAGCAAGTACCGCTAAATTAATGCTGAATATCACCACAAGCCATTGTGGCATTGAAAGGTCTAAAAATTGCCATATGATTTTAGAGCAATCACCCGTGGGTTCAAACATCCAAGGGACCCATTGATTAAGTGGTGCCCAACTCGGGAACTGCGGGAAAATATCGCAAGTAGCAAAAGGTGAAGGGTTAAATTGATAACCAACATGTTCTAAAGCCAACTGTAAGCCGCGAAAGCTTGTATAGCCCCATGCCGCGAGTCCCGTCCAGCGAACCCATTTATTCATCGGGTTTAAGAGTCCGATAATGGCTGATGCACTGATACCGATAAAAGCAACACGCTCATAAACACACATAACACAAGGTGCTAGCATCATCACGTGTTGGAAATATAAAGCGGATAATTCAAAAAAAACAACACTAGAAAGTAATAGTATCCATGAGAGTCTTTTTTGCGAAAATGTATGAATAGAGGATAACCAAGCCACAATGACTTCCTTATGTCTAATGCGATAAATACAATGAAAGAAATAAAACTTGTAGCATCAGAGTGTTAAATTGATCAATAGTTCAAAATTATGAAGTGGGAAATGCTGTCTGTAAACAAACATTCCCACTTAATCTTAATTGATGGGTTATTAGTGACCAATAATAGGGCTGCCTTGAGTAGCAATTTCAATGGTAGATGATGTAATCCATCCCATCGAGTGGAAATAGGTTGTCATAGGCTCTAAAAGGAACTGAATACCAAAGTAGCCAACGACGGCTAATACTAATGTGTACGGTAATGCCATTACGACCATGCGACCGTAAGATAAACGAATTAACGGGGCAAGTGCTGAAGTTAATAAGAATAGGAAAGCAGCTTGACCATTTGGTGTTGCAACAGATGGCAAGTTGGTTCCGGTATTAATCGCTACTGCCAGTAAATCAAATTGATCTCGGGTAATAGCACCATCTAAAAGTGCAGTTTTTACTTCATTGATATAAACCGTGCCGACAAAAACGTTATCAGAGACCATGGATAACAATCCATTGGCGATATAGAACATAGTGATTTGTTGATTGCCTTCAAATTCCAATACGGATTCAATGATAGGTTTAAATAAATGTTGATCGATAATAACGGCAACAACGGCGAAGAAAACGGCTAGTAAGGCAGTAAATGGTAGCGCTTCTTCAAAGGCTTTACCTAGTGAGTGCTCTTCGGTAATGCCAGTAAATGAAGTTGCTAAGATAATCACGGATAGACCAATAAGGCCTACAGCGGCTAGGTGGAAAGCCAGCCCTACGATAAGCCAGATAGCAATAATCGCTTGCACATAAAGCTTCGCGATATCTTGTTTAGTACGTTTTTGTTGTTGTTGATAGTCGAATTCTAATAAGATTTTTCGAACATTATCAGGTAGCTCTGCGCCATAACCAAAAACTTTGAATTTTTCGACGGCGATACAAGTTAAAATCCCACATATAAAAACAGGGAAGGTGATAGGGGCCATTCGTAAGATAAATTCACCAAACTCCCAACTTGCTTGATCTGCAATAATTAAGTTTTGTGGTTCACCTACCATTGTCATTACGCCACCAAGAGCAGTACCGACACCTGCGTGCATTAACAAAGAACGTAAAAATGCGCGGTAATCTTCTAAATCATTACGAGTAATTTCAGTGATAAGTTCATCAGTAGTGTGATCATGATGGGCTTCGGAATCTGGATTAGAAACAACTTTGTGGTAGATAGCGTAAAAACCAATAGCCACACTGATGATAACGGCGATAACCGTTAGAGCATCTAAAAATGCAGATAAGAAAGCAGCGGTCACACAAAAAGAAATGGAAAGTAAAATTTTAGAACGCACACCAAGTAAAATTTTAGTGAACAAAAATAGTAGCAACTGCTTCATAAAGTAGATGCCAGCTACCATGAACATTAATAGCAGCAATACTTCGATATTAGATGCAAGTTCATGTTTAATTTGTTCTGCTGTCGTCATTCCCATCGCTACCGCTTCAATGGCTAATAGGCCACCAGGTTGTAATGGGTAGCATTTTAAAGCCATAGCTAAAGTGAATATAAATTCAGCAACTAATAACCAACCAGCGGTAAAAGGGTCAATAAAAAAGAATACGATGGGATTAATGATTAAAAAGGCCACAATGGTAACTTTATACCAATCTGGAGCCTTGCCCAGGAAGTTTTTAATGAAGGCGTTTCCTAAAGACATACTCATGAACTTACTTTTTTCACTCCAAAAATTTGAACTTATGCACAGTATGACGAGATTGATATATCAATATGTGAAGCGGATCAATATTTCACGTGTTAATATAAAACTATTTCGTCGTTATGATGAAAAGTTGCTATTAAGTTTATGTTTTTGTTACTAGTGTTGTGGTTTTGTTTGCTTTCTGTGGCAATGAGAATACATGCAAAGTAGAAAGAGTAAAATGACAAAAATAAAATAAATGGAAGTGAGTTAGATTTTTGTCATTACAATTGAATAAAGCTTCGGAGGGATCTCTCATTTTGAGACATTTATGAGAGATAGGTCTTCTATACAATATGGAATCATGGTTTTCAGGAAGTTAGAAGTAGTGGTATGATGAGTGATATTTAAATTCCTAAAACTAAGTAAAGTGAATACATGGTTATTAAGGCAAAGAGCCCTGCAGGATTCGCAGAAAAATATATTATTGAAAGTATCTGGAACGGGCGTTTTCCCCCAGGTTCTATTTTGCCGGCAGAGAGAGAATTATCTGAGCTGATCGGTGTTACTCGAACGACGTTACGTGAAGTGTTGCAGCGATTGGCTCGTGATGGATGGTTGACTATTCAACATGGTAAACCAACCAAAGTGAATAATTTCATGGAAACATCGAGCTTACACATTCTTGATACACTCATGACGCTCGATACCGATAATGCAACAAGTATTGTTGAAGATCTATTGGCTGCTCGTACTAGTATTAGCCCAATTTTCATGGGGTATGCTTTTAAGTCTAACCCTGAAGCTTGTATCAAAACGTTAAATCGAGTGATTGATTCATGTGAAACGCTTTTATCTCATCATTCATGGGAATCTTTTATTGAAGAGTCGCCTTATGCTGAAAAAATAAAACAGTCAGTAAAAGAAGACAACGAGAAAGATGAAGAAAAGCGAGGTGATATTCTCATCGCGAAGACATTTAATTTTTATGATTACATGTTATTCCAACGTTTAGCTTTCCATTCAGGAAATCAGATCTATGGATTGATATTTAATGGAATTAAGAAATTATATGATCGCGTGGGTAGCTTTTACTTTTCCAACCCCGAAGCGAGAAAGTTAGCACTTCAGTTTTACAAAGAATTATTAGTGTTGTGTGAAAAGGACGATCGCCAAGAGTTACCCAACTTGATCCGTCGTTATGGCATTGAAAGTGGCCATATCTGGATGAAGATGAAGCAAAATCTTCCAAGTAACTTTACCGAAGATGATAGCTAATTCATTTACGTTTTGAATGTTATACATAGAAACCTGTTACTGAGTAGCAGGTTTTTTTATCTCTTTTGTACTTGAAGTTGCAGGTTTGGGGGCTCATTTGCTTGTTGCCTTGCTGTCACTCCAGTTATTTGGGTTCATAGTCTCTAATGGTAAATAAATTTCTTCACAAGTTTCTGAAAGTATTTGGTCATAAACGTTAAAAATCAAATATGAGGCTTCTAGCGACAATAAGTAGAGTTGCTTTGATGTCGCTACAACGTTATCTACTTGTTCCCAATGCTTTAAGGTTTGAATCACGCCATTTTGATCATTATCAGCCATGGTTAATGGGCAAATTAATGAAAGTTGATTCATTCTTCGACTTAACATAACCGCATGATGACGAAAACGTTGTTGTCCAATCGGTGTGTCGATATCCTGAATACTGATCCTAAAGCGAGTCAAACTTTCTAAGGTATCGAGAATTTTTTGCCATCTGTGGTGATATTCTTCCGCAATATCATCATGATGTGTATCAATTAGCCATTCAATCATGACCTCATCAGTTAAAAACATCATTTGACGAATTAACCTACCATGCTCTAGTTGATTTTTGGCGATATTGAATTCGGTCCAATTTAACAATACAGATTGAGTTTTATCGTATAGCACACGAATTTCTGGTCCAGTATCCGCGCCCGCACTGAGTTTTAGATTCTGCAATATTTCGATAATAGAAAGGTTGGTTTGCTTTAGAGTCTGTACAGAGTAGACCGCTGCAGCTAAATGCGCATGAGTGAGGGCTCGATGTTGGCGCGTCAAATAAATGAGCTGACGCAACTGATTAATCAGACGATAGCGATACTGGTGGCTTTTTTCTCGTGTAATGTTGAAGTAGAACAAACTGGCGAGAATACCAATGAGCAGTAATATACTGATTCCGATAAACATGAACGACCTCCTTTGGATTCATATTATATTGGAATACTATGCAAGATCTGAACCAAGATTAGGGAGGTTGAGAAGCGTTATTCCCATGATAAAAGTTAGACACTTTATTTATTCTGCTTGGTATAAATTGGAGCGATATTGCGACTTATTGGTGCAATGAGTGCTAGCAACAAAGCTGTAGTTTTACAGGTATGAAGAGGATAGATGTAGACAACTACATAGAAATAACCCCCAATACTGGTCGCCAATATTGGGGGTTATATGATTCTGGATGGAAATCCTTACTATGAAGTGATTACATCACACGCATGCCAGGTTGAGCACCTTCGTGTGGTTCTAAAATCCAAAGATCTTTACCACCAGGGCCAGCGGCTAAAATCATGCCTTCAGACATGCCAAACTTCATTTTACGTGGCTTCAAGTTAGCAACCATTACGGTTAACTTCCCTTCTAGTTCTTCTGGTGTATAAGCAGACTTGATTCCCGAGAATACCTGACGAGTTTCGCCACCAATATCTAACTGGAATTTAAGTAGTTTGTTGGCTTTCGGTACCGCTTCACAGGAAACGATTTTAGCAATACGCATATCAATTTTAGCAAAATCATCAAACTCAATTTCAGCTTCAATCGGCTCTTTATCTAGTTCTGATTGTGCAGACGCCTCCGCTTGCTCTTTCGCTGCCATTTCTGCAGCCGCATCTTCTTTTGACGCTTCGATCATTGCTTCAACATGCTTTGGATCGATACGGTTAAATAGTGCTTTAAACTTGGTGACTTCGTGATCGGTTAATGGCGAAGTCATTGTTTCCCATGTCAAGGTATCATTTAAGAATACTTCACTACGTGCTGCAAGTTCTGGCATAACAGGCTTTAAGTAAGTCATTAATACGCGGAATAGGTTAATACCAACCGTACAAATATCTTGTAGCTCTTGGTCTTTGCCTTCTTGTTTCGCGATCACCCAAGGGGCTTTTTCATCAACGTATTGGTTGGCTTTATCTGCAAGTGCGGTCACTTCACGAATGGCTCGACCAAATTCACGAGTTTCATAAAGCTCTGCAATGCCCTCCGCTGCATCAACAAACTCTTGATATAGGGCCATTTCAGTAAAGTTGCTAGAAAGCTTGCCTTCAAAGCGCTTAGTGATGAAACCTGCGTTACGAGAAGCTAGGTTAACAATTTTGTTTACTACATCTGAGTTTACACGTTGAGTGAAATCTTCTAGATTCAAGTCAAGATCATCAATACGGCTGTTTAGTTTAGCGGCGTAGTAATAACGTAAACATTCAGGATCTAAGTGTTTAAGGTAAGTGCTCGCTTTAACAAATGTGCCTTTTGATTTTGACATTTTTGCGCCGTTAACTGTGACATAACCATGTACAAACACGTTATTTGGTTTACGGAAACCTGCGCCATCAAGCATTGCTGGCCAGAATAGGCTGTGGAAATACACAATATCTTTACCAATGAAGTGGTAAAGTTCAGTGGTACTGTCTTGTTTCCAGTATTCGTCAAAGCTTAAATCATCACGCTTGTTGCATAGGTTTTTGAATGAACCCATGTAGCCAATTGGCGCATCTAACCATACGTAGAAGAATTTGTTTTTCTCACCTGGAATTTCAAAACCAAAATAAGGTGCATCACGAGAGATATCCCATTGTTGTAGACCGGATTCAAACCATTCTTGCATTTTGTTTGCAGTTTCAGATTGCAGAGAGCCAGAACGTGTCCACTCTTTTAACATGCTTTGGAACTGTGGCAAGTCGAAGAAGAAATGCTCAGAATCTTTCATTATTGGAGTCGCACCAGAAACCGCAGACTTTGGATTGATAAGATCGGTTGGGCTATAAGTTTCGCCACAAGCATCACAGTTATCACCGTATTGATCTTCAGTTTTACACTTAGGGCAAGTACCTTTTACGAAACGGTCTGGTAGGAACATTTCTTTTTCTGGATCGAAAAGTTGAGAAATAGTACGGCTAGTAATAAAGCCATTTTCTTTTAAGCGAAGATAAATCATTGACGCTAATTCGCGGTTTTCATCACTATGAGTGCTATGGTAGTTATCAAAGCTGATGTTAAAACCTGAGAAATCTTGTTCATGTTCTTTTTGAACTTCTGCAATCATCTCTTCAGGTTTGATACCAAGTTGCTGAGCTTTCAGCATGATCGGAGTACCATGGGCATCATCCGCACAGATAAAGTTTACGGTATTACCACGTAAGCGTTGGTAACGGACCCAAATATCCGCTTGAATATGCTCAAGCATGTGGCCGAGGTGAATAGAACCATTAGCGTATGGAAGTGCACAGGTTACTAAAATTTTTCTTGGATCAGTTGCCATATTATATTTTCGCTTCTTATTCTTGGAGAAAGACAAAGCACAATTACTCATTATTTTTAGCTGGAGATGAACAGATAAAGTAAGGGAGTAAAGAGTGCATTATCATCATAAAACTTTGCCTTTGATTCTACCCGATACCCAACTAACTTCAAGAACACATAAGCTTGCTAAGGATTTATTTTTTCTATAACTAAGAAAAGCCTATTCGTTGATGCATTTTGAAGTTATTTCAGTATATAACTGCTAGGATTGAATTGACGCCATATGATAGAGAGGTTTCATGTCTGATTTTTCATCACATTCACTATTATCAAAAGATGAGTATTTACATCGCTTAAATCAGTTTGAGCACGAAGCGTTGATTGAAGGCTGGGCAGATATGCCAAACCTGGTTCACTTTAGTGATGATTATGTGAATCTTGCTTTGCCTTTTTATTATCAAGATTTAAAAGCGGATCTTCAGAGTTGGTGTGATTTACAAGCTCAACAAGATGCACGTTTTCCTAGCACACAAGTTTCAGTACGAGTGAAGCCATTGCAAACCCCTCACGGACAAGCAGTGAAAGGGGTGAAAAATATTATTGCAGTGAGCTCGGCAAAAGGTGGGGTAGGTAAATCGACGACAGCGGTTAATTTTGCTCTTGCATTACAAGCTTTAGGAGCCAAAGTTGGTTTGCTTGATGCTGATATTTATGGCCCATCGGTTCCTTTAATGTTAGGTACTCAAGGTGAAAAGCCTGGTGTGCGTGACAATAAGTGGATGATTCCTGTTGAAGCTCATGGTTTATATACCAATTCGATTGGCTATTTAATTGCCGACCAAGATGCCGCAATCTGGCGAGGCCCGATGGCCTCAAAAGCATTAGCCCAAATATTGAATGAAACCTTGTGGCCGGATCTTGATTATCTAGTGATCGATATGCCACCGGGTACAGGCGATATTCAGTTGACCTTATCTCAGCAAGTTCCTGTTACGGCTGCGCTAGTAGTTACTACGCCACAAGATCTAGCTCTCGCAGATGCTCGTAAAGGTGTCACTATGTTCGATAAAGTTGATGTACCAGTGCTTGGTATTATTGAAAATATGAGTTACCACATTTGCTCTCAGTGTGGTCATCATGAAGCTATATTTGGTGAGGGGGGGGCGCAAAAAATGGCGCAAGATGCCAACTTAACCTTACTTGCCCAAATTCCACTGCATATCAATCTAAGAAGTGATCTTGATAATGGTTGCCCAACTGTCGCTGCAAGACCGGATAGTGATCATACTCAGATCTATCTCCAATTGGCTTCACATGTTGCAGCCAATTTATTCTGGCAAGGTAAGCCGCGAGCAGAAAATATTATGTTTGTTGATGTTAGCTGATAAAAGAATTGATTGAGAAATAAGCGCTTGATCTCAAGCTGCTTATTTTTCAATCTTCATTTGTATTATAGGTTAATAATTTCTTCTTGAAACTCGCACCTTGCAAGCGTTTGGGTATATAATCTAGCGGTTTAAATCTTCAATTTCCCCAAGTCATCATGCTTTCATGACGCTTGGTCATATTTGGAATTCCTTGTCACTATTAAGCTGGGTGCTTTACATGTCAGAACAACAAAACATGCCTGAAAAAAACAAATGCGTCATTGTAGGAATTGCCGGCGCATCGGCTTCAGGGAAGAGCTTAATTGCAAGCACCATTTATAAAGAGTTACGTGCAAAAGTTGGTGATCATCAAATTGGCGTTATTACAGAAGACTGTTACTACCGTGACCAAAGTCATTTGAGCATGGAAGATCGAGTTAAAACCAACTATGACCATCCAAACGCCTTAGACCATGACTTATTATGCGAACAATTAGAGAATCTGGTTCAAGGTGAATCTGTTGAAATTCCTGAATACAGTTACTCAGAGCATACCCGCACTAAACAAACTACCTTGATGACACCGAAAAAGGTGATCATTTTAGAGGGTATTTTGCTATTAACTGAGCCTCGTTTACGTAATTTAATGCATGCATCCGTCTTCATGGACACACCTTTAGATATCTGCTTATTACGTCGTGTGAAACGTGATGTTGAAGAACGCGGTCGTACGATGGAGTCGGTATTAAAGCAATATCAAAAAACCGTTCGCCCTATGTTCATGCAGTTTATTGAACCATCAAAGCAACATGCGGATATCATTGTACCTCGTGGTGGTAAAAACCGTATTGCGATTGATGTTCTAAAAGCGCATATTGCTAAATTGCTGACATCGTAAGAATAGACAATTAAAGTATTGATATGAAATCCCCACCTGGTAATCACCAAGGTGGTTTTAGGAGAAACGCCCGTGAGATTGTGTGATAGGGATATAAAGAAGTATTTAGCTGAAGGCAAGATTGCCATGTCTCCAGCGCCGTCAGAAGAAAGCATTAGTGGTTTGACAGTTGACGTTCGTTTAGGACATCAATTTCGTGTTTTTAATGATCACAGTGCTCCATATATCGATTTGTCTGGTAAAAAATCGGATGTTACTGCTCAACTTGAAAAAGTAATGAGTGATGAAATTGAAATTTCCGATGATGAAGAATTTTACTTACATCCCGGGCAATTGGCTTTAGCCGTAACCTATGAGTCGGTTGATTTACCTGCCAATATCGTTGGCTGGTTAGATGGACGATCTTCATTAGCGCGTTTAGGTTTAATGGTACATGTTACTGCACACCGTATTGATCCAGGTTGGTCTGGTCGAATCGTTTTGGAATTCTATAACTCAGGGCGCTTGCCACTTGCGCTGAAGCCAATGATGCCCATTGGTGCATTGAGTTTTGAAGTGTTATCGGGCGATGCAGAAAAACCATATAACAAGCGCGATAACGCTAAATATAAGAATCAACAAGGTGCGGTCGCAAGCCGTATTAATGAAGATTAAGAGATGTAAAAGGGCTTCTAAAAAGCTCTTTTTTTATGGTTTTGTCAGTTTTTTCTTATTGATTTTACTTTATCTAAACGAATGATAGTTTGTTATACTAACTATTAAAAATATATATATTTGTTTTGAAAAGGATCTCCATGAAAAAAATACTTTTATTCCTTTCTGTACCCATTGCTGCGGTTTTAATTGCCATTCTAGCGCTGGTCATTTTCGTTAATCCGAACCAATTTAAGCCGCTTATTATCGATCAAGCTAAGGCTCAAACAGGCTTTGACTTGGTCATCGACGGTGACATTTCTTGGAGCTTTTTTCCTCATCTCGGCTTTTCTATTGGAAAGACCCAAGTATTAAATCCAGCGGAAGGCTTTAAGCAAGCACAAGTGGTCAAGTTTGATGAGGCGGCTTTGGATGTTTCAGTACTTCCATTGCTTGAAAATCGACTTAATATCGGCAACGTTACGTTAAACGGCGCTGATATTTTTATTCAGAAGCTGAAAGATGGTCGTTCAAACCTTGATATTGTTAAGCAATCTGCTGAAGACAAAACCACTCAAACTTCCCCAAGTAGTGATGCGACTAATGACGAAACTGAAAGTGTAAACCCTGCAAGTGAAAGCCCATGGGAAATCAGTTTAGAAGGCATTACGGTAAATAATGCTAAATTGGTGATGTTAGATGCAGAGAGCCATTCAGATTTAACCTTATCTGATGTGAACTTCGCGTTATCACAATTTAGTTTCGATGAATGGAGTAAGGCTGAATTTGATATTACGGGTAAACAAAACCAGCAAACTTTTGCTGTAAAAGGAAAGACCGAGTTTAAAGTCTCACAAGATTTATCGGATTACCAATTACGCGGTATAGATGTAGAAGCGCAATTTAAAGATCCTTCTACTGACATTAAACAAGCACGTTTCACGCTAGATTCGTTTCAATTTAACTCAGTCAGCAAAATGGCATTGAGTGTCAATGGAATGGCATCTGGTATGAGTATCGATATTAATCAGTCTGCATCGATTATGCTTGATAAAGCGATGACGGAGCTTAAAGTCCAGAATATGAATGTCACAGGGAAGGTTGATGGTCAATCATTACCACTTACGCCTATTTCGATTGATATGAATTCTGATATTCGTTTCGATTTAACAAAACAATATTTAGATGTTGTTTTGAAAAAGTTATCGGTGAACGAACTTAACTTTGATGGCTCTACGCAGGTGAGTTTAGCGCCAAGTATTCCTAAAATAGTGTTTGATATCCACAGTCCTGAAATCAACGTTGACGCGCTACTTAAGCAAATGGAGCAAGTTGCCCCTGAAAAATCAGAGACAACAAAAGCCGCGACCTCTAAAAACTCGAGCAGCACCAATGTGCCTACATCTCAAGTAGAACCTGATCTTAGTGCGACACGTACATTAGATGTCACGGGTAAAATTATTATTGATAAGCTAACAGCAAATAATGTCAAAATGCAGGATGTACAAACGCAGTTTCAAGTGAATCGTGGTGTGATTGATTTGAAAAAATTTGCGGCAAATTTGTATCAAGGCTCGGTGAGTGCTAATGCTAAAATTGATGCTCGTAAAGATGTTTCCACTTACACGATACATAAAGAAGTTAAAGGAGTTCAAGTTCAACCATTGTTGAAAGATGTTGCACAAATGGACTTTGTTTCTGGTACCGGCAATATCACTGCAGATATAAAGGGTAAAAGTTTAATTGTCGATAAAGCGAAACAAAACTTAGCTGGTGTGGTGAAGATTAATTTTGCTGATGGTTCGTTCTATGGAATCAATGTTGCTCATGAAATTCGCTCAGTACAAGCTTTATTTAAAGGTAAGAAAGCAGAAGAAATAAAGGTTAAGAAAACCGATTTTAGTGCTGTAACAGCAACGATGAACTTATCAAAAGGGGTAATGACGACTAATAACTTCACCGCTCAATCACCATTATTAAGAATTCTTGGTAGTGGACAGGCGAACTACGTTAATGAGACGGTTGATTTTCTAGTTAAAACATCGGTGGTAGGCTCCTTGAAAGGTCAAGGTGGTAAAGATACTGATGAGTTAAAAGATATTACTCTTCCTATCAGTATTAAAGGCACATGGACAGAACCTAAAATTCGCCCAGATTTGAATGCGGCATTAGATGAGCAAACTAAGCAGAAAGCTCAAGCTGAAATAGACAGAGCAAAAGAAAAAGCTCAAAAAGAAGTTGATCGAGGTCTAGATAAGTTGCTCGGTAATGATGATTCCAAGCAAAAAGATGATGTCAAAAAGGCTGCTGGTGATTTACTAAATGGTTTATTCAAATAGAATTAACCTTAAACACTAAATATCAATGCCACTTCATTCATGTGCAGTGGCATTTTTTATGGGTTTAATCGCAGATGCAGTTATTTTATGCTAGTAGGTGAAGTGTTACCAATCAATACCTTTACGAGCTTTGACTCCTGCTTCAAAGGCATGTTTAACATTTCGTACTTCCGACACTGTGTCGGCAAGCTCTATTAAGTCGCGATGAGCCGCGCGTCCTGTGAGAATAACCGATTGATCTTTAGGTCGGTCTTTGATGGCTAGAATAAGCTCACCTAGGTCAATATAACCATAGCTCACCATATAGGTGATTTCATCGAGCAGCACGACATCGATGCTTTTATCTTGCAGTATTTTTTTGCACTCTTGCCAGACTTGCTGAGCGGCTTGAGTATCTTTTTGTTTATCTTGAGTTTCCCAGGTAAATCCAGTTGCCATCACATGAAAAGAGACGCCTAGCTTTTCTAATAGATTCTTTTCACCATTATCCCATGTGCCTTTAATAAACTGAGCAACCGCGCATTGCTGGCCATGCC
This sequence comes from Vibrio sp., assembly GCF_048266485.1. GTDB lineage: Bacteria > Pseudomonadota > Gammaproteobacteria > Enterobacterales > Vibrionaceae > Vibrio. The sequence continues at coordinate 631,650 of NZ_JBLWZK010000001.1, read as the reverse complement.
CAACGGCTCTTGCGATGGTACCAAAACCGGATGTAGTTTTACCTTTACCATTGCCAGTGATAACAACGACTAAACCTTTCTCTTGTTGAGCAGCTTCAATACGTTGATCTACTTGTTGTTTAATTTTTTGCTGACGTTGTTGGTGCTTATTTTGTTTATGCTCAGACATATTATATTGTTCCTGAAGGTAGGGATGAATGGATAATAACGAATTTAAAAGGCAGAAAAAACCAAAGTTTTAGAGAGGGATATTAAGGTCTATTGGCCCTAGGTACCTAACAACAAAAGCCCAACGCGATGGTTGGGCTCATGGTCTATATATCCAAGTTACTTGAGTGTATACCCATCGTAATTGAAGCTGCAACTTTGTTGACGGCGAGTCGAGGTATGCTCATGGGGCCTCATTCACTTGTCGCCTCACTGCAACTCCAATTACTTCGGGTATAGAATGTTACACCGCGAATTAGTCCGCGAGTAGATCATCAATCACTTTATAGGTTGGATCTTCTTTAACATTGATTTCAATTAGACTGCCAGCTTTATCCAACAGAGTCTTACAATCTTGGCTTAAGTGACGTAAATGGAGAGTTTTACCTAAGCGAGTATAACGATCTGCTACGGTTTCAATTGCTTCAATAGCGGAATGGTCAACAACGCGAGACTGACTAAAATCGATAATCACATCTTGAGGATCGTCATAAGCGTTGAAAAGCTCAGTAAAGTTAGCCGTCGAACCAAAGAAGATCGGGCCGTTAATTTGGTAAACTTTCGAGCCTTCTTCGTTGATGCTTGTCACTGCATTGATATGCTTTGCATGTTGCCAAGCGAACATTAATGCTGAAACGACAACACCAACGCCAACCGCAACCGCTAAGTCTGTTAACACAGTTACGATAGTCACAAGGATAATTACGAAAAAATCTTGCTTAGGTACTCTGCGAGCTAACTTGAAGGTTGCCCATTCAAACGTCCCTATTACTACCATAAACATTACACCCACTAGCGCTGCTAGTGGGATCATTTCAATCCAAGTAGCAGTAAATAGGATAAAGCAAAGTAGTGCAATCGCAGCTGTAATACCTGATAAACGGCTACGACCACCCGAGTTAATGTTGATCATCGATTGACCAATCATGGCGCAGCCACCCATCGCACCAAATACTGAACAGGTTAAGTTACCAAGGCCTTGGCCAATACATTCTCGATTACCTTTGCCACGAGTGTTAGTCATCTCATCGACTACTGTTAAGGTTAGTAGTGATTCAATTAAACCAATAGCGGCAATGATCAACGCATATGGGAAAACAATTTGTAGTGTTTCGAAGTTAAACGGCACCGCTGGTAGTGCAAATGTTGGTAGTTCACCTGCGAGTGTTGCATTCGTATCACCAGACATAGTGCGTAAGAAATCAACAACAGTACGAGTATCTAAGTTAAAGACTTGAGTTAACGCCGTGACGACAACAATCGCAACAAGTGAAGAAGGCACAGCTTTAGTTAACTTAGGTAAGAAGTAAATAATAGCCATGGTTAAAGCGACTAAACCGAACATGATCGCCATTTGTCCTTGTGGTAACCAAGTCATTATTCCGTTGATGTCTGGTGCTTTAAATTGCCCAAGCTGGGCCATAAAGATAACGATAGCCAAGCCATTCACAAAACCAATCATCACTGGATGTGGGACGATGCGGATAAACTTGCCTAGTTTTAATAAACCAGCCGTAATTTGTAATAGACCGACCAATAAAACGGCTGCAAATAAGTATTGAACGCCATGAACGGCAACTAAGCTCACCATTACAACCGCAGTTGCGCCAGTTGCGCCAGAAATCATTCCAGGACGTCCACCGAAGATAGAAGTCATTAGACCCATAATAAAGGCGGCATATAAACCAACCATTGGATCAACACCTGCAACAAAGGCAAAGGCAACAGCCTCAGGTACTAATGCTAGTGCTACGGTCAGACCGGATAACACATCATTTTTTAGAGATTGACTAGATATTTGGGGAAACATGCTTACTCAGTTAAAAGTTATAAAATAAAGGACTCTAGCCCATGAATGAAAAATGATACCAATGCCGCCCTAATGGAGACAAAGGGTACAAGTGGAAGGTATTCATGATTTAGAGTGATAATGATTTGTTAATGAATGTTACAGAATGGTGGAATTTTCTGCAACAAGTTATCTATTGCTAATCGTTGAGATAAAAAAGCAAGACCACCATCTCTAGTGATCTTGCTTAATAACTTAACGATTAATGCTATTTAGCTTAGTCGTTAAGCGTTTTTGACATTTCAGAACTCGCATGGCCAGTTGCTGATTGGCTGCCAGCCGCTTTACCTGTGAATGTCGATTCACGGAAAGGAGCAGCAATAATGGTAATGTTATTTAACTCGCCAGTACCAGAAGCTTTTGCCATTGGTGCGCTGACATGAGATTTTGCTTTAGCTGCTTTCACTTTGACCGATTTTGGTGTCTTAGCTTGCTGTTCCTTTGGCGTATTCTCAACAACAAGGTTATCTTGTTGCTCAGCTTTCACTACAAAGGCCGTTTCAACTGCAGGCGCTTCAGTTACCGCTGGTGTTACTGGAGCCGCTTCTACTACTGGTGCAGGCTCTGCTTTCACAGGTTGCTGCGTGGTTGGTGCTTCAGTAGTCGTAGCATTTTCTGTTAACGCTTTGCTTAGGATAACAATTTTACCCATCGACATTTCAGGGAAAGCGTAACCGCCAGTAGGAATTGATGTTTCTATTGCAGGTTGTGCTTGCTCTTCTTTTTGTTTCGGTTTTTCAGCTACGTATTGTGGCCATACTTTACCCATTGCCATTTCTGGTGATGCAACACCACCGGCACGTAGGCGATATGGGTTAGGGCGACGATCACGTGTACGACGACGGCGTTGACCGCTAGCACGAAGGTGACGTGGTGAACGACGGTTACGACGCTGCTGGCCGTCTTCTTTGTCTGTTGCTTCAGGCTTGGCAGTAATCACTTCCGCTTGCTCTGCTTTCGTTAGATCTTGAGCGTTCACTTCTTCTGCAACTTGCTCGTTAACACGTACTTTTTTCTTCATCTGACGACGTTGACGACGTTGCTTAATTTGCGTTGTTTTCTCATCAGTTGAGGTGGTTTTTGCTTGAGCTTCAGCAGCAATTTTTTGGCCTTGTTCTACAACCTTAGTTGCATTTTTAGCTGGCTTCTTGTCTTGCTTTGGCTTGCGCTTCTTATCGTTACGAACGTTATTTTGAGGAGCTTCCGATTCTGCTACTTTATCTGCAGTATCGTTAGTACGTGGCTTACGGCGTTTGTTACGTTGGTCATTATTACGTTCATTACGGTCACGGTTATTACGGCGACGGTTATTATCACGCTGATCGTTACGCTGACGGTTTTGCTGAGCTGGTTTCGCTTCTTCAGTTGCTTTCTCTTCTTTTGGCTCATCACCACCGAATAAGAAATTACCAATAGCTTTAAACAAACCACCTAAACCACCAGACTTAGCTTTCGCTTGGGGTTCCGCTTTAGATGCAGACGTTGGTGCAGTTGTTGGAGTTGGTGCTGGGGCGCTTGATGGTGCAAAACCTTTCAATACAGGCTCTTCAATACGACGAGGCTTCATATCTGCTAAAGCAGGCTCTTTTGCTTCTGCTTCTTTGAATGCTTCAATGCGCTTAGGCATCAAGTAAGATAAAATTTGATGTTCTTCACCATCGCGTAGGCGAACCACTTCAAAATGAGGGGTTTCCATATCAGAGTTTGGTACGACAATGATGTTTACTTCTTGATGCTTCTCAATGTGCTGGATTGATTTGCGTTTTTCATTGAGTAAGTAAGACGCAATAGGTACCGGCACAACGGCAAGCACTTGTGAGCTATTATCTTTTAGGGCTTCTTCTTCAATCAAACGAAGCACAGATAATGCTAATGATTCATTATCACGAACCACACCAGTACCAGTACAACGAGGACAAATATGATGGCTCGCTTCCGCTAGTGACGGGCTCAAACGCTGGCGTGACATTTCTAATAGGCCAAAGCGTGAGATACGACCAATTTGTACACGTGCACGATCCATTCTTACCGCTTCGCGCATACGGGTTTCAACTTCACGTTGGTGACGAACGGGTGTCATATCAATGAAGTCGATAACCACTAGGCCACCTAGGTCACGTAAACGTAATTGACGTGCAATTTCATCTGCAGCTTCTAGGTTGGTATTTAATGCGGTCTCTTCAATATCACCACCTTTCGTTGCACGAGCGGAGTTGATATCAATAGACGTTAATGCTTCAGTTGGATCGATAACGATTGAACCACCAGAAGGTAGGCGAACTTCGCGTTGGAACGCGGATTCAATTTGGCTTTCAATTTGGTAGTGGCTAAATAGAGGAACATCGCCATCGTATTTTTTAACGCGTGATACGAAATCAGGGCGCACTAATTGGATATGTGCTTTGGCACGTTCGTAGATGGTATTGCTATCAATTAGAATTTCGCCAATATCACGGCGTAAATAGTCACGAATAGCACGAACGATAACATTACTTTCTTGGTGAATTAAGAAAGGTGCTGATTCGCCGTCAGAGGCATCTTTAATGGCAGCCCAATGTTTTAGTAGGATGTTTAAATCCCATTCAAGCTCTTCCGCACTTTTGCCTACGCCCGCAGTACGAACAATTAAGCCCATACCTTGTGGTAATTCAAGAGTGCTTAATGCTGCTTTAAGTTGAGTACGCTCATCACCTTCAATACGACGAGAAATACCGCCAGCACGAGGGTTATTGGGCATTAATACTAAATAGCTACCTGCAAGAGAGATAAAAGTCGTTAACGCTGCACCTTTTTGACCGCGTTCTTCTTTTTCTACTTGAACAATAACCTCTTGGCCTTCTTTCAGAACTTCTTTAATGCTCGGACGGCCTTGGTAGGTGTAACCAGCAGGGAAGTAATCGCGGGCAATTTCTTTAAGAGGGAGGAAACCGTGTCGGTCAGCACCGTAGTCTACAAATGCAGCTTCTAAACTGGGTTCTACTCGAGTAATACGGCCTTTATAAATATTAGCTTTTTTAGATTCATGACCAGGACTTTCGATATCTAAATCAAAGAGTTTCTGACCATCAACTAATGCGACGCGCAACTCTTCTTTTTGAGTTGCGTTGATCAACATTCTTTTCATTTTTAAAATTCTCGTTGTTTTTCTTCGTGATAATTGCTTATCGCTTTATGTCGTATCAAAGGTGCCAGATCCCATGACTTTGGCTTCAACCTCACGGCTGTATAGGGGATGCTCTAGGGCACAATAGCCACCAAACATTCATACCTTTCTTATTTAAAGCTGTGTCACAAAATTTTGTGTTAGAACTTCAATTACTTTGGGTAGAACGCGAATGCTTGGTCCGAATTCAAGTCGGTATTACTTCTGCATTGATAACGTGAGTAGGCGATAAGTTGGTCTTCGTCAGTTGTGTCTTACGCCTAATGCAGCACATACGTTCGAAGCTTCTACTCATTAATTGCAATGGATGACATTAAATTTGCATAGAAAATGTTCAATACAACCATTGCAGCTGTGAACTATAGCAGCGCCAAGAAATATCAGCAATCAGCTTTACGTCAAAGTGCGTAAATAAATAGGAAAACCTGTGGTTAACTCGGAGGTGAGTAATATTACATCCGTATTATTAATAATGTTAATTTGTTTAATAACATGTTGTTAGTTTAATTTTTGTTTTAATTTTGTGCGGTTGTGAGCAAAAAGTGAACGTGGGGGATAAAATGGAGATAATAATTTTCAGAATCTTATGCCTCTGGGTGATGTTTGAGTGTTAGAATAGCCGAATGAATGATATTAAAACAGAAGTGAAATTTGTTGATATTGACGCTGATATGGCGGGCCAACGAATCGACAATTTTTTGCATAATCAATTAAAGCAGATCCCTAAAAGCATGGTTTATCGAATCTTGCGTAAGGGAGAAGTGCGCGTAAATAAAAAACGCGTGAAGGCGGAATATAAAATACAATCCGGTGACATCGTTCGTATTCCTCCGGTACGCATTTCGGCAGAAGAAGATGCTGTCCCCGTGAGTACTAAATTAGATAAAGTCTCTGAGTTAGAAAATTGCATCATTTTCGAAGATGACAGTATTTTGATTTTAAATAAACCATCAGGGACAGCGGTTCATGGTGGCAGTGGTTTAAAATTTGGTGCTATCGAAGCATTACGAGCATTGCGTCCACAAGCTCGCTTTCTTGAATTGGTTCACCGTATCGACCGTGATACTTCTGGGATCTTATTGGTTGCTAAAAAGCGCTCGGCATTGCGTCATTTACAAGCCCAATTTCGCGAGAAGACCGTTCAGAAGTATTATTTTGCTTTAGTGATGGGTGAGTGGAAGTCGAGTTGTAAAGTAGTTAAGGCTCCGTTACTCAAAAATGAGGTGAACAGCATTGTTCGAGTTAATCCAAATGGTAAGCCGTCAGAAACTCGCTATAAGATTTTAGAAAAGTTTAATCAAGCGACCTTAGTTCAAGCTAGTCCTATTACGGGTAGAACACACCAAATTCGTGTTCATTGTCAGTATGTCGGCCATCCGATTGCTTGGGATGACCGTTATGGTGACCGCCGCTTTGATGCTTATACTGGGCAAGTCGGGCTGAATCGTTTATTTCTTCATGCCGCCAATATTCAATTTACGCATCCGGCGACAGATGAGGCTATGGATATCTCAGCACCAATGGAAGTTAAACTTGAAAAAGCACTAGCAGGTTTAAGAGCGAAATAACGGATTATTTATACCCAAGTAACCTAAGTGAAGGCTATTTAGATAAAACCTGAATATCTTGCTTGTCCAGCATATCGATTAGGGTAATAAGCGGTAAGCCTATAAGCGAGTTAGGATCTTTACCTTCTAAGCGTTCGAATAAAGCAATACCGAGTCCTTCGCTTTTGAAACTGCCAGCGCAATAGAAAGGTTGCTCGGTATCGACATAGTATTCAATCTGGGTTTGAGATAGCGTTCTGAAGTGAACTTTGAATTCATCTAGCGTGACATTACAGCATCCTGTTTCGCTGTTAAAAACTGCGAGGCCAGTATAAAACGTGATGACTTGGCCACTCGCTTGAGTCAGTTGTTGAATGGCATTGTCCCGAGTAAGGGGTTTGCCAATAATTGCGTTGTTAATAACGCAAACTTGATCCGATCCAATAATGATTTGTTTGCCTTGCTCTTCTAGTACGCATGATTGGGCTTTCATTTTAGCTAAACGCAGTACCAGTTCGGTCGCGCTTTCACCAGGCAACGGCGTTTCATCACAATTAGGTTCACGAGTTTCAAATTCGATAGCAAGTTTATCAAGTAATTGTTTTCGGTAAGGGGATGTGGAAGCTAAAATTAGTTTTGGCGACATAAGTGGGGCTCTTAAAGATTAATTGATATACACCTAAGTAACCAAGGTACCAATTTAGGTGTCTTACATTACTTAGGTATACTAAAACAAATCACGCTATGCGTCATGTTGAACGGTGCATAGAATAGGGAAAAGGAAAGTGTAAGTTTTTTGCCTTTTCCTTTGACTAAATTCATTTTGGAGGATAATATTCGCGCCCTATGCAAAAGGTAAAAATACCGCGTACAGTTGACCCAGCAAAATCGGCTCAAAAACGCTTAGACTATCAAGGTATAGTTCAAGTTAGTTTAATGAAGCGCATTGCCGAGTTGACTGAAGGCGTCAAACGCGACGCAGAAGTATCATTGTCCTTTGAGTTGGATGAACAACGATTAGTCGTTATCTCTGGTAAAGCTAACGTCGAAGTCGATTTAGAATGTCAACGCTGTAATGAGATATTCGCGCATTTGTGCGAAGTTGAATTCACTTGTACTCCTGTTTACAGTGAGAAAAGTGAACAAGACGCACCGGAAGAGTACGATTTGGTAGATCTGAACGAGTACGGTGAGTTGGATCTGATTAAGTTAGTGGAAGACGAGTTCATTCTAGAATTACCTCAAATTGCGATGCATGACGAATCTGAATGTAGCGTACAATCAAACAATATGGTGTTTGGCGATCTCCCAGAAGAAGCTTTGGAAGAAAAACCGAATCCATTTGACGTTTTAAAAAATTTAAAGCGCTAGTGCTATAAAGCATTAGAGTTTAAAAACGAAGGAGTAGGGTCATGGCCGTACAAAAGAGCAAAAAATCACGTTCAATGCGTGGCATGCGTCGTTCACACGATGCGCTAACGACTAGTGCATTATCTGTAGACGCAACTTCAGGTGAAACTCACCTACGTCACAACGTGACTGCTGACGGTTACTACCGTGGCAAAAAGGTTATCAACAAGTAAGGTTGACCTTTGCAAACTATTACCGTTGCACTTGATGCAATGGGCGGGGATTTCGGTCCTCGCGTAACAGTGCCTGCCGCCGTGCAGGCATTGTCACATTTCCCAGAGCTGAAAGTTATATTGGTCGGTGATCGTGAACAAATCACGAAAGAACTGACACACCTCGGATTTACTCCGACCCCTCGTCTCATCATTAAACACAGTGAGAGAGATATTTCTAATGATGAAAAGCCGTCTTTAGCATTACGTAATAGTTCCGGAACATCGATGCGTATAGCGCTCGATTACGTGGCAGATGGTATAGCCGATGCTTGCGTGAGTGGTGGAAATACCGGTGCTTTAATGGCTTTGTCAAAATTCCGTCTTAAATTATTACCCGGGATAGAACGTCCTGCTCTGGTTAGTGCACTACCAACGGTATCTGGTAAAAAAACCTGGGTGCTTGATTTGGGTGCTAATGTATCAGTGGATGCTGATACTTTATTCCAGTTTGCCGTGATGGGCAGTGCATTGGCTGAAGTGCATATTCCACATCAACCTCGAGTCGCGATTTTGAATGTTGGTGAAGAAGAAATAAAAGGCAATGACTTGGTTAAGCGTTGCTCAGAATTACTCAGCCAAACAAAAGAAATCAACTATTCTGGCTATATTGAAGGAAATCAGCTTTTTTATGATGTCGCAGATGTGATAGTTTGTGATGGATTTGTCGGAAATGTGTGTCTAAAAACCTGTGAAGGGGTAGCGCATTTATTCCACCAAAAATTAAAAAGTTATTTTATTTCTTCAACAATTAAGGGCTGGATTGCTCGAAAATTGTTCTCTAATTTATTTAATGAGTTAAAAACACTGAACCCCGACCAGTATAATGGTGCAAGTTTGCTAGGATTGCGCGGCATTGTTATCAAAAGCCATGGGCAAGCTGATACATCTGCTATGATCAATGCAATTGGTGAAGCAGTGTATGAAGTCAAACAGCAAGTCCCAAGCCGTATAAGCGATCGCTTAGAAGCGGTTTTACTCGAGAGGCATTATTAGTCTTCATGAATAGCAAAATTTTAGGAACAGGTAGTTACCTACCGACTCAAGTGCGTACTAACGCCGATTTAGAAAAAATGGTTGATACTAGTGATGAGTGGATTGTAACTCGTACTGGTATTCGTGAGCGCCGTATTTCTGCTCCCGATGAATCCGTTGCTGATATGGCCTATCACGCATCAGTCAATGCGATTGAAATGGCTGGTATTGATAAGCACGATATTGACCTAATTATTGTCGCAACCACCAGTGGTAGTCACAAATTCCCATCATCCGCTTGTCAGGTTCAAGCAGCATTAGGCATCAAAGGGTGTCCTGCGTTTGATGTGGCCGCAGCTTGCTCTGGTTTTGTGTATGCTTTGTCGATTGCTGATCAGCATATTAAAACGGGAATGGCAAAAAATGTTCTGGTTATCGGGGCTGATGCGTTATCAAAAATGTGTGATCCTGAAGACCGTTCAACCATTATTTTATTTGGTGATGCCGCAGGTGCCGTAGTACTTGGCGCTAGCGAAGAGCCTGGTATTATTTCAACTCATTTGCATGCAGATGGTCGTTTTGGTGAGTTATTAAGCTTAGAAGAAGCAAAGCGTGGTGAGTATATCGACGCTTGGTTACACATGGCGGGTAATGAAGTCTTTAAAGTTGCCGTAACTCAACTCTCTAAGTTAGTGAAAGATACACTTTCTGTGAATGATATGGCGAAAACTGAGCTCGATTGGCTTGTACCGCATCAAGCGAATTTACGCATCATTTCAGCTACGGCTAAGAAGCTTGCTATGTCACTTGATCAAGTAGTAGTAACGTTAGACCGACATGGTAATACTTCTGCCGCTACAGTCCCAACCGCTTTAGATGAAGCGGTTCGTGATGGTCGAATTCAACGTGGTCATATGCTGTTATTAGAAGCGTTTGGTGGTGGTTTCACATGGGGGTCTGCGCTCGTTCGATTCTAATTGTTAGACTTATTTAAATGTTAGGTAAGTTAGATTTTAATTTTAAGGAAATTTTCTATGAGTAAGTTTGCGGTTGTATTTCCAGGGCAGGGCTCTCAAACTGTTGGAATGTTAGCGGAACTTGGTGAACAATATAGTGTTGTAAAAGCAACCTTTTCTGAAGCATCAGAAGCACTTGGTTATGATTTATGGAACTTGGTTCAAAATGGTCCTGTAGAAGATTTAAATGAAACACATCGTACTCAACCTGCATTATTAGCTGCTTCTGTAGCGATCTGGCGTGTATGGCAAGAAGTCGGTGGTGAGCAACCTCAAATAGTAGCGGGTCATAGTCTTGGTGAATATTCAGCATTAGTATGCGCGGGCGTTGTTGACTTTAAACAAGCGATTAAGTTAGTTGCACTACGTGGTGAGCTTATGCAACAAGCAGTGCCTGCTGGTGTTGGTGCAATGTTTGCGATTATTGGCCTAGATGATGCTGCGATTGCTAAAGCATGTGAAGAAGCGGCACAAGGCGAAGTAGTATCACCGGTAAACTTTAACTCTCCTGGTCAAGTCGTAATTGCAGGTAATAAAGCAGCAGTAGAACGTGCTGGTGAGCTTTGTAAGGCAGCAGGTGCTAAGCGTGCATTGCCTTTACCGGTTTCTGTACCTTCACATTGTGCATTGATGAAACCCGCTGCGGATAAACTTGCTGAAGCACTAGCGGATATCGAGTTTAATGCACCGATCGTGCCTGTAATTAATAACGTCGATGTGATTGCAGAAACCGATCCTGAGAAGATTAAAGATGCGCTTGTTCGTCAATTATATAGCCCAGTTCGTTGGACTGAAGGCGTGGTTGCAATGCATGAGCAAGGCGTAGAGAACTTATTAGAGTTTGGACCAGGTAAAGTATTAACTGGTTTGACTAAGCGAATTGTAAAAGCCTTGAGCGCACAAGCTGTGAATGATCCAGCTTCTCTTGATGCTGCTCGCGGTTAATACTGATGGCATGGTGTTGAGCTATGCCTAGGTATCACATTTTCAGTCATAAAGAGGATTTATAATGAATCTTGAAGGTAAAATTGCACTAGTTACTGGTGCCAGTCGTGGTATTGGTCGTTCGATTGCTGAACGATTAGTTGAGCGTGGCGCGACCGTTGTAGGTACTGCAACAAGCGAATCTGGCGCACAAGCGATTAGTGACTACCTTGGAAGTAATGGTAAAGGTTTAGCCTTGAATGTAACAGATGCCGATTCTGTTGCGGCGACGATCAAAACCATTAATGAAGAATTCGGTGGAATTGACATTTTAGTGAATAATGCTGGGATTACTCGTGATAACCTGTTGATGCGTATGAAAGATGACGAATGGCAAGATATCATGGATACTAATCTAACGTCGATTTTCCGTTTGTCTAAAGCGGTTCTTCGAGGCATGATGAAAAAACGTCATGGTCGTATTGTTAACGTGGGCTCTGTAGTGGGGACTATGGGCAATGCGGGGCAAGCAAACTACGCAGCAGCGAAAGCTGGCGTAATTGGTTTCACAAAATCAATGGCTCGTGAAGTTGCTTCTCGCGGTGTAACGGTAAATACTGTTGCTCCAGGTTTTATCGAAACAGATATGACAAAAGCACTGAATGATGACCAACGTACTGCTACACTATCACAAGTGCCAGCAGGTCGATTAGGTGATCCGCGTGAAATTGCATCAGCAGTTGCCTTTTTAGCTTCTGACGATGCCGCCTATATTACTGGCGAAACACTGCACGTGAATGGTGGTATGTACATGGTCTAAATCTATTTGAGTGTTTTAAAATCACTCATATGCATGATTTAGGTCAAAAATGTACCAAATTTCAGTGAAAAACATGAAATTTGTGGTTTGACCAGCAAGGTCAGCCTTGCAACTTTTCAAAGTTTGAATAAACTACGGCTAACATCGCATTTAAGCGAACTCTCTGTAATAGGAAAAGAAAAATGAGCAACATCGAAGAACGCGTAAGAAAAATCATTGTTGAACAACTAGGTGTAGATGAAGCAGAAGTGAAAAACGAAGCTTCTTTCGTTGATGATCTAGGTGCTGACTCTCTAGACACAGTAGAGCTAGTAATGGCTTTAGAAGAGGAATTCGATACTGAAATCCCTGACGAAGAAGCTGAAAAAATTACTACTGTTCAAGCTGCAATCGACTACGTAAACAGCGCACAGTAATAACACCCCCAGGCGGTCTCCCAGGCCGCCTGAGTTTTATCTTATATCATCTATCCTTACATACTCTCAGTATTATTAATCTCCGGAGAAAAAATCGTGTCCAAGCGTCGTGTAGTTGTTACAGGCATGGGGATGTTGTCACCGGTAGGCAACACAGTTGAATCCTCTTGGAAAGCCCTTTTAGACGGTCAAAGTGGTATCGTGAATATCGAGCACTTTGATGCAACCAATTTTCCCACTCGTTTTGCAGGCTTAGTGAAAGACTTTGATTGCGAAGAGTACATGTCCAAGAAAGATGCTCGCAAAATGGATTTATTTATCCAGTATGGTATTGCTGCGGGTATCCAAGCTTTTAATGATTCAGGCATTGAAGTGAACGAAGAAAATGCTACACGTATCGGTGTCGCTATTGGCTCTGGTATTGGTGGTATTGGTCTGATCGAAGAAGCAGCACATACGCTTCGAGATCGTGGCCCACGTCGTATGAGTCCATTTTTTGTGCCCTCAACCATTGTGAATATGATTGCAGGCCACCTGTCTATAATGAAAGGCTTACGTGGACCTAATATCGCCATTTCAACAGCATGTACTACTGGTTTGCATAATATCGGCCATGCGGCTCGTATGATTGCTTACGGTGATGCTGATGTCATGCTTGCTGGTGGTGCTGAAAAAGCGTCGACACCGCTAGCGATGAGTGGCTTTGCTGCAGCAAAAGCATTATCAAGCCGAAATGATGAACCGCATTTAGCTTCCCGCCCATGGGATAAAGACCGTGATGGTTTTGTGCTAGGGGATGGTGCTGGCATGATGATGGTAGAAGAGTACGAGCATGCTAAAGCGCGTGGTGCAAAAATCTACTGTGAAATTGTTGGTTTTGGTATGAGTGGTGATGCTTATCACATGACGTCGCCTAGTGCTGATGGTTCAGGTGGTGCATTAGCAATGGAAGCGGCTATTCGTGATGCAGGTATTACCGGTGATCAAATTGGTTATGTCAATGCGCACGGCACATCAACGCCAGCGGGTGATGTAGCAGAAACCTTAGGTATTAAGCGTGCTTTAGGTGAAGAAGCGGCGAAGAAAGTACTGGTATCATCAACTAAATCAATGACAGGTCACTTACTCGGTGCAGCAGGCTCAGTTGAATCGATCATTACGGCGCTAACGTTGGTCGATCAAATTGTTCCACCAACCATTAATCTAGATAGCCCTGATGAAGGTTGTGATCTGGATTATGTACCGAATAAAGCTCGTAAAGTTGAGAACATGGAATACGCTCTATGTAACTCATTTGGCTTCGGTGGCACCAATGGTTCGTTAATCTTCAAACGTATCTAGTTAAAATAGCTGAATAAGCCATTTTATAAAGCGGTTTAATGTTATAGCATTAAGCCGCTTTTTTTTTGCTATGATGCAGCCAATAAACGGGAATAGGATCACTATGTTTTTTGTCAATGGAAAACAACAGCAAAGCGTATCTATTACAGACCGTTCATTTCAATATGGAGATGGCTGTTTCACGACTATTTTAGTGAAATATGGTCAACCATTATTACTTTGTGCCCATAAAGAACGTATTGATTTTACTTGTCAGAAACTTTTTATGTCGCCTCCAGAATGGAATCAAGTGGAGGAGTGGATTGAAGCGGCTATTAATGCCTCCGGTCATCAAACACTTGCGTTAAGTGGACTTAAAATCCACGTGAGCCGTGGAAGTGGCGGGAGAGGTTATAGTCCTAGTGGTGCAAATTCTATACAAGTTGTCGTTCAGACCTTTGCTTACCCTGAACATTATTCAATCTGGCAATCTGAGGGAATAAAAGTGGGTGTGAGCGCTACTCGTTTAGGGATAAATCCTCAGCTTGCTGGGCTTAAACATAATAATCGCTTAGAACAAGTTCTGATTAAGAAAGAAATTGATGATACTGAGTACGATGACAATATCGTGCTTGATATTGATGGGAACGTCATTGAGATGAGTGCCGCCAATTTGTTTTGGGTGTCCAACAATCAGCTTTATACACCAGAGTTAGTGAAAAATGGGGTGCTAGGTATAAAGCGAAAACAAGTCTGTGAATATGCTGAGCAGAAAAAAATGATAATGAATATCGGTTCTTATATGTTAGACGATGTGCTCAATGCTGATGAAGTGTTCATTACTAATGCACTACATGGTGTCGTTCCAATCATTCAAATAAATAATAAAGAATTTAATATTGGCGTAATTACACGTGCTATTCAGGAGAAAATTAACCCGTGATTAAAAAATTAGTCGTTGTATTGCTTTTAGTCGTTGTAGCATCGGTAGTAGTGATGTTTTATGCTAAGTCAGAGGTCACTCATTATGTACAACAGCCATTAAATATTGAATCGAAGCAGTTGATTACTATTGAACATGGTAAAACGTTAAAAAGCGCATTGTGGATGATGGAACAACAAGGTTGGATTACTGGCAATACCTTTACTCGTTTGTTGCCACGTTTATACCCTGAATTAGTTGATATTCGAGCGGGAACTTATCAAGTTAATCCAGGTGAAACATTGCAACAGGCTCTAATGACTATGGTGAAGGGTGAAGAATTTCAATTTACCATTACTTTTATTGAAGGCGGGCGTTTCAGCGAATGGCGTAGTCAACTGGATATGGCAAAAGGTTTAGTACATAAAACCAAAGATCTAAGTGAAGCAGAGATTGCCAACGCACTTGGTGAAAGCCATCAAAAACTAGAAGGCTTATTATTAGCGGAAACATATCACTACACCGAAGGTATGTCTGATCTTGATATTTTGAAAAGGGCACATCAATCACTTACTCGTGAGTTAGATGCAGCTTGGCAAACAAGACAAAAAAATCTACCGTTGGACACGCCGTATCAAGCGTTAATTTTGGCGTCAATTATTGAGAAAGAAACCGCGGTAGAATCAGAGCGCGAACGTGTCGCGTCAGTTTTTGTCAATCGATTAAATAAAGGCATGCGATTACAAACCGATCCTACAGTGATTTACGGAATGGGAGATAAATATGACGGCAACATCCGGAAAAAAGATTTGTCAACGCCAACCCCTTATAATACCTATGTGATTAATGGTTTACCACCAACCCCGATTGCCATGCCTGGGGTTAACTCTGTACGTGCCGCATTAAATCCAGAGAAAAGTAGCTATTTATACTTTGTAGCAAGTGGTGATGGTGGACACGTGTTCACTAAATCGTTAGCTGAACATAATCGTGCCGTGCGTGATTATTTGAGAAAATTACGAGCAAATAAGAGTAACTAATGAAAAACGCGAAATTTATTGTAGTTGAAGGCTTAGAAGGCGCAGGAAAAAGCACCGCGATTAATGCTGTGTTGGAAACGTTAAAGCAGCATTCAATCCTAAATGTTGTACAGACGCGCGAGCCGGGTGGTACAACATTAGCGGAAAAGTTACGTGCATTAGTGAAAGAAGAGCATGCGGGAGAAGAGTTACACGATGTCAGTGAACTATTGATGATGTATGCGGCTCGCGTGCAGCTAGTTGAAAACGTAATTAAGCCAGCGCTTGCTAATGGGCAATGGGTTCTTGGTGATCGTCATGATTTATCTTCTCAAGCGTACCAAGGCGGTGGTCGTCAAATTAGCCCTGAAATTATGAGTAATTTAAAACAAACCGCATTAGGTGATTTTAAGCCAGATCTTACTTTATATTTGGATATAGATCCTAAAATCGGCTTGGAAAGGGCGCGTGGTAGAGGCGAACTAGACCGAATTGAAAAAATGGATATTAGTTTTTTTGAACGAGTACGTGCTCGCTATTTAGAAACCGCTCAACAAGATCCGAGTATTATTACCATCAATGCCAATCAAACGATTGAGCAAGTGGCTAGCGATTTACACCGTGCTCTACAAGTATGGTTTGATAATGGACAAACGGTAGCATAATGGCTTTATATCCTTGGTTAGATCCGCTCTGGAAACAATGGCAAGTCATGCTTTCTCAGCAAACCACGCCACACGCAATGCTGTGTAGTGCTAATACTGGCACGGGAATAGAAAATCTCGTTAACCGTCTTGCAGCGGCTGTTGTATGTAAAAACTCACACGATGAAGCATGTGGTTTTTGCCATAGCTGTGAGTTAAGTCAAGGTGGTCACCACCCTGATATTCATTGGATAACACCGGAGAAAGAAGGTAAAGGGATTAACGTTGAGCAAATTCGCGAGGCTAACCGCTACGCGATTGAATCATCGCAACTCGGTGGTAAACGCATTATCATTATTCAGCCAGCAGAATCGATGAATGAATCGGCATCCAATGCTTTATTAAAAACATTGGAAACTCCGCCAGAACAATGTGTATTTGTCCTGTTGACTCAAGATAAACACAAATTGTTGCCTACCATTATTAGCCGCTGTCAGCATTGGCAATTGCCAAAAGTGGCAAAGTCTGTGTTGCTGGAGTGGTTAGGTTCTCAATTATCTCGTGATCAAATACCAGACTGGTTTAGCTTAAAGATGTATGCACAGTCACCACTGGATGCTTTTTCGTTTATCAAAGAAGGTAAGCAGAAAGAGTGGGAGCAGTTACTTGGTATACTTTTGGCTGGGGTACAAAAACGTTCATTTTCTTTATTTGAAGTGCAAAGCTTTTTTAAGAAAGAACCATTAGAAAAAGTGTCTTGGCTTCTGTATCTATTTAATGATCTACAAAAAGCCCACTTTGGTGTCGCGGATATTCCTCAACCGGCGGTATTTGAGCAACTTGCGAGTTGTATTTCGTATACTAGCGCCTATTCTCAATATCAACACCTGCAACAAATGCATCATTCATTAGCGACTTCGAGCGGTTTGAACGCTGAGTTACTGATCGTAGATTGGTATCTCACTTTAGTCCAATCTTAAGCTCAAAGAAAAACTCAAAGCTAAATCAATACCTTATTTTCGACCTATGACGTCAGGAACTAGATTATGTTAGTTGATTCACACTGTCACCTCGATAAATTAAATTACAATGACTTACATGCAGATGTTGCGGATGTGGTAACCAAAGCAAAGCAAGTGGGTGTGGAGCAAATGTTGACTGTTGGTGTGACACTGGAAGCTTTTCCTTCAATGCTGGCGATGGTCGAACCGTTTAATAATATTCATGCATCGTGTGGCGTTCACCCGCTAGATTGCGAAAGTGAATTCGATCTTAATACGTTTAAACAATATGCCAGCCATTCAAAGGTGGTGGCGATTGGTGAGACAGGATTAGATTTTTTCTATCAACCTGAAACCGCTCAGCGACAAATAGAATTGTTTGAGCAACATGTAGCGGTTGCTAATGAATTAGATAAGCCGTTGATAATCCATACCAGGAATGCTCGTGCTGAAACGCTAGATGTATTAAAAAATGGTCATGCTGAGCGTTGCGGTGGGGTGATCCATTGTTTTACTGAAGACTTGGCGTTTGCGAAAGCGGCCATCGACCTTGGGTTTTATATTTCTTTGTCAGGGATTATTACCTTCAAGCAAGCGACAGAGTTACAAGAAGTTGTAAAACAATTACCTCTAGATAGGCTGCTTGTCGAAACCGACTCACCTTATCTAGCGCCAGTTCCACATCGTGGCAAAGAAAATCAGCCTGCTTATGTATCAGAAGTGGCTACATTTTTAGCTGACCTACAACAATGCGACGTTGAAACGGTATCTAAAGTAACAACGTCTAATTTCAACAAATTGTTTTTAAGTTAGTTAGATATATATCCAGGTGATTTCAAGATGCAGAATTCAGAGCTATCATCCAGACCTTTAGGCAAGGAAGATTGGTGACGGAATGTAAGCACCTTTCAACCCAATCGTATAGCGGGTTCTGATTCGCATTACTTGCACAAAATGAGATTGAGATCCCATTTTTTAAGCTTAAATTCATCTGTCCAGTTAAAACTTGCTTCAAATCATTACTAGAATCTAATGGCATTGTTACAATTTTCACGTTATATAAAGAATTTTTAGTCAATAAAGATGCTTTAAAATTGTTAACTTAAGCAGTTATGTTGTGGGTGTTCTTGCTTTTATTGAGATCTATGTCGATAAAATAATGTGCATGGATCACTTTGTTAAATTAAAAAAGTTGATTTTACTACATAGATAGAACATCCTACGCCGATTTTAAAATGTTACATTTTTATGCAAGTGGGACGGGGGAGTTATACTTCGCGCTTGTATTTTTCTAAGCATAAAGGTTAAAAAATTATGTCAAATAAAGCAGCAGCAGAAAAAATCCTTGAAGGGATTGGTGGTGCAAGTAATGTCAAATTTATGACATTCTGTGCAACACGTTTACGTTTTGAATTAAATGATGGTTCTATCGTAAATAAAGAAGCACTAGACGCAATTCCAGAAGTTATGGGTTGTGTACCTCAAAGTGGAGATCGTTATCAAATCGTTATTGGCGGAGCCGTTGGTAATATTTATAACGCGATTAAAGCACTACCTTCTATGAGTGATGGTGCAGAATCTGCTGCAGCAGACAACAATGGGGCCGCATCAAATGAGGAACTAAAATCTTCTTTACGTTCTTCTGGTGTACGTGGCAAAGTTCAATGGATTGATGCTTTCTTTGAATATCTTTCAGACTCTTTCCGTCCAATCCTAGGTGTTCTACTTGGTGCATCATTAATTATCGCATTAGCCGCTGTTCTTGATGCTCTCGGCTTAGTTGATTTCAGGGGTGAAAAATCAGCAGGTTGGGTATTTGTCGATACAATGTGGCATACAGTATTCTACTTCTTGCCGATTATGATCGCTTATAATGCATCGAAAAAATTAAACGTAGACCCTTGGTTAGGTGCTGCGATTATGGGTGCCTTAATGACACCTGAATTCCAGAAGTTAGCTTCTATGGCTTCAACAACTTCGACTCTGGATCCAGAACTAGGTATCACAACAAAAGTTGCTGACATTTTTGGTTTTGCGATGCAGTGGAATGACTACTCAGGGCAAGTATTTGTACCGTTAATCATGGTTGCAGTATTAGCACTTGTTTATCGTTTCTTGCAAAAGATCTTCCCAGAGAATGTTCACATGGTATTCGTACCGTTTTTCTCTCTAGCGATTATGATTCCATTAACGGCATTCTTCATCGGCCCACTAGGTGTTTGGATTGGTATCGACTTAGGTAATGGCCTTGCATGGTTGAATAATAACGCACCATTTGTATTTGCATTGTTGATTCCTATGCTTTACCCATTCCTAGTTCCACTAGGTCTACACTGGCCTCTAAATGCTTTAATGTTAATGAATATCCAAACACTTGGTTATGACTTCATTCAAGGTCCAATGGGTGTATGGAACTTCGCATGTTTCGGTGCAACCGCTGGTGTACTATTAATCTCAATGCGTGAAAAAGATAAGACTATGCGTCAAACTGCATCTGGTGCATTGGCAGCAGGTCTATTTGGTGGTATCTCTGAACCGTCTCTATATGGTATTCACTTACGTTTCAAACGCGTTTATTCTCGCATGCTTCCTGGTTGTTTTGCTGGTGGTCTTGTGATTGCAATTCTTGGTTCTCAATACCAAGGCGTTAAAACAACAGCATTTGCATTTACTTCATTGTTAACTATCCCGGTATTTAATCCAATGTGGGTATATGCTGTGGCAATTGCGGTAGCATTTATAGTTCCTATGTTACTGATTTTCTTCTTGGATTATCGTACAGACGAAGAAAAAGAGGCATCAAAGAATTAATCGGATTTTAATATCAATTGATATGTGATTAATACAAATGAAAAAGTCAGTTGGGTTAACTCAACTGGCTTTTTTTTTATAAAAAACTGGCATATGACTAACGGTCAACCGATCATCGTACAAGTTATTTATGGTTCAACTTTGTCTGGATAATAAATTATAGCTTAAGTGCCTTGGAGGGCCGATGATGTTACATATTGCTAAAACAGGTAGTTTGCTCGTTGGTTGTAGATTTTCAAGCAACGATAGGGGTTCGATACTCTTTATAATTCTGTGTAATCAATAGTTCGCTGTATATACCGAAGTGATTTGGATATATATACGAAAACAAAAAAGCCCGCAGCAGTTGCGGACTTTGTTATATGTGATGTTAATTATTGTCTTTATTCACTTTTCATCGCACGGCGGATGCATAATGCTGCGCCACCCCAGGTAATGCCCAGGCCAATAATCATCATAATAATTGCATCAGTTGTCATATTAAGCCTCTTTTGATTTCTTTAAGTTAACAATGATAGAGATAACCAACATTAGTACTAATAGGCCCCAACCTAGTGTTAATAGATCCGACATGCTGTAGCCACCATAGCCATCTGTCAAGGTCGCAATAATCTTATTAGTTAGGATGATTGCAATCATAATTGGGCTTAAGAAGCGGATACATAAGTCGAACCATATACCGATAGTAAGCTCTGATACTGCGTTAGCGTGTTTACGAATATCAGCGACTTTAAATAACCATCCAACAAGAACCAATTCGATTAGACAGCTTCCTAATAGAGCGATGTTGTTGATGAAGTAATCGACTAAATCTAATAGTAATAAACCACCATTAGTTGCGAATGCTAGGGATACTATAAGGCCTGTACCACATACAATACTTGCTGCTTTACGACGAGACCATTTTAGTTTGTCGATAAAGGCAGATGTTACCGCTTCCAGAATTGAAATATGCGAGCTGAAACCAGCAACAACCAATGCCAGGAAGAATAATGGACCTAGAATGTATGGAGCTGGTAATAAGTTAATCGCTGCTGGAATCGTCACAAAGGCCAAGCCAACACCCGCAGAAACCACCTCTGTTAATGGTTTGCCTTGTTCTTGTGCCATATACCCCAATACAGAGAAGATTAAAACACCGGCTAAGATAGAAAAGCCACAGTTAATCAATACTATCATTACAGCATTGTTATTGATGTCTGACTTCTCTGGTAGGTAGCTTGAATAAGCTAACATGATGGCGAAACCAACAGATAGAGTGAAGAACATTTGACCATAAGCCGCAGACCAAACAGAAGGGTCGGTTAAGCGACTAAAGTCGGGT
This sequence comes from Vibrio sp., assembly GCF_048266485.1. Classification (GTDB taxonomy): domain Bacteria; phylum Pseudomonadota; class Gammaproteobacteria; order Enterobacterales; family Vibrionaceae; genus Vibrio. The sequence continues at coordinate 610,070 of NZ_JBLWZK010000001.1, read as the reverse complement.
TGGAACATGTAGTTTAAGCCATCAACCGCTCCGGGTAAGAAAATCATACGGCCAATCAAAGCAAGTACCATGATGAATAGGATCGGCATCATGATTTTCCCAGCACGTTCAATACCACCTTTAACGCCACCGAATAGAGCCGCATAGGTGACAAGCCAGCCGACAATCATCGGTATCGCAATGTGCCATTGAATGTTACCTAGTTGACTAGGAGAATTATCTCCACCTAGTTGTAGGTATTCACCAAAGAAGTAAGCATTTGGATCATTGCCCCAACCTTGAGTGAAAGCTAAACCAACATAAGAAATTGCCCAACCGATGATCGCGATGTAGTACACGCCGATCACCGCCGCAATCATTACTTGGAACCAACCAAGCCACTCAAATTTTGAATTGATTTTTGCTAATGTTCTTGGCGCGGAACCACGAAATTTATGACCCATGGTGAATTCCATGATCATAAAAGGAATACCCGCGGTAAGCATGGCAAAAAGGTATGGAATAAAGAATGCACCACCACCATTTTCATACGCCATGTATGGAAAACGCCAAATGTTACCTAATCCTATTGCCGATCCTACGGCCGCTAGAACAAACCCCGCTCGGGAGCCCCATTGTTCTCTTTTCATGTACAAATCCTCTGTAACTGCGTAAATGGATACTTAACAAGTTATAAACAGATTTAATTTTTAGGTTTAAAATTCTGTATTGCTTGCTACATTCCAGATTATTATTCTGATATTTTAAATGTGTGTTTGCATTGGGCGAAATATTCACCTATGCATGGCTTGAGATTACATATTCAATATAAAGAACGCAATAGAAGCACTCGAATGTATAGGTTAGGTTAAATATTGGATAAAACTTGATAAAATTATCAATATGCTAGATTGAACTGCTGTAATTAAAATTGTTAGTGTTATTTGCTGGAAATTGACGGTATTTGTCGATGTTTATATTTTAGTTTTCTGTAATCTAAATGTTGTTTTAATGTGCGATTTTTTGAGCCAGTACAATATTTTGTTCTAAATCTTATCTTAAGTGCAGTTGATTTTTTGTAAGTTGTTTACCGATCTAGGGAAGGAATGCCGTTAAATTTTATGAAAGATATTTTTTGATATATTGAGAGTTTAACGACACTTTCATAGGCTTGTAGATTAGAGTCATGCTAATATTAGTTCATCTTAATTACCTGAGGTTTTATTATGAGTCGTGATTTGAAAATTTCTGCAGTGATCATTTGTTCTATTATCGCTTTTCTTACTGCGTATGCTGCTATTGTTGTTACGCATTAATTGCATGAGCCAAAGAACATATTGCTACAAATAGAGTTAAGGAGTGAGGGTGAAAAATAGTGGCGTTATTACCGATGCGGGTATGTCTATTGACCTCACTACACTTAACAAGTATGCCAACGGACGGCATGCTTTAGTTGCCCAAGGAGGAGGACAAAAAGGCATTTTTACCGCCGGCGTTCTTGATAGTTTTCTTGAAGCAGCGCTTGATCCTTTCGATGTTTTTTATGGCACATCTGCTGGTGCTTTAAATTTAACCTCCTATATCTGTCGTCAACGAGGACTAGGCAAAGCGTTCATTACAGAGTTAACCACTCGTCCAGAATTTTTTCGCTTATTCAAACATATTCGTCGTAAACAACGTCTCGATCTTGATTGGGCTTTTGATCAATTAGTTGCTCCTCCTTATCTACTTGATATTGATGTTGGACGTTTTGCTTTGGGTGATCGAGAAGCCTATGCCGCGGTTACTAATATGGCTGATCTTCACGATGAATATTTGCCGATCACTTCTAATAACTGGTCTGATATCTTAAAAGCAACTTGTGCAATCCCAGCCTTATATCGTCATGAAGTTGAAATTAATGGTCAATATTACGTTGATGGTGGCGTTTCTGCCGCCGTTCCTGCGCAAGAGGCTTGGCGTAAAGGCGCGCGTTTAATTACGGTTATCCGTACTGAGCCAATAGATTTAACTGAAGAAATCAGACAAGAACAAAGTGCTACCGTGCTTAATTCATTTTTGAATAGAGTGGGGTTAGATCAACACTTAGAATCGCTACAAACTCGTATTGCGGAAAGAACCGCGAGTTGGCGTTTGGATTTTGATAGTTTCTTAAAACAGCGTATAGAGCGCTCTAAACTCATTGAAACAGAGCAAGCGAAACCGTTGTTAAATGGTGGGCGTTGGTTATTTGGCAGCAGTGATGTGTACCGCTTGTGTCATCTATTAGGTGATCAGTTTGATGCTGGAATCATGGACATGCTTCTAGTACATTACCAAACCTTTACGCTGACTCATAACTTTATGTTTAAACCGCCAGATGATTGTTTCATTCTGCAAATTGCTCCCGAGCAACCATTAAGATCTTCCCCATTACTTAGTAAGCAGGAAGATTTAGAATTTGATTATCAGCTAGGTCTTAAAGCTGGGCGACGTTATATTGAGCACTTTTCTACCCTTGTATCAAAACCTGCGATAATTCACAAAAGCGCTTATTCTTAACTTCAGTCATATTTTAGTGATCTGATTCGATAAGCGATCGAAATGAAAGTTAACTCGATCGCAATTCTTCCTTCCTTTTATTCCCACTTGAATATTTTACGCCAAAATTTCTTTTTTATAGCCTCAAGGTAAACAAACCTTAGTGGTAATTGAAATGTTTTGCTGTGTAAATGGAGTGGTCATGGAAGAGAAAACTTTTCTCACGTTTGTTGTGATGAATACTCGTCTTTTAAAAACAGGTGGTGCAGCATCGCATCAATTTAAACAAGAAGGTGGTTACATTGGTAATGATGAGAGTTGCCACTGGGTATTACCAGATCCGAACAATGCGCTTATTACCCCTTATTGCCAGATCAAGTTTGAAAATGGAGAATACCATCTTATTGATATTCAAGGTGGGATCAGTATTAATGATGAGTCGCCTCAATTTGAACAACAACGACATATAAAAGTAAAAGATGGTGATGTTTTTCGTATCGGTTCTTATCAAATTAGAGCACATTTAAAAGTCGTGGAAGTGGAAACAGAGCAACGTTATCGCGTGGCGGAAACCGTTGCTTCTGGCGTACAAGAAGCTCCTAGTGTACAAGAAACTTCTAGTGTACAAGAGACAACTCCCTCATATATTCCTCAACTCGATATTGATTTGCCAGAAGCGCGAGAGGTTCAAGCATCGAAAACCGAGGTTGAACCACCCATAAGGCAAGATGATCAGAACAAGGAAATAAGGATGTCACCTTCAATCAATACTAATGAAATGAATGAGCCGCTAGCCGCAAGTATCGCAGGGCTATTAGCTATCCATAGCAGACAAGATAATTCTTTTCATTTATTAAATCGCAGTTTCCAGCCGATTCAAGATAACCCACTGAAAATGGGACTAACGCCAGAAGAAACCAAAAACTTGATGTTTGGTGAAGAGCGTAGTCTATTTCATTTAGAGCCAACTCAAGCAATTGAAAGTAGTTTTAAATCTATAGAATCACACAGTGAGAGAATGCATCAGGCAACAGAGTTAGCTTTAAAGTATCTACTCAATGAATTCGCACCTGAAACTTTAATAAAGCGCTTTGAAACCTATCGTAAAAATGCACCAGATAATGTAGATAAAGATGCTTGGGCTTGGAAAATGTACCAATCGTATTTTTCTGAATTAATGTCGGGGAGACAAAAAGGTTTTGAAAAGCAATTTTGGGAAGTGTTAGAGCAGTCGTATGATATTTTACAACGTAAACAACTTTAAACTCAGGTAGTTTTTCTTACCACAAATTTCAAAATTAAACCGACCTCGATACCCAAATAACTGGATATCGAGGCCTTATTTTATATATCGATATTATACCAATCTCATTATTTTTACTTGTGAAAATTCTTGATAACTGCGTTATACTTTTCGTTTATAAAGAAGTTGATTGGTATTACTTTGAGTATTTCTATTCTACTTCAATGATGCGCATACAGTTAGTTGAACCCACTAAGTCCATTACATCGCCTTGAGTGATGATGACTTTATCACCCTTCTCAAGTAGGCGATTTTCTTTTAATGTCGTAATTGCTGCTAATGCGCAAGGTAGCCCGGAGCCTGCTTCATGCTCAAAAAAAACCGGCGTCACACCACGATATAGTGCTGCTCGGTTAAGCGTAGTCTCATTACGGGATAAAGCGAAAATGGGAAGGCCAGAGCTTAGGCGTGACATCATCAATGGAGTGCGGCCTGATTCAGTCATTGAAACGACAGCAGTGATGCCTTGCATATGGTTTGCTGAATACATAGTTGCCATCGCAATGGTTTCTTCTGCCGATTGGAACTTACGGTCTAAGCGGTAGTTTGACACATTAACTGACGGCATTTTTTCGGCGCCAACACACACTTCTGCCATTGATTTTACCGTTTCAACAGGGAAACTACCTGCTGCGGTTTCCGCTGAAAGCATTACCGCATCGGTGCCATCAAGAACAGCATTCGCCACATCCATCACTTCTGCACGTGTTGGCATTGGGCTTGTGATCATTGATTCCATCATTTGTGTTGCGGTAATCACATTGCGATTTAGGCTACGTGCGCGTCGAATCAGTTGTTTTTGCACACCAACGAGCTCTGCATCACCAATTTCTACTCCTAGGTCACCACGAGCTACCATCACGACATCAGACGCTAAGATAATATCATCCATGCTTTCTTCGCTAATAACGGTTTCGGCACGCTCAACTTTGGCGACTAATTTGGCTTCAAGACCAGCGTCACGCGCTAAGCGACGGGCATAATGCATATCTTCGCCATTGCGTGGGAAAGAGATAGCAAGGTAGTCTACTTTGATTTTTGCAGCCGTGATAATGTCTTGTTTGTCTTTGTCAGTTAAGGCATCAGCAGATAAACCACCACCTTTTTTATTGATACCCTTATTATTTGAAAGAGGGCCAGCAACGGTGACTTCGGTATGTACTTTATTGCCATCGACACTGGTTACTTTAAGTTGGACACGACCATCATCAAGTAAAAGAATATCACCAGGCCCCACATCTTTTGGTAATTCTTTATAGTCTAAACCGACAGCATGTTGGTCACCATGGCCTTTTTCAAGATCACTATCCAGTGTAAATTTATCACCAATATTTAATTGAATTTTTCCGTCTTTGAAGGTTGAAACACGAATTTTAGGGCCTTGTAAGTCACCTAAAATAGCCACATGAATGCCTAATTTTGCCGCAATCGTGCGGACTTTTTCTGCTCGAATAATATGGTCCTCAGCTGAACCATGTGAGAAGTTCATTCGGACAACATTAGCACCAGCTTTGATGATATTTTCCAGGACATTATCTTTGTCTGTGGCTGGACCAAGGGTAGTGACAATTTTGGTACGTCTTAAACGTTGAGACATGAATTACTCCATTTCAGATATATAAATTATTTATACGTTATCATTAATTAAAGTGTAATTTTATGAGTTTATTTAATAAATAGTGTTTGAAAATTTATCCCTATAATTAGTGTGTGTTTTACTTTAAATTTATTTAGTGTTTAAAACTGTCAGAATAGCCAATATTTATAATTTAAGCGTGATACCTGTCACGCAACGGTTGTATGGTGCTTCACAATTAGTTTGCAGTGTAAAAAAATTGCGACAGGTTTTTCAAAAGGAGTTCTTTATGTACATGGCTCAACCTGGTCATATTGATCAAATTAAGCAAGTCAATACAGGTCGTGTATATAAACTCATCGATCAGTTTGGCCCAATCTCTCGTATCGATCTGTCAAAATTAAGTGGCTTGGCACCAGCCAGTATTACTAAAATTTCTCGTGAATTAATGGAAGGGTACTTAATTCATGAAACCGTAGTACAAGAGTCTCTTAGTCGGGGTCGTCCTGCTGTGGGGCTACAAACCGATAATACTGGTTGGCAGTTTCTGTCTATTAGACTCGGTAAGGGCTATATAATTATTGCCTTACACGAACTTGGAGGAGAGGTGGTCACCGATTATAAGGTGGAAATAGAAGCCTCAAATCAAGATCGATTACAACAACAAATCTTAAATGAAATTGAGAGTTTTTTTGTTCAGAATGCCCATTTAGTTGAGAGGATGACCAGTATTGCAGTGACACTACCTGCTCTGGTCAATTTCTCTGAAGGTGTGGTGATTCAGATGCCGCATTTTAATATTAAAAATTTAGCGTTAGGCCCCGCAATCTATGCTCAAACGGGCGTACCAGTTTTTATTGCAAATGATACTTGTGCTTGGGCTTTGGCAGAAATGTTGTTTGGTCAGTCTCAAGAAGTTGATAATTCATTACTCATTAGTAATCACCAAGGCGTTGCGGCTGGAGTGATTTTAAATGGACGTTTGGTTTACAGTCGTAATGGCAACATCGGAGAGTTAGGACATATTCAAATTGATCCTGATGGTGCCGTATGTGAGTGTGGCAAGCGCGGTTGTTTAGATACGGTCGCGTCCTCCCAAGCGGTGTGCCGTGCTGTTACCGAGAAAGTTGCTCAAGGCGAGCCAACAATATTATCGGTTAATAATATTACGATGGAAACCATTTGCTCAGCAGCGTTAGAAGGTGATGAATTAGCTAAACAAACCATTGAGAAGCTAGGGAGAGATTTAGGTAAGGGCATTGCTATTATGGTAAATATATTTAGCCCAGAAAAAATATTGCTTGGTGGTGCATTAACCAAAGCTAAGTCAATTTTATTTCCCGCTATTGAGCAAGCTTTGCAGCAATATAGCCTACCTATTTTTCACAAAGGTGTGCCTTTAGTGGAAAGTAAATTCTTTACTCAAACCACGATGCCAGGTGCGGCATTGATTAAGCAGGCACTTTATGACGGTTCATTGCTCTTGAAGGTGGTTGAAGGCTAATTCTGCATCTTGAAGTTACTAGGGTATGTATAAATAAAGCCAGCGTAATTGCTGGCTTTGTTGTCTTTGATGAACTGAGTAAGGCTTACTATTTAAATAGCTTATTACGTTCAGGTTGCGCATCAATGCATTGACCATGAATCCCTTGGCTTTCTGCTGCCATAAGGTAAACATACAGTGGCATGATATCTTTGCCCGTTTTTAGCAGGTTAGTATCTTCTGCTGGATAAGCTGAGGCTCGCATTTTTGTACGAGTTGCACCAGGATTAATCGCATTAACACGAATAGAGGTGTCACTGAGTTCATCTGCCAGAATTTGCATCATGCCTTCGGTGGCAAATTTAGAAATGGAATAACTGGCCCAGTAAGCTTTACCAATATGACCAACCGTTGAAGAGGTGAAGACAATGCGGCCGTTTTCTGATTTTTTAACCAGAGGCAGTAATGCTTGGGTCATTAGTAGCTGTGCTTTGACATTGACTTGCATCACTTCATCAAAAGCACTTTCTTCAATTTGTTCAAATGGTGTGATCGTACCTAGTAGGCCAGCATTATGTAAGATACCATCAAGTTTACCGAATTGAGCTGCGATTGTATCGGCCATATCAAGGTAGTTCTGTTTGGTCGCCCCCTTCATATCAAGAGGGATAATTGCCGCTTGCGGGTAACCTTTCGATTCGATTTCATCGTACGTCACTTCTAGTTTGGACACGGTGCGCCCTAGTAAAATAACGGTTGCGCCATGTTGAGCGTAGTGTAAGGCCGCTTCTTTACCTATACCGTCACCAGCACCAGTGACTAAAATGGTTTTACCAGTAAGCGCTGAAGGGGAAACTGAATAATTCACCGTATGTAATCCTTAATCTAACTTTATGTCATTTATGCCCATCTTATTTGAAGTCACTTAGGTATATGCAATAATGTACCGCTATTTCAAATAATAAATGGTTAGCATCAACGTAAACTCGCTTACCATACACTAAACCGTAAGTTTTGAGGGAATGATATTGGAATTTTTGTTGAATTATGGGCTGTTTCTAGCCAAAGTCGTGACGTTTGTCGTTGCAGTAATCGCATTGTTTGTTGGCATTAAAGTATTAGGCGGAAAGGGCGGTCATGCGAAAGGTGAATTACAGATCACTGACTTGTCAGAAAAGCATACTGAAACGGTCGCACAATTAGAAGAACACTTACATGATGAAGCGTATTTAAAAGCGCGTCATAAAGCTCAAGAAAAAGAACAAAAAGAAAAGAACAAAAAAGACGCCAAAGAAGCGAAAAAGGCCGCAAAATCAGGTGAGCTTGTAGATACGCGCAAACCTCATTTATTTGTTTTAGATTTTAACGGTAGCATTGATGCTAAAGAAGTATCGTCTTTACGTGAGGAAGTCACCGCAATTCTTTCTGTAGCGAAAGACGGGGATGAAGTACTACTTCGCTTAGAGTCTGGCGGTGGTATGGTTCATGGTTATGGGTTGGCTTCTTCTCAGCTTGACCGCCTTAAAAATGCCAATATTCCATTAACTATTGCCGTCGATAAAGTGGCAGCAAGTGGTGGCTATATGATGGCTTGTGTGGCGGATAAAATTGTTTCTGCACCATTTGCGATTGTTGGCTCGATTGGTGTGATCGCACAAATTCCAAATTTCAATAAATTGTTGAAAAAGAATGATATTGAATTTGAACAAATGACCGCAGGCGAATATAAACGTACCTTAACCATGTTTGGTGAAAATACTGATAAAGCCCGTGATAAGTTCAAGCACGAGTTAGAAGAAACTCATGTGCTATTTAAAGACTTTATTCGTGAGCACCGTGCAGAGCTTGATCTCGAGAAAGTAGCAACTGGTGAACATTGGTTTGGTAGTCAAGCACTAGAGTTAGGGTTAGTGGACGAAATTAAAACCTCAGATGATTTGATTGTTGCGGCAACCAAAGAAAAATCAGTATTAGCTTTACATTATGTTCGAAAGAAAAAAATATCGGATAAAATTTCTGGTAGCGCAGCGAAAACCGTCGATAGTGTACTACTTAAATTGATATCTAGAGGTCAGCGTCCAATCGTATAATGGATACCTCTAATGAGGTAGGCGTATGAAGAACTGATTTATATCAATCTTTATTGAATTAAGCTCACATCTTGTGGGCTTTTTTTTTAGTGTAATGATTTTTTATTTAGAGCTTTTTTGTTGATTTTAGCCGGAATTCGCGACTTTTTGGTGGTTTTTCATCGATTATTTCTTGTAGTGAAATTAACTTTTTCTAACCTTTGACTGGGATTAGAAAGCTTGAATTTGGTCACATTAAAACGCAATATTCAACCATCACTCTTACTTTGTATCTAGTTGTTACGAGAGAAAAATGGAAAATAATCAATTTGAATCGTTAATGCCAGCAGATATGGCAAAAAAAGCTGCAGAAGCTGGTGTTTACAAAGTTAATAAATCTTTCTTTAAAACCTTTATGTTGGCAGTTACCGCTGGTATGCAAATTGGTATCGCATTTATCTTTTACACTACGGTAACTAGCGGTACGGCTGATGTCGCACCAGGTTTTTCACATTTTGTTGGCGGTTTAGCATTTAGTCTTGGTTTGATTTTAGTGGTCGTCACTGGAAGTGAATTATTTACCAGTTCAACTCTAGTTGTCGTCGCGAAAGCCAGCGGCTTGGTCACTTGGAGGCAATTAATTAAGAATTGGGTACAAGTTTATTTTGGTAACTTTGTTGGTTGTATTGTGTTGGTTGCTATCATGTTAGTGGCTCAGCAATATATGAGTGATGCCGGCGGCATTGGCTTGAATGCGATGCATATTGCTCAACATAAAATGCATCATTCTTTTGCTTCTGCAGTTGCACTCGGTACGATGGCTAATTTGCTCGTCTGTATTGCCGTTTGGATGTCTTATGCTGGCCGTACCTTAACTGATAAAATCCTTATTTTAATTTTGCCTGTTGCGATGTTTGTATCATCAGGTTTTGAACATAGCATCGCAAACATGTTCCAAATTCCATTTGCGATTGGCATCAAAAACTTTGCACCTTCTGAATTTTGGGAAATGACTCATACCACAGCTAGTCAGTTTGCCGACTTAAATATGGTTGATTTTGTAATGAACAACCTTATCCCTGTGACTATCGGTAATATTATTGGCGGTAGCTTATTTGTCGGTTTATGGTTTTGGTCAATTTATCTACGTAAGTAATGTAGTGATAGATAACTGACACAAAAATGCCCTAGCGGTAAACCGAACTGCCCCTCAATAGTTGGACAACCAACATTGGGGGGTTATAAGGTCCAATGTCTGAATTAGTGCGCCATATTTTCTAAGGTGAATTCTTTAGATAAATGATGTGCTAGATATTTGAACATATTAAATACCGCTGTAGTTTTTTCAGTCGGTAGTCCTTGCTCATCTAAGAAATATTCCCCTTTAAAAATCAACACATCATCTTTTTCCGTAACGGATGTGGTGCGCATTCCTTCCAGATAATTTTCATGTTCCTGAATAACTTGGTTTGCAATCAAAAGGAGTTCAAATTCGGAGATGGCTTTTTTACTACTCATAGGGCCTACTTAGAATGAAAGTTAAGGTTTTGTTGAATATCATTAAATAAGGCGTTATTGTCCGCCTCAATTTGATTTCAAAGTTTATACCTAACTCGTTTCTGGGTATAGCGAATGGCAGTAAAAAATGCTTAATTTTGTTTTTCAAAAATCGTAGCTGGTGGTCAGTTTTCTTACTGCCACTTAGTTGGTGATATGTCGTTCATTCAGAATGAAAAGTGAAAAAACAGGTTGATCTTATTTAAAACTCACTCGATAGTAAAAAAAGAAGCAATTAATTAAAGCAGCGTGCGTAATCAATAAACGCGACCTGATGAGGATGTTTAGAATTAGTTATGGGCAAATCTCTTGTTATTGTAGAGTCACCAGCTAAGGCAAAGACTATCAATAAATATCTTGGAAAAGATTTTGTTGTGAAGTCGAGCGTTGGCCACGTACGTGACTTACCTACTGCTGGCCAAAGTAGTGGAAAAAAAGCGGCCGCGATTTCAACTAAAGGTATGAGCCCTGAAGAAAAAGCTCGTATTAAAAAAGAAAAAGATAAAGCAGCCCTTATTAAAAAGATGGGAATCAATCCTTACCAAGGTTGGGAGGCAAATTATCAAATCCTTCCGGGTAAAGAGAAGGTTGTTGCTGAATTACAGAAATTAGCCAAAGACGCTGATTACGTTTATCTCGCAACCGATTTAGACCGCGAAGGGGAAGCTATTGCGTGGCACCTTCGTGAGATCATCGGTGGCGATGATACGCGATACAAGCGAGTAGTTTTTAACGAAATTACTAAAAATGCCATTCAACAAGCATTTGAAACACCAGGTGAATTGAATCTAGATGGTGTGAACGCCCAACAGACACGACGCTTTTTAGACCGCGTAGTAGGCTTTATGGCATCACCTCTGCTTTGGAAAAAAGTGGCCCGTGGTTTATCTGCTGGTCGTGTTCAATCGGTAGCTGTGAAGTTATTGGTTGAGCGTGAACGTGAAATCAACGCATTTATTCCTGAAGAATTTTGGGATATTCACGCCGACACGACAACACTAAATAATACAGATTTCCGTTTACTCGTTGCTCAACAGGGTGGCTCTGCTTTCAAACCCGTCAATGAAGCGGAAACCAAAGCAGCATTATCGATTCTTGAAAAAGCGACTTATGAAGTCTGTAAGCGTGAAGATCGTCCAACTTCAAGTAAGCCTTCTGCGCCATATATCACTTCAACATTGCAACAAGCGGCAAGTACCCGCTTAGGCTATGGGGTGAAAAAGACCATGATGCTCGCTCAGAGGCTCTATGAGGCAGGTTATATCACCTATATGCGTACTGACTCAACTAACTTGAGCAAAGAGGCTGTAGAGGCTTGTCGTGAGTTTATTCAATCTGAGTTTGGTGACGCCTATTTACCAGCCAATCCTTTAGCTTACGGTAGTAAACAAGGTGCTCAAGAGGCGCACGAAGCGATTCGTCCATCTAGTGTTGAAGTAAAAGCTGAAGACTTAAATGGTATGGAAGCAGATGCCCACAAACTTTACGCACTGATCTGGAATCAATTTGTTGCCTGTCAAATGACACCAGCAAAATACGATTCAACCACAGTAAGTGTTAAGGCTGACGACTTTACGCTAAAAGCCAAAGGGCGTATTTTGAAGTTTGACGGTTGGACTCGCGTTCAGCGTCCAATGGGTAAAAATGAAGATCAAATCTTACCTGAAGTGAAAGTTGGCGATACCTTGTCGTTGAAACAACTCGATCCGAAACAGCACTTTACTAAACCGCCTGCACGTTATACCGAAGCGGCGTTAGTTAAAGAGCTTGAAAAACGTGGTATTGGTCGTCCATCGACTTATGCATCGATCATTTCCACCATTCAAGATCGTGGTTATGTCAAAGTTGATCAACGTCGTTTCTATGCAGAAAAAATGGGCGAGATTGTGACTGATCGTCTTGAGGGCAGCTTTAACGATCTGATGGATTATGATTTCACTGCTCGCATGGAAGAAAAACTCGATAAAATCGCCGAAGGTAATTTAACTTGGACCCAAGTCCTCGATGAGTTTTTTGATGCGTTCACTGCCGATTTAGATAAAGCAGAATTAGACGAATCCGAAGGTGGCATGATGCCAAATAAGATCGTTGAAACGAGCATTGAATGTCCAACGTGTTCACGTCCTATGGGCATTCGAACTGCCTCAACAGGTGTGTTCCTAGGTTGTTCAGGTTATGCGCTACCACCAAAAGAGCGTTGTAAAACTACTATTAACTTAGGTGATGAAGAAGGCGTAGTTAACGTTTTAGAAGAAGACGTTGAAACTGCTGCTCTTCGTGCTAAAAAGCGTTGTCCAATTTGTGAAACCGCAATGGACGCTTACCTGATTGATGACAAGCGTAAGATGCACGTTTGTGGTAATAACCCGAACTGTGAAGGTTATGTGGTTGAATTCGGTGAGTTCAAACCCAAAGGCTACGATGGCCCATTAGTTGAGTGTGACAAGTGTGGCTCAGATATGGTGCTGAAAAATGGCCGTTTTGGTAAGTACATGGGTTGTACTAACGAGGAATGTAAAAATACTCGTAAGATCTTACGTAACGGCGAAGTTGCGCCACCGAAAGAAGATCCAGTACATTTCCCTGAGTTGCCTTGTTCTAATTCGGATGCTTATTTCGTACTGCGTGATGGTGCATCTGGTTTGTTTATGGCGGCAAGCAACTTCCCTAAATCTCGTGAAACTCGCGCGCCGCTAGTCGCTGAAATGGTAGAGTACAAAGATCGTATTTCTGAAAAGTTCCAGTACTTAGCGTCTGCACCGGTTGCCGATCCTGATGGGATCCCAACCGTCGTTCGTTTTAGTCGTAAATCGAAAGAGCATTACGTGCGCTCCGAAGTGGATGGTAAACCATCTGGCTGGACTGCGCTGTATATCGACGGTAAGTGGGAAATCACAGACAAGCGTAAGAAACCTAAAAAATAAGGTTTAAGCGCCTAATAAAAAAACAGCCCGATGCATTTGCACCGGGCTGTTTTTGTATCAAAATTTCGCTACACGCTACACGCTACACGCTACACGCTACACGCTACACGCTACACGCTACACGCTACTACTTCGACAGGAACGCCACTATGAAAACGAAATTCCGCTTCTTCTCGTTGAATGAGCTGACTTTCACGCTCGCCAATTAAGCGCACTCTTTCACTAATATCTTCTCCCGCAATTGCTTCAGCTAGCGCTAGGTAGTCTTGATAATGACGCGCTTCTGAACGTAACAAAGAAACATAAAACTTATTCAGCTCTTCATCTAAAAACGGTGCCAGTTTGGCAAAACGCTCACAAGATCGCGCTTCGATATACGCACCAATAATCAGCTTATCAATGAGGGCTGCGGGCTCGTAGGTTCTGACTGTCTTCATTAAACCTTTGGCGTAAGTTCCCGCGGTAAGATTTTGATAAGGGATGCCTCGGTTTTCCATAATCTCAAGCACTTGCTCAAAGTGATGGAATTCCTCTTTAATCAAACGCACCATTTTATCGACGAGATCTTGGCCATGCTCAAAGCCATCACGAACGGTTAGGCTACTAGATTGCATTATGCTCTTTTCTGGAAACTCGACATCACGAATACACTTGTAGACATAATCTTCATAAGGTTTAGCCCATTGCATCAGTGTTTGACCACTTTGCTCATCAACCGCATATTTGCGCACCATGAACATAGCCGTTTGAGCCGCTTTTAATTCACAAAGGGTGGTAGTTAAATTTCTAACTGAAAAATGAAGAGAAAATCGAGGTGTTTCAAAGAGATAAAAGACAATGTTTTTATACTAAGCTTTTGTTTTTATATTTGATTTTAAAAGTAAAGTATTGTTTTTAAAGCAATATGCACTCGCAATGTTTTAGAGGAGACGATGTGCATATTGATCATTACTATTCTTATTTTATTTATTTGGTGAGTAAGTTAGGCGAACCAGAATGGAAGCGAAATTCCGTATCATCAGAAGTGATTAATTCTGCTTCAACATTAGCGAAATGCTCAATGCGATCTGAAATATCTTTACCTGCGATTTGCTCGGCAAGCTCTAAATAATCTTGGTAATGCCTTGCTTCTGATCGAAGAAGGGAAATGTAAAACTTCCCAATCTCTGTATCTAAATGAGGGGCGAGTTTAGCGAAGCGTTCACAAGAGCGAGCTTCAATAAATGCACCAATGATTAACTTATCAATCAAAGCTTCTGGCTCATAAGTTCGGACGTGTTTAATCATTCCCTTGGCATATCGAGAGGCAGTAATAGGGCGGTATTCTAACCCTTGGCTTTCAATGATTTCTAACACTTGATAGAAGTGGTGCAATTCTTCTCTGATCAGCAAAACCATCTTATCAATCATATCTTGACCGTAAGGACAGTCTTTCTTTGATTGTATCGATTTCGATATATTACTTTTGCCTTTGAGTGTTTCAAGGCTACCCATTCCTTTATATGCAAAAAGTTCATAAGGTTTGACAAGTTGGGTAATTTGTTCTTTGCCTTCATCAGTCAATACATAGCGTTTAAGCAAAAATACTGCACTCTGAGAAGCTTTTAATTCACACAGTAAATGATCCCGTAAAATCACAGATAGATTTTCAGGTTTTCGTGCTTCTTCAATCCAAGCGTCAGGAGTGGAGCATTTGAGGAAGTTGTTGATAGGTTCTAATAATTTGTGATCGTACATTTACATTAACTTCGATAGAAACTTTGGTGCAATGATACCACACCTAAACTTTTTTGAAGTTACCTGTTGTGAGTAGATAAACCCCGAATAATTAGTTGATTTGAGTGAGCGCTTTGTAAAATGAAGGCATTATTTGATGTGGTTCAAAATTAAACTCGATCGTTAAGTAAGTGCTCATAGCCAAATATCTATTTTGTGCTTTATAACATTGCGTTGCATATGGTTCTGTGGTGTAGTAAAGAATAGCGATTTAGGTTTAACCTGTTGTTTGTGCGAGGCTTAAACAAGTTCTTAGCGCTTAACATTGTGACTCAATGAAGGGAAATATGAAAAAAATTCTTGTTGTTTTTATACACGGTTTAAAGGGGGGCGACTTAACTTGGGTCAATGATGAAAAAGTCTCGTTCAAAGAGTTGCTATTGTCTGAAGCTTTAATCAATGAAGAATGTGAAATCGTTGAGTATGACTACTTTACCCAAATAACAGAGTTTATGGATGGATTTATAGCTAAGCAAACTCATGCGTTCATAAGAAAGCTCCCGCTGTTTAAGCGCTTAGATCGGTATAAAAAAACTAAGAAGAATCAGAGAAACAAGTCAATTTCAGATTTGTCGAAAGGATTAGAGTCAACTATTAGAGCAAGATACAAAGAAGCTGAATCAGTAATATTGATAGGTCATAGTATGGGGGGGCTAGTGGCAAAAAAGTTGATTCTTGAACAGATCGAGACTGCTAAAACAATTAATGTAACTGGTTATTTGTCTATTGCTGTTCCACATAAAGGCTCTCTAGAGTCACTATTCTTGCAGTTTAGCTCCAATGAACATTTGAAAGAGTTGATGCCATTAAACAAACAAACGCTAGAATTGGATGAAAAGTGGGAGCAATATAAGAGTCGCTTACCAAAGTCAACATATCTAATAGCATTAGATGATGAGGTTGTTAAGCCGCATACAGCTAAACCAAATAATATTTCAAATGAAAATATATTTAACTTAGATAAAGAAGACCATACATCAATATCTAAACCTGAAGATAGTAATGCATTGTCTTATATTGTTGTTCGTGATTTTTTATTGGAACAAATTCAGTCGAAAAAAAACTCTGTTGAGAAATCTAACGTTAGATTTCAAAACTTATCACAATTAGATAAAGAAGTTTTTGTGATTAAGTTATTGGTGTCTGATGTTGAACAATCATTAGTAGATAGCTCTAAAAGTGCATTCCTTAATGCTGAAATAATGTGCCGAATAAATAGGTCAGAACAAGAAGAACTATCTAGCTTGTATGATAGAGTTAAGTTCATATACTCTCAGAATTTTTATAAGTATAAGAAAGAATCGAAAGATAGTTCAGATTTAGTTTATGATATTCATAAGGAAATAAAAGAAAGTGATGATAGCTCTCTTAAAACAAGTATTTCTGATATTTCATTCTTGGAAAAAATAGGGATGATTCACCAATTAGCTGATTCAATAGACGATAATGTTGTATGGAATGAAAATACGAATTTAGATAAAGTTAGAGAAGTCTATGAGTCATAACAATCATCACCACTTTTTAGATGTCTTTAGTGAGCGTTCTCTTACTATATATCGACTTTGGATGATTATTGAGAAACTTCAATATAACACTCATGGACGTAAAGTTTTAACACTTGATAAACTTTGCATTTTTGATGCAATTATCTCAGATAATAGTATTACTAATTCAGTATGTAGATTCTTTAACCCTAATGTAGATTCTATCAGCAATGATAATGATGATATATTTGTCAATTCATCTCAAATATTAAGAACCGTAATGAAGACGGGTAATGTTCGTGAAAGGGTGATGGAACTATATATGCTGAAAATGATTGATATTGAAATTGTTAAAGGTGAAATATACATATCCGTAATGAATAAAATAGATATGAAAATTGAAAATGAACTTGTTAATGATTGGGAAGACAACCTACAAAAATCTAAATCATTAGTAGCAAAATCTTTCAATCAACTAATCGGATCACTAACAGGTGTACTATATGAGTAACTCCCCTTCTATAATAATCGAAAAGCTTAGAATTATTGGTCAAGATAAACATTATGATATTTCTTTTAAAGAGGGAGTTAATATAATATGGGGTGACCTCGATTGTGGAAAAAGCAGTATATTAAACCTTATTAGCTATGCTTTAGGGGCATCTCATATTGACACATATGATCAGCTCGAAGCTAAAGCGAAGTTATGTCAGCTATCCGTATTTCTGAATAATGAAAGGTATACATTCGTAAGAAATATCTTTGACTCAAACGAGTACATCCGTTGTTATAAAGGTCATTTTGATGTAGATAGCTCTCCTAGATTACTAGCTGCGAATCTGGAACAAATTGACGCAGCTCCAGATGGTTACATTGCATTTTACATACTTGAGCTTCTAGGTTTACCATTAACTAAGATTAAGGTATCACCTAGCCAACTTGATTCAACAATGAATCGAGTTGGTTTCAAAGATATTTTAAAATTCATCCATTTGAAACAAAAAAATATAGCAGCTGACTCTCTGTTAGATATGAATAATGGAAGCAGATATGTAAAGAATAAGGAAGTATTGAAGTACCTACTTAATATTCATGATGAAGCGGTTTCTGTGATTAATTCTGAAATATCAGAGAATAAATCTTTAGAAAAGCAAAAGATAAAAGAAAAAAAAGGAATTATAAAGTTCCTTCAAGATGCTGATTTTGACTTTGAAATAAATGTCGATTCAGAAATTGAAAAATATGATCAACTAATTAATGAAGTTGATAAGCAAGTTGATGGTTTAAAAAATGATCACAGAAAAGTTATAAGCTTTTCGTCTCAAATTGAATCGGAAGTCAATGCCATAAATGAATCTCTGAAGAACATTTCAGTTAAAAGACCTACTTTGATTGAAGATATTGATAAGTATGTAAAACTTAAGAATACGTATGAAAAAGAGAGGAAGTCTATAAAACTATCTCTTGATCTGGATTCAAAATTCAATATGGATCTAAAAAAACCTATCATTTGCCCTTTGTGTAACCAAAGTCATAACTCTGACTTGACAGGATCCAAGATTTCACCATCTATTTTATCTAATGAAAAGAAATCCTTAGATAGAAAGATAAGAGGAATTACTACCTTAATAGACAATATTCGAAGTGAATTAGGTGATTTTGATACTTCCGAGAGAAAGTTAAAAGAAGCTCTATTTGAAATTCAAAATACATATGATAAAAAGTATGCAAAAGAAGTATCGGTACTTATTGAATCAATATCAATGCTAGAGAAACAAAAGACAGATATTTTCTCGCAAAGGAAACTACTGATTAGAGACAAAAAGTTTATCGATCGAATTGATAAATTAAATGAAAATCTCGATAATTTAGAAAAAGTTATTTCTAGACTAGAGGGCGATCTTAAAAAAGCTGAAGAGAAGTGTTTAAACCCTAGTGATGTTATACAAAGACTAGATTCCATTTTTGAACGACTTATGGAAATCAGTGGACTTTCTGATATGAATGGCATTGAATTTAATAGGAAACTAGATTATATAGTTCGAGGAAAAGATTTTACAAAACTCACATCAGGTGGTGTTCGTACTATCACATCCATTAATATTTATCTCTCCAAGCTGATCTATGCTATGAAGTATGACTCCTACCTCCCAACCTTATTAATGTTAGATACTCCAGGAAATAATATCGGGAGAAAGAGAGATATGACCAAAGCAAATGAAGACGCATCAGACCCTATCATTTATGAGAATATCTATAAAAGGCTTGGGGCTTTGTCAAAAATCTCGAATCAAACAGGAAGTAAATTTCAGGTGATAGTTGTAGATAATGATCTTGCAGACTCTGCTGAGGATAATGACGATTTTTACATTGCTAAACGATTTAGTAAAAGCGACCCACAATTTGATAGTGGCTTGATTAACGATGTTTGATTTACGAAGACATCAATAATTGATGCTTTCATCTGAATACAGCAAAGTTTTGCATTTTGATGTAGATTTAACTGTGCGTTGTTGAGGAATAAAAGAGGCAATATGCCTCTTTTTTGTGCTTCTTGAATAGCATGTAGGATGTATGCACACCTATGCCTTCTGCTCGCAATTGCAATGGTCAATCAGCAAGGCGTTTAAATGTTCTGGTTGCTTGGCTTTTTCTATCCAAGCCTCTGGGGTTGGACAATGTAGAAATTGGTGTATAGGTTTCAGTAATTCTTGATACATAATTGACTATTTTATGGTGCTTATCATTACTAGGATTTTATCATGAAATGACTCTGACCTCAGAGCCATTTCACGGAACAATATTATCGAGTGACTTAGATGGAATAAAAGTAGTACAGTTGTGATTTCATTCGAATGATAATTCCTCGTATTACATCAAGAAAGTTTAAGAATGAAATTGGCTTTTCAGCACTAACCCAAGCTAATCCTACAGAACCCACTGGTAAATCATAATCCTCAGTTTCAATGACTTTTAAACGTACAAAGTGATGTTTGTTATTGAGGTTTTTACTGGTTGTTGAGTGTATTGATTGATCAAAGCCAATTAAATTACCTTGAGCTTCACCTGTTGCTTCAACAATACCTTCAACTTCAGCGGCAAAGATTTTTCCTGGATATACCGAAGAAGAAAATTCTGCTACTTGGCCGACTTGTACATTACGAATGGCTTGGTGATTTACTCTCATTAACACATACTTTTCATTGGTATACATTTGCAATCTAGGTATTCGGGAAATCAACTGCCCTTCACGTAAAATAAAGTTAGTGACAAATCCGTCTGCTGGAGCAAAGACTTGAGTGCTTTTGAGATCCCACTCAGCTTTCGCTACTAATTGTATTTTATCGTCATAGTCTGATTTTTTGCTTTGTACGGTTAAAATACTACGTGAAATTTCTTGTTTTGCTCTTTCGATACTTAACGTATTTTGTCGTAGCTTTGACGTAATTGAATTTACTTTTTGCTTTGCAATTTCAACTGCACTTCTTTGTTTATCAATGACGCTTTGAGAAATGGTATTTTGGGCTACTTGGTTTTGAGTCTCATATCGTTTGAGCATTTTTACTTGTAAGTCATAATCTGAATTCGCTGCTGAACGCTCATTATTTAAAATCTTCTCATCATGTATTAATGTTTGATGATTCAGTTTTGCTATTTCTACGTTCTGCTGAGCAGTATCAAATGCTATCAAAGCGGATTGCTTTGCTACTTTCGCTTGCTTTAATGCGATTTGGTAAGGTTCATTTTCGATCTCATAAATTAATTGGCCTTTTTTCACATCTTGATTTGGCTGTACATAAATGCGCTTCACTTTACCATTCACATTGATATTGTCTGGTTTGAGTTGAATGTGTGGAGATTGAACAACGGAACCTCCAGATAAATCCATTGGTGCATAATTGATCAAGCCTACCCACACAAACATCAACCAACTCATACCACCTAGATAAGCGAACATTTTGGTTGCCTTGTTCCATGGCATACCCACGAGTCTTAATAGATAGATTAAGAGTGCCCAAACGGCTAAACCTTCTAGCATTGTTTATCCTCTTTCAATTCTGAACTGGTTGGAGAGGCTTTCCATGTGTCACGTAAATAAATAATGGCTTTATCCATATCCACAAAAGCTAAAATGACAGCGAGTACCCAAACCCAATGCCAAATAAACCCTATTCAGGTTAGTATCGTAATGAGACCTATCTGACTGTGATCTTTTCGGTGCGCTTTGTTTATGGGTAGTTCATGAAATTTCCAAAATCCATATAAGGCAGCTGCTACGCTAGTCACTAAAACCAATCCTGCAATAATGTGTAAAGCGGTATCCGTACCAGTCCCAACGAATGGGGTGGTAATTAAACTCATAAAAACTCCTAGATTTAAGGGGGGAGTTCTATTGTGCAAACATTTTTATTGGATTAGTTTGTAATGATAGATTAATTTAAATTTCGTAACGATTAGGTTATAAAAATATTGAAAGTTTTAATCGAATGTTTAAGAAGCAAAGAGGGATTACACCGCTGCAATATCAGCAAAAATTTCTTTAAAGGGGGGGGAATTACATACTGTGGGACTAGCATTTATACGTTTTAGCTAGAAAAACCCGGTTATTCACGTTATAACTAATCTTCATAAGCTGGAATAGCAATAGATATTGAGTGATTGGAGAGGGAGGCCTATATGAAGTTACAGCAGCTGAAATATATTGTAGAAGTGGTGAATAATAACCTAAATGTCTCTGCTACGGCGGAGAATCTATATACATCGCAACCGGGCATTAGTAAGCAAGTTCGTTTGTTAGAAGACGAATTAGGCATTCAGATTTTTGAACGTAGTGGCAAGCACCTAACAACAGTGACTCCAGCGGGGCAAGAAATCGTCCGCATTTCTCAACAAATCTTATCCCGAGTAGAAAGCATTAAGGCAGTAGCAGGTGAGCACACTAACCCTGAAAGTGGAACACTCAATATTTCGACTACTCACACTCAAGCTCGTTACGCTTTACCGGATGTGATTAAAGGCTTTACCGCGCGTTATCCTAAAGTGTCTTTGCATATGCACCAAGGTACGCCGAGTCAAATGTCAGAAGCGGTGTCAAAAGGCACGGCTAACTTTGCGATTGCGACAGAAGCGCTGCATTTATATCAAGATGCCATCATGCTGCCTTGTTATCATTGGAATCGTTCTATTGTCGTCCGAAAAGATCATCCTTTGGCACAATTAGGCAAAGTAACGATTGAAGAGTTGGCTAAGTACTCTTTGGTTACTTATGTCTTTGGTTTCACTGGTCGCTCTGAGTTAGATACCGCGTTTAATCTGGCGGGCTTACAACCTAAGATTGTGTTTACTGCCACAGATGCCGATGTGATTAAAACTTACGTTCGTTTGGGTATTGGCGTTGGTGTTTTTGCTAGTATGGCGATCGATGAAGAACAAGATGATGATTTGGTGGCCATCGATGCCAGCCATATCTTCGGCGCGAGCACCACAAGTATTGGCTTTAAACGTGGTACGTTCTTACGTAGCTACATGTATGATTTTATGGAGCGTTTTGCCCCACATTTAACACGTCCAGTTGTCGAAAAAGCAATTGGCTTGAAGAATAATCAAGAAATCGAAACCATGTTTAAAGGTATTGAGTTACCTGTTCGTTAATGAGTGAATCTTTCTCTCAGCGCTTTTCTTTATTAGATAACGCGCTCATTTCTACTCAAGAACTTCACCTTTCCAAAACAAAGCTCAAGATCCCATTACAAGAAACCGTAACGGGTGGGGAAAGGGTGAAGCATCATCGTGAACAGGAAATGACGTATCGTTTAGGTTTAGATTGTTTGTTGCAAGAGGCGAGTAACCACCAAGGTTATACGCCTATTCCAAGCATTAAAAAATCACAGCTAAGCCAAGGGTTTGCTAGTTTCTGCCAATGGGCGAAAGTGCAGCGAAATTTAGAGGTTACTCTTGAGGATTTAGATTATTGGCAACAAAGAGGTCAAGAACGTTTTATTCAGATGGAGCGTTTGAGCTTAGTGCAGCAAGCTTTTCGAAGACCGCTTGAAATATGGTTAGTGTGTGATAAAGCCTTGCGTTTAGAACAAGCGGGATATAACGTCTCGCTTAGCATTTTCTGCCAGCGAAACATCACACCACGCAATATTCTTATTCAAGCGATTGAGAATTGATTATTCTAGCGCTTGTCTTGCATCTAAGTAGGGTAGATTAAATCCCTCAGCGACTTCTTTAATAGTTAACTTACCATCAATAACATTTAGCCCTTTTAAAAAGCCCGCATCTTCTAATAAAGCTTGTCGATAGCCTTTGTTCGCAAGTTTAAGAATATAGGGTAGGGTTGCGTTATTAAGAGCAAAGGTTGAGGTTCTAGCTACGGCACCGGGCATATTGGCGACACAATAATGAACGATATCATCAACCACATAAGTCGGATCCGCATGAGTGGTCGCACGAGAGGTTTCAAAGCAGCCCCCTTGATCAATGGCTACATCGACGAGAGCAGATCCAGCTTTCATGGTGAGTAAATGTTGTTTATTGATGAGTTTTGGCGCAGCTGCGCCTGGGACTAATACTGCCCCTATAATGAGGTCAGATTCGGTAACGAGTTGGTCAAGAATTTCTCGAGTCGAATAGGCTACTTTTGCGGTGCCTTGAAACTCTTCATCTAGTTTTCGAAGTGTATCGATATTTTTATCTAAAATCGTCACATCAGTACGTAATCCGACTGCCATCCTGGCAGCATTAGAACCGACGACGCCACCGCCAAGAATCAGCACTTTTGCTGGCATTACCCCTGGTACACCAGAAAGAAGTAAGCCACTGCCACCATGGGATTTTTCTAATGTTTGAGCGCCAGCTTGAATTGACATTCTACCGGCAACTTCAGACATTGGTGCTAATAGTGGCAGACGACCCATATTATCTGTTACAGTCTCATAGGCGATACAGATGGCTTTGCTTTTTATTAGGTCTTCCGTTTGTGGAAAATCTGGCGCGAGGTGCAAATAAGTGAACAATATTTGTCCTGGTTTGAGTAAAGCTCGTTCAGTGGATTGAGGTTCTTTGACCTTAACAATCATATCTGCAGTAGAATAAATCTCTTTTGCAGAGGGAAGAATGGAAGCGCCTGCGGCGATGTAATCGTGGTCACTAAAGCCGATACCGGCTCCAGCTTGACTTTCGATAAACACTTGATGCCCGTGAGAGTATAGTTCTCTTACGCTAGCAGGGATCATACCTACACGATATTCGTGGTTTTTGATTTCTTTTGGTACGCCAATTTTCATTCTGAACCCTCTTTTGCTAGTGGTTGTTATATCTGTTTAAAGGCTTATTCATTGGACTAATGTAAAGTGTAGTTATGATTTAGTAATATTTGATTCTGAATATAAAGAGAATGTAGAATATATTTTTGCAGGGAAGTAATTAAGGTGAATATCAATGACAGATAATTATAAAAAGCCATCAAAGGACTTAGACAGGATTGACCGTAATATTCTAAATGAATTACAGAAAGATGGTCGAATTTCGAATGTAGAGCTTTCAAAGCGTGTGGGGTTATCACCAACGCCTTGTTTAGAGCGTGTAAGACGCCTTGAGCGCCAAGGCTATATTACTGGCTATACCGCACTACTTAATCCGCAATATCTTGATGCATCACTTTTAGTGTTTGTTGAGATTACATTAAACCGTGGTGCGCCGGATGTGTTCGAACAATTTAATACCGCAGTACAAAAATTAGATGATATCCAAGAATGTCATTTAGTTTCTGGTGATTTCGATTACTTATTGAAAACCCGTGTATCAGATATGAGTGCTTACCGTAAGCTATTAGGTGACACTTTATTACGCCTTCCAGGTGTGAATGACACACGTACTTATGTGGTGATGGAAGAAGTCAAACAATCAAATCAGTTAGTGATTCAAACTCGATAATCAAAATATGTCCAAATGGTGTCAAGATGTGTTCAAATCTTCCTTTTGACGCTGTTTGGGTATAGGTTTTTCCACCTATTTCGGTTATTGTTATCGAGTGTTGTCTACCGAGCGGCTTAGGCCGCTCGTCGTATTTTGGACCACCGAGTGAATTATCCTTATTTTCATACCTGATTTGCTATTTTCAACAATGTAATAAGGTTTGACGTCATGTCTAAAATAAGAGTAAACGCCCATTAACCACTCGGAATAGGGGAACGTTTTGTTTACGTACAGTAAAAATATTTTCAAGCAAGGCAAGTCGAAAACCGTCACTATCATCAAAGCGAAAGAATTTAAGTCGAAATCTCGTCTTAATGGTTCACAACGTTTGAAAGAGTGTGGTTTGATCTTAGGCTTATTGATTGCCATTTTAATGATGGTGGCACTTTTCTCATTTAACCCAGCGGATCCATCTTGGTCACAAACAGCGTGGGGTGGAACTGTCCATAATGCTGGTGGTTATATAGGCGCTTGGCTTGCGGATACTCTATTTTTCACTTTTGGCGTGTTTGCCTATCCATTACCTTTTATTATCCTAGGCGCAAGCTGGGCATTCTTCCGTTCACGAGATGAAGGGGAGAGGATTGATTTTTTTCTATGGGGTACACGTCTACTTGGCCTGACTATTATGCTGCTAACCAGCTGTGGCCTAGCCGATATTAATTTTGATGATATTTGGTATTTCTCATCAGGGGGTGTCGTCGGTGATGTGTTAACCTCAGTTGCCACTCCTGCATTGAATATTTTAGGGTCAACATTGGTCTTTATGTTTTTATGGGGTGCAGGTTTTACTTTATTAACTGGCATTTCTTGGTTGAGCATTGTTGAACATTTAGGACAAGCTGCTCTACGTTTCACTCAGCGTATATTTAATCGCGCACGTCATTCAGAACCGACGACACTATCAGCGAACCATTATCAGCAAGCTGAATTAAGCCAAATGCATATTGAAGGCATTGATGATGATGCACTTTCTTTGAAAGCGGTTAATTTACAGCAAGATGAAGAGTTAGATATCGTAGATGATGCGCAAACTGCTGAGCTAGCTGTTGAATCTGAGCAGAAAAAGCCACGTTTCAATATTCACTTCCCACGTAAATCTGCGAAGAAAACTCAAATTGAACCAAGTGCACATAGTGAGCCAGACCTAGAGCTTAGCGAAGAAGATCTGGATGATCCGTTATTTTCAGCACCTTCAGTAACGACATCAATAAAAGCTACGCCAGCACAACCTGCTCAAACCGTAGAAGCAGCAGTGAGCACAAAGCAAGAGATGAGAACTCAACAGGAAATGAGTTCAGCATCTTCTGATATTGAAAATAATTCTGCTACAGAATCATCAAATCGTTACCAAAATCCAAATGCAACGATTGCAGAGTTAGATCAGCAAGCGGTTTCTGAAAATGACTTTGTTGAGCAAGATGCCGATACTATTGCTTCATTACAAGCACAAGCTCGTCAACAAACAACACCAATTAATACAGAGCAAAGCACAACTAAGGCAGAAAGCGCTATCGATGATGCTGCTTTAGATGAAAATACTCCTTCATTAGGAAATCTCGATTCTGTTCTTGACGATGAACCTAATCAGAACGTTGAAGCTGAATTATCTCAAACGGTATCTACTGCTACTGAGCAAAATTTTGCACCTCAACAAGCAAGTGAGCAGTCAGTACAGTCACCGCAAACCCAGCTTACTAACTCGACAAATAATGAAGAGCTAGCGAATGCGACCTCAAATGACTCTTCATCGTCATTGAATGCTGCAGCGGAACAATCAAAATCTACGCAGACGCAATCCGAGTTCAATGCCCAGGCTGACACGGTTCAACAAGAAAATGTGCAACAAAACAATACACAAGGCGAAAATGTTCAACAGCCTGCCGTTCAACCGGAAGAGCCTGTTCAGCAAGCTGTTCAACCTGAGCAGGATCAAGTTGCCGATCAAGATGCTGCCGCGTTTCAAAATATGGTTGCCACTGCACAAGTAAACGCCTTGGCATCGCAAAACCCATTCTTAGTACAACAAGATGCGAACTTACCGGTACCAACATCACCAATGCCAACATTGGAGTTGTTGTATCACCCTGAAAAACGTGAAAGCCATATTGACCGCGATGCATTGGAAGAGATTGCTCGCTTGGTTGAATCTAAGCTTGCCGATTATAAAATTGAAGCGCGCGTTGTGGACATTTTCCCAGGTCCGGTGATCACGCGTTTTGAGTTAGACTTAGCACCGGGCGTGAAAGTGAGTCGTATTTCTGGCCTTTCCATGGATCTTGCTCGTTCATTATCTGCAATGGCAGTGCGCGTAGTCGAAGTGATTCCAGGCAAACCGTATGTTGGTTTAGAACTACCAAATATGAGCCGCGAAACGGTTTATTTGTCAGATGTTATTAGCAGCGAACAATTTCAAAATTCTAAATCGCCAACAGCTGTTGTACTAGGGCAAGATATTGCTGGTGAAGCGGTGATTGCGGATCTAGCTAAAATGCCTCACGTACTGGTTGCAGGTACTACCGGTTCTGGTAAATCGGTCGGTGTGAACGTGATGATCTTGAGTATCTTGTATAAAGCGACTCCAGAAGATGTGCGCTTTATTATGATCGATCCAAAAATGTTGGAATTATCGATCTACGAAGGTATTCCTCACTTATTATCAGAAGTTGTTACTGATATGAAAGATGCCTCAAACGCCTTACGTTGGTGTGTTGGGGAAATGGAGCGTCGTTATAAACTCATGTCAGCATTAGGCGTTCGTAACCTGAAAGGCTACAACGAGAAGCTGAAAATGGCCGCTGATGCGGGTCACCCAATCCATGATCCACTATGGCAACCGGGTGATAGCATGGATGAAATGCCACCACGTTTAGAAAAACTGCCATACATTGTCGTGATCGTCGATGAATTTGCTGATCTGATTATGGTGGTAGGTAAAAAAGTGGAGGAGTTGATCGCACGTTTGGCTCAAAAAGCACGGGCGGCAGGTATTCACTTAGTGCTGGCGACTCAACGTCCATCGGTAGATGTGATTACCGGTCTGATTAAAGCTAACATCCCAACCCGTGTTGCGTTTACCGTATCAACCAAAACTGACTCACGTACTATTTTGGACCAAGGTGGTGCTGAATCACTGCTTGGTATGGGGGATATGTTGTATCTACCGCCAGGTTCAAACCATACTATTCGTGTGCATGGTGCGTTTGCCTCCGATGATGATGTGCATGCGGTAGTGAATGATTGGAAAGCACGTGGTAAGCCTGTTTATATTGATGAAATTGTTCATGGTGAGCCAACGGCAGAGAGTTTATTGCCAGGTGAACAATTAGAAAGTGAAGAAGATGCTGATCCACTTTACGACCAAGTCGTTGAATTCGTAACAGAATCACGCCGAGGTTCCGTGTCTGGTGTCCAGCGTCGCTTTAAAATTGGTTACAACCGTGCCGCAAGAATTGTGGAACAACTTGAAGCTCAAGGTGTCGTAAGTGCACCGGGACATAACGGCAATCGTGAAGTGATTGCTCCACCACCGATTAAGCAATTTGATTAGTATTTTAATCTATATCCAAGTGACTTGGGTATAGAGAGATTGAGATTCTAAATTGGGCAATCAAGTTTTATAATGTCGAGGATGGATATGAGAAATTGGCTACTAGTGTTGTTACTGGCAAGTACCAGTGTTTGGGCAGCACCGAAAGATGAATTAAATGCTCGATTGAGTAAAAATGATGGCTTTAGTGCTGACTTCACTCAAAAAGTGACTAGCCCTGAAGGTGAAGTACTGCTTGATGGTGAAGGGAGCGCTGATATCTCTCGTCCAAGTTTATTTCGTTGGAAAACATCAGCGCCAGATGAAACTCTGCTCGTGTCTGATGGTGAAAATGTTTGGTATTACAGCCCATTTGTCGAGCAAGTGACGATTTTAAGTCAAGAACAAGCGACCGCTCAAACGCCGTTTGTTTTGCTAACCCGAAATCGTGCTAGTGATTGGGCACATTATGATGTGACTCAATCGGATGATACGTTCACGTTGAAACCTACGGCAGCAGATAGCTCGGTTGGTACATTCCAAATCAAAATCAATGCCAAGGGTGTCGTTCAGCAATTTAATGTGATAGAACAAGATGGCCAGAAAAGCCAGTTTGAGTTTACCCATTTCTCAATGAAGAAACCGGATGCTGCAATCTTTAGCTTTAGTGTTCCTAAAGGTGTTGAGGTTGATGATCAGCGTCAATAATCAGGTAGACTATACCCAAGTGACTTCAAGATGAATAATTTTAGTTTAGACTTTTCAGCTGATGAAGACTTTCGCCCACTGGCCGCTCGTATGCGGCCAGTGTCGATTGATCACTACTGTGGTCAGCAGCATATTCTAGGCTCTAATAAACCATTACGTAGGGCGTTAGAAGCCGGGCATTTGCACTCAATGATCTTGTGGGGACCACCGGGTACAGGCAAAACGACGCTTGCAGAAGTGGCGGCCAATTATGCTAATGCGGAAGTAGAACGAATTTCCGCAGTGACGTCAGGGATAAAAGATATCCGTCTGGCAATTGAAAAAGCGCGAGAGCATAAACTATCTGGCCGTAAAACCGTTTTGTTTGTTGATGAGGTGCATCGTTTTAACAAGAGCCAACAAGATGCTTTTTTGCCGCATATCGAAGATGGAACAGTGACCTTTATCGGCGCAACCACTGAAAACCCTTCTTTTGAGTTAAATAACGCACTGTTATCTCGTGCTCGCGTATATAAGCTTACCTCTCTCGATCATGCTGATATTATGGCTGTGCTTAAGCAAGCGATCGACGATCTGGAGCGCGGTTTAGGCAAAATTGCTGCGACATTTGAAGATGAAGTGCTTGAACGTTTAGTTGATTTAGTCAATGGCGATGCTCGTATGTCGCTC
This sequence comes from Vibrio sp., assembly GCF_048266485.1. Taxonomy (GTDB): domain Bacteria; phylum Pseudomonadota; class Gammaproteobacteria; order Enterobacterales; family Vibrionaceae; genus Vibrio. Next base: position 580,510 of record NZ_JBLWZK010000001.1, on the reverse strand, counting down.
AACTATCTTGAGTTACTGTACGATTTAGCCGATGAAAATTCACAAAATCAAAAGGTCATTACCTTAGCTTTATTAGCGGAAGTAGCGGGTGAGAAAGTTGCTCGTTTCGATAATAAAGGCGACATGTGGTATGACTTAATCTCAGCGGTACATAAATCGATCCGAGGTTCTAACCCCGATGCAGCGCTCTATTGGGCGGCACGTATGATGGCGGCAGGTTGCGATCCTTTATATATAGTCAGACGCTTATTAGCGATTGCCTCTGAAGATATTGGTAATGCCGACCCTAGAGCAATGCAAGTCGCTATTTCCGCTTGGGACTGCTTCACTCGAATTGGTCCAGCTGAAGGCGAAAGAGCAATTGCTCAAGCGATTGTGTATTTAGCTTGCGCGCCAAAAAGTAATGCAGTTTATACAGCTTGGAAGCAAGCGCTTGCAGATGCTCATAATCAACCAGAGTTTGATGTGCCACTGCATCTGCGTAACGCGCCTACCAATTTAATGAAAGATATGGGTTATGGACAAGAGTACCGTTACGCTCACGATGAACCCGGTGCTTACGCCGCAGGTGAGAATTATTTCCCTGAAGAAATGGCCGATACTCGTTACTATTTTCCGACAAATCGTGGCTTAGAAGGAAAAATTAACGATAAGCTAGAGTATTTGGCTGAATTAGATGCAAAAAGCCAACAAAAGCGCTATCAAAAGTAGTGCTTTTTGGGTATCTTTTTATTATACCCAACTCGCATATTGAAGTTACTTGGGTGTATGAAATTTGCCTTGTTTAGGCATCACACCACATTTTCTTAAAAGTAGCTTAAAGGCTGCTTTAATCACACTTAGACCAACAGGATTAGCAATGCTTGATTCTAAATTATTTCGAACTGAGCTGGATAATACAGCTGCCAAATTAGCCCGTCGCGGCTTCACGCTGGATGTAGAAACCATCCGTAGCCTAGAAGAACAACGCAAGTCTTTACAAATTAAGACTGAAGAATTGCAGGCATTGCGTAACTCCCGTTCGAAATCCATAGGCCAAGCGAAAGCAAAAGGTGATCACGACGAAGCCGCGCGTATTATGGCGGAAGTCGGTAATTTAGGCGCTGATCTTGATGCAGCAAAAACGGCTCTAGCTGAGTTACAAAACAAGCTAGATGAAATTACTTTCTCAGTTCCAAACTTACCCGATGACTCTGTACCAAATGGTAAAGACGAAAATGACAACGTAGAAGTTGCTCGTTGGGGTGAGCCAAAAGCGTATGAATTTGAATTAAAAGATCACGTTGATTTAGGTGAAATGGGCGACGGTTTAGATTTTGCTAGTGCAGTAAAAGTAACCGGTTCTCGTTTTATCGTAATGAGAGGCCAATTTGCTCGTCTGCACCGTGCAATCGCGCAATTTATGCTGGATCTCCACACTGAGCAACATGGCTATACTGAACTGTATGTCCCATACCTAGTGAACTCAGACAGCTTATTTGGAACAGGTCAACTACCTAAGTTTGGCGAAGACCTATTCCACACTCGTCCTCTAACTGAACAAGTGAGTGATGAACCGCTGAAAACATTGTCATTGATTCCAACCGCAGAAGTGCCAGTGACTAACTTAATGCGTGATACAATTACAGATGAAGCGGATCTCCCTGTCAAAATGACCGCACATACACCATGTTTCCGTTCTGAAGCGGGCTCTTATGGTCGTGATACTCGTGGTCTGATCCGTATGCACCAGTTCGACAAGGTTGAACTAGTACAAATTGTGAAGCCAGAAGATTCAATGGCGGCATTGGAAGAGCTAACAGGTCATGCTGAAAAAGTACTGCAATTACTAGAGCTTCCTTACCGTAAAGTTGTGTTATGTACTGGTGATATGGGCTTTGGTGCAGTGAAAACTTACGATTTAGAAGTTTGGGTTCCTGCGCAAGAAACCTATCGTGAGATTTCATCGTGTTCTAACTGTGGTGATTTCCAAGCTCGTCGTATGCAAGCGCGTTTCCGCCGCAAAGGCGAGAAGAAACCTGAATTACTACACACACTGAACGGTTCTGGCCTCGCGGTAGGTCGTACTATGGTGGCGATCTTAGAGAACAACCAACAAGCAGATGGCACAATTGAAGTGCCTCAAGTATTGCGCCCATACATGAATGGCTTAACACATATTGGTGGTATAAGGTCTAATTAAAGTGGCGTAATATCTTGCCGCTTTATATCCAGGTGAATCCTGCATTTTGACGTTACTTGGATATATGATGAAATTTAACCAATAAAAAACCGAAGCATTTGCTTCGGTTTTTTGTTGGTTAAGGTTTGGTGATATTAATACCAATCGTACTAATTATCTGATCATTTTTGCTTGCTAAAAGTTTCGATAACTTCGTTGGAAATTTTGATTGTAGAATAACTACTTATCGAAAATTTTCGCCTTGTTCTCAAGCCTTTTTTCTACGCAATTTCTGGCCATCTAATTAGTGTGATTGGTATAATCTCGTGATTATTTTTCTGCTTTGGCAGATTTATCACCGTCTTCAGCAATTGTTTTTTCTAGTTTGACACGTGGTTGTACATATTTATGCGATACATCTACTAGGGCAACATTGTCAATAAAGGTACGACCTAACAATACAGGGTATTGAAGGTGAGTACGGTCAGTTAAAGTAAAGTCGGTTTTGGTTTTGTAGTCGCCTACTTGCACTTCTAATTGCACTACTGGGCGAGAAGCTGATGGTTCTTCCGATGTGGATTGACGAACTTCTACCCAGCGAGTGACTGGGTAAGTCATCGTTTTGCTCTGCCATGTTTTATGCGCGAGTTTGAAGTCAACAAAGCTCTTACCATCTTTCTTGTAAGTTTTGATATCGACAGCACTAATCGAAGATGATGTAGCACCGGTATCAACACGAGCTAATACATTACGATTCAGTGGTTTGATAAAAATCCACTCTTTCTCACCCAAGATCAAATTACCGTTTGAGGTGTGAGTCTCAACGTTAATTGCTTTTGGTATTACTTTACTTACAGGTTGGGCTTGTTCTGCTGCTATTGCTGAAAAAGAGTAAGAGAATAAAGCAATAAGTAACCATTTAAACATATTAAGCAAACCTTAAATTTTATTGGGCAAAATCTTTAGGCCAATGTTAACACAAACCTTTGATGCTACAGAATAAGCAAAATACGCATTTTGCTGGTTACTTACAATTGTTATTAATTACCTCTACCTTTAAGTATATTGAAAGCAGTTATCGTTATTGAGAGCCAATTCTATTGTGTTAACCAAGTGAGTGATTTGCGCTGGCGTGGCAATGAAAGGTGGCATAACGTAAATCAATTGTCCAAATGGTCGTATCCAGACACCATTTTCGATAAATAGCTGCTGAATTTTTTCTATATTAACTAATTGGCGAGTTTCTACTACGCCGATAGCGCCGAGCCAGCGCACTGATTTGACTCGTTGGTGGTTTTCAAGCTCAGGTAGTGTGCTTTCAAAAATCGATTCTATTGCAGCTACCTGATGTTGCCACTGACCTTGCCTAATAATATCTAAACTGGCGCTGGCAACCGCACAAGCGAGAGGGTTTCCCATAAAGGTTGGGCCATGCATAAAGCAACCAGATTCTCCGCTACAGATAGTATCGGCAATAGTTTGGCTAGTGAGGGTGGCTGAAAGCGTCATATAACCACCGGTTAACGCCTTACCCAAGCATAAGATATCTGGCTCAATGCTCGCATATTCAAAGGCAAACAGTTTTCCAGTACGTCCAAATCCGGTCGCAATTTCATCTAAAATTAATAGTAGTTCATATTGGTCACATAGTTGACGCACTTCTTTTAAATACTCAGGATGGTAAATCCGCATCCCACCAGCACCTTGTACGATTGGCTCTAAGATCACAGCCGCAATTTCTTGATGATGTTTTGTGATCTTATCTTTAAAGTCCGTAATGTCTTGCGGATCATAAGCAGGCCATTGGCCTTGATGAATTTGGTAACATCTCGGTGACTTGGCAAAGATATGTTCTGGCAAAAAACCTTTATACATTTTGTGCATCGAATTATCTGGATCGGTCACCGACATGGCGGCAAAGGTATCGCCGTGATAACCGTGTGAAAGGCTCAAAAACTTAGCACGTTTAGTTGATTCAGGATTTTCTACTTGTTTTGTGTGCCAGTACTGTAGCGCCATTTTTAACGCAACTTCGACCGATACCGAACCCGAGTCGGCAAGAAATACTTGTTGTAGATTTTCTGGGGTCAATTCCAAAAGACTTTTGCACAGCGAAATAGCTGGACGATGAGTTAAGCCTCCAAACATCACATGCGACATAGCATCTATTTGATTATGGACAGCTTGATTGAGTTGTGGATGGTTATAACCGTGAATTGCTGACCACCACGAAGACATACCATCAATCAGCGTTTCGCCACTTTCCAATTCAATATGTACACCATGCGCTTTACTTACCGGATAACACTTTAGCGGAGCAAGCGTCGAAGTGTAAGGGTGCCAGATATGCTGACGGTCAAATTCTAGATCGCAATTTTCCATAGCATTATTGTTTGTTATTAAACTCATTGTAAACCTTATTATTTATATTTGGTTGACATGTTATCTTGCATGGTTAGACTAGCCAAGTTTTTGACATAAGATTTTTACATTAATGCTTTTTAGATAAGGAAGAATTGTGGAGATAAGGCATAACTGGACTGTGCAGCAAGTGCATGAATTACTTGATAAACCATTTATGGATTTATTGTTTGAAGCGCAGCTTGTACATCGAAACTTTCAACAAGCGAATCATGTTCAAGTCAGCACATTACTCTCAATTAAAACGGGAGCTTGCCCTGAAGATTGTAAGTATTGTCCACAAAGTGCCCATTATCGAACCGATGTAGAAAAAGAGCGCTTAATGGAAGTTGAGCGAGTTTTAGATGCTGCTCAAAAAGCAAAAAATTCAGGTTCAACAAGGTTTTGTATGGGAGCGGCTTGGAAAAACCCTAAAGAGCGTGATATGCCGTATTTGATGGAAATGATCAAAGGTGTCAAGGAGATGGGGTTAGAAACCTGTATGACACTCGGTATGTTAACGCCAGAACAAGCGCAAGATTTATCAAATGCTGGGCTTGATTACTACAACCATAACCTTGATACCTCGCCAGAATTTTACGGCAATATTATTACTACTCGAACTTATCAAGACCGTCTCGATACTCTTTCTCATGTTAGGGATGCAGGAATGAAAATATGTTCAGGCGGTATTATTGGTATGGGAGAGAGTGTCAGCGACCGTGCTGGTTTATTGGTTGAATTAGCGAATTTACCCACTCAGCCAGAAAGCGTACCAATCAATATGCTGGTGAAAGTAAAAGGCACGCCAATGGAAAATGTGGATGATGTTGAACCATTTGACTTTATCCGTTTAATCGCTATTGCGCGAATTATGATGCCACATTCTGCAGTACGTCTATCGGCAGGACGCGAAAATATGAATGAGCAAATGCAGGCGTTGTGTTTTATGGCAGGAGCCAATTCTATTTTCTACGGCTGTAAATTACTGACGACTCCAAACCCAGAAGAAGATACTGATCTGCAACTGTTTAAAAAGTTAGGTATTAATCGTTCCGAGGTACACCAGAAACCGGATGAAGTACAAGAAAGTGATTTAATTGAGCAAGTTATCGAGCGTGTCGTTAATCGACCAACCAAAGATGACTTGTTCTATGAAGCTCAGAGCTAGTCGTCATGTTTAACAGAAAACATCAGCTTATTAGCAAAAATCAGTTTGATGAAAAAATCCAAACAGCCTTGATAGCTCGGCGTGAAAAAGGGCTACAAAGACACACCCAAATATTTTCGCATCTGGCTGATAATCAGATTTCAGTTTCTACTTCGGACTCAACCGCAGAGTCTAAGCCGTATATCAATTTTTCGAGTAATGACTACCTAGGTCTTGCTCGTGATCCTGAATTAATTTCAGCTTGGCAACAGGGATTAACTCAGTACGGTTGCGGTAGTAGTGCATCTCCTGCTGTAACTGGGCTCTCTATGGCGCATCAAAGTTTGCAGGCTAAGCTGTGCGAATGGTTGGGTTACTCTCGAGCGGTGTTATTTAATTCGGGTTTTAGCGCCAATCAAGCCTTGTTGTTTACCTTATTGGATAAGCACGATCATCTTATACAAGATAAATTGAATCATGCTTCTTTGATGGAAGCAGGCATGCTAAGCCCTGCGTCAATGTCTCGTTTTAAGCATAATGATGTGAATGATCTTAGTCGCAAACTTGCTGAGCTTTCAGCAACACCAACACAAGCACAAGCCAAGCTAGTGGTATCTGAAGGCGTATTTAGTATGGATGGTGATATCGCACCATTAAATGAGCTTTCACTACAATGCCAAAAATATCCAGCTTGGTTGGCCATCGATGATGCTCATGGACTAGGAGTATTAGGTTCATCCGGCGGTGGGATTACTGAGCTATCAGGAATTAAACCTAATATCTTAATCGTGACGTTCGGTAAGGCAGTAGGGCTTTCAGGGGCGGCAATCTTATGCGATGAAAGCACGGGAGAATTCTTGAATCAGTTTGCGCGACATTATGTTTACTCAACCGCAATGCCTCCAGCGCAAGCTTATGCCATTAGTCATGCGATTACTATGATCCAACAGCAATTATGGCGACGTGAAAAGCTTGCAGAATTATCGGAAATTTTCCATGGCTCACTCTCAACACTTTCTGGATATAGATCGACTAGTACGGCGATTAAGCCTTTGATATGTGGCAATAGCCAACAAGCTATCGATTTGTCGAGTTATTTAAAGCAGAAAGGCATGTGGGTTGGAGCCATTCGTCCACCAACGGTTCCCGCGAATGCGGCAAGGTTAAGGATCACTTTGAATAGCAGTCACTCTCAACAACAAGTGTTACAGCTTATTCAAGCAATTATTCAATATTATCAATTCGACGCCAATCTTAGAGGGCAGAATTGATGGCGTTAGCATTAGATATTGAATGTCGAGATACAGATAAAATAGCCGTTGCCCAAGCGTTCAGTAAAGCGGCGAAAACCTATGATCAACACGCCGCTTTTCAAAGACAAGTTGGGCAGCTTTTGATGGATAAATTACCGCATGATTTATCAGGGTGGAAAGTGTTGGATCTTGGCTGCGGTACAGGTTATTTCACTCAATTACTGGCATTGCGTGGCGCGCAAGTAATCGCGTTCGACCTATCCGATGCTATGTTAGCGGTGTGCCAGTCTCGTTGTGTTAACTTACCTGTGACTTACTTGAAAGGGGATGCTGAGCAGTTACCGTTTGAAGCCCATAGCTTTGATTTGATTTTTTCCAGTCTTGCATTGCAATGGTGTCATCAGTTGGATGCTTTAATGACATCACTGGTCCAAGTATTAAAACCGCAAGGAAAATTGGTTTATTCAACGCTTTTACAGGGATCATTAATCGAATTACATACTGCTTGGCAGCAAGTCGATCGTCAATATCAGCATGTGAATCAATTCCATCAAATAGATTGCTTAGAATCGGCCGTATTTCAATCGGGAGCGAGACAATGTCAGTTAGAAAGCCTAAAAATAATACTTAACTATTCTTCGGCTATTGAATTAATGAAAGATTTAAAAGGAATTGGTGCAACGCATGTTTCTGGACGCTCACAAGGGTTAACCAAACCTAGAACTTTATTACAAGTCGATCAAGCCTACCAAGTGTTTAAAAATTCGAATGGTGAACTTCCTGCCACTTATCAAGTTTGTTTAGGAGAGCTGACAAAATGAGTCATTGTGTATTTATTACTGGTACGGATACCGAAGTCGGCAAAACTTTAGTATCTCAAGCACTTATTAAGGCGTTTGCTGAACGTGATTATCGAGTTTCAGGATTTAAACCTATCGCGGCGGGCTGTGAAGTTAGCGAGCAAGGTTTAGTTAATGAAGATGCTCTAGCGCTACAGAAAGCCTCGAATGTTGAGCTAAGCTATGCCGAGGTTAATCCTTTTGCTCTGTTGCTACCCACATCGCCGCATATTGCTGCTAAGCGGGAATCAGTCACTATTGATTTTGATTCGTTAGATAAAAGCCTAGATCAGCATAAAGTGAAATCTGACATAGTTGTGGTAGAAGGCGCGGGTGGCTGGAAAGTGCCAGTGTCTGATAGTGAGTTTTTATCAACTTGGGTAAAACAGCAAAAATTACCGGTTATTATCGTAGTCGGTATCCGACTCGGTTGTTTGAATCATGCTTTGCTTACCCTAGAGTCAATCCAAAATGACGGTTTAGAAGTAGTCGGTTGGGTGGCAAATAAGGTTGATCCTAATTTTGGTTGTTACGATGAGAATGTTGCTTTTTTAAAACGCCATATTGCCGCGCCTAAATTAGCCGAAATTCCTTATTTGCCTGCATCGGAAATGATGGATGTGGAACAATATATTGATTTAGGTTTGCTTAAGTTTGAGTAGTGGAGTGACGACATAAAGGTATATTCTTAAAGAAAACAAAAGCCGCATAACGAATAATATGCGGCCTTTGTACTTTAAATGGGTATAGCTATGATTGAACTTGATACTTTTCAGGGACCAGAATGATAGGTTGCTTTGATTTCTTTTCTGCTAAACCTAAACGCTCTTTTGCTTCTTCTTCTGATAAACCTAAATGGCACGATAATAAATCGATCGCCATTTGATAATTTTCCTTATCCGCCATAGTTATCATCCTTATTTGTAGCAGTAATATCGATAAAATAAGGTTAATAATTGCTATGGGCAATACGACTAAAGTATAACTCAATGAGAGTGAATCAGGTGAAGGGCTATATAAGGCTTAGTATTCATTTACTTGAGTATTAATCAGCTAACTATATATTTGAGCCCTTTGTCACAAATTGTATGTTTAACACTCGCATATAGAGTAATCGTTAATCTGCTTAATGGTGTTAGATGGATCGACATTAAATGTTTCAATTTAGCGCTTAACCTTGAACTTAAAATGAATGACTATATCTATACTTAAACCATATTGGTATACGCTGTTTTTTCGCCGTGGCCATAAGGTTACGATGACTAATGAATAGTTTCTCAATGGAGACCGAAAGAATGAAACGAGTGATGTTATTTTTAGCAACTAACTTAGCAGTAGTGCTAGTTTTAAGTGTTGTTTTAAATATAGTTTATGCGGTAACTGGAATGCAGCCTGGTAGCCTTTCTGGACTATTGGTGATGGCAGCTTTATTTGGTTTTGGTGGCTCATTCATTTCATTATTAATGTCTAAAAAAATGGCATTGCGTTCTGTTGGTGGTCAAGTGATTGAAACCCCAAGAAATGAAACCGAGCATTGGTTAGTTCAAACAGTAAGCCGTCAAGCTCAGCAAGCCGGTATTGGTATGCCAACCGTGGCTATTTATGATTCTCCAGACATCAATGCCTTTGCAACTGGTGCTAAGCGTGATGATTCTTTGGTTGCGGTATCTACGGGATTATTGCACAACATGACTCGTGATGAAGCTGAGGCCGTGCTCGCTCATGAGGTTAGCCATATTTCTAACGGTGATATGGTGACCATGACGTTAATGCAAGGCGTAGTAAACACCTTTGTTATCTTCTTATCTCGCACAATTGCAAATCTTGTGAGTTCGAGAGATAACGAAGAAGGTGGTGGTACCAATATGATGAGTTATTTTTTGATCTCTATGGTACTTGAATTGGTGTTTGGTTTCTTAGCAAGCTTCATTACGATGTGGTACAGCCGCCATCGTGAATTCCATGCAGACGCTGGTGCAGCAAACTTGGTCGGTAAACATAAGATGATTGCTGCTCTTGAGCGTTTGAAAATGAGCCACGAACCACAGCTAGAAGGTTCTATGATGGCATTTGGTATTAATGGCAAGCGTACCATGATGGAATTATTAATGAGTCACCCACCGCTTGATAAGCGTATCGATGCTCTACGTAATTCATAATACAAGATTTATCGTGTGAGTAAATTTCGCCTCTTGTCGGATAAAAGCGACAAGAGGCGAATTTGTTTTTTAATATGTGGCTTGATTCTCGGGCGTTTCACTTCTCGTTGCTCGAAAATAAGCTGAGTTCTTAGTTCTTAGTTCTTAGTTCTTAGTTCTTAGTTTTCTGATTAAATCTGCTTCAACAATCTTCAATGCTTCTAGCGCAATACTCGGATCGATTTCATTCGACTCTAGCAAATAAATAAGATCGACCGCCAATTTTATCTCTTCTGGTGCAGAATCTAATGAGTTAGATTGATTATCAGTAGTCATTGCTTGGGTTATGCCTTTCTCTGTAGGTAATTTGTTTTTCTATTTTCAATTTTGCCGCTTGGCAACGCTCTAGTCGTTGTTCTGCTAGTAGGAGATCTTGTTGAGCTTTGGCACGTTGCAAGCTGCTGCAATGGTCAACTTGGTGAGTCCTTTGCAGTACTAGATCTTTCAAGCGAATTTCCCACTCTTGATGTTGCGATAAATCTTGATAAAGCTCACTGATGGGCTTGCGGTAATAACTGCTGTGCTTTATTTCGGTATTGCGAATAGAACCTGTGGCTAATTCACGTTGAATGGCTTCCAATTGCGCTATCAGCTTTTGAGCGAGATGTTCAGCGCGTAACTGAGTTAGCCTGTTTGCCTGTTGCTCTCGAATGATGCTTTCATAGGTTGCTTGGGCTTCGGAAACACATGGAACCAAGAAACGGGCCCTACAGCTAAAAAGGTGATCATCAAATAACGGCTGATGATGCTCGCCTTTTTGCCTATCTCGCTGAGCTGCTTGCTTGGCTAAAGTATCAAGTTTATCTGCTATATCGCTGAAGCTACTCATCTCTACCTCAATTAGAACCAGGCTTCATAAGCCAGCTTTATCGCCATGACACTTACCACGGTAACAAAGACTGGGCGAATAAATGCTGCGCCAAAACGAATCGCTGAATGTGCGCCAACATAAGCACCCGCCATTAAACACAACCCCATAGTTAAACCTAGTGTCCAATTAATGTGACCTAATATGGCAAAGGTAACCAGAGAGGTGAAATTGCTGGTGAAGTTCATGGCTTTAGCTACGCCAGATGAAAGTAAGATATTCATCCGGTATAGAACCATATTACTGACCGTCCAAAATGCACCAGTGCCGGGGCCAATCGCACCATCATAAAAGCCAAGGGTCAATCCTTGAATAATTTGTTTCTTATGCGTCTTAGCGTCAAAGTCTGGCATATCGCTGTGATTTTCTGTTGGCGACTTATGAAAAATAGTATAAATCGCCGTGGCGAGAATAATTAAAGGTAATAGCTTTTCTAACCAATCTGTACTGATGACATTGACGACAAGCGTACCGCTAATTGCACCAATTAAAGTCGCAATAAAGGAACGATACCAAAATTCAGGTGTGAACAAGCGTTTCTTGTAATAAGTAAAAGCGGCCGTCGAAGATGCAAAGGTTGCAGATAGTTTGTTGGTACCGAGCGCCAAATGAGGAGGTAGACCAATAGAAAGTAATGCTGGTACGGTTAGCATACCGCCACCGCCAGCAACCGCATCGATAAAACCAGCAGCAAAAGCAACAAGGCCCAGAATGATAAGCATCGTTGGGTCTAACATTTCCATAAATGATCTTCTTAATTAGTATTCTATTTTCCGCTTAAAAGGCGGTAGGGCATCCAATAACGATTTTCCGTAGCGTTTTGTCACGATGCGGCGGTCTAAGATCACGACTCTACCAGAATCTTGCTCTTTCCGCAGTAAACGTCCAACAGACTGAATCAGTTTTTTACTTGCCTCGGGAACAGAAATTTGTAAAAACGGATTTCCACCTTTTTGCACAATATATTCTGAATGCGCTTCTTCGACAGGTGAGGTTGGAACACCAAATGGAATTTTGGTGATGATCAGGTTTTCAAGTAGCTTACCAGGTAAATCCAGCCCTTCAGAAAAACTGCCAGTGCCGAAAATAACGCTGGTTTGGCCAAATTGGCAATACGCTTTATGTTTATTGAGTATTTCGGTGCGTGAGCATTTACCTTGAATTTGCAAGTTCCACTTTTCTTTTAATGCGATAGATTCCAGCTTTTCTGCAACTTGATTCATTTGCCAGTAGGAAGAAAATAAAATTAAATTTGCTTTCTTTTTTTCAATATAAGTAGGCAAAATTTCACACAAATATCGAGTAAAGTCAGGATGCTGGGGTTCAAATTTTACATTTGGGACGAGTAATTCAGCCTTATTTTGGTAGTCAAAAGGTGATGCTAATGCCAGATACTGGGTCGCATCTTCGGCTTTTTGACTGATTCCGGCTTGAATAGCAAAATATTGAAATGAGTTTAATGCTCTCATGGTTGCCGACACTAGTACTGCACCAGCGCAGCGACTCCATAATTGACGATCAAGTTGCCAGCCAACCTCTAACGGTGACACACTAATAATAAAGTCATCTTCTCGTTCAGAACTCACTTCTATCCAACGGGCAAGCGGTGCGCCTTTATCATGATTTTGCTCTGCCATTAAATGCCACACTTTAGCTAAGTTTTCTAAGCGTTGCAGATAAAAGCCTGATTCTGCGAGAGCCGGTTCAGCCAGACGTGAAGATAACTCACCATCTTTAACTCGTTCTGAAATCAAATCGGCGATTTTATTCATGGCCTGATGCGCTTTCTTGCTCAGTATTTTTAGGCTTTTAGATTCTTCTTCTAACCAAGCCGGTAATTCTCCGTGCTCAAAGCGATAGGTACGCTCCTTAAATTCATTAGCATTAAATCGCGTGCTTAATTGAGTGAGGGCAGGGATTAGTTGTTGAATAGCATCTTGTAATTCATTTCTAAATCGAGTGCTACGTTTAGCATCAGTCAAATTTACTATTTTTACTACCGCTTTATTGAGGCTTTCTAGCCAGCCCGCGGCGCCTTTTAAGCTTGCAGCAGCGGAAGCATGTTCACGAGCCACGTTCGGTAGATGGTGCGCTTCATCAAAAATATAAATACTTTGTTCTGGTTCTGGGAGGATCACGCCTCCACCAAGATCGGCATCGGCCATCACTAAGCTGTGGTTGGCAATAATAATATCGGCTTTATCAAGATCGGCTCTCGCTTTCTGGAAAGGGCAGTCACGATGCGAAGGCATAGAGTTATTGCAACTGTGCTTATCACTGACGATGGTTTTCCAAATCTCGTCGTTAATGGTTTCTGGCCAGCTATCTCTATCGCCATCCCACTTGTGAGTTGAGAAGGCTTCATATAAATCTTGCAGTTGTTTTATATCTTGTTTCTTCGGCTTGCTTTCAAACATAGCCATTTGCTGACCATCTTGTTGCCCACCAGAAGCCAGCATTAACTTTTCAGCACAGCAGTAGCGCTGACGTCCTTTTGCCAATAGAAAAGTAAAGGGGGTTTCGACTAAGCGTCGATAGAGTGGCATATCTTTATTAATCAACTGTTCTTGTAGAGCGACCGTCGCAGTAGAAATAATGATTTTCTTTTCACCAAAATGAGCGAAAGGAACCGAGGCCATTAAGTAGGCTAGTGATTTACCAATACCGGTTCCTGCTTCAGCCACAATTATGCGATTGGATTGATGGTAGGTGCCTGCCAATGTTTTTGCGATTTCTGCAACTAGGTAGTTTTGAGCTCGGCGAGGAATAAAGCCATCTAATTGATGAGAGAGATTCTGATAGCTCTGTTTGATGGCTTTTTGAATATTGGCAGATAGCATGTTTGAGTCTCATAATTGAACAACTGGATATTATCACAGTGGTTTGATTAAGTAACCTACTGAGTGTGGTTATTTAAATATAAGGAGTTAGGTAGGGAAAATGTGAGTTTGGTTTATTAGAGAAGTCATTAATTGCATCGTAAATGATAAGTTTTTCAATGTCGTATAGGTCGAAAATTCACCGTTTAGTTACTGTATTCTCACGAAAAATAAGATCGGAATCACATATTGATGCATAAAACTTATCGTTTACTATGGTTTGTATGAATTGTGTTCAATTAAGTATTAAATTCCACTTATTCTACATTATCTAGTGTTTATGTGTGTTTATTTTAGGTTTTTTTAGTTTTTATGGCTAGTTTTTTGTTTTTTGTTACATCTGCTGTGGGTGTTTTTATGGTGTTTATTCTTTCCTTTTTATCTTTGGGGTGATTGTAATTTATTGTTTATTAATGATTTTTATATTTTTTGATTGGTGATTTATTTTTTTTTATTAAATTTGACACTTTCAGGGAACTTATTGCAATCTTTAGGTGCGAATCAGATGTACCGCTTGTTGGCTTGATGTTAACGAGCGATAAAACAAAAAAAGAAAGGAATCCCAAAGGGAATTTCAAATTAATAAAAGGCAGTGGATTATTATGAAAAAATCGCTTTTAGCTCTTGCAGTATCAGCAGCAGCATTCACAGGCGCAGCAAGTGCGGCTGAGATCTATTCAAGTGAAACAACATCAGTAAAGCTTTCTGGTGAGGTAGATGCATACATCATGACAGGTGATGTTAAAGTTGACGGTGAAGAAAAACAAAAGTCTGATCCAGATGCATCTATATGGGGTAAAACTCAGTTTGATGTAGATTACAAACTTAATGATAGCAATAAAGCTTTCCTATCATTTGAAATAGAAGGAGACGGTGATGACGGTGCTGTTTTCGATGATCTGTATTTAGGTTTCACTAATGATACTTTTGGTACTTTCACAGTCGGTGAAGCAGGTGACTCTTTTGATAATCTTGAAAAAACAGATATCACCAATGAAGGTCTTTATGCTGGTACCATCGAAAGTGTCGATAGCAGCAATGCTGTACGCTGGCAGAAAGCATTTGGTGGCTTAGCTCTATCAGCTGATATTCAAACAGATACAGATAGCTCAAATAATGTCTATGCAGCATCTGCTGATTGGTCAATTACAGATGCATTTACTGTTGGTACTGGTTATTCTACTGATGGTGAAGATGCTTATACTGCAGCTTTATCTGCTTCAGCTCAACTGGGCGGTTTATATTTAGCTGCGAGTGCATCAAAGTATGAAAACTTTGGTGGTGATTTTAAATTTACAGGTAACACTGACAGAACTGTTTTAGCAGCAATTACTGAAGGTAACACATATGGTTTTGCTGCTGCATACCAAATGAATGATACTCGTTTCTACGGAACTTATGCTTTGGTTGATGATGATACAGATGCTAAATTTAATGCATATACTGTAGGTGTCGATCACGCAATTATTGACAATGTTCTAGTATTTGCTGAATATTCAGGTGTATCAGGTGATGAAGCATCAGGTTCTGATGTTACAGGTAACTTATTCTTATTAGGTACATACTTTACCTTCTAATGATAATTTATTAGTTATTTATAAAAAGTCAGCATACTGCTGGCTTTTTTATTTGGGTATTAATTATGAAAAAACTTATATTCACTTTGGCCTTGTTTGGTTCGCATGCGCTTTATGCCTCTACATTGAGTATTGACTCTGGTATCACGGTCTTATCTTTAAATGGTAAGGAAGTGAAAGAGGCCTCGAGTTATCAGCTACAAGATGGCCAAAATCAAATTGTGGCGGAATTTTCAAAACGTGTGAGTCATCAAGGAAAGTCGAAATATATCTCAACCCCACCTTATATTATGACTTTTACTCAAACGAATTCGGATGCAAAATCATTAAGATTATTACATAACCGTTATTCAAATATCTCAGATGCTGTGGATTCAAACAGCGCTATTTTTAAAATTGAAAACCAATCAACGATTGAGCAAGAAATTTTACCTTCGAAAAGCAGTTTCATGCCTTATTCTGATATCCCATTGCTAGTATCTGAATATAATGCTGAAAAAGGATTACCGTTTGGTATTGTTGAACAACAACAGAAAGTGAATGTTGAATCTAAGCAGGCACTCAATAATCTTAAATATTGGTATCAACAAGCCTCTACTGAAGAGTTAAACGAGTTTGAAGCCTGGATCAAAACTAAAAAATAATGAATCAATCTCTAAATATCAGAAGGAAACGTTTGCTATTTCTTCTGATATTGCTGTTTCCCACTTAGATGACTACAATTAGCCTCCCTTATTTCTGTCATGCAGAGTTGTTATGAAATTCCCCGGCCAACGTAAATCTAAACACTATTTTCCTGTTGATGCTCGTGATCCGCTTGTTAGTCAAGCACAAGAAAGCAAGCGAATGTCTCGTACTCACATTATCGGTATTGACCAAACGTTGGTTGATATAGAGGCGAAAGTCAGTGATGAGTTCATTGAAAAATATCAATTGAGTAAAGGGCACTCGTTAGTTATAGATGATGAAAAAGCAGAAGCATTATATAACGAGTTAAAGGAATATGACCTGGTTACCGATGAATTCGCGGGTGGAACCATAGGGAATACGTTACATAATTACTCCGTATTAGCTGATGATAAATCGACCTTACTTGGTGTGATGAGTAATAGTATTAAAATTGGTAGTTATGGATATCGCTACCTTTGTAACACTTCTAGTCGTATGGATTTAAATTATCTACAAGGTGTTGAAGGCCCAATTGGTCGTTGTTTTGCATTAATTAGTGATAATGGTGAACGTACCTTTGCAATTAATGAAGGGAGAATGAATCAATTATTACCAACTAGTATTCCCGAACGTATTTTTGAAAACGCTTCAGCTTTAGTGTTAACTGCTTATTTGGTTCGCTGTAAGTCGGGCGATCCTATGCCAGATGCAACAATGAAAGCGATTGAATACGCGAAAAAATATGACGTTCCAGTCGTTCTTACTCTAGGAACCAAATATGTTGTTCAAGATGATCCTCAATATTGGCGTGATTTTGTTAAGCAAAATGTTTCTGTTTTGGCAATGAATGAAGAGGAGGCAGAAGCTTTAACAGGAGAACATGATCCTTTATTAGCTTCAGATAAAGCGCTGGATTGGGTAGATTTAGTCTTATGCACCGCCGGCCCAGTAGGTTTATATATGGCTGGTTATACTGAAGAAGAAGCAAAGCGCCCAACAAGTTTGCCTTTATTACCAGGCTCGATTGCTGAATTTAATCAGTATGAATTTAGCCGCCCAACGGTTCGTTCTCAATGTGAAAATCCAATTAAAGTGTACTCTCATATTGCACCATATATGGGGGGGCCGGAGAAGATTATGAATACGAATGGAGCAGGTGATGCGGCATTATCTGCGATATTACATGATATGGCGGCTAATAAATACCATAAAGAAAATATCCCTAATTCAAGTAAACATGAATATCCATTTTTAACTTATTCATCTTTCTCTCAAGTATGTAAGTATGCTAACCGAGTAAGTTATGAAGTATTAGCACAACATTCTCCGCGTTTATCTCGTGGCTTGCCTGAGAAAGAAGACAGCTTAGAAGAAGCATACTGGGAAAGATAAGTTTATTTAATTCAATAATTTTACCCGCTATGAAAAGGGTGGGTAAAATGAATTGATGAGTTTAATTATTCTTAATCATTGAATCTAAAATCTACAGTAACTTATTGTTAGGAATAAAAAAGGGAGCTAAATACTCCCTTTTTATTAATAATCAAATAAGAGTTTTGTTATTATTTGATTAGGAAATCATCAATCGATTTACCTGCATCAAGAGCTTCTTGAATTGCAGAAGGCGTACGGCCTTGACCAGTCCACGTCTTACGCTCACCATTTAAAGTATATTCATATTTTGCAGGGCGAGGTTGACGTTTCTTACGAGCTTTAGATTTTGATTCACCACCGCTCATTGCTGAGATAAGGTCTTCTAAATCAATTCCGTCTTTAGCGATCATTTTAGCGTATTCTGCTAATTTAGCTTCGCGCTCTGCTTGTTCCGCTAATTCTTTTTCTTCTGCTTCTTTTCTTTCTGCTACAACAGTAGTTAGTTTTTCTAGTAACTCTTCTACTTCCGCTAGGGTAAATTCGTCACGAGTAAAAGCGCGAAGACTACGAATATTTAGTAGTGCTGATTTTTTGATTTCTGACATATGTGGATCCTATACAGTAGAATTGTTGAATTAAGTTTTATCTAAAATAAATATCTTTATTAGATAAAGTTAAACTGATTTTATATAGCTTGTCTTTTTTAGTCAAAAAATATATTTGCTTAAATAGAGAAATTT
This sequence comes from Vibrio sp., assembly GCF_048266485.1. GTDB lineage: Bacteria > Pseudomonadota > Gammaproteobacteria > Enterobacterales > Vibrionaceae > Vibrio. The sequence continues at coordinate 562,402 of NZ_JBLWZK010000001.1, read as the reverse complement.
GAAATTTATTTAATAATTTATACTGTTACAAATAGTGCTGTTATTTTAGATATGGATTCAAATTAACTATATTTAGCTTTATAATTAAGTTGTTAGTTGTTAGTTGTTAGTTGTTAGTGGCGAAATGGAAATGTTAGACTTTTGTCTTGCCATTTGATTTTCGATCATTACAATGAGCCAAATCTTGCTAGAACCCTTTTAAAATGTCCTGAAAAACGGCTGTTTGTAAGGAGATTGTTTTAGTTTGATGTAGAGGCGCAATATTTATTAGTAATACGTTTTAGGGTGATGCCTTTGAGAGCGTACGAAAGGAAATGTTGCCGAAGTAAGAGCTAATCAGTGCGTTTTGATTAGTTAGGCGTATCAGAGCCACTTGCTGGGGTTGCATTTAATAGATGCAGCACTGCCATAGTTTGCAGAGTGCTAGCCTTAAAGGTTACATACTGTATTTTTTTACTATGGAGCGCTACTGTAGACATATGAAAGTGATTTGGCTTTCAACGTTTATCAACAAGCTAATTTATTGTTTTATGATTATACTCTTCAACAATATCCCTTCTGCAGTAGATCTCTAACCAATTTTGGTTTTTTTTGATCATGAACTTAATCGATTTTACTTCTTCCTCGGCATCGCTGTTGCCTCCAGCAATTGCTTTGACGATGGCCATTTTGACACGACGTGTTCTTTTATCACTTGGTTTTGGTATTTTACTGGGTGGTTTTTTGCTGGCTGATTTTTCATTATCAGGTGCATTAAGCTATACCAGTTCTACTGTATTGGGTGTGTTTGTTAGTGATGGCGGATTGAATTGGGATAGTCTTTTTATCCTACTTTTTCTTGTTCTTCTTGGCATGATGACTGCTTTATTAACGCTATCTGGTGGTACTTATGCTTTTGCTGAGTGGGCTCAAAAGCGCATTAAAAGCAAAAGAGGAACACAATTTCTTGCGGCTTGGTTAGGGGTATTTATCTTTATTGATGATTACTTTAATAGTTTAGCAGTAGGTGCAATTTCTCGTCCTGTGACCGATCGCTTTCAAGTTTCTCGCTCCAAGTTGGCTTATATTTTGGATTCTACTGCTGCACCTATGTGTGTCCTTATGCCTGCTTCTAGCTGGGGGGCTTATATCATGACAGTAGTAAGTGGAATTTTAATTTCACATGGTATTACTGAATATTCTGCTCTAGGAGCATATATGCGTTTAGTACCGATGAACTATTACGCGATTTTTGCTTTATTAATGGTATTTTCTATGATCTGGTTTGATCTTAATGTTGGTCTTATGCGTAAGCATGAGATTGCTGCGGGTCAAGGTAAAACTGATGATCGTGATGAGAATGCACCAGATTTAACAGAAGAATCTGAAATTAAAGAAAGTAAAGAGGGAACAGTTTCTAACCTGATTCTGCCTATTGTTGCTTTAATTATCGCCACTGTATATTTCATGATTAGTTCAGGCGCAGATGCACTAAGTGTTAATGGCCAAGCATTTAACTTATTAAAAGCGTTTGAAAATACCAATGTTGGTCAATCTTTATTCTATGGTGCGTTAGTTGGTTTGATTTGTGCTGTAGGTGCAGTATTCAAGCAAAAAATGCCAACAAAAGATGTACTAATCACGTTATGGATTGGTGCAAAGTCAATGTTTGGTGCGATTTTGATCTTAGCCTTTGCATGGACTATTGGCGCAGTGATTAAAGATATGGGTACAGGTGCTTATCTATCAACACTAGTAGAAGGTAACATCGATGTACATTGGTTGCCGGTATTGTTGTTCTTGCTTTCAGGTGTGATGGCATTTTCAACTGGAACTTCTTGGGGCACATTCGGCATCATGCTACCCATTGCAGGAGACCTAGCAGGTGCGACAGATTTAGCGCTGATGCTTCCTATGTTAAGTGCAGTACTTGCAGGTTCTGTATTTGGTGATCACTGTTCTCCAATTTCAGATACCACAATTTTGTCATCGACAGGGGCTCGTTGTAACCATATCGACCACGTATCTACTCAGTTACCATATGCATTAGCAACAGCAATAGTTTCATCTGTTGGCTTCATCGTTTTAGGTATGACAGAGTCTTCGTTGATGGGCTTTAGTGCTGCAAGTGTGACTTTTGTGGTTTGTTGTATCGTTATGTCTGTTATTTCAAAATCGAAAATGAAAAAAGTAGCCGTTTAATTTCCTATTTTGATTGTATTACCAAAGGCTGAGTTAGCGAATAACTCAGCCTTTTTGTATAAGACTTTCATGATTAGTCTTATGTGAAAATAATTCAAATAAAGGCTTGAAAAAATATTCGAGCTTGGGTAGTGTGAAGTTATTGAAACTGATTGAGCAAACAAAAATATGCGCACATTGAATATTAACATTCATCATCACCATCATCCTGTTATATCTTGCGGGTGAGTGTGTGCATCCGGAAGATATCTCTTCCGGACGTGAATCAGTAAAAAGATTCAAACCCTCGGAAGAGTTTTCTCTCCGGGGGTTTTTTCATTTAGGGACACTTTAAAAAATCAATCATTTTTGGATGTGCTAAATAAACCAACTATGACTATTAAATTAAAAATACAGGGATAGAAAGATGACAAATTCACGATTAAGAATTGCGATTCAAAAGAAAGGCCGCTTGAGCAAAGAGTGTCAAGAGCTACTTAAAAAGTGTGGTGTTAAATTTAATATTGCTGGTGAGAGGCTGGTAGTACACAGTGAAAATATGCCAATCGATTTATTGTTAGTTCGTGATGATGACATTCCTGGTTTGATCATGGATGGAGTGGTTGACCTTGGCTTTATCGGTGAGAATGAATTAGAAGAAGTACGCTTAGATCGTAAAGCAGAAGGTGCTCCATGTGAGTTTAAAGCACTGCGTCGCCTAGACTTCGGCGGTTGTCGTTTATCTATCGCGATTAATAAAGATGAAACTTACAACGGCCCACAAGATCTCGCGGGCAAACGTATTGCGACAACCTACCCACACTTATTAAAAAGCTACATGGATGAGCAAGGTATTAACTTTAGCACTTGTATGCTAACGGGTTCAGTTGAAGTTGCGCCTCGTGCTGGCCTTGCCGATGCGATTGCAGATTTAGTCTCTACCGGTGCAACTTTAGAAGCCAATGGCTTAAAAGAAGCGGAAGTGATTTTCCGCTCTAAAGCGACACTAATTCAACGTACCGGTCAATTTTCAGCTGAGCAAGATAGTTTGATTGAAAAACTGCTCACTCGCATGCAAGGTGTGATTCAAGCGAAAGAATCAAAATACATTATGCTGCACGCTCCATCTGATAAGTTAGAACAAATCAAACAATTATTACCGGGTGCGGAAGATCCTACGGTTCTACCTTTATCTCAAGAAAAAAACCGTGTCGCAGTACACTTAGTGAGTACCGAAAACCTTTTCTGGGAAACGATGGAAGGCTTAAAAGAGCTTGGTGCAAGTTCAATCTTAGTGTTACCAATTGAAAAAATGATGGAGTAAGCAATATGAAAACCGTCGTTTGGCAATCATTAAGCGAAGAGCAACAAAATGCAATACTTGAGCGCCCAGCAATTAGCGATGGTGCTAACATCACCTCAATTGTCACAGATGTATTAAATCAAGTGAAACAAGGTGGCGATGCTGCAATTAAAGAATTAACGACTAAGTTTGATAAAGTCATTCCGGATTCTATTCGCGTTTCAGAACAAGAAATTGATGAAGCTGTAGAACGTTTATCTGAAGAAATGAAGCAAGCGCTAAAACAGGCGCATAAGAACATTTCGGTTTTCCACAAAGCGCAAAAAGCACAGCCTTTAAGTGTCGAAACACAACCGGGTGTAGTGTGTGAATTAGTGACTCGTGCAATTAATAAAGTGGGTTTATATATTCCAGGTGGTAGTGCGCCATTACCTTCTACGGTATTAATGTTGGGCGTTCCGGCGCAAATTGCGGGCTGTCGTAAGGTAGTGTTATGTTCACCTCCGCCAATTGCGGATGAAATTTTGTATGTGGCGACATTGTGTAATATCGATGAAGTTTACAATGTCGGTGGCGCTCAAGCGGTAGCTGCTATGGCTTACGGTACGGAGACGGTTTCTAAGGTCGATAAAATTTTTGGTCCAGGTAACGCTTTTGTGACTGAAGCCAAACGCCAAGTAAGCAATGATTTCCGCGGTGCTGCGATTGACATGCCTGCAGGTCCTTCAGAAGTATTGGTGATTGCCGATGAAACAGCGGATGCGGATTTTGTGGCGGCAGATTTATTGTCTCAAGCAGAGCACGGCCCAGATTCACAAGTGGTGCTATTAACACCATCGCCAATGATTGCTGATCAAGTAGCGGAAGCGGTACAAAAACAGTTGAAGAGTTTATCGCGCAGTGATATTGCTGAGAAAGCCTTAGGCTCAAGCTTGATTGTGATTACCGAATCGTTGACCCAATGTGTGTCAATTTCAAACTTCTACGGCCCAGAACACTTAATTGTTCAGACTAAAAACCCTCGTGAATTGTTGCCTTTACTCGATAACGCAGGCTCAATCTTCCTTGGCCAATGGTCGCCTGAATCAGTTGGGGATTACGCTTCGGGAACGAACCACGTACTGCCTACTTATGGCTACACTAAAACCTACTCAAGCTTAGGTTTAGCAGATTTCTCAAAACGTATGACAGTACAAGAGTTATCAAAAGAGGGCTTGAAAGGCTTAGCGCAAACAGTGGTTACTATGGCAGAAGCGGAAGGTCTTGATGCGCACAAACGCGCCGTGACTATTCGTATCGACCGTATTTGTAACGAACAATTGAATCAGCAATAGGCAGGAAGAACATGGAAAAGTTAGCCCGTAAACAAGTTCAAGCTTTAACACCCTACCTGTCTGCTCGCCGTATTGGTGGCAGTGGGGATGTTTGGCTAAATGCCAATGAATCACCGTTTGATAATGAGTATAAAACCAATTTTACTCGCTTAAACCGTTATAGTGAGTGCCAGCCAAAAGCTTTGATTGAAGCCTACGCGACTTATGCTGGCGTGAAAGCAGAGCAAGTATTAACTTCTCGCGGTGCCGATGAAGGTATCGAGTTACTTATTCGCGCTTTTTGTGAGCCGAATCAAGATGCAATCCTTTATTGCCCTCCGACTTATGGCATGTATGCGATCAGTGCCGAAACCATCGGTGTTGAACGTAAAGTCGTGCCTTTAACTCAAGAGTGGCAACTGGATCTGGAGAGCATTCAAGCGCAGTTAGAGAATGTGAAACTGGTGTTTGTATGTAGCCCAAACAATCCAACCGGGAATCTGATCAAGCGTGAAGATATCGTTGCTCTATTAGAGATGACACAAGACAAAGCGATTGTAGTGATGGATGAAGCCTATATCGATTTTTGTCCAGAAGCGTCAACAATCGATTTACTTGCACAATATCCTAATCTAGCCATTTTGCGAACTATGTCGAAAGCCTTTGCTCTCGCTGGATTGCGTTGTGGTTTTACTTTGGCTAACGAAGAGTTAATCAATGTATTATTGAAAGTGATTGCTCCGTATCCTGTACCGATTCCGGTGGCTGAAATTGCTTGTCAGGCATTATCTGAAGCAGGACTTGCACGTATGAAATATCAGGTACTGGATCTCGCGGCGAATCGCGCCTATTTGCAAGCGGGTTTATCTATGCTGCAAGGTGTGACGGTTTATGATGGCTGGGGTAACTATCTGTTAATCCAATTCCCTGAGGGCGATGCGATGTTTAAAGCGGCGTGGGATAACGGCATTATTCTACGTAACTCTCCGATTAAAGATTGCGTGCGAATCAGTATCGGTAACCGTGATGAATGTGAAAAGACCTTAAGCTTCATCCGTAATCAAATCAGCGCCATCGTGTAGCTTTTTAACTTATAAAGAACAGTATATAAATAATTTGAGCCATCAAACCTAAATTGGTGGCTGCTCTAAGAAAGGAAGTCAATGTGAGCCAAGCTAATAAAATTCTTTTTATCGACCGAGATGGCACCTTAATTGTTGAGCCGCCGGAAGATTTTCAAGTTGATCGTTTAGACAAGCTGAAATTTGAGCCTAATGTCATTCCGGTATTATTAAAACTTCAAGATGCTGGTTATCGTTTAGTGATGGTCACCAATCAAGATGGTCTAGGTACGGATAGCTACCCACAAGCGGATTTTGATGCGCCACACAATATGATGATGGATATTTTTACATCGCAAGGCGTTAAATTTGATGATGTGTTGATTTGCCCGCACTTTGATGCCGATAACTGTACTTGCCGTAAACCTAAACTCGGTTTAGTTAAAGATTACCTACAGCAAGGTAAAGTCGATTTTAAAACCTCGGCAGTGATTGGCGATCGTGCAACCGATTTACAGCTGGCAGAGAACATGGCGATTCGTGGTATTCAGTACAATCCTGAAACCATGAACTGGTTAGATATTTTAAAAGACCTAACGGTTAATTCTCGTACCTCTACGGTTGTTCGCACGACTAAAGAAACCGATATTCGTATTGCGGTTAATTTAGATGAGCAGGGTGGTAATCAAATCTCTACCGGAATGGGCTTTTTTGATCACATGCTAGATCAAATCGCCACACACGGTGGTTTCCAAATGAAAGTGGACGTTAAAGGTGATTTGCACATTGATGATCATCACACCATTGAAGATACGGCTTTAGCTCTTGGTCAAGCGTTAAAAGAAGCACTTGGTGATAAACGTGGTATTGGTCGCTTTGGTTTTAGCTTGCCAATGGATGAATGTTTAGCGCAATGTGGTTTGGATTTATCTGGCCGTCCTTATTTGAAATTTGATGCTAAATTCAGCCGTGAACAAGTGGGCGATTTATCGACGGAAATGGTGGTGCACTTCTTCCGCTCATTAACAGATACGCTGGCTTGTACTCTGCACTTATCTTCAACTGGCGATAACGACCACCACATTATTGAAAGTTTATTTAAAGCTTTCGGTCGTACGTTACGTCAAGCGATCAAAGTAGAAGGTAACGAATTGCCAAGTAGTAAAGGAGTGCTGTAATGGGATCAATATCTGTCACAAATGATGCTCAACAAGTGGTGATTATCGACACCGGTTGCGCCAATGTGTCATCAGTCAGATTTGCTATTGAACGCCTTGGTTATACGGTTACGATTTCTAAAGATCCTGCCGTGGTTCTAGGCGCGGATAAACTATTTCTACCGGGCGTAGGCACTGCTTCTGAGGCAATGAAGAACCTAGAAGAGCGTGATTTAATTAGCTTGGTTAAAAAGGTAGAGAAACCGTTATTGGGCATTTGTCTTGGTATGCAATTACTAGGCAAACTGTCTGAAGAAAAAGGTCAACAAGGTAATGCAGAAGTCAATTGCCTAGGTCTATGTGATGGTGAGGTTCGCTTAATGGATACGGGTGATTTACCTTTGCCTCACATGGGGTGGAATACGGTGAAATCTCAATCTGGTCATCCATTATTTAAAGACATTCCGGAAGATAGTTATTTCTACTTTGTGCACAGCTATGCCATGCAAGTCGGTGAGTACACCATTGCAAGTTGTGACTATGGCAACCCATTTACCGCAGCGGTGCAAAGTGGCAACTATTATGGTGTGCAATTTCACCCAGAGCGTTCCTCAAAAGCAGGCGCAAAACTGATTCAAAACTTTCTTGAGCTAAACGTATAAAAGGGAAATATAGGATGATAATTCCTGCATTAGATTTAATTGATGGACAAGTCGTACGTTTATTTCAAGGCGACTATGGACAGAAAACCGAATACAAAGTCGATCCAGTCGAGCAATTTAACCTCTACCATCAAGCCGGTGCCAATTGGCTGCATTTGGTGGATTTAACTGGTGCAAAAGATACTTCAGCACGTCAACTCGATTTAATTGCTAAGTTGCTTGCAGGCACACCGGCTAATATCCAAATTGGTGGTGGTGTACGCACAGAGCAAGATGTGATTGATCTGCTTGAAGCGGGCGCACAACGTGTTGTGGTTGGCTCGACTGCGGTGAAACAACCTGAGCTGGTCAAAGGCTGGATGGAAAAATACGGCGCAGAAAAAATCGTACTGGCTTTAGATATCAACATTGATGAGCAAGGCGTACGTCGTGTGGCGATTTCTGGCTGGCAAGAAGACTCTGGCGTGACGATTGAAGCCCTTATAGATGATTACCTTACTGTGGGGTTGAAACACGTGCTGTGTACTGATATTTCGCGTGATGGCACTTTAGCGGGCTCGAACGTTGAGCTGTATGTTGATTTATGCAAACAGTATCCACAAGTGCAATTTCAATCTTCAGGTGGCATTGGTAGCCTAGAGGATATTGCTGCGCTTAAAGGTACTGGTGTTGCTGGCGTGATTGTTGGCCGTGCATTACTTGATGGCAAGTTTACCGCAGAGGAGGCATTCTCATGTTGGCAAAGCGAATAATTCCGTGTCTTGATGTTCGAGATGGTCAAGTCGTCAAAGGCGTGCAATTTCGTAACCATGAAATCATTGGTGATATCGTACCGTTAGCGCAACGTTATGCGGAAGAAGGTGCAGATGAGCTCGTGTTTTATGATATTACTGCGTCGAGCGATGGCCGCGTAGTGGATAAAAGTTGGGTAGCTCGCGTGGCTGAAGTGATTGATATTCCTTTCTGTGTGGCTGGTGGTATTAAATCTGCCGAAGATGCCGCGCGTATTCTTGAGTTTGGCGCCGATAAAGTGTCAATCAACTCCCCAGCGCTCGCGAATCCAGAATTGATCACCGAACTGGCGGACAAATTTGGCGTGCAATGTATCGTAGTGGGCATTGATTCATACTACGACAAAGACACTGGCAAATATCAAGTTTACCAATTTACCGGTGATGAAGAGCGCACCAAGGCAACGAAATGGGAAACCCGTGATTGGGTGCAAGAAGTGCAAAAACGTGGCGCAGGGGAAATCGTACTCAATATGATGAACCAAGATGGCGTGCGTAATGGCTACGATATCGATCAATTAAACATGGTTCGTGAAGTGTGTCAGGTACCTTTGATTGCCTCAGGTGGCGCAGGCGCGATGGAGCACTTTGCAGAAGCCTATCAAAAAACTCATGTTGATGGCGCGTTAGCAGCGTCTGTTTTTCACAAACAAGTGATCAACATAAGTGAACTGAAACAATACTTAAAACAACAAGGCGTGGAGATACGTTTATGAGTGAAGGATTAACAACACAATCAAAGTTTCAAGCATCTGACGTTGTTGACTTGAATGAACGTATTAATTGGGACAAAGTCGATGGCTTAGTGCCTGTGATTGTACAAGATTACGTTTCTAGCCAAGTATTAATGATGGGCTACATGAATGCGGATGCGCTACAAAAAACCGCTGATACCGGCTTAGTCACTTTTTACTCTCGTACCAAGCAGCGTCTTTGGACCAAAGGGGAAGAATCAGGAAACAGTCTAGGTTTAGTAAACCTTTCTCTAGACTGTGACAATGATACTCTGTTGGCGAAAGTTAACCCAATTGGCCCAACTTGTCATACTGGCACGACAACATGTTTTGATGGTGATAAGCAAGAAGAAAGCCAATTGGTGTGGCTTCATCAACTTGAGCAATTACTGGCTGCCCGCAAGAGTGCCGATCCAGAATCCTCCTACACTGCAAGTCTCTATGCTCGTGGCACGAAGCGCATATCGCAGAAAGTGGGCGAAGAGGGTGTTGAAGTCGCGCTTGCGGCAACGTCGGGCGACAAGGCGGAATTAGTGTGTGAATCGGCAGATTTAATGTATCACTTGTTTGTATTGCTGCAAGATCAAGGTCTATCGTTTAATGACGTGATTAATAAATTGAAAGAACGTCATCAATAAACTAACCGCTGATCTCTAAAAGCGGATAGCCGAATAGATAAAAACCCAAATGATTTGAAGTCATTTGGGTTTTTTAATGGTTTATTTAAAACAGTCTGTCATTGAGCTTAACCACAGCACTTTTTAAACTTTTTACCACTGCCACACAGGCAAGGATCGTTTCGGCCTATTTTAGTGCTGGTAATGGTTTGATTAAGTCGTGGATCAATTTTCTCTTTTGGCATCACACCATCTATATAGCGCCATTGGCCATCTTCTTTAACAAATCTTGAGCGTTCATGTAGGCAATATTGTTTGCCGTTTTCTGCAAAGTAAGCTTTAAACTCCACCAAACCTTCAGAATTAGAAGGGGTTGGAGCATCAAGGACTTCCAGTTGTACCCAGTTACTTTCAACCGATTGAGCAATGGCGTTGGCTTCTTGTTCCGCTTGGCAAGATGAATGGTAAGTCTGGATGACAAACTCTACATTGCCAAGCACATGTGCCGAGTAACGGGCACGCATCAATTGTTCAGGCAGTTGAGCGTTAGCAGTATTTTGGTGAATAGGTTGACAACATTGGTCGTAAGGTTGCTGACTACAGCATGGGCAAAGCATAGTGTTCTCTTTACTGTTGATGAAGAAGCTTGCCTTCTAAGCGAAGGTGGTCATTTTCAGGGGTTACCCAATTAATCGCATTGTCATAAAATTGACGAGTTAGTTCTGGGGAGATTTGAAGTTTATCAGTAAACCACTGAATACTGGAATTATCGTTTTTCTCATAGGCAATGGCCAGTCCTAAAATCTCACCGAGAATTCCTTGTTGTTTTGATAGTGCATTAATTGCCGTTTTGTTCAGTGGCAAGGTCCCGACTAGTTGGCAAAGTGGTTGTTGAAGGAGCTTATCGATTTGAGAAAACATTCCAACGAAGTAAGCGTGTTCGGCATTTATTTTGAATTGTTCTAAGGCGGCGACTTGTTCACAGAAATGGGCTCGATGCATGGAGCTTAAATAATAATCCGATGGCGTCCATTTATGGGCCGCGGTAAGAGATAACTCAATAAAGAATTTGATTTTATCAAGGCCGAGAATATTAAAAGCATCTTCAAACGAGGTAAAGGTTTTGGATGAATGAGCATTGATAAATCGCATTAGCTTATAGGACATTGTAATGTCATAACGAATCAGTCTTTCGATTAACTGGTAATCAATAGGAGATTGATGAATGGCAATTTTTAGTTGCTCAACGGTGAATGACGATGATTCAATTCTTCGGTGTTTGATTATTTCTGGCTCATATAATGCGTAACCTTGGAAAAAATCAAAACCGGCTTTTTTTGCTTCTTCTAGTTCTTGTTGGCTTTCAATTTTCTCAGCTAAATAATAAAGATCATAGACTTTATGAGCTTCGATAAATTTGGCTGCATCGGAGATGCTTATTTGCTTAATATCGAATTTAATCGTGCTAATGTAAGGTAGGAAACGCTCCCAGTTAGGTGATGGGATAAAGTCATCAAGGGCCATTTTGTAACCTTGTTGATGCATGGCGGCTATCGCTGAGAATAATTCGTCACTAGGTTGACAATCTTCGAGAATTTCGATCATCAATAAATCCACAGGAAAAAGTGTTGGGACTTGCTCTATTAAACTTTGATAGGGAAAATTGACGAAAAATGTTTTTTCATGTCCTTGAACATTAGTAAGAAAAAAGTGCTCAATTAATAATCGGCTGGTCGCCAACTGTGGGTCTACCGAAGGGAATTCATTTTTAAATCCTTCACGAAACAATAACTCGTAAGCCACAATCTGCTTATCGGTATTTACAATGGGCTGGCGTGCAATAAAAGAATGCATCCTTGAATCTCTTTGCTTATTAACCAGAGTAACCTCGTATTTATTAGAGTCTCAGGTTTATTATTAATTAACCTAGTAACAATATAGAAAAGCTTTCGAGGCTTCCAGCTACAAAGTAACAAGTTTGTTCGTTGACTCATAAATTCACAATAAAAAATACGATATTCAAATAACTTACTATCAGAGTCACTATCTTCGTATTCCAATTATAAGAATAGGTGAAAAGTCTGTGAGTGGATTAAATTTGTGAAGATTTTCTAAAGATTAAAGTTTTTATCCAAGGGAGCGCTGCTGTAATTCGCAACCATTGTCATCACACACTAATATCGAGCCCTGAGTATACCAGTCACCAAGTACGATTCTGGTTGCACAGCCTTGATTAGTTTGATGTTTATGAGTGTTAGGACGATGTGTATGACCGTGGATCATATGAGTGACTTGGTTAACTTCAAGGACATTGACTACTTCTTCAGGCGTCACATCCATGATTTCCATTTGCTTAGAGTTTTTTTGTTGTTTGATTTTATTTTGTACGTTGGAAACGATCTTTTTTCGTATAAACAATGGGATACAGTTAAATAGGCGCTGTAGCCATTTTTGATGAACGGTTTTACGAAATTCTTGGTATTTCTCATCTTTGGTACACAAGGTATCACCGTGCAAGATAACAGTAGGTGTTCCGTAAAGATCGATCACTGCAGTTTCTGGTAGTAACGTCATTCCGGTTTCTTTACAAAAACGGTGCCCGAGTAGAAAGTCACGATTACCTTGTATGAAATAACAGTCAACGCCTTTCGCCGTTAACGCTTTAAAGGCGTCTTTAATGGTGACATTAAAGGGGGAGTTGTCATCATCGCCAATCCAAAATTCAAATAAATCACCGAGTACATACAGTTTTTCTGCTTCTGGTGCTTCTTCTTGCATAAAACGAAGAAAACAGGCCGTAATATCTGGACGTAAGGGAGATAAGTGGAGATCAGCAATAAATAAGGTGGTCATGAATTATCAAATTGTGTGGGGAGAAATAAAAGGGGGACAGTGCCCCCTACAAACTCGATGCTTTTATATACTTCATACTTGAAATTGCAGTTTTGTTGACGACGTTCATTCACTTGTTGCCTCGCTGCAAATCTAATTACTTTGAGTATATTATGCTTCGATTGTTGTACCAGTAATCACAACATCTTCTAGTGGTACGTCTTGGTGCATACCGTAAGAACCGGTGCTTACTGTTTTGATTTTTTCTACTACGTCCATGCCTTCAACCACTTCAGCAAACACACAGTAACCCCAACCATTCATTGTTTCAGATTTGAAATCAAGGAAAGTGTTGTCATTAACGTTGATGAAGAACTGAGAGCTTGCAGAGTGCGGTTCCATTGTACGAGCCATTGCTAATGTACCTACTTTGTTACTTAGGCCATTATTTGCTTCGTTTTTAATGGTTGCGCGAGTTGCCTTCTCTTTCAAACCAGAAGTCATGCCGCCGCCTTGAATCATAAACCCATCGATAACACGGTGGAAAAGAGTGTTGTCGTAGAAGCCATCTTGGCAATACTGTAGGAAGTTAGCCGCTGTTTCAGGTGCTTTTTCTTCGTTAAGTTGAATTTTAATATCGCCGAAGTTGGTGTGAAGGATGATCATGGTTAGGTCCTTTATCATTGGATTTAATTGGTATTGCTTATTGAGAGTTAGATTTTATAGCAACTTATCTCTAAAGCAACTTTAAACGTTATTATACCCAAGGATAGCTTATTAAAGTTAGGCTTAATGTCGACTTAATTAGCTGATTCGGTATAATCAAAAAATTATAATTTTCATCAGACGCAGAAAGAGATCATGTTAAAAATATATAACACCTTGACCCGCCAAAAAGAGGAATTTAAACCTATTCATGCTGGAAAAATTGGCATGTATGTTTGTGGTGTGACCATCTACGATCTCTGCCATATTGGCCATGGGCGTACTTTTGTATCGTTTGATGTGGTGTCTCGCTACCTACGCTTTGTTGGTTATGATCTAACTTTTGTGCGAAATATTACGGATATTGACGACAAGATCATTAAACGTGCAGCAGAAAACAATGAAAGCTGCGATTCGTTAACGGAACGCTTAATTGAAGAAATGTACGCAGATTTCGATGCGCTCAATATTAAGCGCCCGGATGTAGAGCCTCGAGCAACCCATTATATTAAAGAAATCATCGAATTAGTGGAGCGCTTAATCGAGCGTGGATTTGCCTACGTTGCTGCTAATGGCGATGTGATGTTTGAAGTGAAAAAGTTCGAACAATACGGCAAACTATCTGGGCAGGATTTAGAACAATTGCAAGCTGGTGCTCGCGTAGATGTTGAAAGCGCGAAACGTAGCCCGATGGATTTTGTGGTTTGGAAAATGTCAAAGCCAGGTGAACCGACATGGGAGTCGCCTTGGGGCCCGGGTCGTCCTGGCTGGCATATCGAATGTTCAGCAATGAATTCATCGATTCTAGGTAACCATTTTGATATTCATGGAGGTGGTTCAGATCTGCAATTTCCACACCATGAGAATGAAATTGCACAATCTTGCTGTGCTCACGATACGCCATACGTAAACACTTGGATGCACAGTGGTATGGTGATGGTTGATCGTGAAAAAATGTCTAAATCTTTGGGCAACTTCTTTACGATTCGTGATGTGTTAAAGCACTACGACTCTGAAACTGTTCGTTATTTCTTAATGTCTGGTCACTACCGTAGCCAGTTAAATTACAGTGAAGAGAACTTAAACCAAGCGCGTGCTTCATTAGAGCGATTATACACTTCATTACGTGGCCTGGATTTATCTGTTGCACCAGCTGGTGGCGAAGAATTTGTTGCTCGTTTTAGCACCGCAATGAATGATGACTTTAATACGCCAGAAGCTTACTCAGTGCTATTTGATATGGCTCGTGAAGTAAATCGCTTGAAAACTCTTGATATGGGTAAAGCTTCGGCACTTGGCGCATTAATGCGAGAACTAGCCGATGTGATTGGTATTTTACATCAAGATCCAGAAGCTTTCTTACAGGGCGAAGCGGGTAGTGATGATGAAGTGGCTGAAATTGAAGCGTTAATTAAACTACGTAATGACTCTCGCGCTGCGAAAGATTGGGTAAATGCTGATCTAGCTCGTGATAAGTTAAACGAGCTTGGTATTGAGTTAGAAGATGGTCCAGACGGTACTACTTGGCGTCGTAAGTAAATAGACCTGAATAAAGGCAATTGATTAGATAGGGCTTGTGGTGTCACCAATATACTGCAAGCCTTTTTCTCGAAACTCGAAACTCGAAACTCGAAACTCGAAACTGACAACTAGAAAGGTTTTTTTCTTTGGCACAGATGTATTTTTATTACTCAGCGATGAACGCGGGTAAATCAACCACACTGCTTCAATCTTCTTTTAACTATTGTGAACGTGGCATGAACCCTGTGATTTTCACAGCTGAAATCGATAACCGTGATGGCATTGGTAAAGTGAGTTCTCGTATTGGTTTACAGTCAGATGCGCACTTGTACAATGACACCACCGATATGTTTAGTGCAATTAAATTATTATGTGAAAAGGAAAAAATTCACTGCGTCATGATTGATGAATGTCAGTTCTTAAATAAAGAACAAGTGTATCAATTAACCGAAGTGGTGGATAAATTACACATTCCCGTATTATGTTATGGGTTACGTAGTGATTTTTTAGGTGAGTTGTTTGAAGGCAGTCAATACTTGCTTGCTTGGGCTGATAAGTTGGTTGAGTTAAAAACCATTTGTCACTGCGGACGTAAAGCTAACATGGTGATTCGTATGGATGAGTATGGTAAAGCGATTGCAGAAGGTGACCAAGTGGCGATTGGCGGTAATGATCGTTATGAATCAGTATGTCGCCTTCATTATAAAGAAGCACTAGGTAAATAATCTCAATTGAGGTTGAGTGATCGCCAATGCTAGGGATATAAAGCATAAAATTAGGGCCTATGACTCGCATTGAGTGATAGGCCCTTTTGTTATCTATACGCTGTAAAGCTATTCGTTGTACAACTAGTCTCAGAAAACTATTCTTTATAGGACTATTCTCTGAACAAACAAAAGCTTAGAACTGTGGTTTTGAGGCGAATTGTTTTGCTGCATAAGCCACACGTTCTTCTGGTGTTGGGTAATTTAACGGCGTACCTAGGTTTTCGATATGTTGCAGACGGGGCAGTAAACCGGCGCCATTAGCAATTTGGATTGCAAGGCCAGGGCGAGCATTAAGCTCTAATACCATCGGGCCTTCTTCCTTATCCAATACCATATCAGTACCCATATAACCTAATCCAGTCATTTCCCATGCGCTGGATGCTAACACTAATAGCTTTTCCCAGTTTGGTACGACTAATCCACTAAGCGGTTTGTCGGTATCTGGGTGATGGGTGATAGGGCGGTCAAACTGAACGGCTCGCACAGCACATCCCGTTGCAATATCTAAACCTACGCCAACCGCACCTTGGTGCAAGTTCGCTTTACCATCCGATGCCGCAGTAGAACAACGCATCATTGCCATAACAGGGTAACCTTTAAACACGATAACGCGAATATCAGGCACACCTTCGTAGCTGTAACCATCAAATGAAACATCATCGAATTTAATGAGGTTCTCAACAACCGCAACATCATTTTTGCCACCGAGTGAGAATAAACCTGCCAATGCATTACTAATATGGCGTTCCACATCTTGCTCATTTATCGCTTGACCTGATGGTTTAATGTAAACCCCATCTTTATGCGAAATAATGACCAAAATGCCTTTACCACCAGATCCACGAGCCGGTTTAATCACAAAACCCGGCCAATCTTTAACCATGGCATGAATACGCTTTACTTCAGCTTGCTGGCCAATAACACCAATCAACTTAGGCACCGTTGCGCCGTGCTCTTGAGCAATAATTTTAGTCTTTAGCTTATCATCCACTAGTGGATATTTAGAACGGTCGTTATAGCGCCCAATATAGGCGCCATTACGTTTGTTCATGCCCATAATGCCTTTAGCATGTAGCTTTTGGGGAGACGTAAACATTGAAAACATCGTTTAGTCCTCCGCTAATGGTTTGAATCTTTTCAGTTCTAATAGGCGATATCCTGTGTAGTTACCTAGCGATAAGATACACGCTAAAACGATGAACTGAGTACCGATGAAATTGAAAGTAATATGCTGAACATATGGGTTAGTCATGGCTAGATAGATAAGTACTGCAGTGAGTAGTGAGCCACTACCTTGCATAAATACTTCTTTAGCGCCTTCTTCTTCCCATAGGATAGACATACGTTCAATCGTCCAAGATAAAATGATCATTGGGAAGAACGTAATGGTTAAGCCTTGTGTCAACCCAATATTGAACGACACGATGGTGAAGATGGAAATAATTAAGATTACGGTAATAATCACCGCCGATATTCGCGACACCAGCAATAAGTTAAGTTTGGATAGGTAACCCCTGATGATTAAACCCGTACCAACAATAAGCAAGAAGCCAATGATGCCTGGTAGTAATTGAGTTTGAACAAAGGCGACAGCAATTAGTACTGGCATGAAAGTACCAGACGTTTTTAAACCGATAAGCACACGTAAGAATACAACGATTAACGCACCGATAGGGATTAACATGATGGTTTTAAACATCGCTTGTTCTTCTAACGGTAGGCTATGAATCGAGAAGTTCAATAAATTATCAGCAACCACTTTTTGCTTCGTTGCACTACTTGGTGATATATCTTGAGCTAGCATTGAGAAGAATACTTTACTGTTTTTACCACCAATAACATCGAGTAGTGAAACGTTCGATTCATCCCAAATTAGCATGTTACTTTGTTTACCCTGTTCAGTGCTGTCTGGGTTAAACAGTTGCCATACCTTACCATCCCATATTTCAATCATAGGAATGATCGATTGGCGACGACGACCATCTTCTAGTTCAATAACACCAACGGTTTTACTATAGATTTTAGATGACGATAAAATTTTACCAATCGCTTCAACTTTGCTGAAATCATCCAGAAGTAAAGAGGCGTTTTGGTTGTCAGGATCGTTGAATTGTTTGATTAACTCACGAGCAAATGTCGTGTTATCTGCCGAACGCTCAGAAGCTTGAGTAGTAATGGCATCAACTGCTGCTTGTTGTGGGCCAGTAAAGGTAGGAGCCACTAAGTCAGTTTCTAATGGTGGTAAAATTTCTGCTTGAGATTGAGGATCCACTAAGAATTGAGTTTTGTAGTAAATGGTTTGTGGACCTTTTGCATCACGTATTGACCATTCAGCACGGCGACCAGTATCAGTATTGATGTAAGATAAACCATAGCCAGGTGATGAAGCACTTTCATCAATCAGGGTAAATCCATCTTGAGTATGTGGGGCGGCTAGAGATAATTTAGCGGGACCTCCTGATGCTGTGAACTCTACACGAGCTTCAATATCCCATACTTGTCGAGATTCACCTGGCCCCCAAGGAACACCATAGTCTTGATGACGCATGACGCTCAAAGTGACCCCAGTGATAACAAGTATGGCAATGAGAAAATAAAATGGCACTCTAGACGTCATAACTTTTCCTTAACCAGTCTAAATTAATTGTTATTAAAATTATTTTTTTGAAGTATTCGAGACTGCTTTAGATTCGATAAACTCTCTGCTTACATCGACATAAGCAATATCTTGAATAAATTCACGGCCCAATAAAATAGGATAATCCATTTGAGAGCGATCAGCTAAAGTGAACTGAGCTTTTTCATGTACACTACCAATCTTGATCCATAGTTCAACAACAGGTCTTCGTTCTAAAGAATTCGTGCTTGATTGTCGAATCTTTACATGGCGAACGATTGGTGCTTCTACCCATTTACGATCTTCGGGCGCAGTTTTATCGGATATATGAAATTTAACCCATTTTTTCCCATTACGTTCAAATTCTTGTAAATCAATGGCATTAATTGAAGAAGTTGTGGCACCGGTATCAACTCTGGCAATAAAAGAGCTTTTAACGATATCGATATTAACACTCTCTAATGACCCTAACGTTACCATGCCAGGGCGAGTTTGTGGTTCAAGGTTGGTTACAACAATATTTGACGTTGCCGATGGTGAAGAAGTCGTTTGTGTTTTACGCGCCGTAGTAATAAAACGTTGTTGATTGTGCTTTAAAACTTCAACTTCATTACTTAAGTTAATAACTTCTGACTCTAAGCTTGCAATATAGTCAGTCTGTTTATCAAGATTAGAATCGAGTTCTTCAATTCGATTGGAAAGCTTTTCTCCGTTTTTATTAATGGCTGCAATAGTTTGCTCAGAATAATGTTCTCCGGTCATGTATGCACAACCTGAAAGCGAACCTAGGGCAAAAACTGCAAGACCTAATGATTTTTTGAGCATATTAAACCGTTATCATCTATGTTAAGTGTTTGTTGTACAAAGTTTAGCGTATCTCGATCTGGCCGTGAAGCGCTTTCATTTCATGTAAGAAGATTCTCTGCTTATTTAAAGAACCATTTTTATTTTTTGTGATGAACTATCTTTTCATTATGAATTCTTGGCGATCAAAATAGCACGACGTGGGGCAGGATAGCCTTCAACTGTTTTGCTTGGATCGTTTGGATCAAGATAATCCGGTAATGAGTTATGGGTCATCCAATTGGTGCTTCTTTGTTCTTCGGTGGAAGTGACGTTTTCATCGACAATTTTTACATCAATAAAGCCGCACTTTTCTAACCACACTTTTAGTGCCTTGGCTGAAGGGAAAAAGTAAACATTACGCATTTGTGCGTAGCGATCTTCCGGTACTAATACCGCATTTTCGTCACCTTCAATCACTAAAGTTTCAAGTACTAATTCACCACCAGACACCAATTGGTTTTTTAGTTGAAGTAGATGATCAAGAGGCGAACGACGATGGTAAAGTACGCCCATGCTAAAGACAGTATCAAAAGCCTTTAGTTCAGGGAGTTGTTCAATCCCAAGCGGTAATAGATGAGCACGTTGGTCGCCGCCCATTAATTTACGGATCGCTTCAAATTGAATTAAGAATAAATGAGAAGGGTCGATACCAACGCATAAGCGAGCACCGGCACCAAGCATGCGCCACATGTGATAACCATTTCCACAACCAACATCTAAAACTGAACGATGCTTTAAATCAGAGATATGAGGTAGCACGCGATCCCATTTCCAATCTGATCGCCACTCGGTTTCAATATCTAAACCATGAACATGATAAGGACCTTTACGCCAAGGGTGGAAGGTACGCAGTAAGCTCTCAAGTTTCTTTTGTTCGCCTAATGCAAAAGGCTGGTTGTTAGTAATTCTAACTTGAGAAGTAATATCAATATTATCTGGTTTAATATCGGTGATTTTATTGAGAGCTTTCACCCAACGTTCAAAGTCGCCATGCTCAGCATTCTGCCAATCAGTCAGTTGTTGCGGTAAGGTATTCAACCAAGGTTGCAGACGAATATCTTGAGCAATCAGTTGATAAAAATTGGCAAAATTAAACATAACACTCTTTCTATTTTAAATATGGATATCGGGTATAGCTGAATCTTAAAGGCAGAAACAAGCTATTTGATGGCAAACATAGAACCAAAATTAAAGCATTGGAACCACACTTCGTAGCTACTGAAACCAATTTTGTTAAACCGTTTCTTATGGCTTTCAATTGAGTCTGGCCGCATCACATTTTCAATCGCACTACGCTTTTGGCTAATTTCTAATTCACTATAACCATTGGCACGTTTAAAATCATGATGCAGGTCAATCAATAATTCGTGCGCGGCTTGGTTGTCGAAAATGTACTTCTCCGACAAAATTAAAATGCCACCTGGACGTAGCCCAGCATAGATATTTTCGAGTAAAGAATAGCGGTCTTCTGGTGATAAAAATTGCAACGTAAAGTTCAACACCACAACGGAAGCATTTTCGATTTCAATGTCGCGAATATCGGCTTCAACGACATTAACCGGGGTATCTGAACGGTAAGCATTAATGTGTAATTTACAGCGTTCAATCATGGCTGGTGAATTATCGACAGCAATAATTTGGCAGTTTTCTTGTTCAATATGACGACGCATCGATAAAGTTGCCGCACCCAAAGAACAGCCTAGGTCATAAACATTCGAGTTTGGTTTGGCAAAGCGTTCCGCTAACATGCCAATAGCTGAAATAATATTGCTGTAACCCGGAACCGAGCGTTGGATCATATCGGGAAACACTTCGGCTACTTTTTCATCAAATGTAAAATCGCCCATTTTGTCTATCGGGGCTGAAAAAATCACATCACGCTGGCTCATGGCAACTCACTTACAATTGGTTTACTAGCCACTAGGTTAAGAGATCCTAATTAGTCATTGGCTAGGTGAAGATATGGTCTTATTTTAAGGGAAGTTGGCCTATATCGCTATTGCGTTTGTGGGTTATTTGATTTTATTTCAATTTACTGACCTAACCGAGTAACTTTTAACCATATTCGGCTTTTTTATTCGGCGTTGATTCGTGAATTAATGTTTTTGTTATACGTAAGCTTACTGATTCAATTGGATAACTTATGAGCGGTTAACACACCATTCACTCCTTTACTTGCGAAAAGCGAATAAATTGTGCTTCCGGTGGTCGATTTTTATCTGTTTTCCAAGTATAAATAGGAAAAGTTTTTTATACGGTGTCTCTGAGCAATCTGCTCCACCGGAAATCATTAATTATTTAAATAAGAGATTGGGAAATTCATTATGCGCACCCAGTATTGTGGTCACCTGAACAAGTCCCTAACAGGACAAACTGTCGAACTATGCGGATGGGTTAATCGCCGTCGTGATCTAGGCGGTCTGATTTTTATCGATATGCGTGACCGTGAAGGTATTGTTCAAGTTGTTATCGATCCAGATATGACCGAAATTTTTGCAGAAGCAAACCAACTGCGTAATGAATTCTGTCTCAAATTAACTGGTGAAGTACGTGCTCGTCCTGATAGCCAAATTAATAAAGATATGGCAACAGGTGAAGTTGAAGTTTACGCAACAGGCCTTGAAATCATCAATCGTTCTGAAGCGTTACCTTTAGATTTCAATCAAACTAACTCGGAAGAGCAACGTCTAAAATATCGTTATATTGATCTACGTCGCCCAGAGATGAGTGACCGTATTAAGCTACGTGCTAAAGCTTCAAGCTTTGTTCGTCGCTTCCTAGATGACAACGGTTTCCTAGATATCGAAACACCAGTACTGACTAAGGCAACGCCAGAAGGTGCGCGCGATTACTTAGTACCAAGCCGTGTTCATAAAGGCAGCTTCTACGCACTTCCTCAATCGCCTCAGTTGTTTAAGCAATTGTTGATGATGTCAGGTTTCGACCGTTACTACCAAATTGTAAAATGCTTCCGTGATGAAGATTTACGTGCTGACCGTCAGCCTGAATTTACTCAAATCGATATCGAAACATCATTCATGACGGCGGACCAAGTTCGTGGTGTGACTGAAACAATGGTTCGTGACATGTGGCAAGAACTACTGAACGTTGACCTAGGTGATTTCCCAGTAATGCCATTTTCTGAAGCGATTCGTCGTTTTGGTTCTGATAAGCCAGATCTACGTAATCCACTTGAGCTAGTAGATGTTGCAGACTTAGTAAAAGACGTTGAGTTCAAAGTGTTCTCTGGCCCTGCAAATGACGCAAAAGGCCGTGTTGCGGTTATTCGTGTTCCAGGTGGTGCAGCATTATCTCGTAAGCAAATTGATGAGTATGGTAGTTTCGTTAGCATTTATGGCGCGAAAGGTCTTGCTTGGATGAAAGTGAATGACCTTTCAGTAGGTGTTGAAGGTATTCAATCTCCAGTGGCTAAGTTCCTAAATGAAGACGTGATTAACGGCATTCTTGAGCGCACGGGTGCTCAAACAGGCGACATCATTTTATTCGGTGCAGATAAGGCAAATGTAGTCTCTGAAGCAATGGGTGCTTTGCGTATCAAACTTGGTCTAGATCTTGAACTTACTGATCTGCAAGCATGGAAACCACTTTGGGTTGTTGATTTCCCAATGTTTGAAGAAGATGATGAAGGGAACCTGCATGCAATGCACCACCCATTCACCTCTCCATTAGGCGTAACAGCAGAAGAGCTAAAAGCGAACCCAGCGGCAGCGAATTCGAATGCTTATGATATGGTATTAAATGGTTATGAAGTTGGTGGTGGTTCAGTTCGTATCCACAACGCAGAAATGCAATCAACGGTATTTGATATTCTAGGCATTGATGAAACAGAACAACGTTTGAAGTTTGGCTTTTTACTGGATGCTCTAAAATACGGTACGCCACCACACGCAGGTCTAGCATTTGGTCTAGATCGTTTGGTTATGCTACTTTGTGGTACTGATAATATTCGTGATGTGATTGCGTTCCCGAAAACAACCGCAGCGGCTTGTCCGTTAACCAATGCGCCAAGCTTAGCGAACCCAGCAGCGTTAGAAGAATTATCGATTGCGATAACCGCAGCTAAAGAAAAAGAATAATCGAGCAAGTTAAATTGAGCGATAAATAACGCAAATAAAACACCCACATTTAATGATGTGGGTGTTTTTGTTTTTATCGCTGGTTATACTTCCAACACTTACAAATATAAATAAAGAGAGAGTATGTCCATCATACTTGGAATTGATCCCGGCTCACGTATTACAGGTTATGGTGTAATTCGCCAAGAAGGTCGACATTTACATTATTTAGGCAGTGGTTGTATCCGCATGTCAGAAGAGACGCTACCTAGCCGTTTAAAGCAAATTTATGCGGGGGTGTCAGAAATTATTACCCAGTTTCAACCGGATGTCTTCGCGATAGAACAAGTCTTCATGGCAAAAAATGCAGATTCTGCGTTGAAGCTAGGCCAAGCGCGTGGCAGTGCTATCGTTGCAGCAGTGAATGCCGATTTACCGGTTTATGAATATGCCGCAAGGTTGATTAAACAAGCGGTGACCGGAACAGGTGGCGCAGATAAAGCGCAAGTTCAACATATGGTGAAAAGTATGCTCAAATTACCAGCAAAGCCTCAAGCCGATGCAGCGGATGCACTCGGTGTGGCGATTTGTCATGCCAACACCAATAAAACGCTTATTGCGTTAGCCGGTAAGGCCAGTGGTGCGAGGCGTGGTCGTTATCGATAACGCCATATTTTTTATCTGCACAATATACTGGATGTTTATCCAGTTAATTATTATCATATCAGCATAAGACAAAATAAACCCTAAGCTTTGCTTAATTTTAGCTGAGCCATATTGAAAACGAGGAACATAAAGTGATTGGTCGCTTACGTGGAATATTAATAGAAAAACAACCACCAGAAGTTTTAATTGAAGTCTCTGGGGTAGGCTATGAAGTTCAAATGCCGATGAGTTGTTTTTATGAATTGCCGAATGTAAACGAAGAAACGATTATCTATACTCACTTTGTGGTTCGTGAAGATGCTCAACTACTTTATGGATTTAATACCGTTAAAGAGCGTGCATTATTCCGTGAAGTGATTAAAGCCAATGGTGTTGGCCCGAAACTAGGTTTGGCAATTTTATCTGGCATGACAGCGTCTCAGTTTGTTACTTGTGTTGAACATGAAGATGTCAGCACTTTAGTGAAATTACCGGGTGTTGGTAAAAAAACTGCAGAGCGCCTTGTCGTTGAAATGAAAGATCGTTTGAAAGGTTGGGTGACGCACGATTTATTTACCCCAGCGACTGATGCAGCACCAATGGACTCAATGGCAGACTCACGCACTACGCATAATGCACAAGATGAAGCGGTTAGCGCATTGATTTCACTTGGTTACAAACCCCCAATGGCTTCAAAAGTGGTTTCTCAAGTGGCAAGTGCCGACATGACGAGCGAAATGATCATTCGTGAAGCTTTAAAATCAATGGTATAGGCTATTAGCCTGAGGTTAATTTAATGATAGAAG
Organism: Vibrio sp.; assembly: GCF_048266485.1. Taxonomy (GTDB): domain Bacteria; phylum Pseudomonadota; class Gammaproteobacteria; order Enterobacterales; family Vibrionaceae; genus Vibrio. The sequence continues at coordinate 537,789 of NZ_JBLWZK010000001.1, read as the reverse complement.
CGGATCGCTTAATTGCAGCAGATAGCCCGGTTTTTAAAGATGAAGATATCATCGATCGTGCGATTCGACCAAAACGCTTAGAAGATTATCAAGGGCAAGATCATGTCCGCGATCAAATGGAAATCTTTATTAAAGCGGCTCAATTACGTCATGAGCCACTTGATCACTTGTTGGTTTTTGGTCCTCCGGGCTTAGGGAAAACGACTTTGGCTAATATCGTTGCCAATGAAATGGAAGTGAATATTCGAACGACCTCTGGCCCTGTACTAGAAAAAGCTGGCGATCTGGCCGCATTGTTGACCAACCTAGAAGAAAACGACATCTTATTTATTGATGAAATTCACCGTCTAAGCCCTGTTGTTGAAGAAATCTTATATCCAGCGATGGAAGACTATCAATTGGATATTATGATCGGTGAAGGTCCAGCTGCTCGCTCAATTAAGATCGACTTACCACCTTTTACTTTAATTGGTGCGACAACACGTGCTGGTTCACTGACTTCACCATTACGTGATCGTTTCGGCATCGTGCAGCGCTTAGAATATTATAAGGTGAAAGACTTACAACATATCGTAAAACGCAGTGCTGATTGTCTAGGTTTATCGATGGAAGAAGAGGGGGCGCTAGAAGTTGCCAAGCGTTCTCGTGGTACGCCTCGTATTGCCAACCGCTTATTACGCCGTGTGCGAGATTATGCAGAAGTGAAAGGCAATGGCCATATTTGTCCTGATACGGCAGACAAAGCGTTGAACATGTTGGATGTCGATAATCAGGGGTTTGATTACATGGATAGAAAGCTTTTATTAGCCATAATGGAAAAATTCTCCGGTGGCCCTGTTGGGTTAGATAACCTAGCCGCTGCGATTGGTGAAGAGAAAGATACTATTGAAGATGTAATTGAACCTTACCTCATTCAACAAGGTTATCTGCAAAGAACGCCAAGAGGCCGGATCGCCAGTGATAGAGCCTACCTGCATTTTGGCTTAGATAGACCAGATCGCTAGATACAGAATGAATATCCTAAAGTCATTGGAATCATCGTGAGGCGATAAGAGAATGCAACCTCATGAGCATAGTTCGATGATGGCTTTCTTTATAAAGAGATGGGGTGAATGAATGTTGCTAACAAAACGGCTTCTTCAAGCGAGAAGACTATAAAGTACAAAAGGGTAACAAGTTGTTTGTTACCCTTTTTTTATCCTTGCAAGCCAACCTGACTACTCTAGAATCCACATTAATAACGTGTCACAAAAATTTCTACACTAAAAGCCAAATAAGAATATTTAAAATTTTTTCGATTTCAGTCACATTTATATGAACGCGAACTAAACTTTATAAGTTGGTATGTTTGATTTTTTGTTTTGTTCCAAAATTGTTTAGAAACCTTTTGAAACATCTGTATTTAATGCGTAATATTAGCACTAGCTATATTAGATAGTGCTTAACAAAATGATAACCATTTAGGCACATTTTTGTAACAAACCAAAGCGGTTTTTCTGAGTGTGTTTACTTTAACCATCCTAATCGTTGTATGAAGCTTGTTTTAGGCTCGGATAGCGACATAAAAAGGAGTTACCATGATTGATGTTGTTGATCTATCGCGGTTGCAGTTTGCAATGACAGCGATGTATCACTTCCTATTTGTTCCTTTGACTCTTGGTATGGCATTTTTACTTGCCATTATGGAGTCAGTTTATGTAATGACAGGAAAGCAAATCTACAAGGACATGACTAAGTTCTGGGGTAAGCTTTTCGGTATTAACTTTGCTCTAGGGGTTGCCACTGGCTTAACCATGGAGTTTCAGTTTGGTACTAACTGGTCATACTATTCACATTATGTAGGTGATATTTTTGGTGCGCCTTTAGCTATCGAAGCGTTGATTGCATTCTTCTTAGAATCGACAATGGTTGGCTTGTTCTTTTTCGGGTGGGACCGTTTATCAAAACGTCAACACTTAGTGGTCACTTGGCTCGTTGCGATTGGCTCTAACTTCTCTGCACTTTGGATTTTGATCGCGAATGGTTGGATGCAGAACCCAGTAGGCTCTGAGTTCAACTATGAAACCATGCGTATGGAAATGGTGAGCTTCTCTGAAGTGATCTTTAACCCAGTTGCACAAGTTAAGTTCGTTCACACCGTTTCATCTGGCTACACTTGTGGCGCGATGTTTATTTTGGGTATTAGTGCATACTACTTACTTAAAGGTCGTGATATTGCCTTTGCTCGTCGTTCGTTTGCTATTGCCGCTTCGTTCGGGATGGCTGCGATTCTATCAACGATAGTACTAGGTGATGACTCTGGTTACGAGCTTGGTGATGTACAACAAGCAAAATTAGCAGCAATTGAAGCAGAATGGCACACAGAGCCTGCTCCTGCGGCATTTACGGCATTTGCATTACCAAACCAAGATGAGATGAAGAATGATTATGCCATTCAAATCCCATATGCACTTGGTATTATCGCCACTCGTTCTTTAGATAAAGAAGTGAAAGGTATTACTGATCTTGAAGAAGAACACGAAGCTCGTATCCGTAATGGTATGATTGCTTATGATCTACTTGAGAAATTGCGTTCTGGTGATAAATCAGATGCAAACCTTACTGCTTTTGATGAAGTAAAAGACGACCTTGGTTATGGTTTATTGCTTAAGCGTTACACCGATGATGTTTCTCAAGCATCAGAAGAGCAAATTCAAAAAGCGGTAAAAGATTCGATTCCGCAAGTTTGGCCACTATTTTGGTCATTCCGTATCATGGTTGCCGCTGGTGTCATTATGTTAGGTGTGTTTGCATTCTCATTTGTTCAAACATGTCGTCAACACATCGAGAAAAACCGATTCTTGCTTAAAGCTGCCCTGTTCAGCATTCCATTACCATGGATTGCAATTGAAGCCGGTTGGTTTGTAGCTGAGTATGGTCGTCAGCCATGGGCAGTCGGTGAAATTCTACCTACAAACGTTGCAGTATCTGCATTATCGCGCGGCGAAATCTTAACTTCAATTTTTGCAATCATTGCATTTTATACTTGTCTGTTAATCGCAGAAGTATACTTGATGGTTAAATTTGCACGTAAAGGTCCTAGTAGCTTAAAAACAGGACGTTATCACTTCGAGCAAAATGACACTTCTTTAGAAGGTAAAGTTTCTCGTGAAGTTGAAGCATAAGCAGGGGATAATTCATGATTGATTACGAAGCATTACGATTTATTTGGTGGGTACTGATCGGCGTATTATTCGTCGGTTTCACTATCGCTGATGGGTTTGATATGGGGGTAGGTGCATTAGTGCCTATCATAGGCAAAACCGACACTCAGCGTCGTGTGATGATTAACTCTATTGCACCGCACTGGGATGGTAACCAAGTTTGGTTGATCACAGCGGGCGGCGCATTATTTGCTGCATGGCCTATGGTTTACGCAACATCATTTTCAGGTTTCTACCTAGCGATGATCGTAACATTGGCAGCGCTTTGGTTACGTCCAGTAGCGTTAGATTACCGTTCAAAAATTGAAACAACAAAGTGGCGTAATAACTGGGATATCTGTATCTCAATCAGTGGTTTCGTTCCACCGCTTATCTTTGGTGTAGCATTCGGTAACTTATTGCAAGGTGTACCATTTGAACTGAATGAGTTCATGATGTCTCAATACCACGGTAATTTCTTTGGTCTATTGAATCCGTTTGCACTCTTATGTGGTTTAGTTAGTGTATCTATGTTTGTTCTTCAAGGTTCAACATGGTTACAAATGAAAACCTCTGGTGATGTTTACAACCGTGCACGTACGGTTTCAACTATCACCGGTTTATTAGTGGCAATATTATTTGTTGCGGCTGGTTTTTGGGTTCAAAACATTGACGGTTATGTTCTTAAAAGTGTTATCGATCACAACGGTCCTTCAAATCCTCTTCTAAAAGAAGTTGCGCGTGAACCTGGTGCTTGGATGACTAACTTTGCGACTTACCCATTAATGTGGATTGCTCCAGTGCTTGGCGTTGTAATGGCATTGCTTGCAGTTGTTGCAACAAAAGTACAAAAAGGCGCGTTAGCATTCCTTGCTTCAAGTTTAACTTGTGCTGGTGTGATCTTAACTTCTGGTTTTGCAATGTTTCCATTCGTGATGCCATCTAGCTTAGATCCAAACGTAAGTTTCACATTATGGGATTCAACATCGAGCTTGTTGACTCTAGAAATCATGACAGGCATTGCTTTTGTTATGGTTCCTGTGATTCTTGGTTATACGACATGGACTTACTACAAGATGTTTGGTCGTCTTGATGATAAGTACATTGAAGATAATAAAAACTCACTATACTAAGGAGCAATCATTATGTGGTATTTTGCTTGGATTCTCGGCGTATTGCTTGCCTGTGCATTCGGTATTATCAATGCTCTTTGGTTAGAGCATTCAGAAATGATGGATGAGGATCGTGAATAATATTAGTCAAAAAATGACTGATATACACTCACCAATGGATAGGGCTCTTTTAAGGGCCCTGTTTTTTATCGTGACCGTGTTTCATATCAGTTTGTTTATGTGGGAACCGCGTGTTTATGCTGAGCAAATCGGTGGTTTTCATTCTCTGCTAACGGTTTTGTTTATTTGGTCGTTATGTAGTTCATTAATCTATTGCGTTGGTTTCAAACCGATTTTATGGGTGTGGCAGATACTGTTTAGTCCGTATTTTTCTGGCGCGATTTTAGCCTACTTTACGGCGCTTTATTTTTTATAGGACTCTCCCTATTTTTGACATAGCGAGACTTTGTCAAAAATAGTGATGCAACAAAGAGAGCAATCTGTATTAATATTTTAAGTCACCATTATACACTTTGATAATGGTGGCTTTTTTATGTTCGAAAAACACCAATTAATACATATTTAAACAAAAAAATGCTGGAAGGTTATTATTCAACGTATTAAGTTGCTGTATAGTAATTTGAGTACTTTTTTAAACAGAACAACCGTTTTGGATAAAATCAGCCATAAATAGGTAACAACAGATAGGTAACAACGTGACAGAACAAACACCGATGACATTCAAATGGCCTATCACCATTTACTATGAAGATACCGATGCAGGTGGTGTGGTATACCATTCGAACTATTTAAAGTTTTTTGAACGTGCCCGTACTGAATTATTACGCGCACAAGGGATTTCACAAAATACACTACTTGATCAAGAAATTGGTTTTGTTGTGAAACATATGGACATCGATTATATCCAAGGTGCGAAACTTGATGAGCATCTTGAGGTCTTAACCTCGATTGTCAATTTAAAAAGGGCTTCTATCTCATTCTGTCAGGAGTTAGTCAATCTTGAAGGGAGAATCTTGTGTAAAGCAACGGTTAAGGTAGCCTGTGTTAACATTAAACAGATGAAACCCCAAGCCATCCCAAGCACTATTATGTCGGAGTTTTCCCGTGTCAGCTGATATTTCAATTTTTGATCTTTTTTTACAAGCCAGCCTACTGGTTAAGATTGTAATGCTAATTCTACTTGGAATGTCAGTACTGTCTTGGGCCGTCATTCTAAAAAGAAGTAAAATCCTGAATAAAGCCGCTAAAAATGCAGCTTCATTTGAAGAGAAGTTTTGGTCGGGTGTCGATTTATCACAGCTGTACCATGAAGTAAAAGCACGTAAAAATACCCTTCTTGGCTCTGAACAAATTTTTTATGCAGGTTTTACTGAGTTTGCTCGTTTGCGACGGACTAATGGCGCATCGGCTGAATACGTAATGGAAGGGGCAGGCCGTTCTATGCGTGTGACGCTATCTAAAGAAATGGATGAACTTGAAAATCAATTACCATTTCTTGCAACGGTTGGCTCAATTAGTCCGTATATTGGTTTATTCGGTACAGTATGGGGTATTATGACAGCCTTTATTGCACTAGGTGAAGTTAAGCAAGCGACATTGGCAATGGTGGCACCAGGTATAGCCGAAGCATTGGTGGCAACGGCAATGGGTTTATTTGCAGCTATTCCAGCGGTCATGGCGTTTAACCGTCTAAGTAACCAAGTTTCTAAGCTCGAGCATAACTACGCAACGTTTGCCGAAGAGTTCCACAGCATTTTGCATCGTCAAGTGATGGCGGAGCATAAGGACTAAATTATGGCGGGTTATGTTCGTAAAAAACGCCAATTAAAAGCCGAGATCAACGTTGTTCCTTATATCGACGTTATGCTGGTATTGCTGATTATCTTTATGGTGACTTCACCTTTTGTTACTCAAGGGGTAGAAGTGGAGTTGCCTAAAACAGAAACTGCAAAACCAGCGTCTGATATCGCAGGAGACTCAGATGCAAGCTTTATCATCGTTGAAATTGATAAACAAGGTAACTTGGGTATCAGTGTGAACGATGAAGACATGGAGCGTGGTTTATCGATGAGTGAAGTGATCACCCGAGTTAAAGCTGAGCGTTCGCTTTCTCCTAACTCACCAGTTGCGGTGGGTGGAGATCAACAAACCGCTTATGCTGATGTGGTCTTAGTGCTTGATCAGTTAAATAAAGCGGGCATCGAAAAAGTAGGTTTGCTCACAGATATTAAAGAGAATCGCTAATTTGTTAATGCTTAATAAAGAATACAAATCGGCTATATTGATCTCGGTTGTACTGCATATTATTTTGTTTGTACTATTTTTAGGGGGAGCATGGTTTTCTGATGACGATAAAAAGCCAAAGCATCAAATGGTTGAGGCCGTAGTCATCGATCCTAAAGCGATTGAAAAGCAAGCGAAAAGTATTCGAGACCAACGTGATGCGGCTAAGAAGGCGGAGCAGCAACGGGTTGAAAAGCTTCGTCAACAAGCGGAACTATTAGAAAAGAATCGCAAAAAAGAAGAAGAGAGGCTGCGTAAGCTTCAAGAGCAAAAAGTGCAGCAAGAAAAGCAAGCACGAGAAGCGGAAAAACAGAAACAGCTAGCGGAAAAACAAAGACAAGAAGCACAAGAAAAAGCTCGAATAGAAAAGCAACGTGCGGCGAAAGCGGAAGCAGAACGTAAAGCGAAAGAAGCGGCGGCAGCCAAAGTAGCTGCAGAGAAAAAAGCGGCTGAACAGGCGAAAGCTGCAGCAGAAGCCAAAGCCGCTGCACAAGCTAAGGCCAAAGCGGATGCAAAAGCGAAAGCGGAAGCAGAAAAACGAGCGAAAGAAAAAGCACAACAAGAAGCGGCAGAAAAAGCTCGCTTAGCAAGAGAGAAAGAAGCACAGGAAGCGGCGCTCAATGATATTTTCTCTGGCTTAGAAGCAGAAAGTGCACAAATATCATCGGCACGACAAAAATACGTTGCTTCTGAGCTCGATCGTTATGGTGCGATTTATAAACAAATGATTCAGGAAAAACTACTGACGGAAGACTCTTTTAGAGGTAAGTCATGTAAAATTAACATCCGTTTAGTACAAACAGGTAGCGATGCTATTGTCAGTAAAGTGACACCTATTAATGGTGAGTCGGCTGTATGTTCAGCGGCAAAACGCGCAATAGCACAAGTGGGTAATTTCCCCATGTCGAAAGAACAAGATGTCGCCGACCAATTGAAGAACATCAATTTGGTTGTTGATCTGTAAATAAGGAATATTCAGTGATTAAACGATTTTTATTAGGATTATTTTGTATCACCATGGCTGTGAGTCAAACGGCCAATGCAGCATTGGAACTGGTGATCACAGAAGGGACCAATTCGGCCCGTCCTATTGGTGTTGTGCCATTTAAATGGGAAGGCTCAGGCAAGTTACCACAAGATGTGTCTGCGGTTATCGCATCGGATCTACAACGAAGTGGTAAGTTCAATCCAGTGGCGACGTCTAAGATGCCACAAACGCCGTACAATGATTCTGATATTGATTTCTCAGCGTGGAATAACCTAGGTGTTGATTCACTCGTGACAGGTAGTATTACACCAGCAGAAGATGGTCAATATGTGATTGAATATCAATTATCTGACATTGTGCGCGGCCAATTAACCAAGGGGCAAAATAAAGCGTTAAACGATAAAGGCCAATTAGTCTTATCGAAAGATTACTTATTATTTAGCAAGCGCGCAGTGGTTCCCGCTAAACGTTTACGTGAATATGCACACAGAATATCAGATCTCGTTTATGAAGAGTTAACTGGAGATAAAGGGGCGTTTTTAACTCGTATCGCTTATGTTGTGGTGAATAATAGCAGCAACTACCCATACGAATTAAGAATTGCAGACTACGATGGTTATAACGAGCGTTTAGTCCTTCGTTCTAAGCAACCATTAATGTCTCCAGCTTGGTCGCCAGATTCACGTAAACTTGCGTATGTGAGCTTCCAAACGGGTCGTGCACAGCTTTATATGATGGATATTTATACGGGGAAAACCGAGGTATTAACCGCTTTTCCTCGTCATAATGGCGCGCCAGAGTTTTCACCTGATGGTAAGAAACTAGCATTGGTTCTTTCTAAGACTGGTACGCTACAAGTGTATATCTTAGATTTAGAAACGCGTAAGTTGACTCAAGTTACCCACGATCGTGCTAATAATACTGAACCATTCTGGATGCCAGATGGTAAATCACTTATTTTTACATCGGATAGAGGTGGCTTGCCACAAATCTACAAGGTGGACTTGTCTAATAAATCGACTACTCGATTAACATGGCAAGGAAGTCAAAATCTTGGTGGGCAAATTACCCCTGATGGCCGATTCTTAATTATGGTGAATCGTGGTCAAGGTGGATTTAATATTGCAAAACAAGATTTAGAAACAGGAGCGGTTCAAGTGTTAACAAAAACACAGCTGGATGAGTCTCCAAGTATTGCACCAAATGGTAGTATGGTGATATATAGCTCTATGTATAATCGACAAAATGTTCTATCAATGGTTTCTATTGATGGTCGTTTTAAAGCTAGACTACCGGCAACCAATGGACGAGTGAAAGCTCCTGCTTGGTCACCATTTTTATAATAAAAGCAGTATTTAATCTAATAGATAGTTATTGACAATATAAGGAAGAAAAATATGCAACTTAATAAAATTCTAAAAGGGCTAGCAATTGCTCTACCTCTACTAACGGTAGCAGCTTGTAGTTCTAGTGATGATGCGGCAAATGCCTCTGATTCTCAAACAACTGCACAAGAAACAGCAGTTGCAACTCCAGTGGATGAGAGCACAGCACTATCTGAACAAGAGCAAATGGAACAACAACTTCGTGAAAACTCAACCGTTTTCTTCAAGTTCGATACGTCTGAAATTTCTTCTGAATACGAAGATATCCTAGCAGCTCACGCTAAATTCCTAAGCAGCATGCCTGATGTTAACGTGACTATCGAAGGTTATGCTGATGAGCGTGGTACACCTGAATACAACATCGCACTTGGCGAGCGTCGTGCTGAAGCAGTATCTAAGTACCTACAAGCACTAGGTGTTCAAGCTAGTCAAATCTCTATCGTGAGCTACGGTGAAGAGAAGCCTCTAGAAATGGGTCAAACTGAAGCGGCTTACTCTAAAAACCGTCGTGCAGTTGTCGTTTACTAATAGGCGATAATTATGTTTGGTAACTTAAAGCGAGTTATTACGCTTTCGTTACTAGTAAGTGCAGCAGGCCCAGTGCTTGCTGCATCTGCTCCAGTATCTGATCTCAATGACTCTCACATTTCATCTTCTGGTTCTTCAGAAACCAATGCTGAACGCCTGCAACGTTTGCTCGATAACAGCAACCGAGTACAAGCTCGCCTTCAACAACAAGTTGATAGTCAAGCGGCTGATCTCAGTAACCTACGTGGGACTATCGAACGTAATAACTACGATATGAAGCAAATGGTCGATCGCCAACGCCAATTATTTATTGAGCTTGATAAGCTTCGTACTGAAGTTAATGAGCTTAAAAAAAGTGGTGTATCAACCTCTACCACTGTTAAAACAAGTGGTGTTGCTGCATCTTCTGAAGTGATTAAAGCATCCGGTGATGAGCAAAGCGCTTATCAAGATGCCGTTGATATGATCTTAAAAGATCGTAACTACGATGGCGCAATTGTTGCGTTAAAAGATTTTCAAACCAAGTATCCAAACTCAGGCTATGCGGCCAACGCACATTATTGGTTAGGGCAACTGTATTTTGCGAAAAAGCAGGATGTAGACTCAGCGAAAAGCTTTGCCGCAGTAGTGAGTTATAAAGACTCCTCAAAACGTGCCGATGCTCTAGTGAAGTTGGGTGATATTGCCAAGCGTAATAATAACAATACCGCAGCGAATAAATATTACCAGCAAGTGATAAGTGAATATCCGAACTCATCAGCTGCAAAACTCGCGCAAAAGAATTTATAGCCTAAATTAAGCTTTCATATCGCTGATGACACTTAAGCCACCATGCTGTTTATAGTAACCAGAGTTATTATAATCAACAGGTGGCTTAATTATTTCTATCATGTGCCAATGTAATACCCAAGTCACTAGGGTATCGATACGCAGAAAAAGTCCGGTTTTAGTATTCCCCTTAATAGGTGTACAATAATCGAATTATTAAAACTGCGTAGAGTAAGAGCAATGGCGCATATCAACGATACAATCGATACCGTATATCCATTTCCCCCAAAACCGGTCGCTTTGACTGCAGAGCAACGTGAAAATTATATTCAAAAAATCAAAGCACTTCTGATAGAGAAAGACGCGGTACTGATCGCACACTATTACACCGATCCAGAGATCCAAGCACTCGCAGAAGAAACCGGCGGCTTTGTTGGTGATTCATTAGAAATGGCGAAATTTGGTAACCGTCATTCCGCTTCTACACTTATTATTGCCGGTGTTCGTTTTATGGGGGAATCAGCCAAGATCCTTACGCCAGAAAAACGCATTCTTATGCCAACACTTGAAGCAGAGTGTTCATTAGATCTAGGCTGCCCTGTTGATAAATTTACCGAATTTTGCGATGCCCACCCAGATCACACCGTCGTGGTTTATGCCAATACTTCAGCAGCAGTAAAAGCTCGCGCAGATTGGGTGGTGACCTCAAGTATTGCCAATGAAATCGTTGAGCACCTAGACTCAGAAGATAAGAAAATCATCTGGGGTCCAGATCGTCACCTAGGCTCATATATCAAAAAGAAAACCGGTGCTGATATGTTGTTATGGCAAGGGGAGTGCATCGTACATGATGAGTTCTCAGCCAAAGCACTGAAAGATATGAAAGCGCTGTATCCAGAAGCTGCGGTACTGGTTCACCCAGAATCACCAGCGAGCGTTGTAGAACTTGCTGACGCAGTAGGTTCAACCAGCCAATTGATTAAAGCTGCCAAAGAATTACCACATCAGAAAATGATCGTGGCAACCGACAAAGGCATTTTCTTTAAGATGCAGCAACTCGTGCCAGAAAAAGAACTAGTAGAAGCCCCAACAGCAGGTAATGGTGCAACATGTCGTAGCTGTGCACATTGTCCGTGGATGGCAATGAATGGCCTAAAAGCGATTGAAAGCGCATTATCAGAAGGTGGCAAAGATCATGAAATCTTTGTCGATGAAGACATTCGATTGAAGTCACTCATTCCACTAAACCGCATGCTCGATTTTGCCGAGTCGTTAAACCTGAAAGTGAAAGGGAATGCGTAAGTAAACGGGACTCGTTGTTCGGGCGCGTTGCTTCTCGTGGCTTGGAATAGAGCCGAGGAGCGGGGACGCTGCGCTCGAGAGCCGAAAAGCAAGGAAAGGTCGCATTTAGATTTTCCGGCAGAGGTTTAATGAGTAATGAGCGGTAGGAGATTCCGTATCTTCTTCGCTTAGGCTCATGTACGGAATAACGGTGTTTTTCTGTTTCGAGTTGCGTGTGGCGTGAACGCTTCGCTACGTGTAAAGCCAAATGAAATTAAACGTCATCCTGAAAAGTGACGTAAGATCGTAATTTAGGATCTCAGGCGGGTATCTGATGAGTAGTGTGGTAGGAGATTCTTTATCTTCTTCGTTTAGGCTCATGTACGGAATGACGATGTTTGGATTTTGAGTGGTGTGTAGCGTGAGCGCTTCGCTAAGTGTAAAAGCTAAAACTAATCAACCGTCATCCTGAAAAGCGACGTAGGAGCGCAGTTCAGGATCTCCTAACGTTTTCCCTATAACATTATAACGCACACAAATAAGGCCGATATAATCCAATATATCGGCCTTTCTTTGTTTTTTGCTCTAACACGTAACCCGAAGCGAAGCGTTCTCGGCTCTCGCAACAATCTTCTTCTATCCGAGCCACGAGAAGCAAAGCGCCCTAGCCACGAATACCGAAGCCTTAATGATTCGTATCTTGCGCCAACTGATTACCACGTAGCGTTAAACCACACAGCATGACAGGCATTGCATTATAGATCTCAGCAAACTCATCCAAGCCCGTTAACCCTTGGTCAGATAGCGTCATAATAGCCGTTTCTGGATCATAAAGCATACTTACAGACAGCAATACGCCACCTAGTAATGCGTTATCTTCACTGTCTTCAGGCATCAAGTTTTCCCAATCATCACGGCTAAGCTGCCAGCCTTGTAATAAGCCTTCAGCAAAGTCACGAACCGATTCAGTTACCACTTCTTCTTCATCCAACGCGTAGCCTTCAGGCCAGCTCCAGGTGCCTTCAAGCAAAGCAGGATGAATACGGTTCCATTCCGCAATAACAAGTTCAGCATATTGCTCAAACTGATCAGCAGTCTCAAAAGGAGCCGTTTCTTCACCCTCCCATAAGAACGGAAGCCATTCAGAAGGATCAAGCAAATGTGGTGCAGCCGCCATGGCAGTGATAAAGCCTTGTGTTTGTGCGGCATTTAATAATTTGTTTTCAAGCTCAGGTTGGTTTAACAGTTCATCTAACGTCACGGTATTTACCTATTCACAAATGATGAGGTAATGATAGCAAGCTCATAGATGAGAACATACCGTTATTAGAAAAGTTTAAAACTCTTTGATAAAAACCCAACAAAAAGGCTAGTGAATCCGTTTGTATTTATTGGAATATATAGTTTTATATACTGGTTTTAATTTTAAAATATAACAATAAAAACCACTAAATAAACATTAAATAGTTTTTAATGCTTTGATTTAACTGGGTGGGTGTGAATATAATCTTCCTAAAGTGAGAAGGGGAGTGAATCACGACTTAACTCATCAATTTTATTAGATTTTTACTCTTGATAGGTAGGTAAGCAAATGTCGTTTTCAGGTTCAGCCCGCTTTCGCCAAGCCGCAGCCGATATGTTTGCAATGGTAGTGTTTAGCTTTATTGCCGGCATGGCGATAGAGATCTTTGTATCAGGCATGTCTTTTCAACAATCACTAGCCTCAAGAACCTTATCGATTCCAGTAAATATTATCATCGCCATTCCTTATGGTTTATTTCGAGATTGGGTGCTACGTAAAAGCCAACATATCTCTATAAGTCGCTGGATGAAGAAACTGGCCGATATGTGTGCTTATGTGACGTTTCAGTCACCAGTTTATGCCATGATTTTATTAGTCGTTGGAGCAACTCCAAATCAAATCCTAACCGCAGTGATCAGCAACGCCATCGTCGCGGGTGGAATGGGGGTAGTGTATGGCGTGTTCTTAGATGCGTGTCGTAAGTGGTTTAGAGTACCGATGTACACATAAGGTCAGTGGTTGGATAACGAAATAAGTTAAATATTGACCACTTAACCACAAAACACCGGAAAAAGCCCCAAAGCGCTTGACCTTACCCAGCATAATCATTAAATTAGCGCCTCGTTAAGCAAAGCCTTAATAACAAAATTCGGTGAGTTGTCCGAGTGGCTGAAGGAGCACGCCTGGAAAGTGTGTGTACGGCAACGTACCGAGAGTTCGAATCTCTCACTCACCGCCACATTATAAAGGTCTGATTATTCAGGCCTTTTTTCATTTCTAGGCAGTGTGCTATTACCTCTAGGGGACAAAGTAGCAGACAATGAAGCCAAAAATATTACTTTATCAATCTTCTCGCCAATGTATTCATCGTATTTTAGAAGCATATCCTCAAAGCATTTACCAATTTAGCCCTAACTTCATTCGAGTTGTCATTCCATTTGCTAAAGGGTTTATTGACTCTCAAGAGACATTAAAACAAGCTACCCCGGAAGCTACCCCGGAAGCTACCCCGGAAGCTACCCCGGAAGCTACCCCGGAAGCTACCGATAAAGAGCAAAGCGTACTCAAATTTTGCCAAACCCCTAAAAGTAGGCAAGAAATACAACAATATTTAGGTTTAAGTGACAATGAGTACGTGAGAAAGTCGATAGTAAAACCATTGATTGATTCTGGTAAGTTGGCTTTAACTATTCCTGATAAACCAACCAGTCCAAAACAAAAGTTTATTACTGTGCAGACGGGACAATGATTTAGGCTTTACTTAAATTGTGTTTATTTGCCACCCAGTGCTTTGGGGTAAATGTTTTATGCCTCAAAGTGAGTTTCGACATTTTTCTACTAGCTAATCCTCAGCATCAGTTGACTTACTTTTCCTTATGCAACAAAGTGTGTTGGAGGAGGTGAAGCATCAATTTCCTCTGGCTCAACTAACTATACTCTCGGAGCTATAATGGAAATAGAATTCATTGTAAAAGAACTAAGTCGGTTATCAGATACTGTCGGCAATGGTTTGTTTGATGACGCCAAAGAAGGTGCTGAGAGCTTACATAGGCAAGTAGTTAGCGGCTTAGATAGAGACGCAACTTTTTTCAGAATAGTCTCTAACGTCGCTAGTATATTTATTGACGTTGGCCACATGCAACCATGCAATGACTCAACTGAGAAAGGGTTAAGTATTCTCAAGGACTATAAAGATGAAATAGTCGAACAAATAGGAGAAGACGCATATTTCTACAACCTCAGCAACGCTAAGTCCAACTTGATCGTTGAGAAAAATCCTTTTAATCATACATTCTCTACTATTGAGCAATTGATCGATATAAAAAGTGACCTCTGGAAAGCAATAAAGTCATGTCAGGATGTAATCAACCCGACTTATATTGTGAACCTAGGGAATTCGTTGAAACAACAATTCCGTATAGCAGAAGCAATAGAGTGCTATGACAAAGTAATCTCTCTAGGACTTGACATTCCACAGGCATGGGTTAATAGATCTGAAACACTTATGATGCTCAATCAGGTTTCGAATACATTTTCGATCCAAATGCTGGAACAAATAAAAGGTGGATATGAAAATGTGCTTAAATCACGAGAAATTCCGCCAATATGGGGCGAACATTACAAACGACAAGTCGCTTATCATCAGAAGAAAATAGACGAAGCCTGTAATGAAGCTGAGATTGCCCCTGATCTACATGACTCTGAAGCTACTAAAGCTGAATATGATTCTCTAAGTTGCTATCGACAGTTTTGTTTGGACAATCATTTGAGTTTGTCTGAGCATGGGCTGTACTGTGCTTGTGCAGGCAGCGCTAGAGACAATTTGACGATTCCCACTTTGGAAGGTGTTGTCGGAGATTTTGTTATTCCAATGGAAATGGTACTTAACCGCTTAAAATCAGAGTTTTCTTTTGCAAGGCATCTATATTTCGAATATGTAACTAAAGACAAAGATTACGATTTACTCCATGCCTCATGCTTCTCTGAGCTTTTTAATGATGAGTTACTAGGTATTGACGTTGAAAAACTAAGGACAGCATTTAGAGCATGCTTTGGAATTTTAGACAAAATAGGCATAGCTATTTGTGAACTGTTTGATCTATACCCTCCGAATGGAAAGGTATATTTCCAGAGCTTTTGGCAACTTGACAGCGATGACCGAAGAAATAAGTTTAATGAGCATAAGAGTGCAGGCCTGCTTGCATTATATAGCATTGCGACAGACTTAAATGATAGAAAAGGTGGTGAGTGGTCTTTCCTAAAGCAACTAAGAAATGACTTAGAGCATGAGTTTGTAGTTGTACATAACACCAACGGGCCTAGTGACATATATAATTCATATGATTTTATGGGAAATATCGTTCTCGTTGAAGAAGGACTATTTATCAATCACCTAGAGCGACTCTTGCAGTTAACAAGATCTGCTATATTCTCATTCGTGTTTGCAGTTCGCGATAAGGCCCTAAAACAAAAAGATGATTCGTATGTATATCTTCCTAACAGTATTCATCGTAAAGATTACAATTAACAAATCATATCTCAAGTGTTTAACAAAAGTTTATTGAAAGATGAAAATTATTAAAGAATATATACAGTCAGATGGTAAAAAACTGAGACTTAGTGAAGAGGCTGTCACGCATGTCTATGAAGGTAACTTTGTAGTAAGAACTCAGCAAGGTGATAACAATATGACTGTTCTGAGAGGTGGTTTACATTCTTGTAGTGGATGGAACACCTTTAGAAATAATTATTGCAAAGAACTTTCTCACTTACACTTTTTCAACAGTAACATTCACAAATACTGGTATTACGCTAGAGAGCTTAGCAATGGAGTTATCACGTTAAGGTTACCCAGAGACTTATTTTCGGGTAAAGCAGCTAAAATAACAATGTATCCAGACGATTATTATAAATCTGGCTACCTATGGAAAACTCTTTTCCCTAAGCATTATGATAGAAATGCTGTCATCGAGGCAATTGATGAGGCATTAGAGAATGAAGATATAACTCAACGAAGTAATGGTCATAATGGTCAGATCATAGGTTACATCAATAATGATGAACCAATGAAAACTATGAAAATAGTTATTCAGTTCAAAGGAACGGAAATTAAATCAGCCTTCCCTGCATGGACTCAACCAAATAATGGTAACGTGGGAAAACCTTTCTCTCACTATGATAATATAGGATTTCTAATATCTCAATCCACTGAGTATTTTGAAGATAATTATGATTTACAAAATGAAGTGAAAATTTCAGTTTTCGGAGAGAAAACTTCTCCTGATCATCTTCCAGATTACACACCAATAATTTTTACAAGACGATCAAAAATAAATGGAAAAGTCAAAGCTAGTGAGTGGATTGAGTCCAGAAGGAAAGAGCTTTCATCGATAAGGTTAGATGATAAAGATAATGATAGACTATACGAGTATATTAATGACCACACTATATTAAAATATTATCCAGAAATAACATCTGGTGCATATTCAACCGCACTGGATTTTATTGTCGGAGACGAATGCTTTCACAACTCTTTTCAAATAGTTCAAAATATAGTCGACGGTATGTATTATCTTCTTTATAGCAATCAGAAAGAAAGACTAATTAAAACCATTTGTAATTTGCTTGAAAACATGGTGACGCACACCAACTTTGATCAATTGCTAAAAAAGAAAATCATGTCGACAGTCATTTTGATTGTCACTTATCTAAACGACTCAGAGCTATCCTACAAATTCATTCTAGCACTTTCAACTTCACCGATTAGACGTGAAGCATATCTTGAATATAACTTAAATTCTATACACAAAAAGAAACTACAAATTCCTACAGAAACATACCCAGTAGAATTGGACTTTATAGATAATCCTAACCTAGACCTCCAACTAGAATATAAGGATTTTATTGAATTTCTTAAAGAACTTTATAGTGAAACATATACTTTAAATTTTGATGAGGAAATGCTAGATAACTTACTAAATGATGTAATTGACAATCAAGAGAAGAACTACAGATTTTTAATAAATGATGCATTAAAATACTTCAGTAAGGAAGATTTCTTATCATTGTCACATCATATTGATAAAATATTAAGCTCTGCTCAAAAATATGAGCTTGGCGATTCATCTCAATTAATTGAAAGTTGTGGGTTGATATTAAGAGATTATTGTAGGATTCAATTTGCACATAGGCAAAGAATAAATGCAAGATATCTAAAATACAATGATTATGTTTCTGTTATATCTATTGATTATATAGATCATAACTTACTATATGGAAAAATCCTCAAGCATGAGCGTATATCAAATCACTTGAACCTAACTAGATTTACAGATGGTATGTTAGAATTTGCTCTAAAAACAGAAGACAAAAACTTCGAAACGGATATTAATAACTTCAAGGCTCGTATAGGTAAAGAAAAACCACCTTTGCCAGAGATTATGTAGCTTATTCATATCGGGTAATACAACTAATTGAGCATAATAAAATAAAACAGCACAGGCTTTGTGCTTCTTGAGATTATGACTCATCTGCTCTAAATCTTTAGCTTAGTGAATTCATTAGGGGCAGGTCTTACCTTTTACCGATAGGAGTTTGCCATACTTGAATTAATCTATCTTTTGCTAATTTAGAAAAGTCGTTGACTCAGTTTTGTCCAAAAAACACTTTAAAGCTATACGTTGAACTTACTCTTGTAGTGCCATAAATTGTAGAAAATAGGTTAAACTGGTGCTGGTGAATTTTAAACGCCTTTCATAAGTAAAGGCGATCTATACTGTGATCTGGTAGATAACGTTCTGTAAGCTTATCGGTCTTGTTAGACAATAAAATAACCGGTTAAAAAACTTGCAACCATTACGATTGGGACAATGATGTTAAATTTCGTTTCATAGCTCATAAATCCTCCTGTTGTATAATTGATGATTAGTTAAATAGTTCTTTTGATTTTAGCGTCTCATAGTAGAAATGTCATCTCCTAGGAAAGGTTTAGAGTTTTAATGTTATGCTAAAGGTGATTGTTAGAATGAACATATTTATTAAGTAATACGTTAGGTAATAGGAGCCTATTACCATTATTAACTTATCAAGTAATAACAACCACTTAAAATCTTAAGTCGAAGACCTCACTCACCGCCACATTTAGAGCCCTAGCAGAAATGCTGGGGCTTTTTTACTATGTAGACCTCTATATTTTCTTTATCTCCCATCGCCATATCCAATTGAGTCATATATCATTATAAACAAATGACTTACCTCTGGTTTTCTTATGTCCCAAACGATTGCTGTTTATAACGAAAACGCAGCTCAATTTGTTGAGCAATATGACTCCGTTACCTTTGAATCGGTTCATAAGTCTTGGCAAGAGTATTGGCCTCAATCTGGCTATAACGTTTTAGATATTGGTGCTGGTTCTGGGCGTGACTCACGTTGGTTTGTGAGTCAAGGTTGTTCCGTCGTGGCAGTAGAGCCTTGCGATAATCTACGTCAGCTAGGAAAACAAAACTCACCAGATTCGATTCAATGGTTTGGAGACTACCTACCAGATTTAGTCGGTGTTGAGGCATTGTCT
Source organism: Vibrio sp. (assembly GCF_048266485.1). Classification (GTDB taxonomy): domain Bacteria; phylum Pseudomonadota; class Gammaproteobacteria; order Enterobacterales; family Vibrionaceae; genus Vibrio. The sequence continues at coordinate 518,649 of NZ_JBLWZK010000001.1, read as the reverse complement.
CGTCAATTTGATTTGATTTTATTATCTGCGGTTTGGATGCATATTCCGGTTGAACTACGTCCGGCTTCATTAAAGGCTTTAGCTGAACAATTAAACGCTCAAGGTAAGATCGTGATTACACTGCGTCATGGTGACTTTGATGATGGGCGAGAAGGCTACGATGTGTCGATTAAAGAAATTGAAAAATTAGCTAATCAAGTAGGTTTGGTGATATGCCAACAATCCGGTTCTGATGATGTATTGCAACGGAACTCAGTGATTTGGGAAACGGTTATTTTAAGTAAGCTAAAGTAGAATTATTATGACGGCAATTCATCACCAACAGCAGCAACTAGATTTCATCGCCTATATTCAACGTTTGCTTACAGAAGGTGACTTTTCTGCGACTTATAAGTTTGCGTTATTGCATGCGTTAGCTGATGTGTGTGTTGAGCAGCCGCTGGTATATGAAAATAGTGAATTGAATGTTCCACTCGATTTGCTCGCCGAAAAGCTTATCGTGTTGTATTGGCATCATGCCGTACCATTTTCATCTGAACACACAGGTGAAATGGCGCTACTTAAACAAAATAGTGGAGGGCAATCTAAAGTCATTTCAGTGCTTTATGAATGCCAACAAAATAACATCCGCAGTTTACGAGCGTTAAAACAAAGTTCGCAATGGCCAAGCGTTTTTAAAGCTGCCATGAACACCTTAAAAGATGGGCCTCTTTGGCGTCTACAAATTCTCGCTAAACAAGAAGAGTGCTTTCTTTATCCCCATATTAAAGGCCAATCGTACATTACGTTAAAGCCGGGCATTGCTTCCTGTTTTCGACGTTTTTACGATTTGGTTGTCTATTTAGCCAAAAACTCATGGCTACAAAAAATTCAAAGTATTAAACATAATCAAAGTTTGATTGGCCCACAAAGCCAGTTGCATGATTTTTTATTTGGTTTAGACCGCAATGCACTAGGCAAAGCAAAGCCGATACTCGAAGAATTACAACATGGTCTGTGTTTTTACTGCCAAAATCCGTTAAATGGAAATACAGAAGTTGATCACTTTATTCCTTTTGCTCGTTATGCCAATGACCTAGGGCATAATTTTGTCGCTGCTCATCGCGCTTGCAATAACAGTAAACGTGATTTTTTAGCAGGGCAGAAGCATAGAGAGAATTGGGAAGATCAAAACCTCGTCCAGTTTAAAACGACGATTGAATCTGAGTTGAGCGCCTACTTTCATTGTGATGCTGATAAGTCTCGCGCGGTAAGTAATTGGGCCTACCAAGTCGCAAACAGTAATGGCGCAAAGCTTTGGTTAGCAAAAGATAGCTTTGAATTAGCGGTAAGCCAGCCATTGCAATATAGCCAGCCGTTGGGACTAGTGGCTGAAAAGCCTGCGAAATATGAATAGTTGAAAACTCTAGCTTATATTTTGTGTTGATCCTTTTATTGTTAGTTTCCCTATCATTTTTTCCATCTCTACTTTTCCTACTAGCACTTTTGCCACCACGCTCACATTCTTACTTTCTTTTCTATCAAAAAACGCAAGTTGTCGACAATCTCTTTGACATGCGCCTCCGGTATCGCTTAATTTATCACCATTAAATGTATATTGTTGACACTTAGGTGTCGGAGTGAGTGTGAATGGCGAGTGTGGCAGACAGCGTGATAAGCAATATTTCTGATGTTAAAGAGCATACCAAATCAGAAAGTTTGACCGAGTATTTAATTGAAGCGATTGTGAATGGTGAGCTTGAACCGGGGAGTAAGATCTCTGAGCCTGAGCTGGCTAAGCGTTTTTCGGTCAGCCGTGGGCCGTTGCGTGAAGCGATTATGCGGGTAGAAGCTTTGGGGTTAATTGAGAGAATCCCACATGTTGGGGCGAGGGTGACGACGTTCTCGCAGCAAAAGCTTATCGATTTATATGCGGTGCGTGAAGCATTGGAAGGCATGGCGGCTCGCTTGGCGGCACGTTGTATGACCGATGATGAAATCGATGCGTTAGAACAGGTATTGTCGACACATTCAGAGCATATCAATCAATCGGATGGTCAGTCTTATTTTCATCAACACGGTGATTTTGATTTCCACTACTGCATTATTAAAGCCAGCCGTAATACTCAATTGATTACCTTGCTGTGTGATGAGTTGTATCACTTATTACGCATGTATCGTTATCAATCCCCACGTTCGCATTCCCGTCCGGTTGATGCGCTCAATGAACATCTATTTATTTTTCAGGCGATTAAGAATCGTGATGAGGAATTAGCGGAAATGCTGATGCGTCGACACATTTCAGGTAGTCGTAAGTTAATCGAGCAACAAATCGGTTAGAGAATTATATTCAAGTTAAGGAGAACGACCATGGCGACATTAAGTCAGAGGCAACAATTGAGTCAAGGACAAAAGTTTCGGCTCGCGGTAGAGCAAAATGATCCGCTACAAATTGTCGGTACCATAAACCCTTATTGCGCCATGATGGCAAAGAATATTGGTCATCAGGCGATCTACCTTTCTGGCGGCGGTATTGCCAATGCGTCTTATGGTTTGCCGGATTTAGGCATGACTACCCTGAATGATGTGCTGGTGGATGTTGAGCGGATTACCAATGCGTGTGATCTGCCTTTGCTAGTGGATATCGATACCGGATTTGGTGGGGCGTTTAATATTGCGCGCACCATTAAGACAATGGAAAAGGCTGGTGTAGCAGCGGTTCACATGGAAGACCAAGTGGCGCAGAAGCGTTGTGGTCATCGTCCTAATAAAGCGATTGTGAGCCAACAAGAAATGGTCGACCGAGTAAAAGCCGCGGTAGATGCTCGCAGCGATGAAAGCTTTGTGGTGATGGCTCGTACCGATGCGCTAGCGATTGAAGGCATTGATAAAGCCATTGAACGTGCGATTGCTTGTGTCGAAGCGGGGGCGGATATGATCTTCCCGGAAGCGATGAACCAGCTAGAGCAATATGTCCAGTTTTCTGAGGCGTTGCAGTCGGCGGTTGGGCGTCATGTGCCGATTCTAGCCAACATTACCGAGTTCGGCCAAACGCCATTATTTAGCGGTGAGCAATTAGCCAAAGCCAACGTGGATATGGTGCTTTACCCATTGAGCGTATTTCGAGCAATGAACCGCGCGGCAGAAAATGTCTATAAGCATTTATTGGTTGAGGGGAATCAGGAAGCGTTGCTTGACCAAATGCAGACTAGGGCGGAGTTGTATCAGCATCTTAAATATCATGATTATGAGGATAAGTTGGATAGGCTGTTTTCGGAAGAATAAGAAAGATTGTTTCGAGTTGCGTGTAACGTGAACGCTTCGCTACGTGTAAGAGCTGAGCTGGAAGAGCACTAATTAACAAAACCGTCATCCTTGAGGAGCCTAGGCGACAGCGAGGATCTAGGTATATAAGGTGTGGTGATTAGATTCCTGCTCTCGCTTAGGCTCCTCAGGAATGACGACTTAAAAGAATGTGACAGAAATGACGGTGCTTTTTTCGAGCTACGAGAAACGAGAAGCGAAGCGCCCGATATTCGATAAACCAATAACGTGAAAACCATATCGCTGCCCACTAAGTGCAATAAGCACGATGCCAACAGAGCAAACGCAGTGATATCGAAAAGGAGTTCTAAATGACAAACAAAACTTTATCTGGAGCCGGTTTACGTGGACAAAGTGCAGGCACGACTTCGTTGTGTACTGTCGGTAAATCAGGCACTGGATTAACTTACCGCGGTTATGATATTACCGACTTAGTTAATCACGCCCAATTTGAAGAAGTAGCGCACCTATTACTAATCGGGTATTTGCCTAATCAAACAGAACTCGATGCTTATAAAACCCGTTTAATTGGTCTACGTGGGCTGCCAGATGCGCTTAAACAAGCATTAGAACTGATTCCGGCGGATGCTCATCCAATGGATGTAATGCGTACAGGTTGTTCTGTGCTTGGCAATCTAGAACAAGAAACGGATTTTACCCAACAGCAAGCGGCGACAGAACGTATGTTAGCACTGTTTCCTGCAATTATTTGTTACTGGTATCGCTTTAGTCATGATGGCGTGCGAGTCGATACTTTCGAGCAAAGTGAAGATTCCATCGGCGGTTATTTTCTCAAACTCCTCACCGATAAAGCTCCCAGTGAACTGCATAAACAAGTCATGCATTGCTCGCTGATTTTATATGCGGAGCATGAACTTAATGCTTCAACTTTTACCGCGCGAGTTTGTGCTTCAACCTTGTCTGATATTCATTCTTGTATTACTGCGGCGATTGGTAGTCTGCGTGGGCCGTTGCATGGCGGTGCCAATGAAGCAGCGATGGAGATGATTCAAGATTGGAAAACGCCAGATGAAGCGGAAGCTAATATTCTGAAAATGCTAGCCAACAATGACAAGATCATGGGCTTTGGGCATGCGATTTATCGGGAAAGCGATCCTCGTAATGCACTGATTAAACAGTGGTCGAAAAAGCTTTCTGAAGCGGTAGGAGACACGAATCTTTATGCGGTTTCAGAGCGTGTCGAAGCGGTAATGAAGCGTGAAAAAGATTTGTTTTGTAATGCCGATTTCTTCCATGCTTCGGCTTATCATTTCATGGATATTCCCACCAAGTTATTCACGCCAATATTTGTCATGAGTCGACTCACTGGCTGGGCGGCACATGTGTTTGAGCAGCGAGCTAATAATCGAATTATCCGTCCTAGTGCTGATTATGAAGGGCCAGAGCATCGAGAGTGGTTGCCTATTTCGCAACGAGCATAATCAAAGTCTGCAATATCAAGGTTTGGAGAACATGATGAATAATCAATATCGAAAAGTATTACCCGACACTGGGCTGGAGTATTTCGATGCGCGCGCGGCGGTAGAGGACATCCAAGCTGAGGCTTATCAAAGTTTGCCTTATACTTCACGCGTGTTGGCAGAAAATTTAGTGCGCCGTTGTGAGCCTGAACATATACAAGCGTCATTGCGTCAGCTTATAGAGCGTAAACGAGATTTGGATTTTCCTTGGTATCCGGCGCGAGTCGTGTGTCATGATATTTTAGGTCAGACAGCATTAGTGGATTTAGCTGGCTTGCGTGATGCAATTGCTGAACAAGGTGGTGATCCGGCCAAAGTGAATCCGGTCGTTGAAATCCAGTTGATTGTCGATCACTCATTGGCGGTAGAACATGCCGGCTTTGAAGGGGATGCGTTTGATAAAAATCGCGCGATAGAAGATAGACGTAATGAAGACCGCTTTCATTTTATCGAGTGGTGTAAAACAGCGTTTGAAAATGTCAGCGTGATCCCGGCCGGTAACGGGATTATGCATCAAATTAACCTAGAGAAAATGTCTCCGGTTATTCAAGCTAAACAGGGGGTTGCCTTTCCTGATACTTGTGTGGGAACCGATAGTCATACGCCGCATGTGGATGCATTAGGCGTGATTGCGATTGGTGTCGGAGGGCTAGAAGCGGAAACCGTGATGCTTGGACGTCCGTCGATGATGCGCTTGCCAGATATTGTCGGCGTAAAGCTGGCCGGTAAGCGTCAACCGGGTATTACCGCGACCGATATTGTGCTGGCAATAACCGAGTTTCTGCGCAATCAAAAAGTGGTGTCTGCCTACCTAGAGTTCTTCGGCGAAGGAGCGCGTGATTTAACCATTGGCGATCGCGCGACCATTTCTAATATGACTCCTGAATACGGCGCGTCCGCGGGCATGTTTTATATCGATGAACAAACCATTCAATACTTAAAACTGACTGGACGTGATGAACAGCAAGTTGCTTTGGTCGAACAGTACGCCAAAAAAACGGGTTTATGGGCCGATGATTTAACTGAGGCTGAATATGAGCGAGTACTGGAATTCGATCTCTCTAGTGTGCAACGCAATATGGCTGGGCCGTCTAATCCACATCGTCGTTTACCGACTAATCAATTAACAGAACGTGGCATAGCCAGAGCGTGGCAAAAGAAAGAAGGTGAATTGCCAGATGGCGCAGTGATCATTGCCGCCATTACCTCATGCACCAATACTAGTAATCCTCGCAATGTCGTCGCGGCAGGGCTGGTGGCTAAAAAAGCCAATCAACTCGGTTTAGTGCGCCAGCCTTGGGTGAAAACCTCTTTTGCTCCGGGTTCTAAAGTTGCCAAGTTATATCTTGAGGAGGCAGGGTTACTATCGGACTTGGAGCAACTAGGTTTTGGCATTGTCGGCTATGCTTGCACCACTTGTAACGGTATGAGTGGCGCGCTTGATCCGACTATTCAGCAAGAAATTATTGAACGTGATGTCTATACCACCGCGGTGTTATCGGGTAATCGTAATTTTGATGGACGTATTCACCCTTACGCCAAACAGGCGTTCTTAGCTTCTCCACCATTGGTCGTCGCTTATGCGCTTGCAGGGACTATTCGTTTTGATATTGAGCGAGATGCGTTGGGGCATGATGGGCAAGGAAACCCTATCTACCTTAATGACTTATGGCCAACAGATGAAGAAATCGATCAGGTAGTCAATCAGCATGTGAAGCCAGAACAATTTCAGCAAATTTATGTGAAGATGTTTGAAAAAGATACTGGCATTTATCAAACCAAGCCGCTGTATGACTGGCGTGAAATGAGTACTTATATTCGCCGCCCGCCGTATTGGGAAGGCGCGTTAGCCAGAGAATGTACTTTAAAAGGCATGAGGCCGCTGGCGATTCTCGGCGATAACATTACTACTGATCATCTATCCCCATCCAATGCGATTTTAGCATCCAGCGCAGCAGGGGAATACTTAGCCCAAATGGGACTTCCAGAACAAGATTTTAACTCTTATGCGACTCACCGAGGCGATCACTTAACGGCTCAACGTGCGACGTTTGCTAACCCGAAACTGTTTAATGAAATGGTGCTGGAAAATGGTGAAATCAAGCAAGGCTCTTTAGCGAGAGTGGAGCCGGAAGGTAAAGTCACTCGCATGTGGGAGGCAATTGAAACCTATATGCAGCGCAAGCAGCCTTTGATTATTGTCGCGGGTGCTGATTATGGCCAAGGTTCATCGCGCGATTGGGCAGCCAAAGGCGTGCGGTTAGCCGGTGTTGAAGCGATTGTAGCCGAGGGCTTTGAACGTATTCACCGTACTAACCTTGTTGGGATGGGCGTACTACCGCTGCAATTTAAGCTGGGTATGAATCGACATACTTTGGCACTGGATGGCACCGAGTTGTATGACGTGAAAGGGGAAATTACCCCAGGTTGCGATTTGGTTTTAGTGATTACTCGGGTAAATGGTGATCAAAAAGGCGGAATAGTCGAAGTTGAGGTGACTTGCCGTTTAGATACCGCGGATGAAGTGTCGGTGTATCAAGCAGGTGGTGTATTACAACGTTTCGCGCAAGAGTTTTTAGCGCACTAACTGGTGTCGATGCAGAATATAGAGGACTTTAAATATGAATCAATCAGTGACACTGTCACAAGCGTCTGGTGCGCGACAAATAAAAGTTCCTGCCACCTACATGCGGGCCGGAACCAGTAAAGGTGTATTTTTCAACTTGGCGGATCTCCCAGAAGGCGTTCAACAAGCTGGGGAAAGTCGCGACCGATTTTTACTGCGGGTGATTGGTAGCCCAGATCCGTATGGTAAACAAATTGATGGCATGGGCGGCGCAACCTCAAGTACCAGCAAAGTAGTGATTTTATCCAAAAGTGATAGCCCAGATCACGATGTCGATTACCTGTTCGGCCAAGTGTCTATCGATAGTCCTTTTGTTGATTGGAGTGGTAACTGCGGCAATTTGTCCTCCGGTGTTGGTGCTATGGCGCTGCATATGGGGTTAATTGATGAAAGTAATATCCCAGAGCAAGGGGTGCTACCAGTTCGAATTCGCCAAGTGAACATTAATAAAACCATAGTCACTCACGTACCGATTCAGTATGGACAGGTGCAAGAACTTGGGGAGTTTGAACTCGATGGTGTAACTTTTCCTGCGGCGGAAATTCAAGTCGATTTTATTGATCCGGCTGACGGTGAAGGATCCATGTTCCCTACTGGCAATGTGATCGATGAGCTTGAAGTGCCAGGAGTGGGTTGTTTTCATACGACCTTTATTAATTCTGGCATTCCTACCATGTTTATTGATGCGCAGGTACTTGGCTATCAAGGCACTGAATTGCAAGATGACATCAATAATGATGAAAAAGCGTTGGCGATGTTTGAAACTATCCGTGCTCACGGCGCAGTTAAAATGGGCCTAATTGAACATGTTGATCAAGCCAAGCAGCGGCAACATACCCCTAAAATTGCTTTTGTTAGCTCGCCCAAAAGCTATGTGACTTCTAGCGGTCAGCCGGTGAATGCCAGTGATATTGATGTATTAGTCCGCGCGTTATCAATGGGGAAATTGCATCACGCTATGATGGGCACTGCCGCAGTGGCAATTGGCTCCGCAGCCAGTGTGCCGGGTACTATCGTGAATCTTGCCGCGGGTGGTGGCGAGCGTGAATCAGTGGTGTTTGGTCATCCATCTGGCAGCTTAAAAATTGGCGCTAAAGCTAGCTATACATTGCTTGAAAATGGTGCGCGAGATTGGAAGATAGAAAAAGCCAGCATGAGCCGCAGTGCACGGATATTAATGGAAGGCTGGGTTCGCGTGCCCAATGAGTTTTGATAAAAGAATTTTAATAGCGGAATTTTTTATCAGGTTTATATTCAATTGATAAATCACTAGGGCCTGGCTTTGAACGTTCATAAATACTGGAATTGACCATAAATTGAGTTGCTAAGCAATCAATGTCGACGACTTTTGAACGAAGAGGTTTAGCCAGTAAATAGGTTGACGTAGATTCCTATTTTCTCGGTTCTAAATTGGTATTTATGGCGATAAGTTAAGGTCGTAATAAAAATGCCAATCTAGCTTTTTCTGAATCAATTAAGCGTCGTACTTGCTATTTTCTGAGGTGGTTTGTTGACCGCAATAACTGCTTCAGTGTTGCTAATGTGCAGTGAATATCACGTTATGGGAATGGGATATTTATACCTTTTGTTACCAATCGATTGCTTTTATGTGAGTCGCTGCTTAGAATTCGGCCATCTTTTCTTATTGATAGAATACAATTGTAATGAAATTAGAAACAATCGATTATCTAGCGGATAATGCTGCTGAGTTATTTGTTAAATCTCTACGAGAGACAGGCTTTGGTGTATTAAAAAATCACCCAATTTCTAAAGAGCTGGTTGAGTCTATTTATGAAAATTGGCAACAGTTTTTCTTATCAGAGCAAAAACATGATTTTCATTTTAATGCTGATACTCAAGATGGTTATTTTCCTCCGTCTGTTTCTGAGACGGCAAAAGGCCATAGTGTTAAAGATATTAAAGAATACTTTCATGTATATCCTTGGGGGCAAATACCTGAGCAACTGAAAGCCCAGATTTTAGATTACTATCAACGTGCAGATTCGTTCGCACAAGAATTACTAAGCTGGGTAGAGCAGTATGCGCCACAAGAAGTACAAGAGAAGTTCTCTATTGCTTTGTCTGAGATGATCAAAGATAGCGATAAGACATTATTGCGTATTCTTCATTACCCACCAATGACGGGTAATGAAGAGCCTGGTGCTATTCGTGCGGCAGCTCATGAAGACATTAACTTATTAACCATTCTTCCGGCAGCTAACGAGCCTGGACTACAAGTGAAAACGTTAGAAGGTGAATGGCTAGATGTGCCTTGTGACTTTGGGAATCTAATTATTAATATTGGTGATATGCTGCAAGAAGCATCGGGTGGCTATTTCCCATCGACCACCCACCGAGTGATTAATCCAACAGGTGAACGTCAAGAAAAGTCACGTATTTCACTGCCATTGTTCTTACATGCAAAACCTGATGTGGTTTTATCTGAGCGTTATACCGCGCATAGTTACTTGATGGAACGTTTACGAGAATTAGGGGTAATTTAACTTACATCTCAAAGTTAATTGGATATATACCTTTAAAACCTATGATGGAATCTGAAAGGAGGAAGCCATGGGTTTTTTATTACTTGGATATTGGTAGTTTTAGCTTAAAAAAGACCGGCCTAGATAAACTTCTGTTGATAACGCTTTACCATACTAACATTACCCAGCAAGCCACCTTGATGAATATACAATAGTGCTTTGTTGGGGTTTTCTTCTCGCCAGTACTGCAAACATTGCCACATGTATGGGTCGTAGAGTAAGTCAAATTCAACTTGGGTTTGTTGCTTTAATTGTTGCCAGATTTGGTAGTCTTGCGCATATAACTTACCAAATTGGTGCTTAGCTTTTCCATCTGTCGTGAGAACCTTAGGGTGCAAAGGCTCATTTAAACTATCAAATTGTTGGGTTAAGTACTCTTGGCCGCCAACACAGGCACAGGTGATCACATCAATATTATGTTTCGTGAGATGCTTGGTTAAATACAGTGCAGTGGTTCCGGTGCCAGATGGTAGCGCAACAGTTAAGACGCTAATGTTTTGCGAGCGTTTCCAATCAATAATTTCTTGTGCTAATTGTTTAATGCCGCGTTCAGCAATCGGGCTTCTACCGCCTTCTTCAACAAATAAACATTGTTCGTCTGGCTGACGAATTTGCTTAATGTAATCACTAGGATGAAGATCGGAAGGAAGGGCACTTACTTCGATGAGCTTTGCGCCTAATGCTAATGAAGCTTGATAATTACCCACCGGATTTTGTTTTAACCAGCGAGGAATATGGTCAACATAAAACTCTAATTGCCAACCTTTGAGTTTAGACAGTGCAGCTAAGCTGTATAACGAATTTGCTTGAGGAGAGCCATAACCAATAAGTGTGGTGACGTTAGGGTAGTCATCTTCCAGCAACGCCATAAATTTACGGGCTTTATTACCTGAAAATTCTGGATGAAGTAGGTCATCCCGTTTTAGATAAAAAGGATGACCGTTGAAGGTGTGCTGGGTGATGGGGGTGTTGGTTAGCTTCATCTTGATTCCGTCATCCCGTACAGCGAGAGAAAGGCCATATAATTTCGTCATTCCAGCCGAGCCTTAGCGAGAGCAGGAATCTATTTACAGCGCGTTGCATATAGATCCCGGATAACTCGTCCCTCGTTTCCGGGATGACAAAATTTTAGTTTTTCGTGCTCGAACGACGCTTTGCTTTTTCAAGTAACGAGAAGCGAAGTGCTCGAAATACGAGTTACGTTTCTAGTATTATCTTGCGCGACTACCCGCAGGTTTACCTTTTGGCTTCCCCTTAAACCCAGTGTATTTGCCTTGATTTGGTTTGTTTTGTCCCGCAGGTTTACGGTTAGCACCTGTTGGTTTTTTGTTATTACCAGTCGATTTACCGTTACCTTGTGGACGTTCACCACCTAAACCTGGCTGACCTTTAGCTCCAGTGTGTTTCGTCACAAAACGGTTAGCGCCATGACGACCTGATTTACGACGTTGCGCTGGCGTTAAAGTATCGGCGGCATCTTCAGCCGGTACCAAGCAGCTTGGCTTATCACCAATTAAATGCTTTTTACCCATGTTAATTAACGCTTCACGGATCATCGGCCAGTTAGCTGGATCGTGATAACGCAATAAGCCTTTATGTAAGCGACGCTGACGTTCACCTTTAGCAACCGGCACATCTTCACGTTGTTTGTATTTAACGCGCTTCAATGGATTGGTTTCTGAGTAATACATTGAAGTTGCATTACACATTGGCGATGGGTAGAAGTTCTGTACCTGATCACATTCAAAGTTGTTGCTCTTGAGCCATAGTGCCAAGTTCAACATATCTTCATCTTCAGTACCCGGGTGAGCCGAGATAAAGTAAGGGATCAGATATTGTTTTTTACCCGCTTCTGCACTGTATTTTTCAAACATTTGCTTGAAGGTGTCATAAGTACCCATCCCCGGCTTCATCATTTTATTTAACGGGCCATTTTCAGTATGTTCTGGTGCTATTTTTAAGTAACCACCAACGTGATGAGTAACCAGCTCTTTCACGTATTCTGGTGATTCAATTGCTAAGTCATAACGAACGCCAGATGCGATCATCACTTTCTTAATCCCCGGCACTTTACGTGCAGCGCGATACAAATCAATGGTGTGTTGATGATCGGTATTCAGCTTGTTACAGATACCCGGGAATACACAAGATGGGCGACGACAGTTAGCTTCCGCTTTTGGATCGGAACAACCTAAACGGTACATGTTCGCCGTTGGGCCACCAAGATCTGAAATTGTGCCAGTAAAGCCCGGTACTTTGTCGCGAATGTCTTCCATCTCATTCAAAATAGACTCTTGCGAGCGGTTTTGAATAATACGACCTTCGTGCTCTGTGATAGAACAGAATGAACAACCGCCAAAGCAACCACGCATGATATTTACCGAGGTTTTAATCATATCGTAGGCTGGAATTTTTGCCTTGCCATACATTGGATGTGGGCGGCGTGCATACGGTAGACCAAACACAAAATCCATTTCTTCTGTTGAAAGCGGGATAGGGGCCTGGTTGACCCATAATTCACGGTCACCATGCTTTTGAATCAAAGCGCGGCCTGAATATGGGTTCGTTTCCAAATGCATAATACGACTAGCGTGCGCATATAGAATTCGGTCGTTATTTAATTTTTCAAACGGTGGTAAGCGAACCGCGGTGCTTTTTGAGTCATGACGCGGTTTGCGATCTAACTTTATCTGTTGCGGCTGAATTTCAATCGGTTGTGCCTGCGCTTTTTGAGCATCTTCCGCTTGCTGATCTTTAGATTGAGTATCGCAGTTGCTTTCTACTTCATACGGGTTAATTGGTACGAAGACGGCTTTGCTTGGTTTTTCGATACGTGAAGAATCAATGACCGTGTAGCTTTCTGGAACCGCAGGTAAGTTCACTGCGGTGCCACGGATGTGAGTCATTTCGCTGATTGATTCTTGGTTGGCAAGGCGATGGGCCACTTCAACCAAGGCACGTTCGGCGTTACCAAATAGAAGAATATCTGCTTTGGCATCAAATAATATTGAGCGGCGAACTTTATCTGACCAGTAATCGTAGTGGGCAATACGGCGCAAGCTTGCTTCAATGCCACCTAGAACAATAGGGGTTTCTTTGTAAGCTTCACGACAACGTTGTGAGTACACCAAAGTAGCACGATCAGGGCGTTTGCCCCCTTCGTTATTTGGCGTGTAGGCGTCATCGTGACGAAGTTTTCTATCAGAGGTATAACGGTTGATCATTGAATCCATGTTGCCAGCGGTAATCCCGAAAAATAGATTCGGTTTCCCTAACGCCATGAAGTCGTTTTTATTATCCCATTTTGGCTGTGCGATAATGCCAACACGAAAGCCTTGTGCTTCCAGTAATCGACCGATGATCGCCATCCCAAAACTTGGGTGATCAACATAAGCATCGCCCGTTACAATGATAATGTCACAGCTATCCCAACCAAGTGCATCCATTTCTTTTCGACTGGTCGGTAGGAAAGGCGCAGGACCAAAACATTCCGCCCAATACTTTGGATACTGGTCGATAGGTGTTGGCTTGGTGGATTGTTGAATGTCGCTGTACATAAAATGACCTCTAATTTGGGATGCCAAAGTATACAGATTAAGACCAAGATCGACTAGGATAAAAGTAAACTATTTTCATTCTATGCCCTTATTTATATAGGGGTTAAGGCATTATCGAAAATTGCGGATTCACCAAGATTTTTGTGATGAGTTTTGGTAGAGTCCGCAGCGAGTTAACTATTTAGATCAACAGCCCCTAGGATCCAGCCTAATGTATTCGTATTTATTAAATGTTATTCCGCCGATGTTATTTGGCGCTCAATGTGTGTTGTTAATGGTGTTGCTTAAAGGGGAAATTTGCCCGGGTCAGCGCGGACGCATTCATAAGCAATTCCCTGTTATTGGGGTAGCATGGTTGGCAATTAGCCCATTATTTTGGCCACTAGCATCGGTTGGTATTTTAATTCTGGCTTTCTTTTCTCAAGTAAAAGTCAGCAAAACTCGCGATTCAGGCCCACTTTGGCTACTTAAAGTCGCCAATGGGTTTGCGCTGGCTTATAACGTGTTTTTCATTCTAGGTTCAGACCGCCCGCAAGGTTTGTTCATGCTGTTTGCCATGTTGTTCCTAGGTGCAGGTTTAAGCCATGTACTACTAACTTTTGCTCGTACACGTTTGCAAGCATTCCACCGTTTATTGCCTGTTGCAGGTATCGTCGGCGCGATGCTGATTTGCTTAGCGGTATTATGGCAAACCCAGCAATATAGTTTGAATTACTTGCACAATACCATTTGGTCTTTAGTCGGCTGCTTTGGTTTGATCTTATTGGGAATTGTCGCTTCAAGCTGGCATATCTTTACTCAGAAAACCATTACTAAAGTACAACCTGCGCTTGGTTTAGTAATGAGTCTAGCCGCGATGGTAGGTTTTGCTGGATTATTGTTTTAAATAACTTGATTTATTCGAAAACGATTATTTTTGCTTCATCACAGAATTTATCTCAAACAACAACTATTCTTAGATTGTGACTTTTCTAAAGGAGCAATCAGATGGATTTAAGCAATGTAAAACGTTGGGATAGCATTATTCTACTTGGTATTGTGAACGAAAAACTAAGATTAGAATGCGACAGTTTTGAAGAGCTAGTCACCATGTATGAAATGGATGTAGAAGACTTGGTCGGTAAGCTTGATGTGCTTGGCTATCAATACGATCCACTGACGAATCAGTTTAAGGCGAGGTGAGTTTTCGAGTTTCGGAAATTCGTTGCTAGTGGCTCGAAAAAGAAGAGCCTCGAGTTATGAGAAGTGATGCGCTCTAGCAACGAGCCCCGCTAAATCACTTATCTTTTTGATGAATAAATTTACGTAGCTCGGAATCTCGTTGCTCGTGACTCGAAAAAGAACTACCTCGAGTTACGAGAAGCAAAGCGCTCTAGCAACGAGCCTCGCTAAATCACTTATCTTTTTGATGAATCAACTTACGGTACTCGGAGTCTCGTTGCTCGTGACTTGAAAAAGAATCCCCTCGAGCCACGAGAAGCAAAGCCCCTGAGCACCGAGCTACGCTTACACCATCTTTATCCCATCCAAATGACTCTGACACTGCTGCTTCGCAGTACTAAAAAACGCCTGCAAGTATCGTTTATCTTTTTCTGCGTGCCTAGTCGCGGCAAATAAACGCCGCCATAAGCCTTTTCCTAGAGGTTTACTGGTGATTAATCCCTGTCGTGAGAATTCACTGATTGCCCAGTTTGGTAATGCTGCAACACCTAATCCTGCCGACACCATTTGTACCAACATTAAAGTATTGTCTGCTTGTTTCCATTTTGCAGGTTCAACGCCGGCGGGTTGTAAGAAATGTTTCACTACATCCAAGCGCTGCTTTTGTACTGGGTAGGAAAGCATGGTTAATGCCGCGAGATCGTCGGGTTCGATGAATTCTTTATCGGCCAGTGGGTGATTGGTGGCAGTAATTAAACGCATTTCAAAATCAAATAACGGTTCATAATGCACTTCTGAACGCGGTTGAATATCGGAGGTGATCACTAAATCCAATTCACCAGCCACCAATGCCGGTAAAGGTTCAAAGCCAAAGCCTGATGAAAAGTCGAGCGTGACACTTGGCCATGCAATTTGATATTCCTTTAATGCTGGCATCAGCCATTGAAAGCAGGAGTGACATTCGATTGCCATGTGCAAACGGCCATTCACATCTTCTTTTAAGCTCGCGATATCATTTTCCGCTCGGGCAATTTTTGGCAGCACTTCATCGGCCACTTTTAAAAGGATTGCACCTTCAGAAGTGAACTTGATTGGGCGGGTTTTACGCAGAAATAATTTACCGCCAATGCGAGATTCAAGATCTTTCAATTGATGAGAAAGGGCGGATTGGGTGAGATGCAGTGCAGTCGCGGTAGCGGTTAATGAGCCTGTATCGCGTAAGACTGACAATGTCCGTAAATGCTTTATTTCTATCATTACTCATCCTCATGATGAAAAACTTTCCTTTAGAATTTTTAATAAAATTACTCCTTTATTTTGTAATTGTAAACGTCTAGATGGCTATTTGTTGTTGTGCATTGAAATAAATTCATAATCATTGTGAATGAATAGACATTGCTCATGTTGCTACAAAGCTCGATTATTTAGCCATCTAGACAGATAAATGTAGTGGTAATGCATCACTACAACGATTCGAATAACGCGCTTGAAAAATTATAAGGTAGGGACAATATGACGGCACAAAATAAAACCATCACACATATTCTGGGTTACCCACGTATTGGTGAAAAACGTGAGCTGAAATTTGCTCAAGAACAGTATTGGAAAGGCGAAATCGATCAAAATGCATTAAAAGCCGTAGGTAGTGAACTGCGTCAACGCCATTGGAATGATCAAACGGCGAGTGGTTTAAGTTATGTAACGGCTGGCGATTTTGCTTGGTATGATCATGTACTCACAACGAGCTTACTGCTAGGGCATGTACCCGCAAGGCATTCAAATGGTGGCTTTCCAGACCTAGATACCTTATTTAAAGTGGCACGTGGTCAATCGGCAAATAGTGAAGCTTCAAATTGTGGTTGTGGATCTGCTCATGAAGAAAGTGCCGGTGCCGCGGCATCTGATATGACCAAATGGTTTAATACTAACTACCACTACATTGTGCCGGAGTTTAGCCAAGACGACAGTTTTCAAGTGAGTTGGCCGCAATTGTTTGATGAAGTGAATCAGGCAATTCAAGCCGGGCACAATGTGAAGCCGGTTTTATTGGGCCCACTTAGCTACTTGTATTTAGGCAAAGAAGTCAATGAAGAAGAAGTCGAAAATGGCTTTGACCGTCTATCTTTATTGGCTCGGATTCTGCCTGTCTATCAAGCGATTCTGGCGAAATTGAAATCGCTTGGCGTAGAGTGGGTACAAATCGATGAACCTATTTTAAGCTTAGAACTAGAAGATAAATGGTCTAGTGCATTTAAATTGGCATATCAAATCTTACAAGGTGAAGTGAAGCTATTACTGACGACCTACTTTGATTCAGTGGAAGATAATTTGGTTAAAATTGTTGATCTGCCGGTTAATGGTTTACATATTGATTTGTCGGCTTCTCCAGAGCAACTTGAAGTAGTGCATAACTCAATCCCACAAGATTGGGTGTTATCGGTTGGCGTGATTAATGGACGTAATGTGTGGCGTGCCGATCTTGAATCTTGGCTTACAAAATTACAACCAATAAAAGCGCAGCGTGGTGATAATTTGTGGGTTGCGAGTTCATGCTCTTTATTACATAGTCCAATGGATTTAGAGCTTGAAACCGAATTGTCAGATGAAGTGAAAAGTTGGTTCGCTTTCGCTAAACAAAAACTCAATGAAGTAAGCTTATTAGGCGCAGCATTAGACGGTAATGGTCATGCGATTGCCGCCTGTTCTAGTTATAGTCAACCGATTAAAGCTCGTTTAAGTGCCGATCATGTTAATAAACCTCGGGTACAGCAGCGTTTAAATTCATTAACTCAAGCATTTGTCGAACGTAGTGCCGCTTATCCAGAAAGGGCGCATCATCAAGCGGAAGTACTTAACTTACCATTATTGCCGACTACGACAATTGGATCGTTTCCTCAAACCGCAGAAATTCGTCAACAGCGTAGTGCATTTCGGACAGGAAAGTTAAGTGCTGCAGACTATGAGAAAGCGTTAAAAGGCCATATCCAAGATGCGGTTAAGCGCCAAGAAGCTCTCGATTTAGATGTTCTTGTGCACGGTGAAGCTGAGCGTAATGATATGGTGGAATATTTTGCGGAAAACTTAGCAGGTTTTCAGGTCACCCGTTTTGGTTGGGTGCAAAGTTATGGTTCACGTTGTGTGAAACCGGCGATTGTCGTAGCCGATATTGAACGTGAAAAACCAATGACGGTAGATTGGTCGGTGTATGCTCAATCGCTAACCTCAAAGCTGATGAAAGGCATGTTAACAGGACCAGTGACGATTTTATGTTGGACGTTTCCGCGTGAAGATATCACTCGTAAACAAATTGCTCAGCAGATCGCGTTTGCGTTGCGTGATGAAGTGGATGATTTACAAAAAGCGGGTATTAATATTATTCAAATTGATGAACCAGCGATTCGTGAAGGCTTACCACTGAAAAAACGTGACCACAAGGCATATTTAGAATGGGCAGTGGACGCGTTTAAACTATCAGCTGCCAGTGCCAAGCCTGAAACTCAGATCCATACCCACATGTGTTACAGCGAGTTTAACGAGATCATTGATTCAGTCGCAGCGCTTGATGCTGATGTTATTACGATTGAAACGTCACGCTCCAATATGGAATTACTCAAAGCATTCGAAGCGTTTAATTATCCGAATGAAATTGGCCCAGGAGTTTATGATATTCACTCACCAAACATTCCGACCCAAGCATGGATTATTGGATTACTGGAAACCGCGGCGAAGAAAATTCCAGTAGAGCGTTTGTGGGTTAATCCTGACTGTGGCTTAAAAACTCGTAACTGGGCGGAAACAGAAGCGTCATTACACAATATGGTAGAGGCGGCGAAGACGTTACGTAAACGCTTCTAATCTTTTAATCCAACTAATTAAAGCAGAAACCAGCCACGTGCTGGTTTTTTATTGGGTCACACAAATGACATTAAAATAGTCACTTGGATCGTGGTCTCGAGTGGTGATTTGATTTTGAATACGGGTGATGGTTCTATTGGGATCTAACCAAAATTGCGATTTCACCGCATACTTCATCATAAATTCCATATTCGATAACATGTAATTGTAATTACGAGCACTGGCTATTTTACTATTTGATTCTCGGCATACCGCTTGAGCTTGCGTAAAGGTAAAACTCCCAATATAGGTTTTGTTATAACGAGTAGTTTTGCCTTGGTAGTTATCATCATAGATAGGCAATAATGCTGTTGAGCCACCGATAGAAAATATCGGCATCATATATGGCATGACTATGGTTTCAGCTTGTTCTGGTTCTTCATCATTGCTTTGATCTGACGAAGAAAGAGAGATCATTTCAGAAACTTTTGATTGGGTATAAAACTTAACTAGTGCATCGCGATATCCACGGCGGTTCAATTCAGATAAAGCGATTTGTGCATTTTCAAGTGATACCGGACCAATCATCATGCGATAACCATAATTATAGGGCTGTTCTGCAATAGGGTAATCAAACTTACTTTGTATTTCGCCTTTTATATTTAGATAAGACTGGAAGCTAGAAGCAAATAGGTATTGAACAAAATATTGGGTGGAAGGCGTTATCTTATCTAAGTGAGTTGAGTTGTATGGCAGCAGTTCACAGTCTTCAGAGACTAAATACTCATTACCAATTGTCGATTGTGTGATTTGGCATGCTTGAGAAAGAAAGGGCAGTGACGATAATAAAACCCCCAAACAATATTTAAACACAGTCGAACTCCATCCTACCTATTCCAACAATTCGTCATGCTACATATACATCATGCTACAACGGCTTTTCATGAAGTTCGACTAATTTTAAATAAATATGATACCCAAGTGAATTTTGTATTTTGAAATTACTTGGGTATAGATTAAATGGGATTAATATACCCAATCTTTCAGAGTGTAAGTCAGCTTATGCTGGTCATTAGAAAGAGTCAGGGTATCTTTCCCTAAATCAATTTTGCTCCATGCTGATAATGTACTTGCGACGGCACGTTCAATATTCATCGCTTCGCCTGGACAAAGCTTCATTGTCATTGCCATTTTCTCAATACGGAACTCGCCAGTTTTCGGGTTGATTTCAGCTTGTCCATTAAAACCATTACAGCCCGCATTACCGTGGGAGTTCATCGCTTCACCGATTTCTAGATCAGGCCTAATATCGTTATGGGTTTCAGGTACACCCTTACCATCAACTTCTGTTAATACCCAGTGGTGATGCTGTAGGTCGGTGGGTGTTACAACATCAGCTTTATCAGTTGAAGAACAAGCGGCCAGTAATACAGGAACACTTAATGCTGTGATCAGCTTTTTCATCGGACTCTCTCCATATAGGTAGGCTATGCTTTACATCAGAAATGTCAGTTAAAGCATTTATATTTCTATAGATTAGCAAATTATTGTTAGCTTAGCATTAGACGTCAGTCATTTAAAAAGTTTGAATGGTGATAACCAAGTGACTGCAAGATACAGAATTCAGAGCTATCATCCCTAAAACTTGTTTTATTCTTGCTGAAACTCGCATCTTGAAGTTACTTGGGTATATATTTATTGACAATGTGATTAATTTATAACAAAGGCATAACAAGTTATAACGGGATTGAGGAGGGCACATGGAACAATTAGAGTTTTTTTCAGTGCCAAGTCCGTGTGTTGGTGTCTGCACCGTTGATGAAAAGGGATATTGTCAAGGATGTATGAGAAAACGTGAAGAACGCTTCAATTGGCTTAATTTCACTCCTGCTCAGCAAAGACATATCATCAAATTATGTAAGCAACGATATTATCGTAAACGCTTAGCTCAACGTAATGCTATTCCGGTCGTACAAGTTGATAATGACGAGGATTTGCCACCACAGGGGAGTTTGTTTTAAATCGGAAGGATATTGATATTTTTAGTGAGTTATAAAAAGGCGAAAGCCCGAAAGTTGGTAGCAATCGGGCTTTCTAATTTTTATTGAGTTTCGAGTGGTAAATTCGAATTCAATGGTATGCAAAAGGTGGATTCATCGAATCAAAGACTGGAAAGTCTTAAGCGCGAATGAAGTCCATGTGCTCAACTTTTGGTTTAAACGCGTGACGTTGAACATCTTGCGGTTTAACTTTAAGTTCTTTGCCATCAACTACTAGAGTGATGCCTTCGTAGAACTCAGGCTTGTCCATTTGGTTGATAACTTCATCGTGGTTTAGAGCGATAGAAACAGGTGCTGCTTCTCCACCGTAAACGATTGCTGGGAATAGGCCAGCGTGACGTAGGCGGCGGCTCGCACCCTTACCTAGTTCAGTACGTACTACTGCTTCAAATTTCATAGTATTTACTCTCAAATTAGTAAATTAAAAGATGTTTAATCACGTAGCGACCTAGTGATTAAGCGTTGTTTCAAGCTTGATAAAATAATTAAGCATTGAAACGAGCGCGGATACTACCATTCAAATAACATCAGGGCAATAAAAAGCCGTTGAATGGCAATGATTTTACACACTGTCTCGTAGCGCTATTTTAAAACCTAAATCTATGATTGGTTTCGTTATCGATTGCCCTGCTAAACGTAGCAGTATTTGTTCTGCTGATATTATGCCCATTTTCTCACGGGGGGTAATAACGGTCGCCAGCCTTGGCACCATAATGTTGGATAAATCGTGACCATGAAAACCAGCGATTCCGATATCTTGAGGTACTCGTATTCCAAGTCGTTGACATTCATAAATTGCTCCAACAGCCAAGTCATCATTGGTACAAAATATGCCATTCGCTTGCGGATGTTCGTTACGCATTTTATGTAATAAATCAGCGCCTAAAGTGAAAGAAGAAGCACTGGTTGTTTGCAGACTTATCGGTGTTAAACCATGTTCATGCATCGCTTCTTCATACCCGGCTAATTTCAATTTAGTTCGAACATCTAACCGAGCAGCAAAGTAAATGATATGATCATGACCTTTTTCGATCATCGCCGTTGTCATGGCTTTGGCGGCGGCATGATTATCAAAACCTATGGATTGTTCAATTGAGTTTGATACTGTATCCATTATTTCAATAACTGGGATACCAGCAGTTTTTAGCATTTTTCGAGTGCGTTCGCTGTGGTGGTTCTCCGATAATATCAAAGCGTCAACATTATATGAGAGCAACATTTCGATACTTTTCTCTTCTTGCTGCTCACTATAGCTATAGTGAGCAAGCATCAATTGATACCCCGCAGGTTCAGTGACACTCTCAATGCCCCGAATGATCTCGGCAAATACTTGGTTTGTTAAAGAGGGGACTAAGACGCCAATTGAATGACTCTTTGCATTAGAAAGAATATCAGGTGCGCGGTTTGGGATGTAACCTAGCTCTTCCACCGCTAATTTGATTTTTTCACGCAATACATCAGAGACGTTATTAGGATCTCGTAGGCAGCGGCTGACCGTCATTTTGGTTACGCCAACAAGATTTGCGATATCTTGTAGTGTTGGTCGTTTATTTTTAGGTGCCATTTTACTCTCTATTACTTCTAGTCCTATAAGTCAGGTATCGTGTGAGAAAATTTGTTAGTTTTTTCACACGATATCAAGAGTTAACGCTTTATTTCAACCCTCGGCGAATGGCTCCATTCTACATGGTATTTCGCAGATTCAGGTTGATCGATTCGAGAATAGGAATGAGATCCAAAAAAATCTCTTTGTGCTTGTAGTAGATTCGCCGGCAAAGTTCTGCATCTCATCGAATCAAAATAGCTTAGTGCTGAGCTGACTCCTGGCATTGGAATTCCGTGCATACTTGAATTAGAGACGGTTTTTCGCCAACTTAATTGTCGGTTTTCTAATTGATGGGCAAAGTACTCTGCAAACAACAAGTTGTCTAGTGCTGGTGTATGCTGGTAAGCGTTAGCAATGTCTTGCAAGAAGGTGGCTCGAATAATACAACCAGCGCGCCAACCTTTGGCTATATCAACAAAATTCAGTTGCCAGTTTTGCTGCTCAGATGTGGCGTTCATTAAATCAAAGCCTTGAGCATAAGCACATAATTTGGCGCAATATAATGCATCATGAAGCTCATTGATGACAGCTGATAGGCTTGTTTTATCGATAGGTTGTACTTTTGCTTTTAAGCATTGAGCGCCAATTAAGCGTCGAGACTTTAAACTACTTAATGAACGAGCATACACGGATTGGGTGATTGTTGGTGTTGGACAACCAATTTCTAGGCTATTAATGGCTGTCCATGTTCCCGTACCTTTTTGTCCGGCTTTATCGAGGATCATATCCACGAGTGGTTGCTCGGTTGAAAAATCCTGTTGTTTTAAAATATCAGCAGTAATTTCGATTAAATAGCTGTTCAGTACCCCTTGATTCCACTGGGTGAAAATATCACCAATTTGGTTTGGTGAGAGTTCAAGTGCGTTACGTAAATAATGGTACACCTCGCAAATGAGTTGCATATCAGCATATTCAATTCCGTTGTGCACCATTTTAACGAAGTGTCCGGAACCACTAGGGCCTGTATAGGTAGCGCAAGATTCGCCATCATGAAGTGGTGGCAGAGGAAGACCATTAGCATCGACCTTTGCTGCAATGGCATTCCACATTGGTTTTATCGATTGCCATGCTTCAACTGAGCCGCTTGCCATTAAGGCTGGGCCAAAACGTGCACCTTGTTCACCACCAGAAACTGCTGTACTGAAAAATTGCAGCTGACCTTGATATTTTTGTTCTCGAGCAATGGTGTCAGTCCACAAGCTATTACCAGTATCAATGACAATATCTTGAGGTTCTAATCCAGCTTTTAGCAAATCATCAATCACTTGCTCTATTATTTTGCCTGCCGGAATAGAGAGGGCAATAACACGTGGTGATTTTAGAGTGCTTAATAATCCCGTTAATGAATCACAGGCTAAAAAAGTGCCTTTATTGAGTAACTCTGCTTCTTTTTGTGTGGCAGATAAGTGCTCTTGATTAATATCAAAGCCCGCAACATTGAATTGGTTATCAAGCAGGTTTAAGGTTAGGCTTTTACCCATTACACCAAGCCCGATCATGGCAATATGACTATGATTTAAAGAAGGTGAATTGGACATAAGCATTCCTTGTTTTAGTTTTTGCTGAATATTGTGTAATACCGTTTCCACGGGGGGGGTTATATCGATGAATATCGCTTCATTAGATAGAGGTTCAATGAGGGTATCAAACTGACTTTCTAGCATTGATTTTCCATTAAACCAGTGATTGTCTCTTTTTTTATGGCGCTGCCAGATGGTGTCAAAGTTACCTTGTAAGTAAACAATGGTGAGATTTTCATTATTGTGACGCAGAATATCTCTGTATTCGGGTTTTAATGCTGAGCAGGCAATAACCACTGATTCATTATCAATAAATAGTTGATTGAGTGTGTGTAGCCAGTCAATGCGGTCTTCGTCAGTTAAGGGGATACCTTGCTGCATTTTCTCTACATTAATTTGCGGATGAAAATCATCACCATCAAAAAATTTGTAATTTAAACTTTGTGCAAGTAAGTGACCAATGTGGCTTTTCCCACAGCCGGAAACACCCATCACTAATATCTTTTTATTGTTCATAATACAGCCTTAGCGAAGCCCTAGAAAACTAAGGCCCGCGTGATAATTGTGATTAATTTACTGCCACCATAAGGCGAGTTGCGGGAAGATAATAACCAATGCTAGTGCCACAATTTGTAAACCGATAAAAGGCAGCAATGATGAAAAAATTTCACCTAGGCTAATATCTTTTGGCGCCACCGATTTTAGGTAAAATGCAGCAGGTCCAAATGGTGGTGACAAGAAAGAAACTTGCATGTTCATACAAAACACTACACCAAACCAAATAGGGTCAAAACCAAGATTAATGATAATTGGCACAAAGATCGGCATAGTCAGTAAGGCAACACCAACCCAATCCAAGAACATTCCTAGAACCAGTAAGATCACCATCATAATGAGTAGTGTTCCCATAGCGTGGCCGCCACTTAAAGCTAGGATGGTTTGTTCGACAAAATCAATGCCGCCCATTAGGTTATAAACACCCACTAAAGCGGTTGCGCCAATACCAATCCAAATAATCATGCCACAGGTACGCATGGTGGCGATGGCACTTTCTTTAAGCATGTTCCAATTCATTTCGCCGCGAATAATAGCGCTCACCATGATACCAACAACACCTAAAGCCGACGCTTCGGTTACCGATGCAACACCGGTGTAGATGCTTCCTAGGACGATTGCAACCGATAGAATAGGAAAGAACAAGGCTTTAAAGTAACTAGGACGATTTAAGGCATCTTCAGCCAGTTCTTCTTCGGTTGGAAGTGGTGCTAAACTTGGGGTTAAAAAGCTACGAATAAGAACATAAGCGATGTATAAAAACGCGAGTATGAGCGCGGGAATGAAAGAGGCTTTGAATAAATCACCAATCGAAACACTGGCAGTGAGGCCATAAATGATTAATACGATACTCGGAGGTAACATAGTACCTAGTGCACCACCGGCACACGTTGTACCAATTGCCAATTTACGATCGTAACCTAGGCGTAGCATTTGTGGTAAAGCGAGAATGCCAAGTAACACTGTCTCACCGCCAATCACGCCAGACATAGAGGCAAGCAATACCGCCACTAATAACGTTTGAACGGCAACACCACCTCGAACTTTACGGCCAACCGATTTCATAGCATCGAATAAGTCACGAGCAATACCTGAACGATCAAGTAGAGCAGCCATTAATACGAACATAGGTACTGCAAGAAAAATATAACCGTCAACAAAGCTAAACATGCGGCTAGAAATAAGTGGTATGGCATCCACACCAAACCAGCCTAGGGTAAAGAATAATGCGACAAAGCCAGTGACAAAGGCTAACTGCATACCAGTTAGCAATAACCCGATCATCATGATTAGCATCAATAAGCTTGCGTAACCAATTCCAATAGATGATAAATCAAACATCTTTATCGCTCCTTAATGCCTTGATTTCATGGATGATATGAAGAATAAATTGCAGCGATAAAATGCAAAAAATAATAAAAATAAGCGCTTTTAGTAATGCTGGATAAGGTGGGTTGAAATAAGATCCTGATGTTTCAAGGCGGAACTCTCCCCAAGGGGTATACCAGGCCGTTTTCGTCATGGTGAAAGAAGCCCATGCCATCATAAGAGCAAAAGCCAGGCCAACAATGTGGTGCACCATATTGAGTTTACGGCGCGTTTTAGCTGACACCGCGTCATAAATTAACACTACCCTTACGTGTTTATCAGTGGCAAAAGCATAGATGCCACCGATGACAAATAAGCTGCCGCCGACGAAAGAAGCGGTTTCATGTACCCAAGTCGTTGGGGCATCAAAAACATAACGCATCAATACTTCATAAAACGAAATAAATACGGTTAAAATAAACAGCATACTAAGGGCATGACTGGCTTTAATTATCCAAGCATCAAGACAATTTTTAGGTGCATCTTCAGCCTCTGGTGGCGTTGGGACATCCTTCATAACACAACCTATTAAAACAAACGAAAAGAGAATAATGAGGACGAAGAATTCCGTCCTCAGATAGTACTTGTTGAGAAATTACAGTAACCCGTTCTCTTCTAAATACTTGGTTACAGAGTCATAGACTTTTTGAGCATTTGGTGAGCGCTCAGCAAATACTTTCCATTGGGTTTTTGCAATCGTACGGAATTTTTTACGTTCTTCGGCAGACCAATTATGAATAGTGATATTGGGATCTTTTTCGGCTTTGGCGACCGCGGCTTGGTCTGCAATACGAAGTTCTGTTGTCATGTCATTAGCAAAGTCACGAACTGATACGGTAAGAATTTCTTGTAGATCTGGTGACATCTTGTCCCATTTCTTTTGGCTAATTGAAATATCAATCAGAGGTAGAGAGTGGAAACCCGGCTGAACAGGGTGAGTGGCAATATCGTTCATACCAGCTTTTTGGTTAGTAGAAAATACTGTGTAGTCAGCCGCATCAATAACGCCTTTACTTAATCCGGTAAATACTTCCGAGCCCGGTAAGTTTACGGGCGTTGCACCTGCTGCAGCGAAAACTTGTTGAACTAAGCCTTCAGGTGCACGAATTTTTAAACCTTTCAGATCGGCAACGCCATCAAGTGGAACTTTTGATACCAATGATTCAACCCCAGTAGTCGAGCCACCGATAAATTTTACGCCATAAGGTTTATACAGCTCGGTCATGAGTTCATAACCACCGCCGTAATTGATGTATTGAAGTAGTTGTCCAGTGTTTGACCAAGCACCAACCATATTACCAATTAGGCCAAAAGCTGGATCTTTACCTGAGAAGTACTCTGTTGCTGTAAGTTGACCATCTAAAATACCTTGACGAATGGCATCTAAAGTTTCGGTATTTTTTACAACACTACCAACAGGAAGTAGGGAGATTTTGATGCGACCATCAGACATGGCTTCAACGCTTTTCGCCCATTTTTGTTGTACTTGGAAATTTTTATCACCAGATGGATCGGATGATTGAATTTTTAAATTAAAGTCAGCGGCTAAAACAGAGGTGGAAAATATTCCAGCTAAAGCAGCAGTAAGTAGAGTGCGAGTAAGTTTCATTCTATAGTCCTTTTAGTTGCACGTTTAGACATTACGTATTGGCGCATAAGTTCCGATTATTAGAATAATGTTACCGGTAACTTGTAAATGAAATGTTACCGGTAACTATTTACCTTCGCTATTAACTGGATCACAAAAAATGATTTAATGAATGATTAAGGTTAATTGAGGTGGTGAGTTGAGAGATCTGGCACACCTTATTCAAGGAAGTCGTGCCAGTGCGGGAGAGGTTTAGCTTAACTCATCGGAGAAGATCTTATCTCGGATCTTCCAAAAACGACCTGATTTATGAGCAATGATAAACAAAGGCAGACGGAATCGATGTTGATGATTCACGACTTTGGTTGGTGAGCTTTCTTCAAAAGGGCGATGTCTATCGGCAAGATGAGGACGCACAAATTGCTCAGCAAAGTTTTGCTTTTGTTTTTTTGTGGTTAATGACCAGAATTCATGAACTAAAGCGGCAGGTTGTTCATCATTGCTTTCGCCAGAGTAGGTGACTTTAAGTTGTGATTTGCCATCTTGGGTTTTGTGAACGTTCAGTTCCATATCTTTACATTCAAATACTAGGGCATCTTTGAGGTTTAGTGCATCACGCAGTTTTTTATCTGGATCGACTAGGGTGGCGTCACATTGATGACAGATTCGTGCGGCAATGTCGTTATCCGCACCACATTCAGAACAGAATTTAGCTTTAAAACGATAACCGCAGTGTTCCCGTTCACCGGTAGGTCTGTCTTCTTCGTTTAACACTTCAAAGTAACCCTGGCAACGGCGGCCATAATGTTCGATTAACATGCCATTGTTATCCAGTTTGCCCCAGAAGGTATTATTAAAGCCACAAGCAGGGCAAGGAATAGTGACGGCGTCACTCGTTGGGTCGGGTTTGGTTTCACCAACTTCTGGTTGGTAGAGATCGTAATTATTGCCCGCATAGTCCAGTACTAAGCATTCGGTTTTATTTTCCGCTAAACGCAAGCCACGGCCGATGATCTGTTGGTATAAGCTGACAGATTCAGTGGGGCGAAGAATCGCAATTAAATCAACATGAGGTGCATCAAAACCAGTGGTTAATACCGATACGTTGA
Organism: Vibrio sp.; assembly: GCF_048266485.1. Taxonomy (GTDB): domain Bacteria; phylum Pseudomonadota; class Gammaproteobacteria; order Enterobacterales; family Vibrionaceae; genus Vibrio. The sequence goes on along the minus strand of NZ_JBLWZK010000001.1, from coordinate 490,338 downwards.
CTAAAAATTTAATTTGTTTGTCTTTGAATTGATTAATGATGCGATCACGCTCGGTTTGATGCGTATCACCAATAACCAGTGCTGAATGTTCTGCAGGTAAAAGGGTGAGAATTTCTTGAGCATGACGAACCGTGGCGGCAAAAATCATAATGCCTTGTTTGTCTTTCGCCAGTTCAATAATTTGCTCAATGATCTGTGGCGTAGCACGTTTGGATTGCTCAATAACTAAATCGAGGTCGGCTTCTTTGTAGCGTCCAGCTTGTGCGGGTTTTAAATGAGAGAAGTCGTAGCTCAGTATCGGTGCATCAATCATTCTGGCTGGGGTTAAGAAACCTTCATCTAATAAATACTGAATCGGTAGCTCAAAAATACAATCGCGGAAAAAACGCGGTTCTTGTGATTTCACTTGGCCAGTTTTGCCACGTACTTGATATTGATAAATCCAACCCATGCCAAGGCGATAAGGAGTTGCGGTGAGACCGAGTACTTTGATGCCGGGATTGATCGTTTGTAGGTGTGAAATTACCTTTCGATAGCTGCTTTTCGGGTTGTCAGGTACTCGGTGACATTCATCAATTACCAATAATGAAAATTGATTGGCAAAGGCATCAAGATTACGTACTACCGATTGTACTGAAGCGAAGACAACTTGTTCATTTGATTCTTTTCGACCTAACCCTGCAGAGAAAATGCCACCTTTAAGAGGACGATCTTCTGTGGAATAACTTTCGTATTTAGCATGATTTTGCTCAACCAATTCTTTCACGTGGGTTAGCATTAATACTCGACCTTTAGCTAATCGAGCCAGTTCTGCGATCACTAGGCTTTTACCTGCGCCAGTTGGCAAAACAATCACGGCAGGTTCACTATTATTACGAAAGTAATGGATAACGGCTTTTACGGAGTCGGTTTGATAAGGGCGAAGTTTGAACATGATAAATCAGCGAATGAGTAAGAAGGTGAAAGGATAATAGGCTTGGTGGGGAAATACTAGGGCATTTCTAGAATCTTGGGTACTTCGTTTCTCATGACTCGGCTTGGCTGTGGAGCGTCGATAAAAAAACCCACCGAGATGGTGGGCTTTAGTCGTTCATTTAAGCAAGGCTTAGAATGTGTAGTTTAACTGTACAGAACCGATGTAAGCTGGACCTGATGAGTTATAGTTATTTTGAGGTAAGCCAGTGATAGATCCAGTCTTAGATGTTTCATCAAAGTTGCCTGATTTTCCATCAATGTAAGCAAAGCCAGCATCAAGAGATAGATCTTCTGTCCATAGGTAAGTTATACCTGCTGTGTACCAGTAACGGTCAGTATCTGGGATACTTAACGTGGCTTGACCAGCTTGTTCATCATAAGCAAAACCTGCACGTAGGATTACGCTATCAGTAGGTTGGTAAGTAGTACCAATCGACCAACGTTGGTTATCATCATATTTTTCTTGCTTAGTAAAGCATGTTCCACTTGTTATGACACAAGCACTTCCTGTTGCAGTTAAATCTGTAAACTTACTCCAGTTTGTCCATTGCCAGCTATAGTGAACAGCCCATTGATTATTTAGTTGATGGAAACCGGATAGAATAACAATATCAGGAAGTTCAATATCTAAATCTGCATTATTTGTTGAGCCAGGCTGTCCTGTAAATGCTCCAGCTCCATCAGTAAAATCACCATCTTCAAACTTTAGTTTGACAGCTGATTTATAGGAAGCAGAAAAACGGTTGTTTTCATTGACTTCATATAAGGCACCTACGTTCCAGCCATAACCGAAGGTATCTCCTTCCATTTTTATTAAAGTATTAGATGGAGAACCACCACCGCCAAATTGAGGCGGTGCAACGTATAATGCACCTTTAGTTCTTTTTAATTCAGCTTTTGCATAAGTTACGTTGAAGCCTGCACCAACACTGAAGTGGTCATTTAATCTATATGCAATGTTCGGGTTAAATTTAAAAGTAGTTAAAGAAGTTTCCCCTGAAATATCACCAGCTAAAAAGTCACCAGGATATTCGGTTGCTACACCGTAATCAGTGTACATGCCGATTCCCCAAGCCCAATGCTCATTAATAGGGTTGACATAGTAAAAGGCAGGAACAACTTGGGAGGGTGCGATGTCGTTTGCTGAATTATTTGTCCCAGGAATAGCTGTAGCATCATTACCTTTGACATCAATTTCAGGCTCAATCCAGGAAATTGCACCAGAAAATTGTTTCTTCTCAAATAGCATCATTGATGCGGCGTTTGCTGACATTTCACTGGCGTTGTCACCAACAGCACCTGCACCAGAAAATGCACGACCTAGGCCAGAGGCGGAATGTTCTACTACTTGGAAGCCAGCAGCATGAACTTGAGAGGCAAGAGCAATCGAAATTGCTAATAGTGAATATTGTGTTTTTTTCATTGTCATCCCTTACACATTAATTATTTTATTGTGCCGCATCGGCTTGGTCCGATGTGTTGTTAATAGTTTTATTACTTAATGTGATAATTTGGTATTTAAATTTTCAAAAAATGCTACAAGGTTAATAATTTTGCAATTTATCTTATTTCTTCCCATAAATCAGGTATGACCAGTATAACTTATTGATAATGGTCTGGTTTTTGTATTGTTTATTTTTTGGTCAAATAATGCTGATGATGAAGGTTAAGACTAAGGTCTAACAGTGTCTTAACTTTTTGATTTCATTTTAGACTAAGGTCGAGGGGGTTAATTTATTGCCTAAATAATGTTTCATTATTTTATGAATATAAATTAAGCAAAAAACTAAGATAAATTTAATTGTGACAAAATGATACAAAGCTATTTAAGAAAGCTATAAATAGAAAATAAAAAATATCTGCAATAAAGTTGTTTGTTATTTAACCAGAAAAGGGTCGATTTTTAAATAACAGGATTTATATTACCTTCTGATCTTGGAGCGTTGTATTTTTCTTTAATTCATTAATAAATCAATTTTGTGAAATAGCTCAACTAATGAAGCAAATATCTCTATAATGATATCTCATGCTGGAATTAGGGATGGTGGGTCTTTCACTGCAAAAATGCTGATAAAAGCTCAACCAACCCTAGTGTTTATAGCAACATTTATGTGTGCTGACTCGATCAACAAGCGATAGTCAGACTAGAGGTATTCATGCGTTTAGATAAGTTTTTATGTGAAACATTAGGGGTAACCCGCCGGGAAGCAACGATTTTATTGCGTCGTGGTGAAGTAACAGTAGATGGGCAGATAGTTAAAGTCGCCTCAATCAAGGTAGGGGAAGGATCCTATGTTGAGTGGCAAGAGCGTCATTTACCTATGCCGGGTCCTCGTTACTTCATGCTGTTCAAACCGGATGGCTTTGTTTGTTCACATGAAGATAGCAATAACCCGACGGCGTTTGCTCTATTAGATGAAGTAAATATGGATAAGCTTCATTTCGCAGGTCGTCTTGATGTCGATACTACAGGCTTGGTATTAATTACTGATGATGGTCAATGGTCACATCGTATTACTTCGCCAAAACACAAATGTGAGAAAACTTATCGAGTATGGCTAGAAGATGCGATTGGTGATGATTACATCCAACAATTGCAAGACGGTATTCAATTGAGAAACGAAAAAGGGCTGACACTTCCTGCAAAAATGGAAGTCGTGGACTTTTCTCAAAATGAATTATTGCTGACGATTTCGGAAGGTAAGTACCATCAAGTAAAACGTATGTTTGCTGCTCTAGGTAATAAAGTTGAGCAATTACACCGTGAATCAATTGGTATGATTGTTCTCGATGAGACGCTTGAACCTGGTGAGTACCGTCCATTAACAAATGAAGAAGTCGCTGCAATTTATACTTAAGTAACGTTGAGATGCAAGTTTCAGCAAGAGTAAAATAAGTTTTAGGCAAGGCAAATTGAATATGATCAGAGTGATTCTATCTCTTGGCAATTTAACTTAGCATACAGCTTGTTTTAACTTGCCTTTCGTGAGATTCATCCAGCCTTTATGCCGTGTCAGATTGGTTTGAAAGGGCCTACATTCCTTCGCCAATCTTCTTTACCTAAAGGCCTGGATGAGAGCTCTGAATTCTGCATCTTGAAGTCATTCGGGTATGAAAGCTTTATGTTATTTATCTCTTTATATATTTAGCCAAGCCGCTAATTATCAACTTGTGGTTTGTTTATTTATTTTCACAAAGGACACGCTATGCCGCAAACTTCCTTACCTAAAAGCAGCTTTGTTTTATTTCTGATTTTAGGTTCGATTGGTTTATTAACACCATTCGCTATTGATATGTACTTGCCTGCAATGCCGACTATTGCCAATGACTTTATGGTGAATCATGGCCTGGTACAGGCGACGCTAACCGCTTATACAGCCGGCTTTGCTTTGGGGCAACTTTTGCATGGACCTTTAGCAGACAGTTATGGTCGTCGTCCAATTTTAATGGGAGGAATTGTGTTCTTTGCAATTGCTTCTATTATTTGCGCTACAACGACGAGTATTGAAGCTTTATTATACACTCGATTTGCACAAGGTTTTGCTGGTGCAGCAGCGGCTGTGATTGTGCAAGCCATAGTTCGAGATATGTTCGATAAAGAAGAATTTGCTCGAGCGATGTCTTTTATTACCTTGGTTATTACCATTTCACCTTTGTTGGCGCCTATGATTGGTGGCCACTTAGCGGTTTGGTTTGGTTGGCGTTCTATTTTTACCGTACTTGCAGCGGTGTCTTTCTTCGTTCTATTAGCGGTGTTGTTTAACATTCCTGAAACGCTAGCACCTGAAAACAAGCAAACTTTACGCTTTAAAATCACCATGCGTAATTATTTTAAATTAATTACCAACCCTGTAGTCTTTGGCCTTATCTTTTGTGGTGCATTTTCGTTTGCTGGTATGTTTGCTTTTATTACCGCAGGTTCATTTGTGTATATTGATATCTACGGCGTACAACCAGAATACTTTGGCTATTTGTTTGCGTTAAATGTTGTTGGTATGGTGGCAATGACTAGCTTTAATGGTCGCGCAGTCCGTAAAATGGGCTCGCACTGGATGCTACGTTTTGGTCTCTGGTGCCAAACTTTTGCTGGCGTAGCACTTTTGGCGAGTTGGTTATTAGGTTTAGGCTTATGGGCGATAGTGCCTTGTGTGATTTTATTTGTTGGTACCATTTCGATTATCGGTAGCAACTCAATGGGATTACTGTTAAGTAGTTACCCTCAAATGGCGGGCACGGCTTCTTCGCTTGCCGGTACACTACGATTTGGCGTGGGTGCTGCCATCAGTGCGTTGATTGCTTTCTTACCAAGCGGTTATGTATGGCCGATGGTAATCGCAATGTTCCTATGCGCAGTATTGTCGGCAAGTTGTTATTGGTTATTGAGCCGAAATGCTTAAATGAATACAAATTTTGAATTAGAGAAAAACATGCAATATTCACAAGAGATCCAACGAGTAGTGACCAGTGCTTTATCAGAATTAAAGCAACAGCATCAAAACGGTAAGTTGGCCAATACACCGATTACAAATACTCATTTTTTAGCTCGCTGGGTAACGAAAAGCATAAAGACTCAAGAATTTGATGGGTGTGTGAAAAATGATCTGATTCGTTGGCAAAAATTGAGCCGTAGCAAAGGGGCAGGTAGTGACCTTCTTGTGACGTTTGAACGCATTGCAAAATTATACCAACATTTTCTGCCCGTGGAATCTGAGCCTAAAGTGCTGAAAGATTCGGATATTGAAGCTTTTATGGATCACATGGAAGCGAAGGGGTGGGAAGTCGTTAATGAATTTGAGTTAACTGAAAAGACACAAATTTTTGCCGATCAGCCAAACTCATTTGTTTTATGTGCTAAGCAATGTGATGATTGCTTTGATGGTGAGTTACTAACTAAACCGATGAGTTTTTATGTAAGAGGAAACCATGCAGCTTTTATCACCGAGGCAACAGAGCAAGGTTTCTTACTGCATAAGCAAACCGATTATAAATCCATTGTGAAGTATCACGGTGAATACCTCGTTTACCCGTACAATATTGGGCCTAAATTGGCTGAAATTCCAATGAATTATTGATAGTTTTAATTATCAGTTGGTTACTTAGGGGGTGTGGTTTTATTGAATTGGTGCCTGATATTTGGTATGTCGATGTTATATACAGTGGTAACTCAGGTCATATAGGGTAAAGCTCTTCCTACAACAAGCTAATTAGTGTAAATTTCCTTTCTTATTATTGGTCGCAGGTGCAAGTTTAATGCTTTATCTTAAAAATCTTTGTAAAGGTTATATTGATGGGGGCGTATTTAACCCCGTTTTACAAGGTGCTGAGTTATCATTAGACCGTGGAGCCCAACTTGCTTTAATGGGAGAAAGTGGCTCAGGGAAAAGTACATTGTTGAACATTATTGCAGGGTTAGATTCTTGCGATTCTGGTGAAGTAATTTGTTCTGAATTTCCTATGCACGATGCCCCTGATAGACAAAAAAATGCTTTTCGTCGTAATAATATTGGGCTTATTTTTCAGCAATTTAATTTGCTAACAACGCTGAATATTGCCGATAATATTCGCTTTTGTCGTCAATTAAAAGGTTTACCAGAAGACCCACATCTCTGGCGTCAAATATTATCCTCACTTGACTTAATGCCATTGCTCGGCCGTTATCCTGAAGAAGTATCCGGTGGTCAACAACAACGTGCCGCGATTGCTCGTGCATTATATATGGAGCCTTCGATCTTATTAGCGGATGAGCCAACCGGTAGTCTAGATGAGAAAAATGCCGAAGCGGTGATGCGTTTATTGACGAGTCTGTCGAGTAAGATGAATTGCACTTTATTACTGGTGACTCACAGTGAAAGGGTAGCTGCACATTTGGAAGGTTGTGTTCGATTACAAGGAGGCGCGTTGAATGTTGTGGCCCGTAGCTAAAGCTCTACTTGGCCATTATCGTCGCCACCCATTTCAAATTCTTCTCGTATGGCTAGGTTTAACACTAGGCATATCGCTGTTCGTCGGTGTTTTAGCGGTTAATTATCATGCCAAGCAGAGTTATGCTAATGGTGAAAAGCTATTTTCAAATCCACTCCCATATCGAATTCAGCCGAAACTGACGGGTAATAAAATTCCTCAAGGTTTTTACATTCAATTAAGACGCAATGGTTTCCATCAATGTGCCCCTTTTGATAACTATCGAATTGTGACTGAAGGTGGCATGCAACTCAATATTGTGGGTTTTGATCCGGTGATAATGTTGTCATTCAAGCAGAATCAAAGTTTTGGTTCTTCGGATATGCTTGAGCTGATGCGTCCTCCATATCCAATTTTGATCAGCTCTCAATTATCTAACTACCTAGATATAGTTGATAATGATTTTATCACTTTAAAATCAGGCGAAAAAATTGGGCCGATCAAAGTAGATACTAAAGGAAGAATTTCGGGTTCAAGACTCGTAGCAGATATGTCTTTGCTTCGAAAGCTTAATCGTAGTTCAGGCTTTGATATGATTGCTTGTACTGCAATGTCACCGGCTAAATTAGAAAAATTACGTAATTATTTGCCTGATGGTATTTCCTTGCATCGTAATACTCGTGTTGAGCTAGGTTCGCTCACTAAAGCTTTTCATATGAATTTAACTGCGATGGGAATGCTGTCTTTCCTTGTGGGTTTATTTATTTTCTATCAAGCAATGTCACTTTCTTTTATCCAACGTCAGCCTCTAGTGGGTATTTTACGTTTAACAGGTGTGTCTGGCTGGCAGTTAACCAAAGCATTGTTGTTAGAAGTTATGGCTTGGATTTTAATTAGTTGGTTGAGCGGCACCGTACTTGGGTTGGCTTTGGCGAACCGACTCATGCCTTCGGTTTCAGCAAGTTTAAGTGATTTATATAATGCCGATGTTGGCCTATCTATTAAATGGGACTGGGAATGGATTCAATACAGCTTATTGATGTCTATCTTTGGTTGTCTATTGTCTTGTTTTTGGCCGCTTGTTCGATTGGTTCGCTCTCAACCTATTCGACTCACTTCTCGTTTATCATTAATGCGTTTTGCTGGTCGAGAGTTTAGTTTACAAGCTTTTGTCGCCTGTATATGTACTGTGGCGGCGGTGGCTTTGTATCAATCACCGAGTAATCAAAAAGAAGGCTTTACTCTCATTGCATTAATATTAGTGAGTGTTGGCTTGGTGATGCCATATTGTTTATGGAAGTTATTTACCAGCTTCTCTTATACTATGCCGTGGGTCAAAGTTCGTTGGTTCTTTGCTGATATGGCTGCCAGTATGAGTTATCGTGGTGTTGCCGCAATGGCATTTATGCTGGCGTTAGCAACCAATATTGGCGTGGTAACGATGGTTCATAGCTTTAAAGAGACGACAGATAAATGGTTGGTTCAACGGCTATCTGCTGATTTATATATTACTCCGACAATATCCTCTGCAGCTCGAATGAGCCATTGGCTTGAAACACAACCTGAAGTGAAGAGTGTTTGGTGGCGGTGGGAGAAATCACTGCAAACCAATACAGAAACTGTCCAGGTTGTGAGCTCAGGTGAAACAGAAGGTGAGCGTAAATCGTTAACAGTGAAATTAGCAGTCCCACAGTTTTGGTATCATTTGCATCATGATCGAGGTGTGATGGTCAGTGAATCGATGTCACTCAAACATAACATTCATCCTGGCGATATTATTAATTTACCTGAGCCTTTAGGTGGACATTGGCCTGTTTTAGGCGTTTATTATGATTATGGAAATCCATATAACCAGGTGATTATCTCAGAACATAAATGGTCAGACACCTTCCAAGGCCAAGGCGATGTGGCTTTAGGTGTTGTATTGAATGAACAAGTCGAGCCAAGTGACTTAATACAGCGGATGGAAAGAACTTATAGCCTGTCTCCGGAAAGAATCTATAACAATAATGCTATGCATACGAAGGCGATGATTGCGTTTGATCAAACCTTTAAAGTGGCGGATACCTTAGGGAAAATTACCTTGTTTATTGCGGTGTTCGGCTTATTTGTTTCAACCGTTGCCGGTGAAGTTTCAAGGCAAAAGCAAGTTGCTTTACTGCGTTGTTTAGGTGTTTCTGGTAGAGAGTTAGTTATTTTAGGGGCACTACAATTGCTTGCGATAGGGCTATTTACTGCTTTCATTGCTTTACCACTTGGTATTTTAGTGGCGCAGTTAATGGTGGATGTCGTTCTTAAAAATGCTTTTGGTTGGACCATGCAAATCACTTTATTGCCTGAACAATATATTTCTACTTTTGTTTGGTCACTTTCGAGTTTGTTTATTGCTGGAGCATGGCCAGTTTGGCACATGGTTAAATCGACGCCAATGAAGTTGTTGAGGGACTCATTATAATGAAGACTGAACAACACCAATGGATATTTAAAGCGATTGTGGTGACGCTTGCTTTCTTGCTGTTATCAGGTTTGCTCGCCCCTCACTTAGTTAAAGGATTAGTAGCGAAAGAAATTGATCAGCTTCATCTTCAAGCGGAATCGAAAGAAGGTAATCAAGCTGTATATGATCCGGTTTTACCAGATTATACGATTAAGTACGGCAAAGATTTTTCTGAACATAATGGTTTTCATAATGAAGTTTGGCACTACAGTGCCAACTTAAAAGGCGATGATGGCTTGGACTATGGCGTGCAGTGGACGGTTTATCGTGTTGCTAATGGTGATCATCAAGGCGTGGGCTGGAGAAATGCACAAATCTATACGGCGCAAGTCGTTGTCTCAACTTCCAGGCATTCATGGTCACAGCAGCGTATTGCCCGTGGCGGTATTGGGCAGGCCGGAGTGATGATGTACCCGTTTAGGCTATGGATCGATGATTGGAGTTGGGTTTCGAATAATAATTTTGCCATCGCAAGCCAGTTGAATGTTAAAACCGACGATTTTCAAGTCTCACTACAAAATGCAGCTTATGGACCTTTTGTTTTAAATGGTGATAAAGGCTATAAAAAAACACACGATCTAATGTCTACCGCATCTTATTCATTTAGCGCTCCTTTTATTAAGGCTAAAGGACGTTTGATTTTGAATGGTAAAGAAGTAAATGTGTCAGGTGTTGCTTGGTTAGATAAAGAGTGGGGTAACCATCTTGTCGCCAATCGTTCATTGCGTTGGGATACCTTTAACCTTCATTTATCCGATGGGCGAGTCTTATCTTTAACCCAATATCATAATCCACAGAATATGCGCTATATTTCAGGTTCATTATCGAATAAAAATGGCTCAACAGTGAAGATTAAAGATAGTGAAGTGAGAATTTACCCAATTGAAAATCAACAATTACTAAATGGAAGACTTTTACCTTTACGTTGGGTTATTGAGCTACCAAACTATCAAATCAGCTTGATTACTCAATCTTTAAATAAAGAGTTATGGTTACCATTTTGGATCCCGTCATGGGAAGGGCCTATTCAAATCACAGGAAGCCATAGAGGTGTTGGCTTTATGCAATTGACGGGGTACTAGGCTCATCTATCATTCTTATTTGTATGATTTTTGGTAAGTTAAATGTGAGCCATTCATATTGTTAACTTGGGTATATATGTGAAAGACTTTTTTTAAATTTTATTAATTCGGAAAATTCGAGTGTTCGTATCTAAACAATCGATTTTTATAGTTTAAATTATCCAGATACTATCGATGCATGTATTATCAGATGAGTTACGCTAGACTAAGGAAAAGGTTTTATGCGCGATAAAGTAGTTAATTTTTTTAAGATGGAATCAGCAAGTGGCATCATTCTCGTGATTGCAGCTGTTATTGCAATGCTGATTGCCAATTCATCATATGGTTCCCTATACCAAGATACACTCCATACCTACATTTTAGGTATGTCAGCATCACATTGGATCAACGATGGTTTGATGGCGGTGTTCTTCTTACTTATTGGTCTGGAAGTAAAACGTGAATTACTGATAGGAGCATTACGTTCTAAAGAAACGGCTATGTTCCCAGCGATTGCGGCCGTCGGCGGCATGCTTGCACCCGCTTTAATCTATCTTGTATTTAATTACAGTGATCCTGTTGCTGCTAGTGGTTGGGCTATTCCTGCTGCAACGGATATTGCCTTTGCACTCGGTATTATGGCGTTACTAGGTCCACGTGTTCCTGTGAGCTTAAAAGTATTTTTACTTGCTTTAGCGATCATTGATGATTTAGGTGTCGTTGTTATTATCGCTCTATTCTACTCAAGTGATCTATCAAGCCTTGCTTTACTGATAGGCTTTATTGCGACCGCTGTTTTGTTCTACATGAACATGAAAAATGTCACCAAAACACGTTGGTACTTGATTGTCGGTTTCATTTTATGGGTGAGCGTTCTGAAGTCAGGTGTTCACGCAACGCTTGCAGGTGTATTAATCGGCTTTGCTATTCCCCTAAAAGGTGAAGAAAGCGGTAAATCTCCACTGAAATCACTAGAGCATGCATTGCATCCTTATGTGAACTTCTTGATTTTACCTCTTTTTGCTTTTGCAAATGCGGGTATTTCTTTAGCAGGGGTTTCACTAGCGGGCTTGTCATCAACGGTACCAATGGGTATTGCGTTAGGTCTAATAGTTGGTAAACCCCTAGGTGTATTTACCTTCAGCTGGGTGTCAGTAAAATCTGGTTTTGCTCAATTACCAGAAGGGATAAACTTCAAGCATATCTTTGCGGTTTCAGTACTATGTGGTATCGGTTTCACTATGTCGATCTTTATTTCATCACTGGCCTTTACTAATGTTGATGCTGCATTTGATACTTATTCACGTCTTGGCATCTTAATTGGCTCAACGACTGCTGCAATTTTAGGTTATGTGCTATTGCATTGTTTCTTACCTAAGCAGACGACAACATCAGTTGCTACAGAAGAGTAAGCTATCTTAATGGTATAAAGCGAACTTATTTAAGAAGATCGGGGCATTTAAGAAAGCTTGATGACTTAAGAACACTAAGCCACTTCAGCGTAAATAAGGGGCCACTTCATAAGGAGTGGCCTTTTTTACGTCTATAGAAACTCGATAGGGCAGATTGATGAAGACAAAAAAAAGCCCAAATCAATTTGAAATGGGCTAAAAACAATATAGGAGTTGTATATGAAAAAATTGCAGTTAGGTGTAGAAAACTGATGGATGAACAAATTAAGACATGTTTCCAGCTTATTTCCACTTGCTACGTAATATAGGACTGGGTTAATTACATTCGGTTCAATCTTTTTTCAAAAAAATCGAGATTATTTATAACGTGTCGAACTTGCTATATCCATATAACTTTAACTTGCCTTTCGGAAGCTTCATCTTGAAGTCACTTGGGCATATTTATTAAATTTATTGGTGAACTATGTTTCGCATTTGTGATCTTTGCCGCTTGTTCAATTGATCTATCCTGATAATATTCAAACAAGTGTTTAATACGAGCGATTGAAATGACGGTTAAGAATAAGACAAAAGCAAAAATCATGGATGTAGCAGAAGCATTGTTTGCTGAACACGGATTTAATGATACGTCATTACGTACGATCACTACTAAAGCTAATGTAAATCTAGCGTCGGTAAACTACCATTTTGGTGATAAGAAAACTTTGGTGAGAGCGGTGCTTAACCGTTACTTAGAAGCCTTTATGCCCGAGTTGGAAAAAAGCCTAACAAAGCTGAATCAAAGTGATAATTACACCATGACGGAGGTGTTTAATACGTTAACACATCCAGTATTATCTCTTGATAACCTTCGTCCAAATGGTGCAAGTCGTTTTATGTTGTTGATTGGCCGTGGTTATACCGATGTGCAAGGGCATCTACGTTGGTTTATTACGACTCAATACAGCAGTGTACTTAACCTATTTACGGACTCGGTAAAAAAAGCCAACCCAGCATTAGATGCTGAAACTCTATTTTGGCGACTACACTTCACCTTAGGTACTTGTGTATTCACCATGTCATCAAGTCAAGCACTTGCGGAAATTGCTTATAACTCTTATGGAAAGAAAGTCGATTCCGATGTGTTTATTCAACAGTTAATCCCATTTTTAGCGGCAGGGGTTGCCGCTCAAGCCTAGATTTTTAAACCTGGATTTTATTAAACCTAGCTTTCAAGCATAAATATTGAAGAACAGTTTCTATGCTTGGACTTGAACATAACAAAAACAACTAAATGAATAACGTGGATAAAAAGGAATAGATTATGAGCTCGCTAAGACAAAAATGGATCAGTGACCCAGCGTTTAAATGGTTTAAACAAGTATTACCGCCGCTTTCTAGTACTGAAAGAGAAGCGATGGAAGCGGGTAGTGTCTGGTGGGATGGTCAGCTTTTCTCAGGTACACCAGATTGGCAAACATTGCATAACTATCCGAAACCAACGTTGACAGAAGAAGAACAATCATTCATTGATAATCAAGTTGAAACATTACTTGCGATGCTTGATGACTACAAAGTGGTACAAGAAGACCGTGATCTTCCAAAAGAAGTGTGGGACTACATCCGCAAAGAGAAGTTCTTTGCTCTGATCATTGATAAAGCTTATGGCGGCTTGAATTTTTCGGCGCACGCAAACTCAACGATTGTTACTAAAATTGCTACTCGCAGTATTAGTGCCGCTGTAACCGTAATGGTTCCTAACTCTTTGGGTCCGGGTGAGCTGCTATCGCATTATGGTACACAAGAGCAAAAAGATTACTGGCTACCACGATTATCTGATGGCACAGATATTCCATGTTTCGCTTTAACTGGCCCTGAAGCGGGCTCTGATGCTGGTGGCATTCCAGATAAAGGCGTGGTGTGTCGAGGCATGCATAATGGCGAAGAAGTTCTGGGTATTCGCCTCAGCTGGAATAAACGTTATATCACTCTTGCGCCAGTGGCTACGGTACTTGGCCTCGCATTTAAGTTAGACGATCCAGATCACCTACTTGGCGATAAAGAAAATCTTGGCATTACTTGTGCGCTGATTCCTGCCGATCACGAAGGGGTAGAGATTGGCGAGCGTCACGATCCACTAGGGTTAGCCTTTATGAATGGCCCAACTCGCGGTGAAGATATCTTCATTCCTATGGATTGGCTCATTGGCGGTGCAGATTACGCAGGTAAAGGCTGGCGAATGCTAGTGGAATGTTTGTCCGCGGGCCGTGGTATTTCTCTACCGGCACTTGGTACTGCGATTGGTCATCTTACTAGCCGTACAACCGGCGCTTATGCTTATGTACGTAAGCAATTTGGTATGTCGATTGGTAAGTTTGAAGGCGTTGCCGATGCCATGGCGCGTATCGGTGGCATGACGTACATGCTAGAAGCGGCGCGTACTTTAACTACGACTTCATTGGATATGGGTGAAAAACCGGGGATTGTTACCGCGATTGCTAAATATCACATGACAGAAATGGCGCGTACCATATTAAACGATTCAATGGATATTCATTCAGGCCGAGCGATTCAAACTGGCCCAATGAACTACTTAGCGCATCATTACTATGGCGTACCAGTTGCGATCACTGTAGAAGGCGCGAACATTTTAACCCGTAACTTGATGATTTTCGGACAAGGCGCAACGCGTTGTCATCCATTTGTCCTACCTGAAATGGAAGCGGCGGCAAATCCAGATGAAAAAGCCGGTGCAAAAGCGTTTGATGACTTGTTATTTAAACACATGAGTTATGCCATTAAAAATAGCTTAGGGGCGTTTAGCATGGCATTGACGGGCTCTCGCTTTGCGAAATCTCATACCTCTGGTGCGACGAAGCAGTATTACCGCGATATGACTCGTTTAAGTAAAGCATTAGCGGTGACGACAGACTTTGCCATGCTAACCTTAGGTGGTGAGCTAAAACGTAAAGAGATGTTGTCCGCGCGTCTTGGTGATGCATTGAGTTATTTATATTTAGGCTCAGCAGTGCTAAAACGTTATGAAGATGAAGGCTGTCAGCAAGACGATCTCGATTACGTTCATTATGCGATGAATCATTGCTTAAGTCAGGCAGCCAACGGTTTAGAAGAAGCTTACCGCAATATGCCGAGTCGAGTTGCTGGAATGCTACTAAAAGTGTTGGTTTTCCCATTAGGTAATCGCTTTAAAGCACCGTCTGATAAGCAAAAAACTAAAGTGGCAGAAAGCTTAATGACACCGGGAGCACATCGTGAACGTTTAACGCGCCTTTGCTACATTGGCGATGATGAAAATGACAGCGTTGGGCTTATCGAACGAGCGTTCATTGCCATGTACGGTGTGAAGCATCTAGAGCGTAAAATGATGAAAGCAGTTAAAGATGGCAAGCTAGCAAAAGCTGGTCCATTAAAAGAGCGTTTACAAGCGGCGGTTGAGCAAAAAATCTTAACCCAAGACGAAGCGGAGCAAGTGATGAAAGCGGACGAAATTCGTTACCGTTCAATTCAAGTGGATCACTTTAGCCATGATTTCAGTGAAATTCGTACTCATGATGCAGAGAAAAAGGAGAAGTCGTCAAAAAAGCTTGATAGCGCCGCTTGATTGAACGTGCGCATACCATACAAAATTGAGTATACTTAATGACAACGCCACAGCTACTGTGGCGTTTTTGCTTTAGTGAAGTTGTGGTTAAACAGGTCTAACCACTTGGCTATATAAGCAAAAAATGCAGAAATAAGATGCGAAACCTCGGATAAACTTTTATCCTACAGGGGTTTTTTAAAGGAAGCTGAATATGATCATCAAACCGAAAATCCGTGGATTTATCTGTACAACAACACACCCAGTGGGTTGTGAAGCAAACGTAAAAGAACAAATTGCCTACACAAAAGCTCAAGGCCCAATTGCTAACGCACCAAAGCGCGTACTAGTGGTTGGTTCTTCAAGTGGCTATGGCTTGTCATCTCGTATTGCAGCTGCATTTGGCGGTGGTGCATCAACTATCGGTGTGTTTTTTGAAAAGCCTGGCACAGAGAAAAAAACTGGCACAGCGGGTTGGTATAACTCAGCAGCTTTTGACAAGTTAGCGAAAGAAGAAGGCCTATACTCTAAAAGCCTGAATGGTGATGCTTTCTCAAATGAAGCAAAACAAAAAACCATCGACCTGATCAAAGCTGATCTTGGCCAAATCGATATGGTAGTTTACTCATTAGCATCGCCAGTACGTAAAATGCCAGAAACCGGTGAAGTGATTCGTTCATCGCTTAAACCAATTGGTGAAACGTACACAGCAACCGCAGTTGATACCAATAAAGACGTTATTATTGAAGCCAGTGTCGAGCCAGCAACAGAACAAGAAATCAAAGATACTGTTACTGTAATGGGTGGCGAAGATTGGGAACTTTGGATGGCAGCGCTATCTGAAGCAGGTGTACTAGCAGAAGGTTGTAAAACTGTCGCTTATAGCTACATCGGAACTGAGCTAACATGGCCAATCTATTGGGATGGCGCACTAGGTCAAGCAAAAATGGACCTAGATCGTGCAGCAACCGCATTAAATGAAAAGCTAGCAGGCCTTAACGGTACTGCGAATGTTGCCGTATTGAAGAGTGTTGTGACTCAAGCAAGTTCTGCCATTCCAGTTATGCCTCTTTATATCGCAATGGTATTTAAGAAAATGCGTGAAGAAGGCGTACACGAAGGTTGTATGGAGCAAATTCACCGCATGTTTACTCAACGTCTATACAAAGAAGATGGCAGCGCTCCACAAGTGGATGACAAAAACCGCCTTCGTTTAGATGATTGGGAACTACGTGAAGACATTCAACAGCATTGCCGTAACCTATGGCCTCAAGTCACCACTGAAAACTTGAAAGAGTTAACAGACTACGTTGAGTACAAAGAAGAGTTCTTGAAACTATTCGGTTTCGGTGTTGATGGTGTTGACTACGAAGCTGACGTAAACCCAGAAGTTAACTTCGACGTTCAAGATATCTAATTCTTATACGTTAAAGTGAATACAATATAAGGCGCTCCTCGGGGCGTCTTTTTTATTCTTTCTAAAAAGTAAAGAGACTACCTTAGATCTGGTCTATGTTTTAATGGTATAACTAACCTAAGCTAAGGTTAATTATCAAAGACAGCGTGGTTATTTGTGGGGTAGAGAGCATGGAAAACGTAGCAACACTTTATTTTTATGCCGGCAAAATGGGATCCGGTAAATCGACACATTCTCTACAATTGGCCAAAGAGATTAAAGCGGTTCATATCAGCGAAGATGAGTGGCTAACGGCGTTGTACCCTGATCAAATCAGCAATTTTGAAGAATATTTAAAATTTGCATCAAGAATAAAACCGCTACTCTCCAAACATATCCAACAAATTCTCACTTCGGGAACGGATGTTATACTCGATTTCCCTGCCAATACTTATCAACAAAGAGAATGGTTTAAGCAGTTATTTGAAAATGCTCAGGTTAAGCATCAACTGATTTATATCGATGCGGATGATGAGGTTTGTCTGCAACAAATTAAACATAGACGAATAGAGCAACCAGCCAGAGTGAGATTCGATACCGAAGCTATGTTTCACCACGTAACCCAATATTTCGAAGCCCCTAAGTCACAAGAAGGCTTTACGATCAAAACTATTCGTAAAGAAAAAATATGCAGTCATTAGATTTAAAAATAAAACCGCCGATTGTGGCTCTCATTGCCGTAATCATCATGTTTGGGCTCGACTATTGGCTACCCAATGACAAACTAGGAGTAGGGCAATATCGTTTGGAAATGGTACTAGGTTTAGTGCTTATTGGTTTAATGCTTGCGATGACCGGTGTAAAGAAGTTCATTCAAGCAGAAACCACCATTCATCCCGATTTAAAACACGCCACCAATAAACTGGTTACTAGTGGTATTTATCGTATTTCACGAAATCCAATGTACCTTGGAATGCTACTTAATTTACTGGCGATTTCGGTGTGGTTGAGTAACTGGTTAACCATCGGAGTATGTCTCGGTTTTATTTGCTATATCACCCAATTTCAAATCAAACCTGAAGAACGTTTCCTACAACAAAAGTTTGGTAAGCAATACACCGACTATTGCCAGAAAGTACGCCGCTGGTTATAAAGCAGCTTATTAGTCTATATTCATCTCCCGTCTAAATTTTGAGCTTATCAAGATGAAATTGTTAAATAACCTTTTGGCATTATTATTCTTTGCACCCTCTGTAACATTTGCATCCAGCGAGTCGTTTATGCCAGTTGAACAAGAAGTGCACTTAGTTGAACAAAGTCTCAATGCTCAAGTTGGTGTAGCGATTTTAAACACTGAAACAGGGGAACATTGGGATCACAACGGCAATGAAAGATTTCCTCTTACCAGCACATTTAAAACCATTGCTTGCGCTAAGTTATTGTATGAGTTTGATAACGGGAAGATTCCTTTAGATACCAAGGTTCAAGTCAAGAGTACTGATCTTGTAACGTATTCTCCCATCATAGAAAAGTATGTTGGTAGTGAAATAACGCTGACCGATGCGTGTCACGCCGCTATGACGATGAGTGATAACACCGCGGCCAATATCATTATCAAAGCAGTAGGTGGAACACAAAGTATCACCAATTTTGTTA
This sequence comes from Vibrio sp., assembly GCF_048266485.1. GTDB lineage: Bacteria > Pseudomonadota > Gammaproteobacteria > Enterobacterales > Vibrionaceae > Vibrio. The sequence goes on along the minus strand of NZ_JBLWZK010000001.1, from coordinate 471,860 downwards.
AAGATATCGGTGATACACAGACTCGCTTGGATAGAATGGAGCCTGATTTGAATGAAGGCGCTCTCAATGATCCTAGAGATACAACAACACCAACAGCCATAACCAATACCTTGAATGAACTGTTATTTGGTTCCACTCTGTCTGATTCTAGCAAGGATCAACTCAACGAATGGATGGCCAATAACCAAGTGACGGGAAATTTATTACGTTCGGTATTACCAAGTGATTTGAAAATAGCAGACCGTTCCGGTGCTGGTGGCTTTGGCGCAAGAAGTATCACCGCGATTGTTTGGAATGACCAACAACCTCCCACCATAATAAGTATCTATATTGCTCAAACAGACGCTTCCATGGAACAACGAAATGCTGCGATTGTTAATATTGGACGAGTGATTTTTGGTAGTTATGTGGCAAAGCTTCATTAATAAATGAACACGCTTTTAAAGGAGTGACTGGTAGCTGATTTCTGTACTTGATGGTGAATAGATAAAGATAACTTTTATATCTGACATTGGAATTTTAGGTATTAGCGAAATGACTATGTTTCGAGTAGTATCAGTCAGAATCATTGACTTACAAAAGAGAAATCAAAGTCGTTCAAGAAAATCGCTAAGAAGCTATATAATATTCGAGTTGCAAAATTGCAGCATGGAATACTCACTCACAGAAAACCTCAAAGTACCCATATATGTCTAAAGATTTTGATTTCACTACAGAATACACTCTCGATAAGCGCTTTTTTGAAGAGTGTTATGACCAAACTAGTCGTCCCGCTAAATTTCCCAAGGCCTATCTCAAGGCTATGTTTTTTCTTATTTTCGGGGTGATTGTCGTTAAGTTTGATCTATTGCCAAGCAGTTACGTTGGTTGGTTCTTTATTGTTCTGAGTGTGATTGAAGTGCTTAGTGTGTATGGCGACAAGCGTACAGTACTGCCTCTAATAGCAACGTGACATTTCAAGTCAACTCTAGCGGTGTGAGTTATGATAGCTCAGCCAACAGCCGTAGTATTGCCTGGACTGACATCGACCAAGTTCAACAAAGCGATTTAGGTTTTATTTTTCATATAGGCAAACAACGTCAATATATCAGTAAATCTTGCTTAAATGATGAAGCGATCGCGTTCATTGTAGAGCAGCACGCAGCCGTTAAATGAAGACCGTCAATATTCGAAAAATAGAGAAATAATAAATACGACAATCTAAAACCTTGTATAGTCTTTACAAGGTTTTCCCATTCTACTTTCCTTACCGTCTATTTAACCGCGCTTTGGCTTTCCTTTAAACTCTTTGATACTACGCTTCTGTGCGCTGCGGCGGTTCGCTTGTTTGTCACGAGTTGGGCGTTTTGCTACGTCAGAACTAGGTGTGTCAGTGGCAGGAAAATCCGCCAAATTATCGAGAGGCAACTCGCGTTGGGTTAGCTTACGTATTGCATCTAATGCCAATGTTTCCGCATGACACACCAAAGATATTGCCAACCCTGTGTGGCCAGCTCGTGCAGTACGCCCAACCCGGTGAACATAAACGGGGGCACTTTCAGGGAGATCAAAGTTAATGACCACAGGTAGCGCATCAATATGAATGCCACGAGTAAGTAGGTCGGTCGCAATGAGCACTTGGATGTTTTGTTGTTTAAAAATTGTGAGAGTTTGCTAAAGGCTATGAAAGAGCTGCCTCTCAAAAATATGTGCAGAGTGTAGCACACAAGAGAAAATACAAAGCCGCCATCGTTTAGTTTCGATGGCGGCTTTGTGTTTGGAAGTTAACGTTACTGTTAGCTTAATATAATGATCAAGGTACCGGCGAGTGTCATTAAGATATTGGCAATGGCGTAAGTACCCGCATAACCAAGCGCAGGAATGGTCGATTTCGCGTAATCATTAACAATATCCATTGCGGGAGCACAGGTTCTTGCACCAATAATGGCTCCAAATAATAATGCACGGTTCATCTTCAATACATGAGCCCCAAATAGGTAAGCAACCACAACCGGAAGTACGCTGATAAGGAAGCTAACGCCAACAATTTTTAAGCCCATTTGTCCTAAATATTCGAGCATATTAGCACCAGCACTTAATCCAATTCCCACCATGAAGACCATTAAACCGAGATCTTTGACCATATTCAATGCACCTTGAGGTACATAACCGAAAGTCGGGTGGTTCGCTCTTAAATAACCTAGAGTAATGCCCGAAATAAGTAAGCCTACCGCATTACCTAGTCCGAAAGTTACTTGACCAAATGTCATGGTGATTAAGCCAAACAATAAACCAATGATAAAGAAGCTACAGAAGGCCAGTAAATCGGCAATTTGGCTATGAATTGAGATGAAACCAATTCGCTCTGCTAAGCCAAGTACACGGCTTTTTTCACCACTGACTTGTAAAATATCCCCTTTAGCCAGCACGATATTAAGATCCATTGGCATTTCAATTTGCGCACGAACAACTCGGTTTAAGAAACAGCCATATTCTGCAATGTTTAGATCAGAAAGCTTTTTTCCAGCAATACTGTCACTTTTTACGACGATTTCTTCTTCGGCAATGCGAAGATCAAGCAAGTTGCGATCGAATACTTCTTTACCGTTACGGAAGCTAGGATCAAGGCGAGCGTGACTATCGGGATAACCCACTAAAGCAATCTCATCACCGAGTTGTAATATAGCATCACCATCTGGATGGGCGAGGATGCCATTACGACGAATACGTTCGATGTAGCAACCAGTTTGGCGATAAATACCTAGTTCACGCAGATTTTTGCCATCAGTCCAATCGATAAGTTCTTGTCCAACACGATAAGCACGAATAATAGGCAAGTAGACTTTTCGTTGTCCCGCACCGCCTAGACCGCGCTCTTGGGCAATACGCTGTGCTGAATCACTGAGATTTTCTTTTTGTAGTTTAGGCAGCAACTTGGCAAACATGATCATGCTGGTTAAGCCAATCAAATAAGATAATGCATAGCCAACCGATAGGTTATCTAAAACATTGGATAATTGCATGCTATCGGGAATCGTTCCTAGGCCGGAATTTAATGCATCTTGCGCACCAACTAGAATGGGGGTTGCTGTCATTGAGCCTGCCATAATGCCAGCGGTTAATCCAAAATCTAAGCCAAAAAAATGTCCTAAGCAATATGTCAGTGTTGTTGCAGTAATCAATACAATCAAACTTAGGAAGAAGTAGTGTTTACCATCGCGGAAAAATATACCGAAAAAGTTAGGTCCAGCTTCGATTCCTACACAGTAAATAAATAACATAAAGCCAATGGTTAGCGCCTCGGCATTAAATACAAAGCCAAGGTTTCCCATAAATAACGCCGTCAGCAGGACGCCAATAGAATTGCCAAGTTGAAAGTTTCCGAAACGAATTTTACCAATAGATAAACCGATCGCCAATACAACAAATAACAGTAGTATAGGATTTTGGTTTAAGAGTGCAGCAACGTCTATATTCACGATATTTCTCAGGTGAAATTAAAGTACAACAAAGAATAGATGGTTATCTAAAAACTTACTATTAAAATCAGTAAGATTAAGTCGATAAGCTTAGTTATGAAGTGTATCGGATAAATGTGGAATTAATAAGGGAAAAAACAAAAAAATTGAATTAAATTTTGCGTTGTTAAATATTGATTGATGATGTGTTGTGATTTAAAAGGGATGAAAAAACGACCAGTGAGACTGGTCGCTTTAAAAGGGGGGGATTTGAATGAGCTTTATTCGCTGTATAAACCTAGGTTTTCTTTTGCATAGGCTTCAAATTCTGTAAATCCACCTACATGATCTTGGTCTACAAAAATTTGAGGAACCGTTTCAACTGGTTTGCCAACAGTTTTTTCTAAATCAGCTTTACTGATACCTTCTGCATGAATATCAACATAGCGGTAGTTGAAGTCATCACGCTCTTCTTTTAACTTTTCCGCTAACTCTTTTGCTCGTACACAAAACGGGCAAGCTGGACGACCAAAAATAACTACAAACATGGTTTATCTCCTTCCAATTCGTTATGTGGTTCACTATGCCTTAAGAGAATGAGTTTTTAAAGTTCAGATTAAGAGTTAAAAGTAATTAAGTATGTAGGATTCGCTTAAAATGGGGTTGTTTTATTGTAACGTGAATCCCTTAGTACATCTTTTACTCGTTTTAAATTTTCTCTAAAGCCTGAACCGCGACGTAAAGTAAAACCGGTCGCGAGTACATCAATCACTACCATTTGAACCACACGACTTGCCATTGGCATATAAACATCGGTATCTTCTGGAATATCAAGGGTTATTGCCAAGTCGCACATTTGTTCTAAAGGGGAGTCTTTGGCGGTAATAGCAATCACAGTTGCGCCATTCTCTCTGGCGAGTTGAGCGGTTTCTACCTGACTTTTTGTTCGTCCGGTATGTGAAATCAAAACAACAACGTCATTTTCTGTCGAGTTAATACAACTCATTCGTTGCATGACAACATCGTCAAAATTCATGATTGGAATATTAAAACGGATGAATTTGTTCTGTGCATCTTTGGCTACTGCAGAGGAGGCCCCCAAACCAAAGAATGAAATTCGTTTCGCTTGCGTGAGTAGATCGACGGCACGGTTAATTTGAAAAGGGTCGAGGCTATTTTTGGCGACATCTAAGCAAGCCATGGTGGACTCAAATATTTTATGGGTATAAGCATCAGGACCGTCAGATTCTTCTACATTACGATTTACATAAGGAGTGCCATTGGCCAAACTTTGGGCTAAATGCAGTTTGAAGTCAGGGAAGCCTTTGGTATCTAAGCGGCGGCAGAAACGGTTGACGGTTGGTTCGCTCACGTCAGCAATTTTGGCTAAGGTCGCAATACTAGAATGAATCGCTGTTTGTGGAGCTTCGATAATGACTTCTGCGACTTTTCTTTCTGATTTACTGAAAATATCTAGGTTCTTTTGAATTTTTTCTAATGTATTCATATTGCTCTCGAAAATGCTGAGACTCAAAGCCAAATTGGGTATTACTTGAATATAAAGATAGGGTAGTCATTGCCCAGATATATACTCGAGTCCATGAGTACATAGCCAGTATAACCACGGAGAGAGGATATTCATGTATTCGGTGGGAATTTTTATAGTGATAACATGACAAACTTCAAATTAAATTACAGTTTTGTAAGTAATAAACCCAATTTTATCGCTCGCTAATGATGATATTGGTCACTGGGTTTCTACTTTTCGAAATAAATTTACAGGATGTTTGTCTGGGTTGTCTTAGGCACTCTGCAAAACTTTGGCTGTAAGTTGGTGAATTTGTGGCAAGACTATTGAACTCGTTTGAGCAATTTGTCGCTGTTCTTCGATAACTGAATGAAGAATGTCATTGGTGGTGAGTGGATTAGCGAGCACCACACGGAATACACTGGTTTCCATGCGGTCCCATTGTACTGGCGTTAAACGAGTACGGGAGACAAATGACAGGCCATTTTCACGCTGTTTCTTTTGAATAAATTGTGTCAGTTCATTGAGTAATTGGTGTAATTGTTTGCGCTCTTCAGTCGATGCAATTACTAAAGCTTTTTGCGTGTCTTGTGGTACATAGCGATAAGTCAGCAAACATAATTCCGGCTCAGAAATTAACTCGAAATCATTTTGCTGCTTGATTAAGTCGGCAAAGTAACGCGCTTTATCAATGCTTTGATCGATTAATAGTTCGTAACCTGGGCGGCTAATAATGTGCATGCTGGAATACACGAGCATCGCTATGCCGGAGCGAGAACCTTCTAATGTATGTGAACCGAGATCTTTCGAACCTTTACGTAGAATATATTCAGCATGGTGTTCAACCGCTTTCATTGCTTCTGGATTTTTAAATAACACCATTCCTGCACCCATCGGGATATACAGCTGTTTATGGGCATCTATCGTCACAGAATCAGCGCGTTCAATGCCTTTTAATAATGAACGATGATTATTTGACATTAATGTCGCGCCACCCCAAGCAGCGTCCACATGAAAGTGGCAATCTTCGCGTTGTGCAATATCGGCAATGGTGTCTAAAGGATCAATGTTGCCCGTTTCGGTTGTGCCCGCTACACCAATAATCGCGAATGGTTTGATTTTTTTTGTTTTAAGTTGCTTTATGGTTTCTTCAAGTGCTGTCGGGCAGATGCGGTTAGTTTCATCGGCCTTGACTGGAATAAGATTTGATTGGCCGATACCGAGCACATCGGCAGCTTTTTTAAGAGAGTAGTGCCCACGTTCAGACACTAATATCGCCATGCCTTGATAGCCATAATGCATCATGGCGTTAAATAGACCTTCTTTTTCTACCCCTTGGAAATTGCCATCAGCTTTTAATGCATTATTACGCGCAACCCATAATGCGGTGATGTTTGCTATGGTGCCACCAGAGCAAAATGCACCGAGTGAATGCTCCGAACTATGCATCCATTTTTGATAAAAGTTTTCAGATTGCCCGTAAATTAAACGGTGTAACATGCCAAGTACTTGGCGCTCTAACGGCGTGAATGCTTTGGAGGTTTCAATTTTTACTAGGTTTTGATTCAGCGCAATCATGATTTTAGACAATGGCATTAAAAAGTAAGGCAATGCAGAAGTCATATGACCAATAAAGCTTGGTGCTGAGGTGTGTACCGAGTGGGAGACTAAAGTATCAAGAAGATGCTGAGTATGCTCTGAAACGAAGGTCGGAAACTCGGGAATGACGGCATCTGAAAAATCTTTTTCGATCTCTGATAAGGGTTTTTCTTCCGCGACAATATGTTCTCTTAAGAATTCATTTAGATTCTGAGAGAGCTTTTGTTCGATGTTACCCAAGGTTGAATCGGGAGCTTCCGGCACAGTAAAAATGCGCAGCAAGCTCTCAAAATTGACATCTACAATTTTGTCGTTAGATCCCATAACACGTTTTCTTCTAGAGTTTCCATTGATTTGAGCGAAATAATTTATCGTAATAAATCAATAAAGTCTCGCTCAAATGTCGGTAAGGTGTGTGCGGCCGTGATTATATACGGTTACTTACATATAGTTAATTACACTCAATGGCGTTAGTTTTCGCAACCGATTGATTGTATTTGTCTAATGCAGGCTTGATATTGCTAGGGTGGCTTAACAGGTCAGCAAAAGCAGAGCGTAATTCATAGTTCTTTTCATTCGGTGGCGATTGGCGGTCATCAAATGTTGTTTTAGCTACCTTGCCTAATTCATCATTACGTTGTGACAAAGTTTTTACATCGGCTTGAGAAAGTTTTAACCATGATTCTACTTGCTCATCCGTGGCAATTTTTTCAGGTTCAGAAGTGAGATAAAAATCCACTGCAGCACGGTTTAATTCAAAATGGTGGGTTCTACCTTGTAAAAACCAATCACCGACTTCTTTTAAATCTGGGTTTGCCTCGGTGGTAATCGATACAAGATCTTGGTACCAAGTTAAAGATGCATCAATATACGCATGGTATTTATCCGTTAAGCATTGGGTATTTTTATCTGTAGCGGCAAACACGGAACTGCTGAGAGATAACAATAAAAGGGCGATAGCAGGTTTTTTCATTTTCTTTCCTTGAGGTAAGGCACTAATAAAGCCATTTATTATAAATGATGGTAGTCGTCTAAATCAGTGCATCATATCACTTTTTATTGTTTGTTTTTTCGAATTTACGCGCCCAATGATACGAAAAATAACATCAGTACCGGAACGAGTAAGCTGAGTATAAAGCCGCTGACGATGGCAATAGGGACACATTTTACACCGCCAGTACTTTGGATGACGGGTAAAGTAAAGTCCATGGCTGTCGCGCCTGCATAACCAATACTGGTGCAAGGGTAGCGACGAATAAACATCGGTATGGCAATTAAGGCAACTAATTCACGCAGTAATTCCAACATAAAAGAAGCGCCACCATAAACAGGGCCATAAGCATCTCCCATCAAAATTCCCGCAAGTGAATACCAGCCAAACCCTGATGCCATCGCTAAACCATTAGTCATAGGTATATCCAATATATACGATGCAATGATGCCACCAATCCATGAGGTACCAACAACAATACAAGCGATGATCATACCGCGTTTATTTAAAATAATTTGTCTGAGCGTGAGGCCACTATTTCTTAATTGAATGCCAATGAAAAAGAGCAAGAGTAATAAAATGCTTTCGCTGATTTTACTAATGTACGGAACCTGAAAAGGAAGCAGTAGACCTAATAATAAGCCTGCGCCAACGACTAAAATGAGTTTGGCGGATTCTAATGCCATCATGTAAACCGGTAATGGAGCGGCTTTTGACTGGGCTTCGATGGGCATCCATTTATCTACAAATGGTAGTGCAGCCAGGTTGCAAGCACCAATCGAGATAAAAAAGGTAAAGGTGAAAAGTGCAATTGTCTGTAAGTTACTGCCTAAGTTATCTAACGCCGACAGACTTAATCCCATAAAAAATAGGATAACGTAGATCAAATAAGAAACGGTTTGATTGATTCTATGGTGCCAAGTTTCGCTACGGAGGGGGATGAAATAACCCACGACTAATGGCAGGAAAATCATAAATACACCTGAATACATAAACACCCCAAATGAAAAGTGAGAGAGTAAAGCGCAATTGCGCGACCATCTTAATGATTTTGAGAATAAAAATCATCCACTTAACTAAGTTGGCTCTTTATTTTTTATTTAAATTAAGTTTATTGGCTATTTTATGCATAATGGCTTTTTTGTGGAAATATTTACTTTATGAATGTGTCATTATATTTCCATGACGTAATAAACATAACAATGCGACCAATTTCACATTTTTTATGGGTTTTTATAATTGAATGTGAGCTGTGCACTTACTTAATTTTCATCATAAAGTATCATTAATATTAGAGCGTGTTCATAAAAACATGGTTAATAGAGTCTGTGTTTTTAAGTTGCTCGCAAAAATATGGAAATGATAAATAATATGTCTTAATGGCGCTTGTGTATTGATCGGGGGGTTAAACATAAGTACGGAGGTTACACATGGGTAGCAATATGGAACGTTCTTTTTTTGAATATGTAGCTAAATTTGGCTTATTTCAGAAGCGTTCAATGTTTGGAGGAATTGGATTATTTAGTGAAGATGCAATGTATGCACTGATTTCTGATGGAACTATTTTTATTCGTGGCGGCGGTAGTCTTGATAAAACCTTGGAAGAAAGGGGCTGTAAAAGATATAAACACGTTAAAAAACAAACAGTAGCAACAGTGAATTATTTTGATGTAACGAAACTTTATACAGAAGGTGATACGTCACTCGATAATATCATTCAATTATCAATAGAATATTCTAAGCAAGAAAGAGCATTTCAAAAGTCAGCAAATAGTCGTAGGTTGCGAGATTTACCCAATATGCAACTTACACTAGAGCGAATGGTGAAAAAAGCAGGCGTACCAGATGTGAGTACATTTTTACAGATGAGGCCTGAAGATGTCTTCATGAAGGTAAAAGAAGCGTATGGTGGTGATGTTGATATACGTTTGTTGTGGAAATTTGCCGGAGCAATAGATGGTTGCCATTGGAAACTTATTCAAGAGCCTAGAAAGCAACAACTTTTATCCAGTGTACACCACTAAGAAACCGTTAAGATCTACAGGAAAAGCCTCGTATTTTGTGCGAGGCTTTCTTGTCTTGGCAATGTGTGATTTTGATTAACAGTTAAGCGTGTTTAATTAATAGTTAAAACGTGCTGTAACCATAACTTGGTCACCATAGATGTAATTTAGCTTACCTTCTAGGCCAATAGAGAATAGTTCTGTTGCATGGAATCGACCTGAAATTGAACCATAAACTTCATCGGTATCATCATGGTTGTTGATTTTGTAGTAACCAACTTGACCACCAATTTCAAACTGTGGACCTAACCACTGTCTAACACCTAGATTAACTTCCATACCTGAGTCATTATCAAATTTATGACGGTCATCAACCAATTTAAATAACATTTCACCAGTGATATCTGCCCAGTTATTGACTGGAGCATGGAAACCCAAACCAGCTGAAAGATCGTAATCACTGTCGAATTCAGAATCTACAGAAAGGATGGCATGAGCATTAGGGTGGATAGATTTACTGACAGCGGCACCAAAAGTCATCGGACTAAAGCCGATTCGCGCATCAATGTAATCGTAGTTAAAGTTACTCATATTAGCAGAGCCATTATTAGCTGCAAAGGTAGACCCAGATACCAATAATAGGCCAGAAAGAATCAGTGACTTGCGCATGAAAGAAAACCCTTTATTTTTATTTAATTGTAAAAATAGCAAATAAATTATTTATTTTTTGCTCTATGCTGTTGATTTTGTCAGAAGCAACGACTTATGTAAATTGACAAAGTACCGGTTAATGTAAGCATTCAGACAAATATTATCACTTTATATATTCATTCAATGTCTTTTTTTTCATGACATTAAAAATGAATTTACGATAGACTGTTTTTTATTTGCTAAGGATTAAAATGAATAATGTAAAGAAGTTTGTCGCAATTGGTGGCGCAGTACTATTAGTTGCATGTTGGCCATTAGCACTAGGGCAGTTCGCTCAAACGACTATTCAAGATACGGTAAATGAGCTGGACACAAAAGAAGTCAATGTTGAGCTTGTTAATTATGATCGTGGTTACTTGAGCTCAACAGCACAAACTAAAGTCACTGTGGTTGATCCAGTATTAAAGCAACAGCTTGAATTAGATGGTTTGCCAACAGAGTTCATGTTAGATCACACTATCAGCCATGGCCTGATCAGTATCGCGACGGATACTAAGCCTAATGACTATTCTCGCTTACCGATTGATATCCATTCTGTTACCTATATTAATGGCTCAACTGCATTGGATATGACTAGCCAAAAAATGACATTTAACTTTGCTAATGATGAGAATTCTAAGTTGGAGTTTTCTCCTGTTAAATTGAATGCTGACATTAGCCGTGATGGACATATTAATTTTACTTATGTTTTTGACGGTTTTGATGGACATTTCAACAATGGTGAATCGTTGATTGTTGACTCTATTGTTGGTTCAGGCAACGGTCAAAAAAAAGAGGGCTTTTGGTTGGGAAGCCAACAAATCACTGTAGGTGAAACCAATATGGTGGATGCTCAGGGCGTGAGTATTGTTGATGTGCACAAATTCGATTATGAATTTAATACAGAAGAAAATGCAAAAGATAAAACTTTCTCTAGTCACCATAAAATCGCAATAGATACAGTAGAACTTGTTGATGATTCACTGACAGATCTGGGTGTTGATGCTTCATTTAATGCCTTAGATATTGAAAACTTTTCTCAATTATTAAGTGTTTATCAAGATAAAGGTCATGAGCTCAATAATGATGATCTTAAAGTAGTAATGGCATCGATCGATGGCTTGTTTGAAAAAGGGTTCAGTATTTCTCTTAATGAGATGAAAGCCTCGATTGGTGAAGGCAAGTTTAATAGTGATTGGTTACTTAATTTTCCTAAAGGAGATAACAAAGTGACTAAGAATCCAATGCAAGTGATTTCATCGATTTATGGTGAAGCTAATGCCTTTGTTTCCAATGAAATGGTTACGCAATTTCCATTTATTCAATCGGGTTTAGATAACCTAATTCAACAAGGAATCATGGCGAAGAAAGCAGATGGCTATCATCTTAATAGTGATATTAAAGACGGCAACATTGTGTTCAAAAGTGGTAAAACATTGCCGTTATTTGCGGTACTTGCACAGTTATTCGTATAATTGAATTTTTTGAAAAAATAGGTGTTTTGTTATGAAAGAGGCCAATGTGGCCTCTTTTTTTACGTTTGAACAAAAATGACTTTTCTCAATTAAGTAAAAAATGGTATTACTGTAGGTAAATTCGTTATTTTCATTTCTCATCTACGCAGGAGCAGAATTCATCATGGAACCTACCTATAACTTCAGTGCTGGCCCAGCAAGCCTTCCTAAAACGGTTATGCAACAAGCTCAAAAAGAGTTTTTAGATTGGAATGGCCTAGGCACATCCGTTATGGAAATCAGCCACCGCAGTAAACCTTTTTTGAAAGTTGCTGCGGATGCAGAGCAAGATCTACGCGATCTACTTTCCATCCCTAATAATTACAAAGTACTTTTCTGCCAAGGTGGCGCACGTGCTCAGTTCGCGGCGATTCCAATGAACTTATTGGGTGATGCTAAAACAGCTGATTATATTGATGGCGGATATTGGGCTGCTAGTGCGGTTGATGAAGCGCAAAAATATTGCCAACCGCATGTGTTTAAAGCATCTACCGAAATTGATGGTAAAACCGCAATACTGCCGGCTTCTGATTGGATTTTATCAGATGATGCAGCTTATGTGCATTTTTGCCCGAATGAAACCATTGATGGTATTGAAATTAATGATTTACCACAAACAGATAAACCAATTGTCGCAGATATGTCTTCAACAATTTTATCGCGTGAAATTGATGTATCTAAATATGGTGTGATTTACGCAGGTGCTCAGAAAAACATTGGTCCAGCCGGTTTATGTATTGTGATTGTGCGTGATGATTTGCTGGAATTAGCTAATTCAGCGTTGCCAAGCATTTTAAATTACAAAGTTTTGTTCGAAAAAGAATCGATGTTTAACACGCCTCCTACTTATGCTTGGTACTTGTCGGGATTAGTTTTTAAATGGTTGAAAGCTAATGGTGGTGTTGCGAAAATTGAAAAAGTGAACCGTGCCAAAGCAGCGTTACTTTACCAATGCATTGATGAATCGGACTTTTATCGTAATAATATTCATGCGAATAATCGTTCGTTAATGAATGTGCCATTTCAACTCGCCAAACCTGAGCTTGATGGATTGTTTCTTGAGCAAGCTGAATCGCGAGGTTTACAAGCCTTGAAAGGACATAGAGCGGTAGGGGGTATGCGAGCATCTATCTATAATGCAATGCCGTTAGAAGGGGTTCAAGCCTTGGTTGATTTCATGAAAGCGTTTGAAGCAGCAAATAAATAATATACCTGGAGCTTAAAGTCGTTCATATAAGTAATAGTGATGCTTCGTATGATATAAAGAAATCGCCAAGTTGAAACGATCAACTTGGCGGTTTTTGTTTGGGTTACCTTTTTAACAAGTTAAGGTGAAGAGGTGCTTTATTATTATAGACGTTGATGTAAGCGGTGATACAAGCCATTTTGGGCCAGTAATTCGCTATGGTTGCCTTGCTCTACTATTTTGCCTTGATCCATCAGACAAATCATATCCATTTTTTCTAAGCCAACTAGACGGTGAGTAACGAATACCACTGTTTTATCCATAGTATGCTTACTTAATAACTGTATGATTTGGCTTTCAGTTTGTTTATCTAGGCCTTCTGTTGGTTCATCTAACAGCATAACTGGAGCGTTGTGTAATACCGCACGCGCAATACCGATACGACGTTTTTCACCGCCAGATAGTTGACGACCACCATCTCCTAACCAGGTATCTAACCCGGTACTGTCATTAAGATGAGACAGGCCAACTTCTTGTAAAATTTGCTTCATTTCTTCATCGGAAGCATCTGGTTTAGCCAGTTGTAGGTTGTCTTTCAATGTACCATTTAGAATATCAACACGTTGACTAACTACTGAAATACTTTGGCGTAAACCTTTCTCTGTCCATTGTTCGATAGAGCTACCGCCAAGGAGTAATTCACCAGAAGTGACATCAAATTGGCGAGTTAATAATTGCAGTAAAGTAGATTTACCTGAACCAGTTTGGCCGACAATCGCAAGTTTCTGACCCGCACCTAAATGCAGTGATACTGATTTAAGTGCATCGGTATCACTATCATGGTAACGGTATTTCACATTGTTTAGCTGAATATCATAATTTTGGCTGGTTTCGGTGCCAGATTTGGTAAACACGACATCTGGTTTTGCTGAAAGGACTTCATTTAATCGGCGTGCCGATTCTAAGGTTTGTCCTAGGTATTGGAATGCACCAGCAATTGGCATTAAAAGCTCAAAACTTGCCATGGTTGCAAAGGCCATCATCGCGACCATTGGACCAGGAAGCTGACCATTAATACCGTCAGCAGCCATCCAAATGATCAGCACTAGGCTCCAACCATTTGAGAGTAACAGTAGGGCGCTTGCAAGACCGGTGTAGTGAGCATTCTTAAATTGATTTTGAATTAGCGAATTTTGGTGTGTGCTTATGGATTCACGGTATTTTGGTTCAGCGCCAAATAGGACTAACTCACTGTGCCCTTGTACCCAATCTAGCGTTGCAATACGTAGCTTAGCTTTATTTTGGGTTAGCGTTTCACCATTGTGCTTACCTAATTTGTAGAAAATAATCGGCCACAATAATAACAAGGTGAGTAGAATCAACCCAAGTGTTAAGCCTATGGTTAAATCAAACCAAGCAATGAACACAGTTAACGATGCGATACCAAAAATGCCGACAATAACTGGGCTCACTAAACGTAAATACACGTGATCCATGGCATCGACATCCGCCACAAGACGGTTGAGTAGATCCGCATCGCGCAGTTTTGATAAACGCCCCGGAATCAATGGTGTTAATTTTTTAAAGAAGAAAATGCGTAAATCGGCCAATAACTTGAACGTTGCATCGTGGCTGACAACTCGCTCACCCCAACGGCCAGCAGTTCTCGCCATTGCAAAACCTCGAACACCACCACCAGGTAGCATGTAGTTGAAGGTTTCTCTTGCAATAGTAAGCCCAGCAACCGCCGCTGCGGATAAGAACCAACCTGAAAGGGTAAGTAGGCCAATTGAGGTCACTAAAGTCGCAAAGGCTAAAAACATACCCAGTGATAGGCTAAACCAGTGCTTTTTGTAGAGTTTGAGATAAGGTGTTAACTCACGCATCTAAATTCCCCTTATTCTCGTTGTCGGTTTCAACTTTTGAAGACAACATTTGAGCAAATAAACCTGAATCTTTAATCGCATTATATTGGCCTGATTGAACAATCTGACCAGCGTTCATCACTAAGATATTTTCAACTTGCTTTAAGTGATCTAATTGGTGAGTCACCACTAATGTCGTTTTGCCAACGGTATTATCCGTTAATGCTTTAGCTACTAATTTTTCACTGTGTGCATCTAAGCTGGCGGTTGGTTCATCTAACAGCCAGAATTGGCCATTTTGCAGCATGGCACGAGCGAGTGCTAAACGCTGTGCTTGTCCAACAGAAAGGCCACCTGAACGATCGCTAATGTGATAATCCAAACCATGACTTTCGACAAATTCAGCCGCAAAGGCATCTTGTAATGCTTTAGTGACTTCTTGTTGAGAAATGTTTTGTTGTCCAAGAACCACGTTGTCATAAATGCTGCCGTTAACCAGTAGTGGATTTTGGCCCACCCAACTGATATTACTGCGCCATTGTTTTAAATCGAGTTCTTTGACTTCAATGCCATTGATTTGCAAAGAGCCAGAATAGGGTAGAAAGCCTAGAATCGCATTGATTAGGCTGGTTTTACCTGCGCCACTTGGGCCAACTAACGCTGTGGTTTGATTTGCATCTAAAGTGAAAGAGATAGGACCAACTAGTTTCGTTTTTTCTGGACTAAACACTTCCAAATCATGGGCGGTAATGACGATTTTATCTGGGGCAGATAAAGGTGTAGTGCCAGATTTAGCCGCTTCAACATCAGCATCTAAAAACTCAACAATACTTCCTGCCGCACCTAAAGCTTGAGCTTTTGCATGGTAGAAGGACCCTAAGTCACGTAATGGTTGGTAAAATTCAGGGGCTAATACAAGAACAAACAAACCAGTAAATAAGGTGATTCCTGCGCCGTAGTAACCAAAGTTAAGTTCGCCAATGTAGCTAAACCCGAAATACACCGCGGTAATTGCAATGGAAATAGATGTGAAGAACTCAAGTACTGCTGAGGATAAGAAGGCAATACGCAGCACATCCATCGTGCTTTTACGTAAAACTTCAGAAGCTCCACGTAATAATTCTGTTTCAGCTTCAGCACGATGGAATAGACGAATCGTGGTCATGGACTGCAAACGATCATAAAAATGACCCGATAAACGTTGCAATGCTTTGAAGTTCTTTTTATTGGCATCAGCTGCTTTCATACCAACTAATGCCATGAATAGTGGAACGAGTGGAGCAGTGATAAGGAAAATCAAACCTGCCGCCCAGTTGGTTGGGAATACGACCACTAAGATTAAAAACGGAATGAAGACCGCGAGTGACATTTGCGGCAAGTAACGAGAGAAGAAGTCTTGCATCTCTTCAACTTGTTCGAGTAATAATGCTCCCCAAGTACCAGCCGGTTTACCTTTAATATAGGCAGGGCCTAGATCGCGTAGTTTATCTAAAATTTGTTGGCGAATATAAAGGCGTACTGCTTCACCACAGCGATAGCCGGCAATTTCACGGCCCCAAGTACATAATGCACGGCCTGCGATCATCACCGCTAAACCGATGAAAGAACTGACGAGTTGATGTTTATCGATGTTCTCTATGATGATGTTATGCAGAATAGAGGCTAAGAATGCGGCTTGACCGAGTAGAAATAAGGTAGAAAGAACACCTAACCCTATTGTGATCAGTAACCATTTTTTCGCAAGTTTACCTTGCTGTTTTAGCCATTTAGTTAAATGACGTCTTTGTTGTTTATCCATGTAAGACTCATTCCCATCAGGGGTGAAAGGGGCAGGATTGCATCTAAAAAAGGCCATTATTATAAACACTGAAATTCGAGAGTGATGCCATGTCGGCACTGCAGTGATATAACAAATTGGCTTGTGTTACTTTCACCTAAATAATTAGGCAGACATATTCTATCAGCGATTGATTCACTTGTACTTAATAAGGCGCTTATTTATAAAAGAAAAGAGGACCGAAGCCCTCTTAGGTAAGTATTATTTTAACGCATCTAGGTAGCGTTCGGCATCGAGTGCAGCCATACAACCTGTACCTGCGGATGTGATCGCTTGGCGATAATTATGATCCATAACATCACCCGCAGCAAATATACCTTCAATGCTAGTTTGAGTCGCGTTGCCTTCTAGGCCTGATTTGACGATGATATAACCATCTTTCATTTCAAGTTGGCCTTGGAAAATATCGGTGTTCGGCTGATGACCAATCGCAATGAAAGCGCCCATCACATCAATAGTTTCAAGGTTATCAGATTGAGTATCCTTAATTTTAACACCAGTTACGCCCATTTCATCACCCACGACTTCTTCAAGTGTGCGGTCAGTATGTAGAATGATATTACCATTCTCGACTTTATCCATTAAGCGGTTAATAAGAATTTTTTCTGAGCGGAAGCTGTCGCGACGGTGAATTAAGTGAACTTCAGAAGCAATGTTTGACAAGTAAAGTGCTTCTTCTACTGCGGTATTACCACCACCGACTACCGCAACTTTTTGGTTGCGATAGAAGAAACCATCACAAGTGGCACAAGCCGAAACGCCGCGACCTTTGAAGGTTTCTTCAGATTCTAAACCTAAGTATTTAGCAGACGCGCCCGTTGAAATAATTAACGCATCGCAAGTATATTCGCTTGAATCACCTTTTAGCCGGAAAGGGCGCTGGCTGAAATCTACTTCATTAACATGGTCAAACACAATCTCAGTTTCAAAACGTTCAGCATGCTCTTTCATGCGATCCATTAAGCCTGGGCCTGTTAATCCTTCTGGATCACCCGGCCAGTTTTCAACTTCAGTTGTGGTGGTTAATTGACCACCTTGTTGCATACCTGTCACTAATACCGGTTTCAAATTGGCGCGTGCAGCATAAACCGCCGCAGTATAACCAGCAGGACCTGAACCAAGGATGAGTAAATTACAATGCTTAACGTTGTTCATGAAGACTCCAATTTGAATGCGTTATTGTGTCTGGATTGTATGGAAAATATCGCATTAAAGAAAGTAATAGATTTACATTCTGCAAACTGATGGTAGTTGGTGTCATGGTTTTCGTTATCAGATTGAGCTTGCTAGTCGCCGCCCCGATTTAACTGCTTTAGACATGGTCGATAAAAGTGTCGAGCTTGTCATGCATCGCGATGGTGAAGTGGTACAGCGTATCAATGGTATTGTACGTAACTTTACTCAAGGTGAAACCGGTCACCACCATACTTTTTATTCGCTAACCTTAGTACCTGACATTGAGCGTTTATCGCTGCGCCATAACAGCCGCATTTTCCAATCCATTTCCGCGCCCGATATCATCGCCACTTTGTTTAAAGAAATGGACATTCAAGATTTTGCCTTTGCGCTAACTCGCACGCCAAAGCAACGAGAGTTCTGCATGCAATATCGAGAAACTGACCTTGAGTTCATTAACCGTCTTGCCGCCGAAGAAGGGATGGTTTATCACATTGAACAATCGAAAGGGAAACACAGCGTACTGTTCACCGATGATACTCAAGTGATTTCCTCGCTCGATTCACCAGTGCCTTATAACGTGATGGCAAGCGGTATTAGCCCAACGCCATATATAAAAGAGTTCAGCAAGACTACTCAGTTTGAAGTCAGTGAAGCACACAGCGGTGATAGTAGCTTTAAAAAGCCGCAGTACATTTTTAGCCAACAAGCCGTTGCTAGCGATATAGACTACCAGCGTGATACCTATGAGCACTTTGATGCACCGGGACGCTTTAAAGATGACGCTACCGGTAAAGAATTCAACCAACTACGCCTAGATAGTTTGCGTCGCTATGCTCACACAGCCAAAGGTAAAAGCAATGAACCGCAACTACAAACGGGCGCTAAGTTTGAATTAAGTGAACACTCTGATGACAGCTTTAATAAACAATGGTTAGTTATGCGAGTACTCATCAAGGCGACCAACCGCAAGCACTTGAAGAATCCGCAGGCGGCAAACCGACCACTTACGCCAATCAATTTGAAGCTATTCCAGCCGATAAAACCTGGCGTATGCCGCAAATGACTCGCCCACAAGTTGATGGCCCAATGACCGCTTACGTTGTTGGCCCTGATGGGGAAGAAATCTTCTGCGATGAATATGGTCGAGTGAAGCTACATTTCCCGTGGGATAGATACTCCAACGGCGATGAACATAGCTCATGTTGGGTGCAAGTCTCACAAGGTTGGGCCGGTAGTCAATACGGACAAATCGCCATTCCAAGAATCGGCCATGAAGTGATTGTCTCGTTTTTAAACGGCGACCCAGACCAACCGATTGTGACAGGTCGCGCCTTTAATGCCCAAAACCTACCGCCTTACCCACTGCCAGACAACAAAACCAAAACTGTATGGCGCAGTGAAACCCACCAAGGTGAAGGGTTTAACGAAATCAGTTTTGAAGACCAATCTGGCTTGGGTGAAGTGTCAGCGAATTTTGCGTTGTTGCAAGCGCAAGCCAGCTTTATGTTTTGGTTGCCGTTTGAAAAGGGCAATAAGGATAAAGACATCAAAGATGTCAAAGGCTATGACCTGACATTAGACTATGTCGATGCTCATAATACACAGCAAGAATATAAAGCAGGTTGCTTAGCGGCCAAAATTGAAGGCTCGGTGTATGGTTTGGCGGGCGCATCTTGCCAACTCAGCAGTAAGGTAGCGTTTGGGGCTTCTGATACCGGAAGTGGTAATTTTGGACTAAAGGGCAGTTCAGTGACGGCCTTTGACCCCAATATACAGTCCACGAATGTGCTGAATTCTGGCCCAGTAAGCTCTGATTATGCTTTGGATGCCGGCGTTACCGTGGATGCCTTTGCAGGAGTTGAAGCTGGAGGTACTTTAGGGGCTACCGTGTATTGGCAGCCACCGCCTATCAAGGAGAAGAACCCGTATCAACAACTGGGTAGTATTAATGGTGAGCTTTCTGCCTCCTTTGGCGTGGGGGCTAAAGGTGAGTTTCGCTTATTGTTCCAAGGTGGCGTGTTAGTGCTTGTGAGCTCAGCAAAATTGGTGATGGGGCCGGGAGCTTCAGATAAACTCGCCATTAATCTAGACATGTTAGGGGTAGACCGATTCGTGGATACCTTGCTTGGGGTGCTAAAGCAGCACGACTATAAGCGTTTAGCGGTGTTTGGTGATGTGGATGAAGACGGCAAGAATGAAGAATTTGTCAAACTGAATAATGTATTAACACTTGCCATGACCATGGGTTTAACGGTGGCAGATGTGTTATTGATGCCAGTATCGACATGGGCGAAATACGAGCAAAGTACATTGAGTAAAGAGTATGCATCATTCTTAGCAAACCGTGTTTTAGATCCTGATAAGCAATATATGACACGAACATGGCTTGTAAAGTTACCACCGGAAACCTTACGTAATTTGTTTACTACCTTGATTAAGGAACAAGATAAGCCTAGTGATCGGTTTACTGTAGAGCAAAGCAACCAACGCCTAGCGCAATCCATCGTACAAATCATGCAATGGTTAGTGGATAATGAAAATGACAACATCAGCTCAAAACGTCAGTGGAAAGAAAGCTTGATTCGCATGAATAATGACCCAGCGATATTGCAAGATAAGCCTTTGCAGTGGGAATCGTTTAAGGATAATTGGTTTAAGCTGGCGAGGTTTGTGAAGCAGTTTGGTGAAGGGAGTATTATTAATTTTAACCTTACTTCTGTTGCACTTTGCCAGAACATGGTGCTGACGTATTCGGATGAACTAGAAGACCCACTAGCGAATAGCTATCAAAGTAGTTATGTGACTTTACCCAAGGTTAAAGTGCGCCGCTATCACGCTTACCCGGTTTCCATTGTAGAAAATCCTGACGCCAAACAAGGTGAGGCTATTCAAATCCGTAATACGGATGGTGAAGTTGAAACCAAACAAGAGTTTATTATGGAGTGGACGATTAATGCCGCGTTATCTTAAGTTATCTATCAGTGCAGTATTGTGTGTTTTCACGCTTGGGCTCATGGGCTGTAATGACTACACGCCAAACCCTGAAGACGATATTGCGCTTTTTCAGCCATTTATTGATGCCAATATTAATAAAAAATCGGATGACCCATACATTTCCAGTACCGTGAAACCGGGAGATAAGCTGTACGATATTTTGGTGAATATTCAACATGGGAATAATAAAGAAGCCTATAAATACTTGGAACCTCTTTTAGACAACAAAGATCCAGAAGCACAGTTTTGGTATTCCAAAATGATTTACATGGCAAGTGTAAAATCTATTCCAAAATCTATTCGGTTATATCAAGAGGCAGCAAAAGCTGGAAATGCTTATGCGCAGTTTGAATTGTCTCCAGACTCTGAGGGATGTCTTCTATATTTTGGAGAAAAAGTTTGTACACAAGAAAACCTGATTAAAGCGATTGATATGTTCAAACAACAAGCAAAGCAGGGAGATTTGCGGGCGCAATATTTTTTATTAAAAAAGTTAACCCAAGATGGAAAACTGGTCCCAGTGATCACAGAAAATCAATTGGCTAATGGTAATTACTATCAATTGAATTTTTCAAAAGAAACTCGTCAGCACTACATCAAAGAAGTGATTCGGTTTGCGGAGAATTATTATTATCAACCTTTGATGGATTATGTTGATGCTATTTTGATTTGGGATTTAAATGCTGGGGATTATAAAAACAAAGCGCTTACATCAAAAGAACAAAAAATGATAACTGGTTTGTTTGAAATTATGGTAAACAATAATTATATTCCAGCCTTTAAAAAATATGCCAAGTTTAATCCGAGTGTTAAAGATGAAGTTTCTAAAAATGCAATATTATTAGGTTGAAAGTCTGGAGTGACAAATTTCTTCAATGAAAAATATGATAGTGATAGTTTTGATGCTTATTATTATTATTATTATTTATTAAAGTTTAATTTTAATGGTTCAAGTACCCTAGAACCTTATAGGAAAGCAACTAAAAAACCGATTCCTTCAGAAAAAGAAAAAGCTACCTTTAAATCTCAAGCTAAAGAAACTATCAATAAAATGACCCCAATGGTCTACATCGACGGTTTCACCTCTCGTGATGAGTGGGTGGATTGATCTTCATTAGTAAATAAGCCACTAAATCGAGTTCATATTCCTCTATTTGGTGGCTGTTTCTTTTGCTTAATCGTTAAATGTCACTTCATACGAGGTGAATTTTCGGATATTAATCACGCCAGTATCTAAAATTAAATATTGCCCTTTGATACCTTGTAACTGACCCGTCACAACAGGGTTCTTGTCAAAGTTATGCGAGACAATCTTGACTGGGTGCTGCTCTACCGGATAACAAATCGGGGTAACCTCGGAAGATAAAACGTTGATAGCATCATCGCCAAATTGTTTTTTCACTTCATCAATCGTCGGCTGGATCAAAGGCAATAGCTGGGCGAATTTTTCTTCTAATGCGAGATCTTCACCATTTTCTTTTAATAGAGTGCGCCAGTTAGTTTTATCGGCAATGTGCTTAGCTAATTCAACTTCGATTAGGCCTGAAATATGGCGCGTTTTCACTTTAAAAATTGGTAGGCCTTGGGTCGCACCTTGATCAATCCAACGGGTTGGGATCTGAGTGTGGCGAGTAATGCCCACCTTTATACTTGAAGTGTTTGAAAGGTAGACGTAGTGATCGACCATGCAATTTTCTTCACCCCATATCGGTTCGCGGCAAGTGCCTTGATCGTAGTGGCAGGTTTCCGGTTTCATAATGCACATATCACAGCTTGCCAGTTTTTTCATGCATACAAAACAATGGCCTTGAGAATAGCTTTTCTTGGTTTTTTTACCACACGATGAGCAGAAAATATTGCCAGTGTGAGTTAGGGTAATGGTTTGACCAATATAAGGGTTGAGCGCGATTTTTTCTTCACCAACCGGTAAGGCATATTCAACCTGATTGGCTTGCTCTGAGTTTAAGCGAGAGTTAAGTTTAGATAGGGTTCCAGTGATGTTTAGCGACATATTTTTGACCATGATTTTTAATTTTGTCTAGTCTATCGAAATTTTAGTTGGCTTTATACTCATAGCGCCTTAGTTAATGATTTAATTATCACAGTAGATTGTATGTCTATTATCCCTTTTATGTTGTAGTAACCCTGACGGTTTTAGTTGTAAGTATATGATATGCAAATATTTAGTTAGAGTTTCGAGTGTTAACTCAATGAATCATATAGGCCAAAATTCTCATATGGATTAAAGAATCTATACTTTAATCCATATGAGAATACGAATTTACAAGGAATGAAAATGCTCAATAAACTTTACATTAAAATTGTATTTGTAACTATTGTGCTTAACGTATTTCTATCAATCGGTTATTACTTTTTTGGCCATAATAAAATGCTTGAGATGTCGCCTAAAGATTACCCGTATAAAGTGGCGTCTGATAATTTGGTGGGAGGGAATAGTCAAGTAAGCTTAAACCTAGATGGTGATGTGCCAATCATGTCTTGTCGGCTTATGAAAAGTAATTATCCATGGCCTTATTGTGAAATGATTATTAGCTTATCAGACGATGTTACTCAGGGTGTTGATTTGTCTGGCTATGATCGTGTATTCCTTGATATTGACTATCAAGGGGTACAAGAGGATACGGCAAAAGTTAGAGTAAATATTAGGAACTATGAACCGAGGGTCTTTGATCCTAAAGATGATAATACACTTAAATATAATGGGATTGAGTATCATGCTGGGTTTGGCCAAGGCGGTAAAGAGATTGGTTATGATAAGTTTCAAGTTCTGACTTGGTGGTTGTTTGATTACAATGTGCCAATTGAAGAGTCTGGTGTAAAAATGGATAACGTCTCTAGAATTCAAATCGCGACAGATTCAGGATCAGTAATTGGTGATCATACAATTACGGTGAATAAAATCATTTTTAAAGGTGACTATTTAAGCCCACAGACCTTTGCTTTAGTTTTGCTATCTACTTGGATCTCTGCTGCATTAGCATTCTTGTTTTATGAGTTATTCCAATCGAGAAAGCGAGTTCGAAAAATGGCCGTCTATGCTGCACATTTGAATAAGTTGAATAAAGCTTTAGAAACTAAATATACCGAAGTTTCTTTGATTGCCACGAAAGATGAGCTTACTGGGGCATGCAATCGCAGAGCGATTCGTGAATGGTTAGACAATCTTGCACGCCGAGTTCGATGGGGGACGGGAAGATTATCTATAATCTATGTTGATTTAGACCACTTCAAAGCGGTGAATGATACTTTCGGCCATAATGTTGGTGACCGAGTGCTTCGTGAGTTTGCTGAATTAGTTCATGGGCAGCTACGAGAAGGTGATCGTTTAGTTCGTTGGGGTGGTGAAGAGTTTATTGTCTTTTGTCTTAACGCAGATATTGATAGAGCTTCACAGGTTGCTGAGAGCATTCGTTCTATGGTTGAAAGTTATCAATGGCCTGAAGTAGGAGTATTGACTTGTAGCTTTGGTGTTACCGAAATGACAGCAGGTGAAAGCGTGACAGAAATGATCGCTAGGGCAGATGAAGCTTTATATCATGCCAAAAGCAATGGTCGTAATCGCGTGAAAGTGCTAGAAAAGCTCATTTAATCTAATTTTCTACAGGCTCATTTTCGCTATTGTCTGTTTTAAAATTGGTAATTGAACCTTGTGAGTTGGTATTTTTAATAGGACTGATTGGGCCAAAAAATTTAGGTTGTGAGTGTAAAATATACAAATCTAAAAATGCTTTTGTTCTGGCAAAAACTTCACGAATACGAATGGATAAACCGGATGTTTCAACAGGGCCGGGAACTGCCAAACATTGAGCGTTAATATGGTAATATTGAGCGATGTAGAGCGCTCGTTCACAATGAAAGTTTTGAGTAATAATTAAAAAATTATCAGCAAGAAAAACCTCTTTTGCTCGAACGATAGAGTCTAGAGTTCTAAAACCTGCATAATCAAGATGAATATTCTTTTCTTTAATACCTGCTTTAAGCAAATCTCGCTTCATTGTCCATGGTTCATTATAGGATCGGTGTGCGTTATCACCACTAAGTAGGAAGTCTGTCACTTTTTTTCTACGGTGCAGTTCAATCGCCGCTTCAATTCGATGTGAGTAATAGGTATTTAAAGTATGGCCAATATATTTGCTGGTGCCTAATACTAGACCAAGGTTGTATAGGGGGACATCCGTTATATCGTGATAAATAGCATCTTGTGTTTGCCAACTGATTAGCCGATCAATTAGTACAATGCTACTGAGAAAGAGCACAAATACAATCCCCAGAGTGGTTAAGCTTCTGGTTAGCCATTTTAGTATTAATTGCAGTCGATCTTGGCTTATGATCATAGAGTTAAAGACTATGTTCGAGAGTGATGAAAAATGAGTATGTTCCACATAAAAAATTTCGGTTTATTGTCATGTTAGCATCCATACCATATTACCTGTTATGTGGAGTATTTTAAGATGTTCGATAATAGCAGCGTAATTATACGGTGAAAAATAAAAAAGCCCACTTTGTTTGAATATTAAAGTGGGCTTACATTAGCTTGTCATTATTGTCTAATTTATAGGCATCTAAGTTATCGTTTTAGACTTTATAGAGAGCTAATTAGAATGCGGTACGTTTATAACGACGATATTCAGGTTGCCAAAAACCATTTTCAATTGCCGCTTCAATCGCATCATCTGTGATTGAAAGTGCTACCCCTTGTTCGATGGCTTTTTTCGCTACAGCAAAAGCAATTTTCTTCGATACTGTATGAATTTCTTCTAATGGTGGTAGTAATGCCCCTTTACCTTTTAAAGCGAGTGGTGAGCAAGTCGCAAGCGCTCGGCTGGATTCCATCAACATTTCATCGGTAAC
The DNA here is from genome assembly GCF_048266485.1 of Vibrio sp. GTDB lineage: Bacteria > Pseudomonadota > Gammaproteobacteria > Enterobacterales > Vibrionaceae > Vibrio. The sequence goes on along the minus strand of NZ_JBLWZK010000001.1, from coordinate 446,165 downwards.
ACGTGATGCAGAAACAGCAAGTACTCCTAAACCAATCCCCGGAAAAATATAACTATTATTACATTGGGCAATTGGGTAATCTTGGCCTTCAAATTTCACTGGCGCAAAGGGGCTGCCGGTTGCGATCAGCGCTTTACCATTTGTCCATTGGAAAATATCTTGCGGAGTCCCTTCAACGCGACTTGTCGGATTTGATAGTGGGAAGATAATAGGGCGCTCACAATGTGCATGCATGGTTTCAATGACTTCTTGGCTGAATAAGCCTGGTACGCCAGAAACACCAATTAATACTGTTGGTTTAGCATTACGCATGACGTCTAGTAGAGAGTAGCCTTGTTCATCACTTTGCCACTTTGTTAGGTGTTTATTCTTTTGAACAAGTCGCTGTTGGAAATCCAGAAGGTTTTTCATGCCTTGTTGTAGTAGGCCCCAGCGGTCAACCATGTAAACTTGAGCGCGGGCTTGCTCATCGGATAATCCTTCTGACACCATTTGTGCAATAATTGCTTCTGCAATACCACAACCGGCAGAACCTGCACCAACAAAGGTGACTCGTTGCTCAGAAAGCTTACTACCTGCCGCATGACAAGCTGCGATTAATGAACCAACCGTGACCGCTGCTGTGCCTTGAATATCATCATTAAAGCAACATACTTTATTTTTATAGCGCTCAAGTAACGGCATAGCATTTTTTTGCGCAAAGTCTTCGAACTGAATAAGAGCATCAGGCCAGCGGCGTTTGATAGCTTGCATGAAATCATCGACAAATTTGTCATATTCTTCGCCAGTAATACGCGTATGGCGCCAACCCATGTACATAGGGTCGGCAAGACGTTGCGGATTGTTGGTACCCACATCGAGTACGATAGGTAGAGTATAAGCTGGGCTGATCCCACCACACGCGGTGTAAAGAGAAAGCTTACCGATTGGAATACCCATACCGCCGATACCTTGGTCACCAAGCCCTAAAATACGTTCACCATCGGTGACCACGATCACTTTTACATTTTGGCTGGTGGCGTTGTTAACCAAGTCGTCAATGCGATCACGGTTTGGATAAGAAATAAATAAGCCACGACCACGGCGATAAATATTCGAGAAATTCTCACAAGCCGCGCCTACCGTTGGCGTGTAGATAATCGGCATCATTTCAGAGATATGATTTTGCACTAAACGGTAGAAGAGGGTTTCGTTGGTATCTTGAATATTACGTAGATAAATGTGCTTATCCATATCATTTTCAAATGCTTGATACTGTAGGTAAGCACGCTCTACTTGTTCTTGAATAGTTTCTGTTGCTTCAGGTAGTAAACCTTCTAGGTTGAATTCTTTTCTTTCTTCAAAGGTAAAGCCGCTACCTTTATTAAGAAGAGGGGTGGCCATTAATACTGGGCCTGCGTAGGTAATATATAGGGGGCGTTTATCGTTATTCATTGTCGGACTCTTTTTCTACGAGCAATATTTGCTTGGTTCGGAACAGAAACAGTATAGCGCTATATTAAAATGCACATAGTAATTGTAAACAATCTTTCTGTAATGTTTGGCTGTAGCGCACATAAAATTGATTTTAATTTCTGTCTTAAGCGATAATAAAAATGGTGAGAAACCACTTAATGTATTGTTTTTAAGTTAATTTTATATTTTTTGTTTGGTTTTTAAATCGATGAGTTTTAAATACAAAAAAATCAATCATTGTATACATACTTGTTGATTATCTTGTTTTTAATCGAGAAAGTCTAATTTTTGACGAATGTGAGAGTACCACTGCAAAGGCAATTGAGCGTGCGTAGGCGTGTTTTGCTGCATGCGCGAATAATGGGCAAGTGTCTTTTGGAGATAGCGCTTATTTAGTTTAGCTTGTTCTTGATTGGAATAGTGCCAAATCTGCTCACCAACAGGATGAATATTATCTTGTGGGCTTTGAGGCGCTTCGTTAGACACATGTAAAATTTCATAATATCGGCCGTTATCTTCGATGAGCTTTTCTTGCTTTAAGCTCATATTCAAATTGATTAAGGTTCGGCGCAGGTTAAATTGTTGATAAACCGGGCATAACAGGTAGTCGATCTCTAAATGAAAATATTGCTGTTGTAATGCTTGGATAAATTCCATCATTAAATCGCCACCCACACCGGCAATGATGACCAGTTGTTTACCGGAATACTTTTCTAGCGGGAGGGTTTTGACATCTTGACAATAGACTTGCCATTGAGATGGGCCGTCGTGAAAGAATTGCTCTAAGCGTGTTTGTACTAATGACGTTAACTCGGGAACGATATCGACAAAGTGAATAAACGGGGCTGCTTGGCGTTGTAGCAGTGAGGCACCTAAAAAACCATGGTCACAGCAACAATCCCATATATGTTGGTAATACTGATCTGAGATCATAGATTCAATATGTTGTAGGCGTTTACTTAACTTCATGGTTCTGCTCGTGAATTTAATCGGTCAGCATTGTACTGCGTTATTGGGTATATACCCAAATAACTTCAAAGTGCGAATTTTAACTTGTCCTTCGCGAGCTTCGTCCAAAACCCTTCTTTTTTATAAGGGATAGGTTGCATCAGATTGATTTGAAAGATGCTTACATCCCTCAGCCAATCTTCCTTGTTTAAAGGCTTGGATAATAGCTTCGAACTCTGCATCTTAAAGTCACCTGAGAATATGTGTAGATGAGTTCATATCATTTGATTACTACTTCGTCTAAAATCTGTTGTGAGCACCGCTTTCTCGACGTGATTTCAATTCATTGATTAATAAGTAAGGGAATAGATATGACCAATATATCCTCCAATAATAAAACGATTCCAGCACTGTTACTCGGCGCATTCATTTGCATTGGGTTGGTTTTGTTAGGTTACCAACTTGGGGCGTCTGCTATTGAATATAAACAATATGAACGCAGCGTAAACGTGAAAGGACTGGCAGAGAAAGAAGTCGAGGCCAATGTGGTGATTTGGCCGATCCAATTTACTTTAGCTAATAATGACTTATCTTCACTTTATAATGAAGTAGATAAAAGCACCGAAAAAATTAAAGCCTTCCTTTTATTAAAAGGTGTTTCTCCTGATGAAATCAGTTTTAGTGCTCCTGCTATTGTTGATAAATCGGCTCAACAATGGGGGGATAATTCTCGTGCTGAATTTCGCTATTCCGCTAATCAAACCGTGACGGTTTACTCAAATAAAATCGATATTGTGCGAAATGTCATGGCTGAAATGTCAGAACTCGGCAAGCAAGGGATTGTGTTCAGCGGTGACAGTTATTCATCTCAACCCGAATATATCTTCACAGGTCTGAACGAAATTAAACCAGGCATGATTGAAGAAGCCACTAAAAACGCCCGCGTAGTGGCGGAAAAGTTTGCTAAAGATTCCGATAGTCAACTAGGTAAAATTAAGCAAGCATCACAAGGTCAATTTACGATTTCACCAAGAGACAAGAATACGCCTTATATTAAAAAAATCCGTGTAGTTTCTACGGTACAATATTATCTATCAGATTAAATAAACGGCGGATAAATACGAAAGGCATAATCATGAATGAAATAAAAAAACCTGCATTTCGAAGTGGTTTAACATAAAAATGGATGAGAATTCACGAAGATGAAATTGAACGACTAGGTGGTGTGAAGGTATTTATGACGTAGTTGAGAAGCCCGAGTTAGTTTGGTTACTAATTGACGATAACAAAACCCAATAAGAGCGATTTAATTTCACTGATTGGCTTTATATACTCAAGTGACGTTAAGGTGCAGAATTCACCTGAGTATATTTATACTTGGACTGTAAATGGATAAACATTGAGCATGACATCGTAAATAGACATGACAAATAAATTATGAACAAAAATAAAGCCGTATTTCATAGGATTTCAGTTTGGCTTTGTGGGCTGCATTCATTACTATATATACCCAAGTGACTTCAAGATGCAGGATTCAGAGCTATCATCCAAATCTTTAGGCAAGGAAGATTGGCGAAGGAATGTAGGCACCTTTCAAACTAATCTGACGCGGCCTATCTCTTATAAAAAGAAGAGGTTTGAATGAAGCTCCCGAAGGGCAAGTTAAAACAAGCTTTATGTTGCGTTAAATTGAACAGAGATAGAATGACTATGATCATATTCAATTTGCCTTGCCTAAAGCTTGTTTTATTCTTGCTGAAACTTGCACCTTGAGGTTACTTGGGTATAAAGCTATTTTCACTGGCTTTTTATCATGATGAGCAAGATTGCCATTTTGCATAACTTTTTTAATACACGAATTGTTGTAAAAATGATTCGTGATAAAGATGTTGAGCAAAATGGCAGATGTTAAGCCAATTAGGAACTGAACTATCCACAGGACTACCGAATGGTAGGTGAGGAAACGATGCAATTAGAACAAATCATTGCCAATGCAACGGCAGCAATAGAGCAGGCAGACTCTGTCGCGGCACTAGAAGATGTGCGTGTACAAGTCTTAGGTAAGAAAGGGGAATTAACCCTTCAATTACAAAGCTTAGGTAAACTTCCACCAGAAGAACGTCGTAGCGCTGGTCAAGAGATCAACAAAGCAAAAGGCTTAGTACAACAGGCCATTGCCGCTCGTAAAGACGCACTACAACGTGCGGAACTTGAAGTAAAACTTGCTGCGGAAACGATTGATGTTTCTCTGCCTGGTCGTCGTATTGAAAATGGTGGCTTACACCCAGTCACTCGCACCGTTGAGCGTATTGAGCAGTTCTTTGGTGAGCTTGGCTTTAACGTTGAAGCGGGGCCTGAAATTGAAGATGCATTTCATAACTTTGATGCGTTGAATATTGCAGACGATCACCCAGCACGTACTGACCACGATACTTTCTTCTTTAATCCGGATCTTATGTTACGCACTCATACCTCCGGTGTTCAGATCCGTACGATGGAAAATGGCAAACCACCATTCCGTTTTATTGCACCGGGCCGTGTATATCGTAACGATTACGACCAAACGCATACGCCAATGTTCCACCAAGTGGAAGGTATGCTGGTGGATAAAAATGTGAACTTTGCTCAGCTTAAAGGCATCTTGAACGATTTCTTATGTAATTTCTTTGAAGAAGAAGTGCAAGTGCGTTTCCGTCCTTCATATTTCCCATTCACAGAGCCTTCTGCAGAAGTGGATGTAATGGGTAAAAATGGCAAATGGTTAGAAGTATTAGGTTGTGGCATGGTTCACCCTAATGTGCTTCGTAGTGTTGGCATTGATCCTGAACAATACTCGGGTTTCGCATTTGGTATGGGCGTAGAGCGCTTAACCATGTTGCGTTACGGCGTAAATGACTTACGTGCGTTCTTTGAAAACGATCTTCGTTTCCTTAAACAATTCAAGTAACCGAGAGGATTAATCACAATGAAATTCAACGAATCATGGCTTCGTGAGTGGGTTAACCCTGCGGTTGCAACTGACGAACTAACACATCAAATTACAATGGCTGGTCTAGAAGTCGATGACGTACTTCCTGTTGCGGGCAGCTTTACGGGCGTTAAAGTCGGTAAAGTAGTGGAATGTGGTCAACATCCAGATGCTGACAAATTACGAGTCACTAAAGTCGATATTGGCGCAGAAGAATTACTAGACATCGTTTGTGGTGCACCAAACTGTCGTGAAGGCTTAACTGTCGCGGTTGCAACGGTAGGCGCGGTTCTTCCGGGTGATTTTAAAATCAAGAAAGCCAAACTACGTGGTCAACCATCACACGGCATGTTGTGTTCATTTACTGAACTTGGTATCGACGTAGAATCTGATGGCATTATGGAATTGGCTGATGATGCCGTTGTCGGTACGGATTTCCGTGAATTCTTAGGACTTGATGATGTGACTATTGATGTTGATCTAACCGCAAACCGCGCGGATTGTTTCAGCGTTCGTGGTATGGCACGTGAAGTTGGTGTATTAAACCGCACTGATGTTACAGAGCCTTCTGTTAATGCCATTGCTCCTGCGATTGATGATACCGTTTCAATTGAAGTAAAAGCACCGGCTGCATGCCCACGTTACCTTGGCCGTGTGGTTAAGAATGTGAATGTTCAAGCTCAGACACCACTTTGGATGCAAGAAAAACTGCGTCGCTGTGGTATTCGTTCTATCGATCCAGTGGTTGATATCACTAACTTCGTTCTATTGGAGCAAGGCCAACCAATGCACGCGTTTGATCTTACCAAGATCGAAGGTGGTATCGTGGTTCGTATGGCTGAGCAAGACGAGAAGCTAACATTACTTGATGGGACGGAAGCGAAATTAAACGCAGATACTCTAGTGGTTGCTGATCAAAATAAAGCTTTGGCTATCGCAGGTATTTTCGGTGGTGAAGAGTCTGGCGTAACGGCTGAAACGAAAGATGTACTACTTGAGTGTGCATTCTTCGCACCGGATCATATCCGTGGTCGCGCTCGTAGCTATGGTTTACATACCGATTCTTCAATGCGTTTTGAACGTGGTGTGGATTACGCACTACAAGCAAGTGCAATGGAACGTGCAACTGAGTTGCTTGTTGAAATCTGCGGTGGTGAAGTGGCACCTATTGTAACGGTTGAATCTGAAGCCGATTTACCTAAACCAAATAAAGTAGCATTACGTCGTACTAAACTTGATAACCTACTAGGTCACCATATTGCAGATAGTGATGTGGTTGAGATATTAGAGCGTCTAGGTATGACAGTTGAAACGACGTCTCTTGAAAACGGTGCTGAAGGCTGGACCGCGGTTGCTCCAACATGGCGTTTTGATATTGCAATTGAGCAAGATTTGATTGAAGAAGTGGGGCGTATCTACGGTTACGACAACATTCCAAATCAAGCACCCGTTGCTGGGCTTAGTATGAACGATCATAAAGAAGCGAACCTGCCTCTTAAACGTGTTCGTAATCTGTTAGTTGACCGTGGTTTCCAAGAAGCGATTACCTATAGCTTCGTTGAGCCTGAGCAACAAAAACTGATCGTACCGGATGTTGAGCCGTTAATTCTACCGTTCCCAATTTCAGTAGAAATGTCAGCGATGCGTCTTGGTTTAATCCAAGGTCTATTAAACACTGTGGTTCATAACCAAAAACGTCAGCAACCACGCGTTCGTTTATTCGAATATGGTTTACGTTTTATTCCTTGTGAATCTGCTGAAAACGGCATGCGTCAAGAGCCTATGCTAGCAGGTGTTATTGCTGGTACTCGATCTGAAGAGCATTGGGATATTGAAACCAACACGGTTGACTTTTTTGATCTGAAAGGTGATTTAGAAGCGATTCTTGAACTGACATCAAATGAAATAGCGTATAGCTTTGAGCCTGTTAGTCATCCTGCGCTTCACCCTGGTCAATCAGCAGCGATTGTTGTTGATGGCGAACCGGTAGGCGTGATCGGTACAGTTCACCCAGAGCTTGAGCGTAAGTTTGGCTTAAATGGTCGTACTATCGTATTTGAAATCGAATGGTCAGCGATTGATTCTCGTGTGATCCCAGAAGCAGTAAGCTTATCTAAATTCCCAGCTAACCGTCGTGATATCGCGGTGGTTGTGAAAGAAGACGTTACAAGTGGTGACATTGTAAGTGCATGTCTTGCTAACGGCGGTGAACTTCTCACTGGCGCAAAACTGTTTGATGTGTACCGAGGTAAAGGTGTCGAAGAAGGCAATAAGAGTCTTGCAATTGCTCTAAATCTACAGTCTACCGAGCGTACATTAGAAGATGCCGATATCGCGGCTTCTGTTGATGCAATTGTTGCAGCTTTGACTGAGCAATTTGGTGCAACATTACGCGATTAATAGTGAATTAATGTCGAAATAATCAGATCCGCTCTTGTGAAAATAAGAGCGGATTTTTTGTCTATTGAATTTCAAATACTCCTTCTATCTAAATCTGTTACAAGCATCTCATTCACTGCCCTTCGAGAGCTTCATCTTGAAGTCACTTGGGTATATATTATTTTGATATAAAAATGGGTTATGTATTTAATTGAATGTTGAATACTGTTTACATGGTTGAATCATCTGACAATTGACCGTAGAGTCGAAAGATGCAGCTATACCTTGTATTCATGGAGAATACAGGAATCAAAATATAAGGAAATCAGATGCACCAAATCACAAAAGGCTTGTTAGTCACTTCTATTGCCGTATGCCTAACGGCACCAACTTTTGCCGCTCAAGTCCCCGCAGGAGTTCAACTTGCTGAAGAACAAAAATTAGTAAGAGGTAATGGTGACGAAGTTCCAACTCTTGATCCTACTATGTCTTCCGATACCGCAAGCTCACGTGTTATTTCAGATATGTTTGAAGGATTAGTTACCGAAGACCTTCACGGGAATATTATTCCCGCATTGGCTACCCGGTGGGATATTTCTGAAGATGGCACACAATACACTTTCTATTTACGTGATGCTAAATGGTCAAATGGTGACCCCATTACTGCTGATGACTTTGTTTTTGCTTTACAACGTATTGTGAATCCTAAAACTGGCGCACCATATTCTTGGTACGTTTCAATGGCGAATATTGTCAATGCAGATAAAATCACTAAGGGCGATGCGACTAGCGATAGTCTGGGTGTAAAAGCCATTGATGCTAAAACGTTGCAAGTGAACTTAACAAAGCCGGTGCCACATTTTATAAAGATGTTGGTACATGAAAGTACTTTTGCTCTTCCCGAAAAAGTCGTTAAACAATACCAAGAAGCTTGGACAAAACCCGAGAATATTGTGGTGAGTGGGGCATACAAACTGGCTGACTGGGTGATCAACGAAAAGCTTGTCTTAGAAAGAAATCCTCAATATTGGAACGACAAAGAAACAGTCATTAATCAAGTTACTTATTTACCCATTTCAGATGTTAATGCTGAATATAATCGCTTCCGAACAGGTGAAATTGATATCACCAATGTTGTGCCTCTTGAGCTATATCAAACGATTAAAAAAGAGCGACCAGATGAGCTACTAACCATGCCTTCTTTGGGAACGTATTATTATTTATTCAATATGAAAAAAAAGCCATTTGATGACGAAAGAGTTCGCAAAGCACTGGCGTATTCAATAGATCGTGATGTGGTGGTTGAACGAATTTTAGGGCAAGGGCAGTTACCCGCTTATACCAACACACCTCCAGCAGTCGCTGGTTTTGAAGTACCTAAATTAGAATGGGCAGAAATGTCACAACAAGAACGTAATCAAAAAGCGAAAGCCTTACTTAAAGAAGCGGGTTTTGATCACGCGAATCCATTGAAGTTTGAACTTGAGTATAACACCAGTGAATCACACAAAAAGTTAGCCATTGTGATGGCCTCAATGTGGAAGAAAAATTTAGGGGCTGAAGTAGAGATTGCTAACCAAGAGTGGAAGACCTTTTTACAAACGTTATCTTCAAGTAACTTTTCTGTAGCGCGTTATGCATGGATAGGGGATTACAATGAAGCTTCGACTTTCTTATCCTACTTTGATTCTGAAGGTTTGAACTACGGAGGTTGGAGTAATGCTGAGTATGATGAGGCATTAAAACAAGCATCCTCGGCGAAATCAGAGCAAGAGCGTAACGCTTTATATCAAAAAGCAGAACAAGTTTTTGCCGATGAAATGCCTGCTATCCCAGTTTATTTCTATACACGTTCGGTATTGAAAAACAAGAAGGTTGGCGGATATAGCCAAGATAATGCTTCTGATCACCGCTATACACGAGATTTATATCTAACTAAATAATGTATTCTCTTTACTACAAGCCACCACTTCCATTGAGGTGTTGGCTTTTTCATATTCACCCAATGCATTAAAAAGCAGACAAAGACGGATTGACATGATGCTTCATCTAGTATTGTAGACAATTTAAGGCTTTGCTTTTGTTGATTTTATTTTGATAACATATCTAAAGTTTGAGTTTTTTCTCACTTCTTAATAAAAGTTAAATGTAGGGGTAATAACTGAACATTATTCAATAATGCAATTTATTTAACTGAAAATTCTCTTATATTTGGTTTTATTAACTATCTACTAGTATATGAATAGCGACTTTAAAAAGAAATTCTAAAGTAAATTTTATACAAACGACCAAAAAAATTTGGCGATAATCATAAGGTTGGCTTACACTTTCGAAGTTATACTTAGCTTTAAGCTTGCTAACTACGTACTAATGCTATAAATACTGCCACTATGGTAGTGATAAATTGAGGGATGTTTTATGGCGCTCACTAAGGCCGATTTGGCTGAAAACCTGTTCGAAAAACTTGGTTATAGTAAACGTGATGCCAAGGATACAGTTGAAGTGTTTTTTGAAGAAATTCGTAAAGCACTAGAAAATGGTGAACAGGTTAAATTGTCTGGTTTTGGTAACTTTGATCTACGTGATAAAAGTGAAAGGCCTGGACGAAACCCTAAAACTGGTGAAGATATTCCAATTTCTGCTCGTCGTGTTGTAACATTCCGACCAGGGCAAAAACTGAAAGCTCGTGTTGAAAATATTAAGATAGAAAAATAAAAACACGATGGTCACTGGAAGAAAGAAGGTCACCCTATTGAGGTGGCCTTTTTATTATCAAATTTTTATAGGTGAATGATGCAAGATCAAGAATTTTGGCATAATAAATGGGCGGAAAATAAAATTGGTTTCCATTTAGAAGATGTAAATCCACTTTTGATTGAATATTGGAAACTAGTATCTGCTGAGCGACATCATTCTGTTCTGGTTCCTTTATGTGGAAAAACAGAAGATCTGGTTTGGCTGGCACAAAAACACAATGAAGTAACAGGGGTGGAGCTTAGTAATATCGCGGTGCGAGCCTTTTTTGCTGAACATTTTTATACCCCAATGGTTACGCCACTCAATGGTCAACATGAATTGTATCAGTTTGATGAGTTGTCGATTTATGTTGGAGATTTTTTCACTGCACCATTGACGCAATTTGATCGTATCTATGACCGAGCGGCTTTAATTGCACTGCCTTCTGAGTTGCGTGTTGCTTACGCCGATCGTATTAAATCGTTACTTGCACCGAGTGGGAAGATTTTGTTAGTGACACTGGATTATGACCAATCGGAAATGTCAGGACCACCGTTTAGCGTACCTGCTGAAGAAGTTAAAAGCTTATTTTCAGGTTATAAAGTGACACATTTAAACCGCGATGATGGGGATAGTGAGCACCCAAGAATTAAGCGAGGGTTGTCTCGCTTTGCCGAAGAAGTTTGGTTGATTGAATCATAAGTTGTTATCGTTGCTCGAAAATAATGAAACCAATATTATCTTCGAGCAACGAGCAACGAGCAACGAGCAACGAGCAACGAGCAACGAGCAACGAGCAACGAGCAACTAGAAACTAACTTTTACTTTTCCTGCTGCTTCAACGGCATCAGAAACCGCACTTTCAATATTGTCACGTTGTGTCAGTGTAACCCCTAAACGACGGCGACCATCAATATCAGGCTTACCAAAGAGACGAATTTGAGTTTGCGGCGCAGCAAGCGCATCTTGTAGTCCTGTGAAACCAAGGTTTTGTGAATGACCTTCCGCTAGGATCACCGCAGAAGCGCTTGGTCCGTATTGAGTAATGCCGTTAATTGGTAAGCCAGTAAATGCACGAACATGTAGAGCGAATTCTGATAATTCCTGCGAAATTAAAGTCACCATGCCGGTATCGTGCGGGCGAGGGGAGACTTCACTGAAAATCACTTCATCGCCTTTGACAAAAAGCTCGACACCAAATAGTCCATAACCGCCTAAAGCATTCACCACTTTCTCTGCCATTTGCTCAGCGGCCGTTAATGCTGCTTGCGACATGGCTTGTGGTTGCCAAGATTCACGATAATCACCATCTTCTTGTCGGTGTCCAATCGGATCGCAAAAATGCACGCCATCGACAGCACGAACAGTTAGCAGTGTGATTTCATAATCAAAATCGACAAAGCCTTCAACGATCACTCTACCAGCTCCCGCACGACCACCTTCTTGTGCGTATTGCCACGCAGACTCCATATCTGCTTCGCTTTTAATTACGCTTTGGCCTTTACCCGATGAGCTCATGATGGGTTTTACCACGCAAGGTATAGCAACAAATTCTACTGCTTGTTTGAATTCTTCATAAGTATCACAGAAACGGTAGGGAGAGGTTGTTACACCAAGATCTTCAGCAGCTAAACGACGAATACCTTCACGATTCATGGTTAGTTTCGTTGCATTGGCTGTTGGAACTATGTTGATACCTTTTTGTTCTAGCTCAACCAGCTTGTCAGTCGCAATTGCTTCAATTTCAGGAACAACGTAATCTGGCTTTTCTTGCTCGATAATAGCTTCAATTGCATCGCCATCTAACATATCAACAGTATAGCTGCGGTGGGCAACTTGCATTGCTGGGGCATTGGCGTAGCGGTCTAATGCAATGACTTCCAAGCCTAAACGCTGGCATTCAATGGCTACTTCTTTGCCGAGTTCACCTGAACCTAGTAGAAGTACTTTTGTGGCAGAAGGAGAGGTCGCCGTTCCAAACATGTTTTTATTCCTATAGAAGATCTATTTTGATACCCATTTATTAAGTAGGTAATTATTTGGTGTGATTTTAATGGTGGGCAAACGTTTGCGCAACAAGTTAGAACGAATTTCTTTTAATAAAAAGTCCGTAAACCATATTGAGTACAGTTTACGGACAGTTTGTCATCTAACTTTGGTATCCATACTTAAATGGATAGTTTAAATAGATAAATAATCAATCGTGATATCAGGATTAATCGCTTCTAGTGTCGATTGGGTTTCTGCTAAGTGACTAATTGTTCCATTGGCATTTTCTGCTAGTACCGCGGATTCAATATTAGCCAGTTCTTCACCCGCTAATAGCAATAGGTTAATCGCAACTTGTAATGGCGGTAAGCTTGGGTTAAATGCAGCGTTTTCTGCATAACTGCCTGAGTAAATAGCACCAGACTGTGTCTGTAATGCCACACCACTGTAATTATTGCTGTATGGTGCGTAGCTGTTATTTAACGCTTTTACAGCAGCGGTAATCGCTGCATTATCACTATCAAACTGATAACGGTGTTGGTGGTTATCCATTAAGCGAGCTTCGATGCCTAAATCTTTAGGGCCAAAGGATTCCGGTAGTAATTCCGCTAATCGATAAGCAGGGCGCTCAGGAAGTTGAATGGATAGGTTCTCAATACCATTCAATTCATTCATAAACTGTCGGCAGTGACCACAAGGTGTGTAATTAATAGTGATGTCTTTTAGCCCTGTTTCACCTTTCATCCATGCATGGCTAATGGCTGATTGTTCAGCATGAACGGTTTGGTTTAACTGTACGCCAGCAATTTCAATATTTGATCCAAAGTAAACATTTCCAGATAGACCTTCGGCGATAGCACCAACGTGGAAGTCAGAAATTTCACAATAAGCACGCGTTGCCGCGATTGGTAATAAGGCGAGTTTAAATTCCGTGTCAGTCATTCCCGATTGTGATAACAATGCTTGATAATCCGTTGCAGAGAAGTGTCCATTGAAGTCAGCCTTTTGCATTTGAGAAACAATACGATCAGCAAGCTCTGTAGGTAAGTGTGCTACAGATTCTGGGTTAAAAGATTGAGTCATTTGATATCCTTGTAATTCACGTATAAGTGAGCGGTTAAGCTCTTTTTTGTGTAATTATATTTAATCGTTACATATTTATTGTGCAATAAGTCAAATTATGGAGTGAGATCGCGTGAGTGAGTAGTTTCAATAGTCAAAAACACTACTTAGATCGAGTTTTGTTGCATAAAGCTTGTTTTAACTTGCCCTTCGGGAGCTTCATCCAAACTCTTTTACCGCGTCAGATTGGTTTGAAAGGTGCTTACATTCCTTCGCCAATCTTCCTTGCCTAAAGGTCTGGATGATAGCTCTGAATTCTGTATCTTGAAGTCACTTGGGTATAGACAAATAAGGAGCCAAATCAGCTCCTTATTAATGTAGTGTGTAGATTGTTCTTTATCGCTCTAGCCAATAAAGCCACCAACCCAGAGACAGAAAGCAAAAAATAGTGGGGCTAGGATTGAAGTGATAATGCCGCATGTCACTAGGGCAAGAGAACTAAACGCCGCATCTTCAGCGTCTTTTTCAGCGCAGGTTGCGGTACCTAAAGCGTGCGATACCGTACCCATGGTTAACCCTTTGGCTATTGGGTGCGTAACCCCTAAAAATGAATAGATAGGGTAGGCAAACACCGAGCCAAATACACCAACAATTAGCACCAAGATTGCCGCAATAGCAGGTTCACCACCTAAGCTTTTACCTACTTCCATGGCTATCGGGGTGGTAACTGATTTACCCATAAAGCTTGCCACTAGCGTTGGATCGGTGTGCAAAGCGACAGCAATAAGCCCAGCGGTGAGCATCGACATTGCGCTACCTACGCCACAAGCTAAAAAGATGATTTTCCAATTTTGGCGAATTTGTGGAAGTTGTTCGTATAACGGATAAGCGAGCGCGACGACTGCTGGCTGAAGTAAAAAAGTCATCCAATCATTTTGTGCGTAATACACCTCATAAGGCACATCGAGCGCCATTAGAATGGGGATAATAATTATGATGCTTAGTAGTAAAGGGTTAGCTAATGGATTGTTTACCTTATTGGCAAACCAACGTACCGCAAAGAAAACCACAAAGGTGAGTAGAAGCCACATGATTATTTATCCTCACTTGCTTTATTAGTAAGGATTTTTTGTAGTCCCAGCGCAAGCAATACTAATACGATCGTCGTTGCTCCGACACTGCTTGCAAAAATGGAGAGAGCGTTATCAATCAATAAAGGGAAGTGGTCCATTAAGCCGACACTGATGGGTACAAACAGAATGATCATATAGCGAATGAATAATTGCGCACCGGGCTTGACCCACTGCACTTTGACTAACCCAGAGACCAGTAGCGCGAATAAAATCAGCATGCCGAAAATGCTGCCGGGTACGGATAAATGAAAAAAGTGCTGAATGGCATTACCTGCCCACAAACTCACCATAATCAGTGCGAATGATAAAGCATAATTGAGCATTTTCTTGAACACGTTGGACTCCTAAGGCGGAACAAGAGTTAACAAAGCGCTCAATATTAATAAGATGAAAAAGAGCGCGGTTGTAAAAAGCAGTTGTAGCTGTCAAAAATAGTTAAGAAACGAGAGATTCTACATATTGATAGACAGATTTTAGAATCTCGATCTTAGCGGCATCACTTTCATGTTCATGAGCAAGGTTTTCAAGATTGAGCATGTACTCTTCAATATTGCTTTCATAGTACTCACGGCAATGTGCAAGCCACTTTTGCTGCTCAGCTTCAGTCAGTGTCCATGGGAAGTGACGTGCACGATAACGGAACAACAAAGGCTCGATACGAGCATCTTTTACCGATAAATCTAATCCAGCGAGCTTTTCAGGCTCGGTTTCTCGAATAATATCGATAGTCGCTTTGTCAGCCGGTGAAAAGAAGCCGCTATAGAGTTGAGTATCGACGTTATTATCTTGCTTAAATTCACGCTCAATATTGTAGATAGCAATCAGCTTTTCTCGAACTTCTGGGTGTGATTTTAAAAGCGCGAGATTATCTAAACATTGTTTGCGATCAATACCGATTCGATCAGCATTTTCAGCGGTGAGGGTTTTAGCTGGCGCGAGAACAGGGCACTTATTAAGATGCACAAGCTTAAGAGGAACAGGAAGTTCATTAGGTGCGAGATCATCACGCTTGGTGTACATGCGTTGATGTAGCGTTTCAGCATCTAGTTCGATGAGCGGCGTTGGATCCATTGCCAAGTTAACGGTGATTACCGCATTGTTATTGGTTGGATGCCAAGCCATCGGCACGATCCAACTAATATTGGAACATTGAACGCCAAACATGCCAGAAACATGCACCAGCGGCGTCATGTTCACAATATCGACGAGTTCATTGAGTTTACGCTTGTGGCGCATACTTAATAGGTAGTTGAACAGTTTCGGTTGGGCTTGCTTGATCTTCTTGGCAAGTTCAATGGTAGCAATCACATCGGCCATCGCATCATGCGCATTGCTGTGTTCAATACCATTGGCTACAGAAAGGTGTTCTAGTTTAAAGCTTGGAAAGCCTTCATCATTTTCTGGCCAGTTAATACCGTCTGGGCGCAATGCATAACAAGTGCGCATAATATCCAGTAAATCCCAACGTGAATTACCATTTTGCCAAGACCAGGCATACGGATCGTAAAAATTACGATAGAGAGTATAACGTGTCACTTCATCATCAAAGCGGATGCTGTTGTAACCAAGTGAGATGGTATTTGGGGTGGCAAGCTCTTGATGGATGCGGCGGATGAATTCTGGCTCAGGTAAACCATCTTTTACGGCTTTCTGCGGTTTGATACCGGTAATGAGTGCTGCTTCAGGCGATGGTAGATAATCACTCGGTGGCTGGCAATAAATCACCAAAGGCTCACCGATGATATTGAAATCCATATCAGTACGAACACCAGCAAATTGACTCGGTCGGTCTTTGGCTGGACTAACACCCCATGTTTCATAATCCAAAAAGAAAAAGGTTGGGACGTTTTCGTTACTCATGGGAACTTCCAGAAGGTTATTGTCTTTAATACCGGTATATTACCCCTAAGTACTACGTAAAGAAATGGCTTGCCACTTTTTAGGTCAGTTTTTATTTATGGCGTCATGATTCTTTTTTATCGATATTTTCATTCCACATGACATAGGCTCTCAAACGAGAGTCTCATCTCACCACCATCAGAATAAATGCTAATTTGAAAGCAAAAATGGAGTGGATATCTCATACAGTGTATTTATACAGTTATAATGCCATTTTTCGGTTTTTAACAAACGCTGAGTGAAAGCGAGAACTATTTTCTAGATAGTGCTTATTAAATTCAACAATAACCAATTGTTAATTAATGATATTTATCATTGGTGGTCCATTCATCACTATAACAATTGGCTCGTTAAACCCAGTTCTCGCTTTCTACATCGCATAAAATCGGCTAATTGCTTTTAAAAATTCATCATTAGAGTATCTTATGGTGATAAATGAATGGATTAGCAGTGAACTTGTTGAAAAACTTTCGGATTTATCCGAGTTTCTTGCTAATACACTGTGAGGCTTTTCGAAGAAATATGGAGTAAAAATGACAGAATTAGTTGCAAATTGTCCTAGATGTCACGCGACAAACATGACATTTGATCTATTAAATCAAGTTGTTGTTGGAGAGCGTCACGGATGGCAATGTGTTTTGGAAACGTTTTGTATCTGCCGTAATTGCGGCAAACCGTCATTATTTGTCGTTACCCAAAAAGAGCCGAGATTTAATGGCATTGCAAATGGTGGTTTGGAAAATTTTCATGGCTCTGCTAACCAACTAGTGAATGTAGATCGTCATGTTTCAATTAGAGATCAGTCATCCGAGCAACCACCAGAATATTTACCTGAGGATATTGAACGCGTGTTTAACGAAGGTGCTGCCTGTATGGCTATTGGCTGCAATAATGCAGCAGCAACCATGTTCAGATTGTGCTTAGATATAGCGACTCAAAACTTATTACCAGAGCAGGCGGAAGGGCTGACAAACCGAGTGCGTCGAAGTTTGGGTTTACGACTTCCGTGGTTATTTGAAAATAATGTTTTGCCTGAAGCACTTCGAGACTTATCTACCTGCATCAAAGATGATGGCAATGATGGTGCTCACGAGGGTACATTATCTGTAGAAGATGCTGCTGATATCTTGGATTTTACATATATATTGTTAGAGAGAATCTATACAGAACCTAGGCGTTTAGAAGAAGCTGCCAATAGAAGGCGTGCACGTCGAGAACAAGCCTGACAAACAATTCAAGCTGATTCGCAACGCTCGGCGCTTTCGGTTTCAACTGGTTTGGTGTTTACGATGCAGTGTTTGAGTGTGGTGGCAGCGTTGCTCACAACTTAATTGGACGTTATGTGATAAGGAGGTCACATTGAATATCGAATATAAAGTTAATCAGCAGATTTCGGCTGACGAGTTTATTGATTTGCTTAAACGCTCGAAGTTAGGAGAGCGTAGACCGATAGAAAATATCAAATGTATCAGCGGTATGTTGAACAATAGCAATCTCATAATTACTGCTTGGGATGGGCCTAAATTGGTTGGTATTTCTCGCTCTATTACGGATTTCCATTATTGTTGTTATCTGTCCGATCTGGCGGTTGATGAATCGTATCAAAGGTCTGGAATAGGCAAGCAGTTACAAGTTCAAACTCAAGCTCAAATTGAGTCTACATGTAAACTGTTTTTAATCGCCGCACCGGCAGCCAATGACTATTATGGACAAATTGGCTACACCAAAAACGAGCGTTGTTGGGTGCTGGAGCGTGGTAGTGAAATTATCACATAACAAACGACTATGGCGTCAATAATTAATTTTTAGCGATATTTTCATCCCATATGACACCATCCCTTAGTATCGAATTTAAGATAACAACCATCTTTCTAACACTGGCAATGATGGCGACTTTTTTGGGCTTTCTTTGGTTATCGGTGCGACGCCGATAAGAGAAGCTGCTGCCTCTTGCTTAATTGAAAGCACAGCTTCTGACACTTTGTGTAGGAATAAACGGTCTGATGCTGCTAGATTAAGGAGCGACAGAGAGTTTGGCGCGAATAAAATCACTGTGATTGACGTACAACAGTTCGGCGACTTTTCGAATAATGGCTTCTTCAATTGGGTCTAGAACGTTATCGGCATAAGCGACTTGCCACATGGATTGAATCAATTCAAAACGTTGTTGATGATCTAAATCGCGTAGTTGGTCGGTAAATTCATAAAGAGATGCCGAGTTTTCTGAACGCAAAGTGGCCTCTTGTAATAAAGCTTTCGCATCCGCTTCGGTTAAAGAAAGCAGCTTACCGAGCATTTGTATTTTGGCGGCTTCTTCTTTTTCATCAACAGAATGATCGGCTTGCGAAACCTGGCAAAGTAAAGCCGCTATCGCTAGGTTAGTATCAACTGATTGATTTTCTTGAACGTTTCCATCAACGATTTGATTAAAGAAGCTTTTTAAAGATTGAATCATAATGACCTTCATACGTTTGTTGTCAAGATACCCTAAAACTTTGACATTAAAAATCAAGAAAAGTCTTCATCAATCAAAATGATTTAGCGATATAATGCCGCTTTCCTTACACCTTATTTGCCAATTTGGAATCTCATGTTTGATATAAATAGTACCGTGATACTCGCGATGGGAATGATTTTCCTTGGCTCATTTGTACAAAGCGCGATTGGTTTTGGGCTCGCGGTAGTCGCGGCTCCTTTGTTGTTCTTAATTTCTCCTCAATATGTTCCTGCACCGATAGTGATAGTGGCGTTATTTAATTCATTTTTTAATGCCTATAAATACCGTAATAACATTTCTATTGGTGGCTTGAAAATGGCGATTTATGGTCGTATTCCTGGCTCTGTTGCGGGGGGCGTTCTACTGCTGTACGTGTCTAGCTCTGTTTTATCTTTGTGGCTAGGTGGAATGGTGTTATTAGCCGTATTAATTAGCCTTACTCCGATTCGTTTTGAACCGACACCAAACAGAATGGCAGTTGCAGGCTTTTTCTCCGGTTTTATGGGCACTAGTTCAAGTATTGGTGGACCACCCATGGCGTTGATTTTGCAACATCAAGACGCATCTTCGTTACGCGGTAACCTAGCGGCGTTCTTTGTCTTCAGCTCAATGATATCCCTAGTCGTTCAATACTTTATTGGTTATTTGACTTGGCAGCACGTGGTTATGACGATTCCGTTGTTGCCAATGGGGTGGCTTGGTTATGTTGCAGCGCAAATGGTGGTGAAGTATGTCTCGAAAGAGTGGATTCGCATTTTTACCCTAGTGTTGTGTCTAGCCAGTGCCACGACCGCGATTGTGCGTGGCTTGCAGTTGTAGTCTTAGGCTATAAAGATTAATTAGGGCGACAGTTTAGATCTCATTTCGCCCTGTGTTACAATTTTGATAATTCTATATTTTATGAGTGCAGAGCAATCTTCATCTGCGCTCTCTAATCGTTTCAATAGGAATCGTTTTGACCAACCCTCATGATAACGCCCATTCTTCCGCTGATTCTCGTTCTTCCACTCAAGAGAATGGCGCGCAGGGCAATACTGCTGGTAGCCTACGTGCCGCATTAAAAGACTGCATGATCCGTGACCGTTTTCGTTTAAGTAAGCGAATTCATGGCGCCAGTAAAATTAAGAAACCAGAAGCGAAAGCCGCGGTGTTTGATGAAATCGCTATGGATATTGCCAAGTCGATGATGGTAGTACAAAACCGTAGTCTACATAAACCGCATATTGAATACCCAGAAAATTTACCGGTTAGCCAAAAGCGTGATGACATTGCAGAAGCGATTGCCAATAACCAAGTGGTGATCATTGCAGGTGAAACGGGGTCAGGTAAAACGACCCAAATCCCGAAGATCTGTAGTGAACTAGGCCGTGGTCGTGCCGGTTTGATTGGTCACACTCAGCCACGTCGTTTAGCAGCGCGTTCTGTTGCCAGCCGTATTGCGGAAGAAATGCAAACCCCAATGGGTGAGTATGTCGGTTATAAGGTTCGTTTTAACGATCAGATTTCAGACAACACCCAAATCAAGCTGATGACTGACGGTATCTTGCTGGCAGAAATTCAGCACGATCGCTTTTTAAATCAATACGACACCATCATTATCGATGAAGCGCACGAACGTAGCTTGAATATCGATTTCATCATGGGTTACTTGAAAGAGTTACTACCAAAGCGCCCAGACCTTAAAATTATTATTACCTCAGCAACCATTGACCCTGAACGTTTCTCTAACCATTTTGATAAAGCGCCAATTATTGAAGTGTCGGGTCGAACTTATCCGGTTGATGTGCGTTATCGTCCGCTAAATCCAGATGATGCCGACCAAGATCTTGACCAACTAGAAGGTATTTTCCAAGCGGTCGATGAATTATGTGATGAACCCGGTTTAGGTGACATTCTCATTTTCATGAATGGTGAACGTGAAATTCGTGATACTGCGGATGCGCTTTCCAAACGTGCTCTTAGTCACAGAAGTATGAGAGATACCGAAATCGTGCCTTTGTATGCGCGATTATCATCTGCCGAGCAAAACCGAATTTTCCAATCGCATACGGGGCGCCGAATTGTGTTGGCAACCAACGTAGCGGAAACCTCGTTAACGGTTCCGGGAATCAAATATGTGATTGATCCGGGGACCGCGCGTATTAGTCGTTATAGCTACCGTACGAAAGTGCAGCGTTTGCCTATTGAGCCGATCTCTCAAGCTAGCGCCAATCAGCGTAAAGGGCGTTGTGGCCGTGTCAGCGAAGGTATTTGTATTCGACTGTATTCGGAAGAGGATTTTAACTCTCGTCCAGAATTTACTGACCCTGAGATCCTGCGTACTAACTTAGCCTCGGTTATTTTACAAATGACGGCTTTAGGGCTAGGTGATATTGAAGCCTTCCCATTTGTTGAAGCGCCAGATAAGCGTAATATTCAAGATGGTGTGCGTCTGCTAGAAGAACTGGGTGCGATTAATCCGAATGCCAAAGATCCTAAAAAACGGTTAACCGCAATAGGGCGCAAATTAGCTCGTTTACCGATTGACCCTCGCTTAGCGCGTATGGTTCTTGAATCGGTTAAATATAACTGTTTGCAAGAAGTGATGATTATTGCCTCGGCGTTGTCGATTCAAGACCCACGTGAACGTCCTAGTGATAAACAACAGAGCTCAGACGATAAGCACAAACGTTTTTTCCATGAAGAATCGGACTTCTTAACGTTTGTAAACTTATGGCAGTACATAAAAGAGCAACAAAAAGCCTTATCGAGCAATCAATTCCGTAAGCAGTGTAAGCAAGATTACTTAAATTACTTACGTGTCCGTGAATGGCAAGATGTGTACTTCCAACTGCATCAAGCAATGCGTGAAATGGATGCCAAGCTCAACACAGAAGCGGCGGGTTACCAATCAGTTCATACTGCGCTACTCGTTGGTTTACTGTCGCACATTGGTGTGAAAGATACCGAAAAGAGTGAATATCAAGGCGCGCGTAATGCACGTTTTCATATCTTCCCAGCATCAGGTTTATTCAAAAAGCAGCCTAAATGGATCATGTCGGCAGAGCTGGTGGAAACATCAAAGCTGTGGGGACGCATCATAGCTAAAATTCAGCCTGAATGGGTTGAACCTCTTGCACCGCACTTAATTAAGCGTAGTTATAGCGAGCCTCATTGGTCGAAAAAGCAAGCGGCCGTTATCGCGTCAGAAAAAGTGATGTTGTATGGCATTCCAATTGTACCTAAGCGTAATGTGAATTATGGGCCGATTGATCCGGTTATTAGCCGTGAAATCTTTATTCGTAGTGCGTTGGTAGAAGGCGATTGGGAAACCAAACATAAATTCTTCCATCAAAACCGTAAGTTATTACGAGAAGTTGAAGAGCTTGAGCATAAATCGCGTCGTCGTGACATTTTGGTCGATGATGATGAGTTGTTTAATTTCTACGATCAGCGTGTCAGTACTGACGTAGTCTCAGGACGTCATTTTGATTCGTGGTGGAAAAAGGCCAGCATCGATGCCCCTGAACTACTTGATTTTGAAAAAGAGATGTTGTTCCAAGGTGATGCCAGCCATGTAACCGACTTGGACTACCCAAACTTTTGGCATCAAAATGGTTTGAAGTTAAAGCTGAGTTACCAATTCGAGCCTGGACAAGACAATGATGGGGTAACGGTACATATTCCTTTGCCAATTTTGAATCAAGTGAGCCCAGATGGCTTTGATTGGCAAATACCGGGTTTACGTCATGAATTAGTGGTAAGTTTGATCAAATCACTCCCTAAAGGGTTACGCCGTAACTTTGTGCCAGCGCCAAACTATGCGGATGCGTTTCTATCTCGTGTTACCCCAATGGAAATGCCTATTCTAGATGCGTTAGAAAAAGAACTACGCCGCATGACAGGGGTGGAAGTGAAGCGGGAAGATTGGCAACTCGAACAAATTCCAGATCACCTTAAAGTGACATTCCGCGCGGTCGATCACCGTAAACGTAAGCTAAAAGAGCATTACGATTTATACGAGCTTAAAGAAAGTTTGAAAGATAAAGTTCAAGAAACCTTATCGAAAGTGGCTGACGATGATATCGAGCAGCAAGGCCTGCATACATGGAGCTTTGGTGAACTACCAACGGTTTACCAACAAAAACGTGGTGGCTTTGAGGTTAAAGCTTTTCCTGCTTTAGTCGATGCGAAAGATAGCGTTGAAATTAAACTATTTGAAACTGAGCAAGAGCAGCAACAGGCGATGCGCGCAGGTCAACGTCGCCTAGTGTTGCTTAATGTGCCGTCACCGATTAAATATTTGCATAGCAACCTACCTAATAAATCAAAATTGGGCTTGTACTTTAATCCTTATGGCAAAGTGCTCGATTTAATTGATGACTGTATTGCTTGTGGCGTTGATAAATTGATTGAGCAAAAGGGCGGCCTAGTATGGCAACCTGAACAGTTTGAAGCATTAAAAGAGCATGTTCGTGCTGAGTTGGGCGATACGGTTGTCGATATCGCACAACAGGTAGAAACGATCTTAACTACCGCCTTTAGCATCAATAAAAAGCTTAAAGGTAAAGTTGATTTAAGCATGGCGTTTGCGTTATCAGATATTAAAGCGCAAGTAGAAGGTTTGATTTTTAAAGGCTTTGCCACCGAATGTGGTTGGAAGCGTCTACCTGATATTTTGCGTTATTTGAAAGCGATTGAACGTCGAATGGAAAAATTGCCAATTGATCCAAATAAAGACCGCTTACACATATTGAAGGTAGAGTCGGTGACTAAGGATTATAAAGAACTGCTGAACAAAATTCCTAAAGGGGTAGACATTCCCGATTCCGTCAAGGAAATACGTTGGATGATCGAAGAACTACGAGTGAGTTACTTTGCTCAGCAACTAGGTACGCCGTACCCGGTTTCAGATAAACGAATTAAGAATGCTATTGATGCATGTTAAATAATAATAAGTAAGAATATACCCTTCGTATTTGAAGCTACAGCTTTGTTGACGGTGCTCATTCGCCTCACTGCAACTCCAATTACTTTGGGTATAGTTTGTGGCTGTTTTGTAAGTAAATGATTGAAATGGTCACTAAAATGAGATTTTTTCTTGATTTTACAGCCCATCTCACTAATCATGCATAATAAGTTTTAAATATGGATTTTGAGTCACTCTCATTTCCATGAATATGATAATCGAAAGATTCGAAGGGATTACAATGAAAAAAACGCTTTTAGCTTTGGCTTTAATGGGGGCGGCGTCACCTGCTCTAGCTGACTCGTGGCTTTATGCTGGTGTGAATTATGGTACGGCTGATTTTACTGAATCAGGTGCTAGTAATGAAGGTACCTACGGTGTGAATATCGGTACAGGCATTTTACCATTTATCGGCGTTGAAGCAGGGTACTGGGATTTAGGTGATATCGGTGGTTCTGATTTAACGACTGTTTATGCGGCAATCAAACCAAGCATCAATGTTGGTCCGCTAGAGTTCTACGGTAAACTCGGTGCGAACAAATATGATGTAGGCTCTGGCCAATTTAAGAGTGATGATGGTTATGACATGATGTATGGCGCTGGTGTGGAATACACAGTGTTAGATGGCATTCCTCTAGGTTCGTTGTCACTTGGTCTTGCTTACAACCACTTTGGCTTTGATAAGTTTGATACAAATACTTATACCGTTAGTGCAACATTCCACTTTTTATAAGAAGTTTTGTAAAAGTCGCTTTTCTTTAGCATAGTGAATATAACCGCTATTAGTTTACTAACTAATAGCGGTTTTTTATGTGCATTGATATGAGAGGCGATGCTTGAAAGGGTTAACGCCAGAGTATAAAACGATTACAGGGCACTATACAATTGGTGTAAAACCCCAGCAGCTTAGCTGTCAAACTGTCTAATCACCCATTCAGTCCATTATTATAAATAACGTGATTTTAAATGCGCTTTGAAATGCTCGGCGTTTAAGGTTTCACCGGTGGCTTGTTTAACAAGATCATCGGTTGAAAACTGACTAGCTTTCTTCCAAATATTTTCATCTAACCAAGCAAAGATTAAGCTTAAATCGCCTGATTCAATTACCTTAGAAACATTTATTTGTTTACGCATACTGGACATAAATTGCGCGGCATACATGGCACCGAGTGTGTAACTTGGGAAGTAACCAAAAGCACCGTCGGTCCAGTGAATATCTTGCATACAACCATTTTGGTCATTATCTTTGGTGGATAAGCCAAGGTAAGTCTGCATTTTTTGATCCCATAACTCTGGAACATCCTTATAAGAGATATTGCCATTCATCAAATCACGTTCAATTTCATAGCGTAGGATGACATGAGCAGGGTAGGTGAGCTCATCGGCATCTACACGTATAAAGCCTTTTTCGACGCGAGTATAAAGCTTGCGGAAATTGTCTGCGGAAAAAGCGGGTTGATCTCCTGCTTGAAACTCACTTCTTGCCATTGCTGATAAATGATTAATAAATTCAGGGTTGCGGCCTAGTTGCATTTCAAAGAACAGAGATTGTGATTCATGAATACCCATTGATCTGGCTTCACCGACGGGTAAACCTGCTAATGAGGTAGGCAACCCTTGTTCATAACGTGCGTGCCCAGTTTCATGAATTGTGCCCATTAGTGATTGGATAAAATCATTTTCATCATAGCGAGTGGTGATCCGAACGTCAGTCGGTACGCCGCCACAAAATGGATGCACGCTTTCATCTAAGCGACCATGCTCAAAATCAAACTGCAAAAATTTCATCGCTTTTAAGCCTAGTGCTTTTTGTTGTGAACTTGGAAAGTGGCCTTTTGGGTATATCACATTTTCCTTGTTTTGCTTTTCAATCACTTGATCTACCAGATTTGGCAGCCAAGTTTTCACATTTTCAAAAACGACATTTAACGATTGGCTAGTTGTACCAGGCTCATAGAGTGAAAGCATCGCATCGTAAGGCGTTGTACCTAAACTATCGGCGCGAATCTGTGCTTCTTGTTGAGATAGGTTTACCACTTCTTGCCAATTTCGAGCAAATCCATTCCAATCGTTTTGTTTACGCTGTGTTCGCCAAGCATGTTCACATTTGGATCCGGCTAAGGATTTTGCTTGTACTAGATCCTGTGGAAGTACGGTAGCTTGCTGCCAGCGTTGTTTCATTTCACGTAAACTGGCTTTTTCGATAGGGCTTAATGATTCTTGCTCTGCTTCATGGAACCAGTCTTCTAATTGTGGTTCAGTGTTGAGTTGATGAATTAATACTGATAATTCTGCCATTGCTTTGGAGCGCGCTTCATTACCACCGCTTGGCATAACGGCAGCTTGATCCCAACCAGATATTGCGGCTAAATGATTAAAGTTAGCGATTTTCTGTGCGTGTTGAACAAGTTTTTGATAATGGATCATAATTTTCCTTAATTCATTGCTGCGCAGTATGATTTCATCTTATAACATCTTGAAAAGAACGCTGCAAAACTCTTTATTTACTAAGCTTTCACTGATATAACAAACATTCATTTGGACGTTTACCATAGGGATATTATGGACTTTTATATCATCAATTCTGGCGCATTTTTGATTGCGATTACTATTTTAACACTTACTCCGGGATTGGATACCGCACTTGTGATCCGGAACACATCTCGAAGTGGTAGTGTAGATGGCTGTGTGACCAGTTTAGGCATCTGCTGTGGTTTATTTGTTCATGCGACTCTATCTGCCATCGGCATTTCAGCGATATTGCTACAGTCTGCTGAACTGTTCCATGCGATGAAATTAGTCGGTGCAGCTTATCTCGTGTATCTTGGTGTAACCAGTTTAATTGCGATTTGGAAAGGCCAAGGTCAGTTAGATGTCACGAGTGGGTCGGTAGGGAAACCATTATCAGCTAAACGTTCGTTCCGCGAAGGCTTATTGTCGAATGTGCTAAACCCAAAAACGGCGGTATTTTATCTCGCATTTTTGCCGCAGTTTATTAATCCTGCACATTCCGCCTTACTACAGTCATTATTTATGGCATCGATTCACTTTGTCATTGCGATGGTTTGGCAGTGTGGCATTGCGACCATGGTTCATTCTGCGAAAAACTGGGTGCAAAATTCTTCGGCAATGAAGTGGATGGAAGGGATCACTGGTGCCGTTTTGATTACGCTTGGTCTAAAATTAGCATTAGATAACGATTAAGTGCTTGAATGAATGCGGGACTTCGTAACGCGACGCCGTATTCAGTAAAAATGACATTGTGAAAACAAACCTTGAGCTAGACCAAGGTAATTTTCCATGAAGATGTTATAAATTTTTAAGCTTATTGAATAACTTACTGGTTTTTGTAAGCGACATAACATTGAAAGGGATACTATGACTCGATTGATTGCCATTGCCATCTTTGTGGTGCTTGCATATTTGCTACTGAAATATCGAACCAATGCCAAACTACAAACCTGGGTGGCAATAGTTTTATCATCTGCATTGTTAATCTATATTAGTTTTGTGGTGATAAGTGAGCTTGCGCGTTAGGTTTGCATTTCCCTTGGTTCGACATTGTTAATAAATCTAGGAAGCACGACATCCATGAATAAGAAAGTTCCGCTCATGATTTCAACAGTAATTGGTGTTGTTTTAGGCTCGGTAATTACTTACGCCGTTATTAACCCAGCATCACAAGAAGCAACACTTCAACAAAATGAACTGGCTGGAAAACATCAGCAATTATTAGCGAAAGTCGAAACACTACAAACGAAGCTAGATACCGAAGGGCAATCATTCGAACAAAAATCTCAGCAGCAACAAGAAAAGATAGAGCAACTGACTCAACAGCTATCGAAACTGCAGCAACAAAAGAAAAAAGTTGAACAAACCTTAGTTGTGCAAAAACAACAGGCGGTTTCATTAAAAACAGAAAATAAGCAGCTAGAGAAAACTACTGAACTACAAAGTGATTTATATAAACAGTCCCATGAACTTTTTGATAAAGAAGGTGAGTTAGAAGCTCAGATTGCTAAACTAACAACCACTCGTGAAAAGTTAGCAGTTCAAACAGAAAAATTAAAAGAAGAATGTAAGCTATTTAAAGATGGCACAAGCTGGGATCCAAAATCAGACTCATGCAAAAAAGAGAAGCTAGCTACTGGTCAAATTGGCAAAATTGATAACGTTCTAGTTAAGAAAAAGAAAGAACTCGATGATGTAAAAGCGTCAATTACGAAGCTAGGGATAAAACCTCAGAGTTAAAGTGTGAGCGTTATACGTAACTCTTAGTTGAGGCTATTAAATAAATGAAAGGCGATACACTGATGTATCGCCTTTTTTCATTAATGTACAAACGTACAGATTTAATCTTTAAAGTTGTTGAATTGGAAAGGTTGATCCATTTCCGCACCTTTTACTAGTGCCATCACTTGCTGTAAATCATCACGCTTTTTACCGGTTACACGAACTTTATCGCCTTGAATCGAAGCTTGAACTTTGATTTTTGAGTCTTTGATCAGTTTTACGACTTTCTTTGCAATGGCAACATCAATGCCTTGTTTAAAGCTGGCTTCCTGAGTGTGCGTTTTACCGGTTTGATCGGCTTTTTGTAAATCTACCGCATTGGCATCGACACCACGTTTAGCAAGTTGACCACGAAGTATCGTCATCATTTGTCCAAGTTGGTACTCGTTTTCTGCAGTCAGTTTTACAATATCGGTTTTAAACTCAAAGTTAGCGTTTACGTTACGAAAGTCAAAGCGTGTATCCAGTTCGCGATTGGCATTTTCCGCGGCATTTCTTACTTCAACGCTGTCTACTTCAGAAATTATGTCAAATGAAGGCATGATCAGTTCTTCTCCGATTGATTTTTAATGGTATTGGCAAGCATGTCGAGCATGGTTACTGTATCTTTCCAACTTAGGCATGGGTCAGTAATCGATTTACCATAGGTGAGGGCATTCAAGTCCGTCATTGGTTGATTACCTTCCTCGATAAAGCTTTCCGCCATAATGCCTGCAATTGATCGAGAGCCATTGCTGATTTGATTGCAAATATCTTGCGCCACCTCTAATTGCTTACGATGCTCTTTTTGGCAGTTAGCATGGCTGAAATCTACTACTAAACGAGGCGTTAAGCCCACATCGCTTAATTGTTTGCAAGCAGATTGAATCGATGCTGCATCGAAGTTAGGGCCAGTATCACCGCCACGTAAAATAGTATGACCGTATGGGTTACCGGATGTGCGATAAACCGTCATGCGACCATTTTTATCTGGCGAGCAGAAGTAATGGGAAGCTTGTGCCGCACGAATAGCATCGGTTGAAATCTTTACATTGCCATTGGTGCCATTTTTAAACCCAACAGGGCAAGAAAGCGCCGAGGCCATTTCACGGTGAATTTGCGATTCAGTAGTACGTGCGCCGATAGCACCCCATGAAATAAGGTCCGCGATATATTGGCCAGTCACCATATCTAAAAACTCAGTTGCAGTCGCTAAGCCAAGCTTATTGATGTCGAGTAGTAATTTGCGAGCTTTGTTTAAACCGTCTTCTAACGCGTAGCTACCATCGAGGTTAGGATCGGTAATTAAGCCTTTCCAACCAATCACGGTTCTTGGTTTTTCAAAGTAAGTACGCATTACAATAAACAGCTGATCTTTGTATTGATCTTTCAGTGCATTAAGGCGTTGCGCATAATCCAGTGCCGCCTCCGCATCATGTACAGAGCATGGTCCAACCACGACTAGTAGGCGAGCGTCTTTACCTGACAGAATGTTTTCTATCTGGCGGCGCGAGTTTTCAATATGTTCTGCTACATCATCAGGCAGTGGGTGAGCTTGCATTAACTCCATTGGCGTAGGCATAGGCCCTAACGCTTGGGTTCTTAACTCATCGGTTTTTAAAGGCATTCTTTTGTCTTCATTTAAAGATACACTAGGTAAAGATAACGGAAATAACGGAGGGAATAAACGTTCACAGACATTTTGTTGGGGAATTTTATTACTTTGTTATTAATTGATGCCTTATTGAGCAAGAAATTGGAATTTTTCTTGTTTTGTTTCTCTAATCTCAGTATTTTCTGACTATAACTATATTAATGGAGTAATTATGTCGGATAGTGCGAAAGGGGCAATCCCAACTAATGCATTACTAGGAGATGTGCTGCCATCTTCCCAATCATCAATTGAAAGTGCAAAGCATTTGTTTGTCTCGTTAAGTGATTTAGTGCAAGAAAGCATTTTTTATCACCCTGAGATTGGACTGCATTTGGATACCTTATCTGAGGTAGATAAATCGAGTTTACAAGCACTACTTGGTGAACAATCTGCTGATGAACATTTTGTATCGACGCTAGTATCGCGTATCGAGTCTTCAATATTACCTCAACATAAACAGGTGAGAGTTTGCTTATCCGATGCTGACAGTTATGCTTATAAAGCGCTGATTGGTGGCAGTATTGAAAAGCAGGAAGTTAACCCTGTGATTGGTGTTCGAGGCGTTTCTCGTTTTGCTTCTGCTGAATACACCCATTCATTTGAACTTGAATGCAAAGTGATTAAACAACTACGTGATAAAGGTATCGATATTGAAATCGTGGTGCCATTTGTACGAGCATTAAGTGATGCTGCAATGGTGATTGATCGTTTAGCTGTACAAGGGCTGCCGAGAGGACTGGGTGGATTAAAAGTTCTGTATTGCTGTGATGCGCCTTCTTCAGTGTTGCTTGCGGATAAGCTTCTTCAATATTTTGATGGCTTAGTAGTGAATACTGGCAATTTAACTCAATTAACCTTAGGGGTAGATATCCATAACGAAGCATTAGAATCGTTATTTAATCCAGATCATGAAGCGGTATTAATGTTGTTATCACAAGCAGTAAAAGCGGCCAGTCAAGCCAATAAGCCTTGTGTGGTGTACTGTCAAAATCTTTCAGATTACCCTAAAATCCAAGAAATGCTGGCGGAACTAGATTCAGTACAAGTTCTTGCTGTTGTGTAATAAATAAGAACTATTACCGTCACAAAAAGCCGACTTAACTGTCGGTTTTTTTTATGTCGTTAACAGCTTGTCAATTTTACTGTTGACGAAGTTGTTAATACCGTTTTAACTGGTCTGATGTGTTAATTAAAAAAGGAACGTTTCTATGACGGCACTTAGCAAGGCAAACCAGCATTTAAAATATTTCGGTGAACAATTGGTTCCTATGATTGGCTATTGTCAGCCTGAGATTTTGAAGCTAACTGATGAATCTGTTGAAATTAAAATTCCACTAAATAAAGAAACCCAAAATCACCTTCATAGTATGTATTTTGGTGCTCTTGCTGTTGGGGCTGATGCAGCCGGTGGCTTTTTGGCGATCAGTAAATCTGAGCAAATGGGTAAGAAAATATCGTTAGCTTTTAAGGCAGTTAACGCTGAATTTCTTGCGCGTCCTGAAGCGGATGTGGTTTTCGTTTGTAATGATGGAAAGCTCATTGACCAAATGTTAGCAGAGACCATTGAGACCGGTGAGCGCGTAAATCAGCCGGTACGAATTACCGCATTATGTCCGAGCCTCAATGATGACAAGCCAATGGCTGAATTTGAATTAACCCTTTCAGTGAAAGTGGTGGGGAATTAACTGTGATCAGTTAACTTTTAGTTTTACGTAGTATTTACGTGAATAATGTCGGCAAGCGAGTATAATATTTTCAGCCTTGCTACAGTTATCGCTAGCAATTAATACGTTTTTAATAAATTAAGAGTTTTCATGATTAATATTGGTCAAATCAACACACTTAACGTTACCAAACAAGCCGATTTCGGTCTTTTTCTAGACGCTGATGATTACGGCTCGGTTTTGTTGCCAAATAAATTTGTACCAGAAGGAACAAGTATTGGCGATGATATTGATGTGATGTTGTATTTTGATTCAGATAACCAACTATCGGCGACCACCGAGAAACCACTGGCGCAAGTAGGCGAGTGGGCAATGATGCATGTGGTATGTGTCAACAATGTTGGTGCTTTTGTTGATTGGGGCATTGATAAGAAAGACTTATTGGTACCTTTTAGCAACCAACGCGTACCGTTAAATGAAGGCCAAAACATTTTAGTTTATGTCTACTCTGATAAAGCTTCAGGCCGTATTGTTGGTACCACCAAATTTAATAAATTATTAGATAAAACACCTGCTAATTATGAAATGAATCAACAGGTAGATCTGTTGGTTGCAGAGCGTACCGATCTAGGCTTCAAAGCTATTATTAATGGTGAGCACTGGGGTGTTATCTTTAAGTCTGATGTATTCGGTAAGCTGTTTGTTGGTAAACGCTTAAAAGGTTATATCAAAGGCATCCGCGAAGATGGACGTATCAATCTCTCTTTACAGAAAATTGGTGTGGCGAAAATGGATGATCTGAGTGAAAAGGTCATGCATGTATTGGAAACCAAAGGTGGCTTTTTACCATTAAGCGATAAATCTACACCTGAAGCGATTTTTACCGTATTCCGTACGAGTAAAGGAACATTTAAGAAAACCATCGGTGGATTATACAAACAAGGTAAAATTCGCATAGATAAAGATGGAATTTATAAGATCTAGTATTAAGACTAAATAAAACGCACAACGTCAAGTTGTGCGTTTTGTTATTTAAAAGTACAAGGATAGGTGATGGGACGAATTTTATGGGCTGCCGTGTTTGTCGTGACATTTGTATGGTCCGCGATTGAACCTAAAGACACCTTCACATGGTTTTTGGAAGTATTGCCCGCGCTGATTGGTGCAGCCATATTACTGTTTACCTACCAGCGTTTTAAGCTGACCACGCTGCTTTATTTTTTCATTCTTATTCATTGCATCATATTGATGGTGGGTGGGCATTATACGTATGCAGAAGTGCCTCTTTTCGATAATCTATTTGGTGCCGCTCGTAATAATTACGATAAGCTAGGTCATTTTGCACAAGGCTTCGTTCCTGCTTTAATTGCTCGAGAACTCTTGCTCAGGCTTAATATTGTTAATGGCAAGGCATGGATGAACTTATTTGCACTATCAGTTTGTTTAGCCTTTAGTGCTTTCTACGAGCTAATCGAGTGGTGGGTAGCGGTTGCAACGGGGGAAAATGCAGAAGCCTTCCTTGGTACTCAAGGCTACGTATGGGACACACAGTCGGATATGGCTTTTGCTCTATTCGGTGCCATTATCTGCCTTATGTTGGTGGCGAAGTGGCACGATAAACAGTTAGAGGAGATGAAAGGGTGAAGTTTAATAATAGAACACCAAAGAACTACCTTATTAACGAGATCTACAGTTATATTCGCCATTAATCTTCATTAATGTATTAATAAAATCAAGGACAGAGTTTGTTTTCATCTATCAAATGTTGTCTTATATTGATTGGTGCTAGAATAAATTTTTATCTCGGACTAACTCTCGTGGCAATCCATTTTTGATACGATTTCCTACCCATTTTCCTAGGCCGATAACCGTGCCTGAGTGGGTGACCATTACTTCACCAATACCGGACTCTATATTTGGGCGAATATCTCGTCCCATAAACCATTCACGAGCGTCTTCGATCGTTAATTCAACACTTTTAGCATTGCTTGCTTTACCCAAAGCCATGACTGCTTCATGTTGCCAGCGATAAAGTGGGGCATTTTTCTTTTTGGAGGGTTTTAACATTTCGGCTAATTTCAAGCCAATTCGACTAAAACGTAGCTCGCCGATCATATGAGTCATAGCAGCAGGGAACAGCCATACTTCTTGATCTCGTAACCACACTTGGCTGTTGGTGGGAATATCCAAACCAAGGGTATTTTGTAATTCTTGTTGCAGTTGTTGACATGTTTTGTCATTAGCAACTTCAAAAGGAAACTTACCTAAACGCTTTTTCACTTCAGGCGCTTGAACTGATGACAGCTTTTTAATTTTCGCGACAAAGAAGCCTTCGCTATCAAATATCTGTGGGTAAATATGAAGAAAACCATGCTCAGTTAACGCTTGCTCGGCGTTTTCAAATAAGTCACCTAATGGTAAAAACTCAACGGCGTCACCAAATTTTTGTTTTAAGTGTAAGCAGACTTGCTGATTTTCTTGTTGATTGAGCGTACAGGTTGAATAGGTGATTGTACCGCCTGGTTTTAAGGCGTAGAAGGCGCTTTCAATCAGATCTTTTTGTGTCTCGGCAATTTCAGCAACCGACTCTAAATCCCAATTACTCATTGCATCAGCATCTTTACGAACCGTGCCTTCACCTGAGCAGGGCGCATCCAATAAAATGGTATCAAAGTGTTCTGGAAGCCAACCACCAAATACGCGTGCATCAAAGTTGCTTAAAGCCGTATTATAAACACCACAGCGTTGAATATTGGCACTCAGAACTTTCACTCGGCTAGCTGCGTACTCATTCGCAACTAGTGCGCCTTGATTATTCATTGCCGCGGCGATTTGCGTAGTTTTTGAACCGGGAGCAGCAGCCATATCGAGTACTAGGTTAAGGTTATCATTACCTTGTAATAATGCACTGACAGGTAGCATTGAACTCGCTTCTTGAATGTAGAATAAGCCCGCTAAATGTTCCGCTGTATTGCCTAGTGGGACGGTTTCATCTTCACGTTCTATCCAGAATCCTTCTTCACACCATGGAATTGGAGATAGTTTCCAGCCATTTTCAGCTGAAATCGCTTTGAATGTGTTTAGGTCAGTTTTGAGTGTATTCACTCGAATACTGCGACGAAGAGGCCGTTGACATGCTGCAATAAAATCCTCCATAGACAAATGACTTGGCATGGTGGATTTCACAAGTTCAAGAAACTCATTGGGTAGCTTGACATTAGAGTGCAAAGGTGTGGCCTCAACGCGTATAAAAAGTAGGGACGGATTTTAACTGATATAAAAAAAAATGCAGCTGATTTATAGTTAAGTTACTTGAGTATAAATCAGCTGCATTTTCGGTTAATTTATTTTTTGACCATGGAGACTACTTGGGTATTGCTAATTGCCAGGTGAGCCATTCTGGTTCTGGCTCTTTATTGAGTAAGAATGTGGACTCTACCATTGCTTTTGGTTGTAAGGATTCATCGTCTGGTGTCGCAAAGGCAATACCGCCACGTAATACGTTATCTACTGTTCCGGCTTTTATTTTTGCGCCTGATAAGCCGATACTCACATTCACCCCTGAAACATTCCAAAATACTGAATTTTTACGGATCAGATAAGCATACTTAGGTTCAATTTCAATAGTGGTAATGACTCGATCAGCGAGATCACCTAGTTCGACATTGGTTACATGACCAATTTCAAAATCTCGATAAAGGATTGGCGCACCTACTTTTACCGAAGAACGACTTAAACTCTGTAAGTAGAAAGTGGTGCCATTGGTCGATTTTTCTTGAGTTTCAAGATTGAAGGTATAACTGAGTTGCGTGGAATCAGAAGGAGACACCTCGATATATGGGCTTAAGATAGTATCGATGTGTTTTGCTCCAGAGAGACCAATTTGAGGTGAGACTACCCAGAAGTGACTATCTTTCTTCGCGATGTTCTCGACATATTCAGGGAAGATGCGTGCTGAAATCTCAACATTTTTCCCCGGGAAGTTAAGGTGAACTAGCGTTACTTCACCAACTTGAACACCTTGATATTTAATCGGCATGCCTTTGTTTACGGTTTCATTTTCTTTTGTCAATAGAGTGATCTTACGTCCAAACTGGCGAGCAGATTTGTAATCCTGATATAAGATCCAATTATTATTAAATTTATTTTCAACACCTGCCAAGTTATCAAATGAGATACCACCTTTAAGTAAACTGGAGATTGGTGACGCGGTCACGCTAAGGCCGCTTAAGTTAGCATCGATTTTAACGCCAGAATGGTTCCAGAATACCGTTTGTTTGGTGAGTAAGTGCTTGTAGCGGTTTTCGATTCGAACTTGAATTTTAATGCCACCATCAACCAATGAAAATTGTGAGACTTTACCAACTTCTAAATTGCGGTACAGAATTGGACTACCAATCGAAATAGGGGGTAGGCTAGCGGCGAATAATGTTAAGTCGGTTGAGCCTGCCGTTTCATACTTAGCAAGATCGGCTAACGGTTTACTTGCGTATAAGTGGTACTCTGAATTGATTTTGTCATCACCAAGACTATCAAAGCTGACAGAGCCTGCAAGAAGACGCTTAATAGGAGGCATTGAGACGTTAATACCAGTACCAGTAAAGCTTGCGTCGACACTGGAGGTGATAAAGAATCGGCTTTTAGACTTAATTAAGTGCAAGTATTGGGTATCAATTTGAGCATCGAATCGAACACGTTCACCCTCAAGGTAAATTTTATTGATATTACCTACCGGAATGCCACGATAGAGAATTTGAGTGCCTTCTTCTAAACCGTAAGTGTCGTCTGCGGCTAAATTAACTTGTGTGGTTTGATGTGAAGCTCGTAGTAATTCATTCTTTTTCACAACGTTAAAATGACGCGCTCGTTGCCCTGTACCGGGTACTAAGCTCAGAAAGTTGCCGCGAATAAAGTTGCTGACATTTTTCATTTCAGTCAAAGAAAGTTTGGCTTCTTCTAAAACAAAGTGAGAGCCAGTATTTAACGTATCCGAAAATGCCGGCTGAATCGCGGCAGAGGCGACCACTTTACTTTTGTCATCAGATAAATTGATATCGGTTATTTGGCCTACTTCGATGCCTTTGTACATGATAGGGGCGTTAGCGGAAATATGACTATCATCTGGTAGGTTTATGGTAATTCGGATGCCACGACCCGCGGTTTTGATATCAGAGTAGAGTTTATAAACTTTATCGGCACTAATCGGTTGACCATCTTCTGGAGAATCAACCGCAATGGCTCCTATGAGTAATGAGTTCAAGCTTTCAAGTTGAACATTGACACCATTAAACCCAACACTGGCACTGACGCCACTCACATTCCAAAAACGACTGTCCGAATTAACAATATGAGCATATTCTTGTTTAATCGATATCTGAATTTTTACTGAGTTTGCATCATCGGCTAAGGTGAAATTGGTGACTTCACCGATAGGGATTTTTCTAAACATGATTTTAGAACCGACAGAAATAGCCCCTAAATTTTTTGAGGTTAGAGTGATATTGATGCCATTCTGAGCTCGGATATCCATCGGTTCTTCTTTAAGCGCCGTATACTCTTTGGAGAAATCGTGATTTTTATCATCCATCACATCTTCTGCAGGTTGAATGGCAATATAGTTTCCGGATACCAGTGCATCAAGGCCAGTAATGCCACTTAAACTTGCCTTGGGTTTTACTAACCAGAAACGGGTATCTTTAGATAAAAGTTTGGTGGCTTTAGGGTAGATATCGGCGGTAACATAAATGTCTTTTAAGTTATCTGATAGGCTGATTTTACGGATGATACCAACTTCTAAACCTTGATAACGAATTGTCGTTCGTCCTTCAATAAGACCTTGAGCATTAGTAAAGTGAATCTGGATACGTTGACCCATTTCACTATAACTTTTATAACCAAGCCAGCCCGCAAGACATAAAGCGATGATCGGTAAAATCCATAGTGGCGATATTTTATGGTCTTGTTTTAGTTTGACTTGGCTTTCTGGTATCTCATTGTTCATAAGAGGATTCATTCTTATTGTTAGTTTTAGACGGTGTATCCCAAATTAGGCGCGGATCTAAGCTTTCAGCTGCACACATGGTTAACACTACTACCGCAGCAAATGCCATTGCAGCCGGACCGGGTGAAAAGTCTAGAATTTGGTCACGGTCAACAAGTGCAATAGTGGTCGCAATGACAAAAAGATCTAAGATTGACCATTTCCCTATCCATTTTACAAAGAGATAGAGTTTCATTCTTTTATATTGGTCGAGTGATGATCTTAATTGTATATAGATCAAAATATAAGCTAAACCCACAATTTTAGCTACAGGGACTAAAATACTGGCCACGAAAATTACAATGGCGATAGGTATATGGCCCTTGGTTAAACTTACAACGCCCGAGAAGATGGTATCTTGATAACGA
Organism: Vibrio sp.; assembly: GCF_048266485.1. Classification (GTDB taxonomy): domain Bacteria; phylum Pseudomonadota; class Gammaproteobacteria; order Enterobacterales; family Vibrionaceae; genus Vibrio. The sequence goes on along the minus strand of NZ_JBLWZK010000001.1, from coordinate 408,153 downwards.
ATACCATTGCTGAAAATGATCGATATTTCTAAAAAATTGGCAGGAATTAGAAAGACGGTTGCCGCAATTAAAAATGCCCATGTTTTTTGGATAGAGTTCGGTTTTCTATGGATGAGAGGACTATGGCAGCGTTGGCAGTAGTCATTGTTATCTTGCGATAGATGACAGTGCTGACAATGAGATTCTACCGTTATAATCTTTAACTTATTGCTGGGGCTCCAAGCTTCCCAATAGCGGCGGACACTCATACGTACGATTAATGTGATCGCAATAATTTGTGATAAGGTGATACAAATTAAGCCAATTTGCGGGGTAACGATGGAGTACTCAAGAAGTTTAAAAGCAGCTACAGCAATACTTAATAAGAAAACATCAATCATCCACCAATGTTTTACTTTTTGATAAGTGACAAGAGAACTTTTAAAAACAGTAAAATTCTTATGCTTTAATCCCCAATGCGCCCCAATCACAGAAGCAAATAACAACAGGGGAATAACCGATGAACATAGAAAAATTAAAATCCCAAGAGCGTAAAAACCATCATTAAATAGTGCAAATGCTCCTGAAACAAGTGTAGATGAAAAATTTATATTAATGAGGCGTATGGTAATAAAGGGAATGAATAAAGCAGGAATGAAAAATAGTAAGCCACTAAAAGCCAGCATTAAGTTGGTATTGAGCAAGAAGTCTTTGCCACGGTAAAGCAAGGTATCGCACCTAGGGCAGTGAGCATTAATTCCTAAACGCAAATCTTGGGTTGTGACCTTCATATCACAACAAGGGCAAATAATAGAATCCCGCGATTGCTGAATAATGTTTGGCGCATAACCTGAAGAAAGATTGGATAGATTATCCTCACCTTCTACTTTGGAATTCATGTCGTGAACATTATCAGCGCTCATATTGCTCTCTATTATTACTCTATTTATATACTAGGTTGTCATAGCTGTCTTTTTCGGCGTTACCGTATAACGTTTGGTATAATCCGTCTTTAATGACGAGTTCTCGGTGAGTACCACTTTGAATTACCTTGCCGTCTTCTAGAACATAGATAAGATCCGCTTGTTGTACCGCAGACAAACGATGGGCAACGATAAGAGTTGTACGCCCGTCAAGAAAGGTATTCATTGCTTTGTGTAGTCTGGATTCTGTTGCAGTATCTAAAGCGGATGTTGCTTCATCTAATATCACAAATTGCGGATTCGTTAATAACATACGAGCAATTGATAGTCGTTGCCTTTGCCCACCCGATAATCGAACGCCTTGTCGGCCCACTTGAGTATCTAAACCTTCAGAAAGTTGAGTGATTACATCATCGAGTTGGGCAATTTCTAGTACATGCCATAAAGCACTGTCAGAAAAGTCACTACCAAGTGTCAGGTTGTTCCTGAGGGTGTCATTAAATAGGATAGGTTGCTGTAATACAACTGCTATTTGGTCTCTAATCACTTCATAACCGATATTATCAGCATTTTCGCCGTTAAATTGGATTGTGCCCTTTTGGGGTTGATATGCACCGATAAGTAGCTGAATTAAAGTTGATTTTCCACCGCCGCTGGCACCAACAAGTGCCACTTTCTTGCCTGCTGGTATCGCTAGACTTAAATGGTTTAAGACTTGTGATTCATCATTATAAGCAAAGCAAACATTATTGATTTTGATATCAACAGGTTTATCCGTTTCAAATGGGTTAATCGTCGACGTGGGACGATGTTCTTCTTCTAATTGTAGTAATAAATTGATGCGTTGTAATGCCGCTTTAGCGCTGTACCACGAAAATTGAACGCCTAGTAGTTCTTGGACTGGCCCTAACATAAACCATAAATAACCAAACACAGCAAAAATCTGGCCAATAGTTAGGTCGCTAAATAACACCATTAACATGGCAACAGCGCGAAATAGCTCAAATCCTAAAAGGAAGAGCAAGAAGGACAAGCGTCCCACCGCTTCAGATTGCCAGGCAAACTTATCGGCATCTTGGCGTATTTTATCAGCTTGTTGCTTTAATTGTTCTAGATAGAGCTTTTCTTTATTCGATGCTCGTAACTGATAAATACCATCAAGCACTTCAATTAAACGATTCTGAAAACGCTCAAAGGATTGGTTTTCCCTTTGTTTCAGGTACTTAACTTTACTACCTAGTTTGCGCGAAAAGTAGATGACGATAGGGTTTACCAATAAAATAAATAACCCTAATCGCCAGTCTAAACATAACAATACAATGGCGGTGCCAAAAACAGTTAAAAAACTGATGATGAATTTACTGAGAGTGGTTCCAATAAAAGTATCTATGGTTTCAACATCGGTAATTAAGTGAGAATTAATGCCGCCACTGCCACGGGTTTCGTATTGTTGAATGCTAATTAATCCGAGCTTATCGAGCATTTTCGAACGAATGTGATAAGTGATGGTTTTTGATACCAAAGTAAACTGTCTGCTTTGTAGTATATTAAGTAGTTGGCTTGCGGTACGCATTAGCACGATCAGAAAAAAAACAAAGCCAATATATCCGGTTGGATTTTGCAGTGAATGGGGTAAGAGCATATTCATCAACTCAATGCCGCCAGATGGTTTGTTGAGTAAAATCTCGTCGACCATTAAGGGCATTAATAAGGGAATAGGCACACTAATAATAGTCGCCAAAATTGCTACCACATTGGCAAAGATTAATTTACCCTTGTGTTTCTTAACTTGAGTGAACAACCAACTCTGGTTAATCAAGTGCCTATCGTTATTATTCATATTTGATAATGATTCCTATTTGCGATGTAAGGCATTGTACGTAAATTGAAAAAAAGATGGAAGACAAAGCATGAGCCTAAAGATGTACCAGCGTATTACTGCTCAAGTAAAAGCATTAATTGAATCTGAACCCGATCTTATTGCTAATTTAGCTAATATTAGCTCGTTATTGAACATGGAATTAGAGGAAGTTAATTGGGTAGGCTTTTATTTGTTAAAAAACGACCAGTTGGTATTAGGACCTTTTCAAGGCTTACCAGCTTGTGTACGTATTCCATTAGGAAAAGGTGTGTGTGGTACTGCAGCTGCAGAGAATAGTGTACAGCGTATTTATGATGTCCATCAGTTTGAAGGCCATATTGCTTGCGATACCCAAAGTAATTCGGAACTTGTTATCCCGTTTTCGGTCAACAATAAAGTGGTTGGCGTTTTAGATATAGATAGCCCAAATATTGGTCGATTTTCGGAAGAAGATGAGCAAGGATTGGTCACAATGATGAAAGAAGTTGAGCAAGTATTGCAAACTCACTCTACAGAATAAAATCACATTAATTAAATAAATAGTATGAAACGTGCATTTTTGAGTGAAAAAAAACTTTTTATCGCTATATGGGCATAATAACCCATGTTAATTTGCACGTGTTGGTGGTTTTTCGTTTCCATCTCACTATAATAGCGTGAATTATTTATACGAACACCCGTGCGGATGAGACCGCACCAACCAGGAACCCTCATGGAAAACACTGAAAAGTTAAAGAACAGCAAAGAAGTCATTGCCTATATTGCTGAACGTTTCCCACAATGCTTTACTTTAGAAGGCGAAGCAAAACCTTTAAAAATTGGTATCTTTCAAGATCTTGCTGAGCGTCTAAACGAAGATCCTAAAGTAAGTAAAACTCAATTACGTGCTGCTTTACGTCAATACACGTCATCTTGGCGTTACCTTCATGGCGTAAAATTAGGCGCAACGCGTGTTGACCTTGATGGTAATGCATGCGGTGAGTTAGAAGCCGAACATGTTGAGCACGCTCAAACGACGCTTGCAGAAAGTAAAGCTCGTGTTCAAGCTCGTCGTAAAGAACAAGCTGATAAAAACCGCGAAGAAAGAGTGGCTAAAGCGAAAGCAAAAGCTGCGACACCTAGATCACCACGTAAGCCAAAAGCTGAATCTAAGAAACCTGCTCAAAAAGCGCCAGTCGTTGAAACTCGTGAATTGAAATCGGATGAAATTGTCATCGGTAAAGATATCAATGTAAACATGGGTCAAGGCAACATGGCTGCAACGATTGTTGAGATTAATAAAGACGATGTTCGTGTCCGTCTTGCTAACGGCTTACAAATGGTCGTAAAAGCGGAGCACTTGCGCGTATAAAAGGATATTCCTACGCATGAATTGCCGATTAAAATTTTCACTACTTGCTGCTAGCTTAACGCTAGCAGCAAACTCTGCATTTGCTGTACAGCCGACGATCAGCGAGTCACAGATTCCAACTCTTGTTCCTGAATCTCAGCATGCAATCGCAAGTCAACGAGTCACTAAACGTTTTACGCGTTCTCATTACAAACATTTCAATTTAGATGATGCTTTTTCTAAAGGTATTTTTGATCGCTACTTAGAATCCCTTGATTATAACCGTAATATTTTTACTCAAGCTGATATTGATAGTTTCAAACCATTTGAAACGGATATTGATGATCAATTAAAGTCGGGTGATACCAAAGCTGCGTTTGATATGTTTAATCTATCAATGAAGCGTCGTTACGAGCGTTTTTCTTATGCATTAACGTTGCTCGATAATGAAATCAAGTTTGATACTGATGAGAAAATGGAACTTGATCGTTCTAAAGCTGCATGGCCGAAGGATACAGCTGAAGTTGATGAGCTGTGGCGTCAAAGAGTGAAGTATGATGCATTAAACCTTAAATTGACTGGTAAAGAATGGCCAGAAATTAAGGAATTATTAACTAAACGTTATAACAATGCCATCAAACGAATTACTCAGGCTCATAGTGAAGATGTTTTTCAAATCTACATGAATGCGTTTGCTCGTCAAATCGATCCACATACTAGTTATCTGTCGCCACGTTCAGCAGATGAATTTCAATCTGAGATGAGCTTGTCGTTAGAAGGAATAGGTGCGGTTCTACAATCGGAAGATGATTATACTATTATCCGTTCGCTAGTAACGGGTGGCCCAGCTGCAGGTTCGAAAGAACTTTCTGAAGGGGATAAAATCATTGCGGTTGGTCAAGATGGTAAGAAGATGGTTGATATCATTGGAATGCGTCTTGATGATGTCGTGCAACTGATTAAAGGTCCGAAAGGTACTAAAGTTAACCTGCAAATCTTGCCGGAAGGGAAGAATGCAAAAAGTCACGTTGTCACAATTATGCGTGATAAAATTCGTTTAGAAGACCGTGCCGTTAAATCAAAAGTTATTGAAAAGAATGGCAAAACGATCGGTGTATTAGAAGTACCTAGTTTCTACGTTGGATTAGCAAAAGATACTAATAAGCTACTCGCTGAGTTTAACCAGAAGAAAGTGGATGGTGTCGTTGTTGATTTACGTAACAATGGCGGCGGCGCATTAACAGAAGCGATTGATTTATCCGGTTTATTTATCACTCAAGGACCAGTGGTTCAGGTGCGTGATAGTTATGACCGAGTCAATGTTGATAGTGATACTGATGCCGTTGAGCATTACGATGGTCCATTAACGGTACTAATTAACCGCTACAGTGCGTCGGCATCTGAAATTTTTGCCGCGGCAATGCAAGATTACGATCGTGCAATTATTCTTGGCGAAAATTCTTATGGTAAAGGAACGGTACAACAGCATCGTTCATTGACGCATATTTATGATACGTTCGATCAAGAATTAGGCTACGTTCAATATACGATTCAAAAATTCTACCGTATCAGTGGTGGCAGTACACAAAGAAAAGGGGTATCACCTGATATTCCATTCCCAAGTGCGATTGCTCCTGAAGATACAGGGGAAAGTGTAGAAGATAATGCTTTGCCTTGGGATCAAATTCCTGCGGCTAACTATACTCCAGTTGAATCGAAAGACGCATTACAAGCTAAAGTTGCGAAATTAACCACTTTACATAAGCAGCGTATTGCTAACGACCTTGAGTTTTCATTTATTCAGCAAAATATTGAGAAATATCAAGCAGAAAAAGATGATACGACGATTTCCTTAAACGAGAAATTCCGTGAAGCTGAAGTCGATAAAGCGGATAAAGAGCGATTAGATCGCGTGAACAAGCGTCAAAAATTAGCAGATAAACCAGAGTTTAAGACTCTGGATGATATCCCTAAAGACTATGAAGCTCCAGATGCTTACTTAAATGAAGCTGTAGCTATTACTGCAGATTTATCAAGTAGTTAGTTGTATTTGTTTTGTTTTATTTATATCAAGCGAGGCCATTTAGGTCTCGCTTTTTTTATGCAATTCAATTTGTCGCTCTCAAAACATACAACTATCCTTAATTCATAGGCTCAAGTCTTTTCCTTTTCGATATGCCTGAGTGAAGAGCCTTTGTCTTGTTTACAATGTTTTGGGAGAGGCGGATGAAAAGTTTAATTGTGTTATTAAGTAGTCTTGCCTTAGGGGCTTCAGCATTCGAGTCACCTAAAAAATATGATATGTTTTTGTTCGATAATCCTTTTTTGATTGGACAATGGCATGTGATTAATCCTTCCCCAGAATTAATCCCCGAAGATTTCCTATCGATTACTCTGCAATTAGAATCTAACTATCAATTTGAAATTCAAATTAAGCGTAAAGATCATACGGTTCACTCATGGTCTGGCAAATACTCCATTAGTAGTACAGAAATTATTTTGGGTATTCAGTCTGAGGTTCCTCAATCGTATCAATATAGTGTTAATGCTAACCAACTATTACTAAATGGTGTGGCGTTTAACAAAACAGTACCTAAAAATTTATCTGGTTATTGGCGTAGTGTTGAAGTAAAAGGTCGGGATGTTACTTCTAGTTCCGTATCTGATATTGATTTGGTTCTATATCCCAACTTTTATTTTTCTATTCAATCTTTTAATGAGAAAGGTAATAACAAGTATCGCGACGGCGTTTACTATATAGAAGACAATTATATTTATTTTATCTATAGCGATGGAGAGCAGTCATCTCAATTTGCATTAAATTCTGATCACTTAGTATTGAGTAGCCATGATGTTGATATGTACATTGCTTTTCAGCGTAGCAATTTAAAGCTTCATTGAAAAATAGCAAAGACAGCTTAATAAATAATCATAATAGCTTTTGTTACAGTGATTAATAGCATTTCTGCTGTGGGTTAATGGGAAATATCAATATTTTGTGCAAGAATGCTGTTATACCAATCAAATAATTGATGAGATCGGTATTACTCATTCGAACATGAAAAGGATTGAATATGACTCACCAGCCACAAGCTAAGTACCGTAAAGATTATACTTCTCCAGGTTTTACGATTAGCGAACTCGATTTAACTTTTGATTTGTTTGATCAAGAGACAACGGTTACTGCTGTCTCTAAAGTGATTAAGCAAAAAGATAACTCAACACTTACCTTGGACGGTGAGCATATGGAGTTGGCTGGTATTCAAGTTGATGGAGTGGAGTGGTCAGCTTATGAGCTTACTGATACCAACCTTCATATTCATGATTTACCGAAAGAATTTGAATTAACCATCATCACTAAAGTTAACCCATCTAAAAATACGGCATTAGAAGGTTTATATAAATCTGGCGGCGCATTTTGCACTCAGTGTGAAGCCGAAGGTTTCCGTCGAATTACTTACTTCCTTGACCGCCCAGATGTGTTGGCAAAATACACCACCACTGTGATTGCGGATAAAGAAACCAATCCTTACTTGCTAAGTAATGGTAACCGAGTGGATAGTGGTGATCTTGATAATGGTCGTCATTGGGTGAGGTGGTCGGATCCACACCCGAAACCATCGTATTTATTTGCTTTAGTAGCTGGCCAGTTTGATGTATTAAGAGATCAATATACGACAACGTCTGGCCGTAAAGTAGAGTTAGAAATCTTTGTTGATCAAGGCAATCTAGATAGAGCGCCGCACGCAATGACTTCACTTATTAATGCTATGAAGTGGGATGAAGAACGCTTTGGATTAGAGTATGACCTTGATATTTATATGATTGTGGCGGTTGATTTCTTCAACATGGGTGCAATGGAAAACAAAGGTTTGAACGTTTTTAACTCTAAGTACGTATTAGCGAATGACCAAACTGCAACCGATACTGATTACTTAGGCATTGAAGCGGTGATTGGTCATGAATATTTCCATAATTGGACGGGTAACCGAATTACTTGTCGTGATTGGTTCCAATTGAGCCTGAAAGAAGGCTTAACGGTTTTCCGTGACCAAGAGTTTTCTTCCGATCTAGGCTCGCGCGCTGTAAATCGTATTAATAATGTTCGCATTATTCGTGGCCCACAATTTGCTGAAGATGCCAGCCCAATGTCACACCCAATTCGTCCTGAAAAAGTAATAGAAATGAATAACTTCTATACTTTAACTGTGTATGAAAAAGGTAGTGAAGTGATCCGAATGATCCACACATTACTGGGCGAAGAGAATTTCCAAAAGGGCATGAAACTTTACGTTGAGCGTCATGATGGAACTGCGGCGACTTGTGATGATTTTGTTGCGGCAATGGAAGATGCATCTGGAGTCGATTTACAGCAATTCCGCTTGTGGTACAGCCAATCAGGGACGCCACAAGTAAAAGCGACCACAAGCTATGATCAGCAAAATAAAACCTTCACTTTACAACTGACTCAAGTGACGGCAGCAACACAAGATCAGCCTGAAAAACAAGCCCTACATATTCCAATGAATGTTGAGTTATATGCTCAAGATGGCAGCATCATTCCTATGGTTATCAATGGTAAACCCGTCGGCAATGTGTTGAATTTTACCCAAAATGAACAAAGTTTTGTGTTTGAAAATGTCTCAGAAAAACCGGTGATCTCGTTATTACGTGAGTTCTCTGCACCAATTAAATTAGAGTACGATTACTCGGATGAAGATCTGATGTTCCTAATGGTCAAAGCACAGAATGAATTTGCTTGTTGGGATGCTGGGCAGAACTTGATTGCGAAATATTTGCGTCAAAATATCGCTGCATTCCAAGTGGGCAAAGAGCTATCACTGCCGCAATCAGTACTCGATGCTTTTAAAGGTATTTTACTAAGTGAAACGTTAGAGCCTGCTTTTATCGCGGAAATGCTCACACTACCAAGTCAGAATGAAGTAGCAGGTTGGTTCAAACCGGTTGATGTAGATGCGATCGCTGAGGCACTAGGCTTTATGAAACATGCCATTGCTGCAGAATTAGTTGAAGAACTAACGGCTATGTATCACAGCTTAAAGCAAGAGCAGTATTCGGTAGAGCATGATTGTATTGGTAAACGTTCATTACGTAATACTTGTTTAACTTATTTGGCCGTAACGGATGACGGTGAAAAACTGGTCACAGCACAATATCAATCTGCAAATAATATGACAGATACGATGGCGGCGATGAGTTCAGCCAACCAAGCACAATTGGCTTGCCGTGAATCATTAATGAAAGATTTTAGTGATAAATGGAGCCATGATGGTTTGGTAATGGATAAATGGTTTATGTTGCAAGGAACTAATCCTGCAAATAATGCTTTAGAGATGATTAAGCAAACCATGTCTCATGCTGCATTTAGCCTGAAAAATCCAAATAGAACGCGCAGCTTGGTTGGGGCTTTCTTTGGACAAAACCCAGTGAATTTCCACGCCATTGATGGTTCGGGTTACCAATTTGCCAGTGAAATTCTTATTCAACTAAATGAAAGTAATCCGCAAGTTGCTTCTCGTATGATCGATCCTTTATTGAAGTATCGCCAATATGATGAAACTCGTCAGGCGCTTATTCGTACAGAGCTAGAAAAGTTATCGAAGCTTGAGAAACTTGCTAAAGATCTTTACGAAAAAATTAATAAAGCACTAGAGGCGTAACTTTACTCCTAACGATTTTCGTCACATTAAGTAATCAATCTATAAGCAGTCTTCGGGCTGCTTTTTTTCGTTTTTGCTTTTGGGAAACGGTCTTTGAGAAAAAGGGGGATTTATCACTTTTATGTATAAAAAATACCGTCAAATTACTTCCGCTATAGAGAAAGTGATTGTAACTAATCGCTTAAACAGATGTTTAATTTTTATATTGATTATTTTGAAGTGCTTCCAATAAGTACCTAAGTCACATATTCGACTTTTATCCTGTATATAGTTAGGAAACCATTTAACTTTCTATCAATACTACTCTTACAATATACCTGTATCTAAATAACATCTGGCAGCTTTTGGAATAAGACAGAAAGATTCTAACAAGCTGTTTTTCAGTAGTGTTTGGTGCAGTTTATAACGTGAATAATATAAAAATAGAATCCCCATTTTGTGGAGTGTAAAGATGCCAACGAGTGAAAAAGTTACCCCTGTATTACTTGAGAAAGTGTATCAACTTATACAGGATAAATTAGAATCGGAAACTCAGCCTTTAGTTAGCAAATTAGCTGAACATCTATACAGTAATATTTCGCAAGATGATCTTTTTCAAAGGAATGAATCTGATCTCTATGGTGCGGTTGTCAGTTTGTGGCAACACATCTTAGAAAAAGACGCCAATATGGTGTCAGTGAAAGTGTTCAACCCAACATTAAGCCGCCAAGGTTGGCAGTCGAGTCATACGGTTATTGAGATAGTCGTTCCTGATTCTGCATTTTTAGTAGACTCAGTCAAAATGGCGATCAATCGTTTAGGTTTAACGAGTCACTTTATGGCCAATGCACCTACTCAAATTAATAGAAACAAAGGTGAAGTTGTCGCGATTAATGATGGACAAGGTGACATGCAATCTTTATTTCATATTGAAATAGATCGTTTGAATGACAAAGCTCGCATGTCGGAATTGAAAGAAGAATTATTGTCGGTTCTAAAAGATACTCGCTTAGTTGTTGAAGATTGGCACAGGATGAGTGACAAGTTATTACTTGCGATAAAAGAAACCGAAGACAACATTAAAAATATTCCATTAGAGAAAGAAAGACTACAAGAAGACTTAGCATTTCTGCGTTGGCTTGGTGAACATAACTTTACCTTTATGGGATACAAAGAATTTGAGCTAAAAGCCACAAAAGGGGACTTAGAGCTCAATCCATCTCAATCTCCTGCACTTGGTTTATTGAAACAAGAAAGCCGCATTCGTAGTTACAAACTATCTGAACTGCTTGAATCCGCAAGAATGGAAGTCACCAAACAAGAGCTACTGGTTTTAACAAAAGGTAGCCATGCTTCTACTATTCACCGTCGCGCTCACACCGATTATGTTGGCATCAAAAAGTTTGATGATAAAGGCAAGGTGATTGGGGAGCATCGTTTTGTTGGCTTATACACATCAGCGGTATACAACCAAAGTGTCGGTAGCATTCCGCTTATTCGAGATAAAGTCGCGCGTATTTTACAATCAAGTGGTTATCTAAAAGGATCGTATTCCTGGAAAGCATTGCATAATATTTTAGAAAATTACCCAAGGGATGAACTTCTTCAAGCCAGTGAAGAAGAGTTACTTGAAGTGGGTATGGGTGTCGTGCAAATGCAGGACCGTGATCTATTACGTCTATTTGTTCGTAAAGACCCATTTGGACGTTTCTTTAGTTGCATGGTCTACGTAACCAAAGAGCGTTACAACACGGAGCTGCGGTTTAAAACTCAGCAAATCTTTAAGAATTATTTTAAAAGTGATCAAGATGTTGAGTTTACGACTTATTTTTCGGAAAGCCCGTTAGCAAGAACTCACTACATAGTGCGAGTGGATAATAATAATCAAGATATCAATGTGAAAGCAATTGAGAGGGATCTGATGGAAGCGTCTTCATCTTGGGATGATCGTTTAACCCAATCTATTATGGGTCATTTTGGCGAAAATAAAGGTACCGAATTAGCTAAGCAATATCAGGATGCTTTCCCCCGATCATATAAAGAAGCCACATTAGCCGGCGGTACCGCTGTTGCCGATATTGAACTGTTGGAATCTTTAAATGAAGATAAAAAACTGGGCATGCTGTTTTATCGTCCTCAAGAAGTGAAAGCTGATTCCAAAGCCGTCCGTCTGAAATTGTATCACCGGGATGAACCTATCCACCTTTCTGATGTCATGCCGATGCTTGAAAACCTTGGGCTTAGAGTAATCGGAGAGTCTCCATACGAGATCGAAAAATTCGATGGGACGGTCTTTTGGATCTTAGATTTCTCGATGCTACATCGTGGTGATCAAAGTGTTGATTTACGTGAAGCGCAAGATCGTTTCCAAAAAGCATTTGCTGCTATTTGGTCTGGTGATCTCGAGAGTGATGGTTTTAATAGATTGATTCTATCTGCGGGTTTAACGGGTAGAGAAGTCACCATTTTACGAAGCTATGCGCGTTATATGCGTCAAGTAGGCTTCCCTTTTAGTCAGCAATATATTGAAGATACACTTTCTAATCACCCTAAATTAGCACAAGCCTTAGTTGCTCTATTTGTAAAACGCTTTGATCCGAAAGTGAAAGCAAGAGGCAAGGCAGAAGAGAAACTCATTGCTTCAATACAAGAACAATTAGAGAAAGTTGAAAGCTTAGATGATGACCGAATTATTCGTCGTTACATGGAAATGATCCAAGCGACCATTCGAACTAACTTTTATCAAACAGATGAAAATGGTAACGAGAAGCCGTGGTTAGCGCTGAAATTGATGCCGAGAAATATTCCAGAAATTCCAGCACCAGTGCCTGAGTTCGAAATCTTTGTTTATGCACCGGATGTGGAAGGTGTGCATCTACGTGCAGGCAAAGTCGCTCGTGGTGGTTTGCGTTGGTCAGATCGTCAAGAAGATTTCCGTACAGAAATATTGGGCTTGGTGAAAGCACAACAAGTTAAAAATACCGTAATTGTTCCAGTAGGGGCTAAAGGTGGCTTTGTCTGTAAGCGTCAACAAAATTTCACTACTCGAGATGAAATTTTTTCTGAAGGTCAACGTTGCTACAAACGCTTTATTCGCGCGCTATTGGATGTGTCTGACAATATTATTGAAGGCGAAATTGTACCGCCGACCAATGTGGTTCGACATGATGCCGATGATGCTTATCTTGTTGTCGCAGCCGATAAAGGAACCGCAACCTTCTCCGATATTGCTAACTCAGTTTCGGCTGAATACAACTTTTGGCTAGGTGATGCCTTTGCATCAGGTGGTTCAAATGGTTATGACCATAAAGCGATGGGGATAACTGCCAAAGGGGGTTGGGAGTCGGTGAAACGCCACTTCCGAGAAATGGGAATTAATTGCCAGACTACCGATTTTACCTGTGTTGCGATTGGTGATATGGCCGGTGATGTATTTGGTAATGGTATGTTGTTATCGAAACATATTCGCCTTCAAGCGGCCTTTAACCACATGCATATCTTTATTGATCCAAACCCAGATTCAGCAATCAGCTGGAAAGAAAGGGATCGCTTGTTCAAATTACCAAGATCGAGTTGGGAAGATTACGATCAAAGCTTGATCTCACAAGGCGGTGGCATATTCTCAAGACGCTCTAAATCGATCTCGTTAACCCCAGAGATCCAAAAAATGGTGGGCACGCAAAAGCAATCTGTCACGCCAACAGAATTGATCAAGTTACTTCTGAAAATGAATGTTGATCTATTGTGGAACGGTGGCATCGGTACTTACATTAAATCGTCAGAAGAAAATCATACTGATGTTGGTGATAGAGCCAATGATAGTCTGCGTATAGATGGCCGAGAGTTACGCGCCAAAGTTGTTGGTGAAGGTGGTAACTTAGGTATGACTCAACTTGGTCGTATTGAATATGCACTCACTGGTGGCCGAGTAAACACCGATTTTGTTGATAACGTTGGTGGTGTAGATTGTTCTGATAATGAAGTGAATATTAAGATCTTCTTGAATACGCTAGTCAGCAATGGCGATCTGACCATCAAGCAACGTAACGAAGTACTGAATAGTATGGAAGACGAAATTGGCAAGATAGTTTTAGAAGACGCGTATTGCCAGTCAGAGTCTATTTCGGTGAGTGAGTATCAAGGCACCGCTCAGGTGAAAGAACAAATTCGCTTTATTCATACATTAGAAAAGCTTGGTAAATTAGATCGCGCTTTAGAATATATTCCTGACGATGAAACTTTATTGGAGAGGGAAAAGCAGGGCAAAGGGCTGACTCGACCTGAGCTTTCAGTATTGATTGCCTACGCTAAAATGGTGCTTAAAGAGCAACTTGCTTGTGAAGAGATTGTCAATGACCCATTTAATGCGCAATTGTTAACTCATTACTTCCCAACTAAGTTACGCCGTAACTATGGTTCATGCATGGATCAACATCCATTAAGACAAGAAATTATCGCCACTTCACTTGCCAATCAAATGGTCAATGAAATGGGCTGTAATTTTGTCTCGCGCTTACATGATGAGACAGGGGCAAGTGTGATTGATATTACTAATGCCTACGTTGCTGCGAGAGAGATATTTGATGCTGGCTCTATGTTTGACAAGGTGAGAAGCCTAGATAACACCGCCACAGCGGAAGTACAGTATGAATTATTGATGTCTTTACGTCGTATTTTACGCCGATCATCACGTTGGCTATTACGAAATCGTATGCTGAAATTAAGCGTTAATGAGATCATTCAACACTATCAAGCTGATGTGGTTGCTGTTCAGACCGGAATTGATGATTACTTAGTCAAAGAGGAAGTGAAAGAGCACAATCAGCAAGCTCAGTCTTGGATTAAACAAGGCGTTGATTCTGAATTGGCCAATAAGATATCTCGCTTAACTAGCTTATATTCTGCTTTAGATATTTCTACGGTAGCAGCTGAATGTGAGGTGACGATTGAGCAAACCGCGAAAATGTATTTCACTTTAGGAGACCGATTATCACTGCATTGGTTCTTGAATCAAATCAATAATCAACCGGTTGATAACCACTGGCAAGCTCTTGCTCGTGCGACATTCCGTGAAGATCTCGATTGGCAGCAACGCAATTTAACATTACAAGTTCTTTCTTGTCGTTGTGATGATAAGCAAGCTAGAAAAGTAGAAAGTGAGTTAAGTGATTGGTTGGAATCTAATCGACCATCACTGGAGCGTTGGGAAAATATTTTGAATGAGTTCAAAGTCGGTTCTGCACATGAATTCGCTAAGTTTTCCGTCGCACTTCGTGAGCTTATGCTTTTAAACTTAAATTGTGCCGCTAACAAGTGAATACATAGGTGACCGCGTCACTAATGTTTTGTATTTTAGCTTTGATCTCATCTATAACAGCATGAGATCAAAGCACTGCAAACGATTGCAGTAGTATAAGACTGATAACAAAGGTATACTTCGCCCCGGAATTTCGGGGCTTTTTTGATCTTATTTGGAGGAAGTATGCTTTACCGTATCGCCAGAGCTGGCTTGTTTAAAATCAATGCAGAAACGGCACATGAATTAGCGATTAAGAATTTAAGAAGACTGAATGGTACGCCTTTAGACTTCTTCTTCCGCCAAAATCTACCTACTCGTTCTGTTGAAGTGATGGGGTTGACATTTAAGAACCCAGTCGGCCTTGCAGCTGGCATGGATAAGAATGGTGAATGCATTGATGCTTTTGGCGCAATGGGGTTTGGTTTTTTAGAAATTGGTACTGTGACACCACGTCCACAACCTGGTAATGATAAACCGCGCTGTTTCCGAATTATCGAAGCAGAAGGGATCATCAACCGTATGGGTTTCAATAATGAAGGGGTTGATGCGCTTATTGAAAATGTTAAGCAATCAAACTTCGATGGCATCCTAGGTATCAATATCGGTAAGAATAAAGATACGCCAATTGAAAAGGGTACGGAAGACTACCTAATCTGTATGGAAAAAGTTTACCCATACGCAGGTTATATTGCGGCAAACATTTCTTCTCCAAATACTCCTGGGCTACGGACACTACAATACGGTGAAGCTTTGGATGAATTATTGTCGGCATTAAAAGAAAAGCAAACTGAATTGGCTAAGCAATACGATAAGTATGTTCCGTTAGCGTTAAAAATTGCCCCAGATTTAACCGATGATGAATTAAAGCAAATCTGTGACTCACTGAAGAAGTATAAGATTGATGGTGTTATCGCAACCAACACAACATTGGATCGTACTTTAGTCGACGGTATGAAAAATGCCAATGAAACAGGGGGCTTAAGTGGTCGTCCTGTGCAATCGAAAAGTACTGAAGTGATCCGTCAACTTTATAAAGAGCTAGGTGAAGAGATCCCGATCATTGGTGTTGGTGGTATCGATTCTTATGTTGCGGCAAAAGAGAAAATGATGGCTGGTGCAAAACTCGTGCAAGTGTATTCGGGGTTCATTTATCACGGACCTAACTTGATTAAAGATATCGTTAAAAATATTTAACGTCAGTTAAGCCTAGTTATGTTCAGTTGAGGTTATTAAAAAAAGCAAGAAAAAATTCTCACATTAAAATCCAATTTCAGCCTGAAAAGAGGAATATGTTTTCCTCTTTTTTTTTGCCTATCTGTTTGTACAATCAAAGAACATCTAACGGATAGACGAGAAGTGGAGTGTCTATTTCACTTTATTTTTGAAGAGGCTGAAACAATGCTTAAACCGAGTGATACATGGAAATGGTATTACAATGAGACCAACAAGTCCCTTATGCTGGATCTTGGGCGGGACATGGTTTTCAGCGTAAATCTTCCTCAAAAACTTCTAGTAAACAGTGCATTTCAAGAAAATGAATTTTCTGTTGATGATGCATCTAGTTACCACAAATTTAAACAACAAGTTGATGTACTTCCTTTATCAGAGCCAAGAAAAGCAGAATTGGCATTAAATAGCGTCGCAGCTCGTCGCTTTCATAAACCCGTTCAACCTAAGAGTTGGTTCTTCTCTCCACAAGGCGGCGATTTTGCGCCAGAAGAGGGGGAGATTGTACATTTACGTAATTGCTTCTCTGAGGGCCATTTTATGGTGGTCGAAGTTGGAGAAAGCGCGAGTATTTGTGTTTCTGTCTCTTTACGTGATTTCAATCTTACAGAGTCCAAAGCGCTTAAATTTGGTGAGCCAATTAAAGTGATGCACGATCGCTTTGCGAAAGCTAACTTACATACTCAGTTTGAAACTTATGCAATGGTAGGGTAATTACCTTATCTAAACCAGTTCGTTCCTTGTTGTTCATTCGGTCGGCCTTAGCGCCGGCTTTTTTTTGCCTAAAATTTCCTACAAATAGTTACCACCTTCAGTTAACGACTAGCTAAAAATCACATAAAACCACCTTAGTTTGGCTATTGATTCACCAACTCCTCGCTATCAATACGCAATTAAAACTGTGAATAGGGCAAAATAAAAGCAATACAAAGGCAGTTTTTAAACAAAAGTGAAAGTTTTTTAAGCCTTATTTCATCGTATATCTTCCCTTTAAAGTGAACAAATTCCCCATTTAAGCTGATTTAGTAATAAATTTACACTGTAAAAACACCGCTGGTATAGACCAGTGGTGCGTGCTTTGCTGGGTGAATAAGTATTCACTTTCATTTTACTACCGATGCTTTATATATGCGCATGCTGCATATTTGAATAAAACGAAGTTACTTAGTGCAGATGTACTAGTTGTTTAGGATTTAAGAGCTGGAATTAGATGTGCAGAGGGATATTTGAAGTGCTCAATGATGAATGTGGAAAAATATGATGACTTTTCTGTGATATTCGGTGCTTAAAGCATGTAGGTGGTCGCATAAGGTAGGGGTTTCGTTATATAATCTGACCCCATTTATTACCGTACTGAAAGTTATAATGAATCAATATTTAGCGATAACATCTAATGGCCTTGAAAATTTGCTCGCTGATGAGCTGACACAACTAGGTGTTACCGATGCAAAACCAGTGCAAGCAGGGGTTCGATTTACTGCTACCAATGCACAACTTTACCGCTGTTGCCTATGGAGCCGCTTGGCTTCTCGTTTCGTATTAATTCTTTCTGAGTTTTACTGTAACGATGATATGGATCTTTATTTATCAGCCTCTGCAGTAAATTGGTCTTCTTATTTCTCGGTGAACAAGCGTCTAATTGTTGATTTCAATGGTACCAACCGCGAAATTCGCAACAGTCAGTATGGTGCGATGAAAGTAAAAGATGCCATCGTTGATAGCTTTACTAAAAAAGACTTAGGTCGCCCGGAGATCAGCAAAGATCAGCCAGATCTTCGCATCCATGTTCGTTTGCATCGTGATAGAGCGATTCTTGGTATTGATATGGTAGGCCGTGGTTTGCATCAACGTGGCTATCGTATTCAAGCCGGTGCAGCGCCATTAAGAGAAACCTTAGCGTGTGCGATTGTTAGCCGTAGTGGTTGGGATAAATCTCAGCCTTTACTCGATCCTATGTGTGGCTCAGGGACTTTGCTTATTGAAGCGGCTTTAATGGCTGCGAATGTGGCTCCAGGTATTCAGCGTGAAACTTGGGCTTTTGAATCTTTATATGATTTTGAAGCTGAAACTTGGGCTGAAATTAAAGCCGAAGCTAGCGTTCAGAGTCGTAAGGGGATTAAAGCGCTTGGTGACAATCGTTTCTTTGGTATTGATAATGATCGTCGCGTTCTACAAACGGCCAAAGACAATGCGAAGCGTGCTGGTTTAGACGGTGTTATTCAATTTAACCTAGGTGATGCCGCTAAACTTGAAAAACCACAGGGCTTTACTGAAGGCGTTGTAATTTGTAACCCGCCTTATGGTGAGCGTTTAGGTACTGAGCCTGGCCTTATTGCTTTGTATACGTCGTTTGGTGTGCAATTAAAGAATGAGTTTGCGGGTAGTCAGGCTTCTATCTTCTCTTCAAGTGAAGAGTTATTAAGTTGCCTGCGTATGCGAGCGGATAAGCAGTATAAATTGAGCAATGGTGCGTTACCGTGTCACCAAAAGAACTACTCAATTACCGCACGAGTGAATCCAAATGGTGAAACGCTGCGTCATTCAGAAAAAGAAGAGGCGCAAGTTGCCCCTGATTTTGCTAACCGTTTAAAGAAAAATTTAGCCAAAATTGGTAAATGGGCGAAGCGTGAGCAACTAGATTGCTACCGTGCCTATGATGCTGATCTACCTAATTACAATGTAGCGATTGATCTGTATTTAGATCACGTCGTTATTCAAGAGTATGCGCCACCAAAGACCATTCCAGAAGAAGTGGCTAAGCGTCGTTTGACCGATGTTATTCGTGCGACGATTCAGGTATTAGGTGTTGATGCTAATAAAGTCGTCATCAAAACCCGCGAAAAGCAAAAAGGTAAGCGCCAATACCAAAAATTATCGCAAGATTCTGAATACTTAAAAGTGAACGAATATGGCGTGCAGCTGTTGGTTAATTTGCAGGACTACCTTGATACCGGTCTATTCCTCGATCATAAATTAACCCGCCGTCGTTTAGGTCAAATGGCAGCAGGCAAAGACTTCTTGAACTTGTTTGCCTACACGGGTAGTGCAACGGTACATGCGGCGGCTGGTGGTGCGAAAAGTACCACGACAGTTGATATGTCGAATACTTACTTGCAATGGGCTCAACGCAACATGGAGCTCAATGGTTTTACGGGTGAAGCACATCAATTTGAACAAGCGGATTGTTTGCAATGGCTGCAGCATGAAGACAGAACGTTTGATCTGATTTTTATCGATCCACCGACGTTTTCTAACTCAAAACGTATGGAACAAACTTTCGATATTCAACGTGATCACTTAATGTTGATGGAAAATCTAAAGCGTCTGATGCGTGAAGATGCTGTAGTGGTCTTTTCGAACAATAAGCGCCTATTTAAGATGGAACTCGATGGTTTAGAGCAACTAGGTCTTAAGGCTGAGAACATTTCAGCGAAGACATTGCCGATGGATTTTGCTCGCAATAAGCATATCCATAACTGTTGGATCATTACTCATCGTAACTAAGTAGGTCACGTGAATATAAAAGTGAATAACACAGGGATAGAAATTAAAAATGCTGACGCTATACTCAACTTCAGGTTGTCATTTATGCGAATTAGCCTATCAACAGCTTGATACTTTATGGGGAGAAGATTCTCAACAATCTTTAGCCCATACAGTGCAAGTGATTGATATTGCTTTTGATGATGCATTATTCGATCGTTACGGTGTCACTATTCCGGTGCTTGCTTTGCATTCGCAAGATATACAAAACGATCAAAATAACTTACAACACCAAAGTAATTTAAAACACATACAAAGTGAGTTATTTTGGCCATTCAATTTAGACGAATTACAAGCGTGGTTAAAACACAATGGCATTAATTACCATTCATAATGGCCAGCTGGCTTTTGGCGATCATCCATTATTAGATAAAGCCGATTTTGCACTTCAGCAGAACGAAAGAGTATGTTTGGTTGGCCGTAATGGTGCAGGTAAATCTACCATGATGAAAGTGCTTGCGGGCGAAATCATCATGGATGACGGCAAAATTCAAATCGAACAAGATGTGGTGGTGTCTCGTTTAGAGCAAGATCCACCAAGAAATGCCGAAGGTACGGTATACGATTATGTTGCAGAAGGGTTATCGGAAGTCGGTGAGTTATTAAAAGACTACCAGCATCAGTTAGACATCATGGCGGAAGATCCGTCAGAGAAAAACATTAATCGTTTATCTAGAATCCAAGAGCAGCTTGACCACAATGATGGTTGGCGTCTTGAAGACCGTATTAAAAACATTCTGATGTCTTTATCTTTGGATGAGCATACATTGCTGACAAGTTTATCTGGCGGCTGGCAACGTAAGGCTGCTCTAGCTCGTGCACTAGTATGTGATCCTGATGTTCTACTACTCGATGAGCCAACGAACCACTTGGATGTCACCACGATTGAATGGCTAGAAGCCTTCTTAAAAGACTTCCGTGGTTCGATTGTTTTTATCTCGCATGACCGTGCTTTTATTCAATCAATGGCGACGCGTATTCTCGATTTAGACCGAGGAAAGCTGAGCTCTTATCCGGGTAACTATGAACAGTATTTGATTGATAAAGAAGAAGCGTTGCGTGTTGAAGAAATGCAAAACGCGGAGTTCGATAAAAAACTCGCTCAAGAAGAAGTTTGGATCCGTCAAGGTATTAAAGCGCGTCGTACTCGTAATGAAGGCCGTGTTCGAGCACTTAAAAAGCTTCGTGAAGAACGTTCTGAGCGCCGTGAAGTACAGGGTAAAGCGAACATTCAAATTGATGAGTCGAACCGATCTGGAAAAATCATCTTTGAAGCAGAGAATCTGTGCTATCAAATTGATGGTAAAACCATTGTCGATGATTTCAGCTTCAATATCATGCGTGGTGATCGTATCGCCTTAATCGGGCCAAATGGCTGTGGTAAAAGTACCTTATTGAAATTGTTGCTTGATAAGTTAAAACCAGATTCAGGCCGTTTGCATTGTGGAACGAAATTGGAAGTTGCGTATTTCGATCAGTATCGTGAAGTGCTGGATCCTGAAAAAACGGTTATGGATAACTTAGCTGACGGTAAGCAAGAAGTGACCGTGGGTGGAAGAACTCGCCATGCACTAGGTTACTTGCAGGATTTCCTATTTGAACCGAAAAGGGCGCGTACACCAGTTAAAGCTTTATCCGGTGGTGAGAAAAACCGCTTACTTTTAGCGCGCTTGTTCTTAAAATCGAATAATTTATTGATTCTCGATGAACCAACCAACGATTTAGATATCGAAACATTGGAACTTTTGGAAGAAATTCTTGCCAACTATCAAGGTACTTTGCTTTTAGTGAGTCACGACCGTCAATTCGTTGATAATACCGTGACAACCAGTTGGATTTTTGAAGGTAACGGTAAAATTGAAGAGTTTGTTGGTGGCTACCATGATGCACAAGAGCAACGTGCTCAAGTCTTGCTATCTCGAGGCGTGACACAACAATCTTCTTCTGTGAGTGAAAAACCAGCGAAAGTAGATAAAGTGATTGAGGATACTCCCAAAAATCAACCAAATGCTAATAAACCGAAGAAGTTATCTTATAAACTGCAACGAGAGTTAGAATCCTTACCTCAAGTGCTAGAGTCACTTGAAACGGAAATTGAACAATTACAAACTCAGGTTAATCAACCTGACTTTTTCACACAGAGTAGCGATAAAACTCAAGCGATTTTGGATCGATTGAACGCTGCTGAACAAGAATTAGAAACTGCATTCGAGCGTTGGGAAGCGCTTGAATCAATGCAGGGCTAACGGATTAGAAGTTGACTTAATGCCAAATAAAATTTTTAAACTATCAATGGTGGCTGCTGCGTTAATGGCAGCCAACTCCGCTAATGCGGCACTGTATAAAATTGTCCCTGTTGATGCTGGTGTCGATGCTAATCAAGTATTCTCAAGTGCGATCAGTGATTCATCTGTTGCCTCTGCTACGGATCCTCTAGGTTGCTTTGCAGATAGTGCAAGTTGTACAGATGGAGATTACCTGCTTGGTGGTGACACTCGACAAGGTGAAGATGGTATTTCTTACCGTGATGAAGTGCCGTTTAAGTATGATAATACTTTCACTTATTTATTAGATTATGATGATTTAGGTAATTATTGTGATAACCAATTAGGTTACTCAACTTGTGATAGTTGGGCAGTTAAGCAATGGTTTGGTGCAAATTCAGAAAATTCCGAAAACGACTGTGACTACAGCTTAACAGGGGGCTTATGCCAAGAACGTCGAGCTTATGAGCAAGGATATAACGGCAGAAATGCTGTTGGGTTTGTTGATGGTGCTGAAATTCCTGCACCAATTGAGACAAGTTATGTTCCTCCGGGCGGCGCGTTGCAAGATGATAGTGCTAATATCGTTGTAAATAAAGTTTTAGCTGATGGGACACCAATCGGAATTGCAAGTAGTGGCTATTATGATGTCGATGGTCATTCTGTACTGACTTATCGTCAACGTGGTTTCTTTGGCACCACTTTCATGTTACCTAAACAGGATGGTGATTCGATTGTAAAACAAATGGGCCGTACCTTTGCGTATGATTCATTTGAATACCCAGTAGGTAGTGGGACTCGATATATCGTCGGTTCTGCCTCTGTAGCACCATTTGATAATAGTGATGACAATAAAAAGTATTGGGGTGACTTGAGTAAGTGCACGGATACAGAAACTTATTCAGACCCTGTTTTATTAAAAGATTGCCAGAACTTCGCATTTGCGACACAAGCCTATATTTGGAATAGTGCCGATGGTGTGTCTGGTAAAGCGGTTTCTGGTTGGGATAACACAACTAAACCTAACAGTGAAAATAGTGAAAATGATGCCGCCGCTCAAGGTAGTGCAAGGGCTGCTGCAATCAGTGAGGTAACTGCTTTTAATGGATTACCGGTTCTTGCTGGTTTTAATACTCATGAAGATGAAGATGATGATAATTACTTAATGCAAGCGGCTATCTTCTATCCTAAAAATACTGTTGATCCTACTGCTGAAAATCAATGGGATTCTGTGTTTGTTCAAGGGGCTGAAGTTAAAGATGGCGATGATTACATTTACACCAATAGCTTGGTTAAAGACATCAACAAAAATTTGATTGCTGTTGGTGAGGCTAAGCGAAGTGGTCGTTATCCAAAGAATGGCGCTGCCAATAACCGCTTATTCTATACCGATGCATCTAAAGGTGATGCTAATACCAAACCGACTGCTGTATACCTTAACGGTGATATTTTCTTTAATGGTGCGGGTGGTGAAGTAAATGCCATCAATAATTATAATGAAGTTGTCGGTGCTATCGATGCTGAAGAAAACCGTGAAATTGATGGTAAACAACGCCGTCGTCGTGGGTTTATAGCACCTCTAAATGTTACAGGTACAGATGCGAACCGTCTGGCTATTTTCCAAGGTAAATCTTGGTGGTTAGATAATCTTACTAATGGTGCGACTGCGGGTGATGAATCTATTTCAAATGCCAATAATGCGTACCGTATTGTTAATGCCACTGGTATCAACGATGATGGTGTTATTTCTGCAACTGCTAATTACTGTGCGGGTGGTTATGATAATACCTATCATAACTCATATTGCGGTGATGGTAGTGGCACGGAAGAATTAGTTGCGGTTAAACTTATCCCAATTGCGGGTGCAACCGCAGATGATATTGTAGAGCGTGAAGGTGGCGAGCCTAACGTTGAACGTGAAGGTGGCAGCTTAGGTTATTTTGCCTTAGCTTTACTTGGTTTATTAGGTTTCAGAAGAAAAAAACTTAAATCATAAAGTTAACAAGCCTAACATTAAACCGAGGTTCACAA
Source organism: Vibrio sp. (assembly GCF_048266485.1). Classification (GTDB taxonomy): domain Bacteria; phylum Pseudomonadota; class Gammaproteobacteria; order Enterobacterales; family Vibrionaceae; genus Vibrio. The sequence continues at coordinate 384,036 of NZ_JBLWZK010000001.1, read as the reverse complement.
AGTTGAACCTCGGTTTTTTTTCGTCTTGAGAAATTCGGATCTTTGGTCGATGCTTAACAAGTGGCGTTGTAATAAAACTGCCACAGATAGTCATTTTGGTCATTATCAAAGTAAGAGGACTGTACTATGAAGAGACAGAAACGCGATCGCCTAGAAAGAGCGCAATCTCAAGGTTATAAAGCCGGTCTTAATGGGAGATCGATGGATGACTGTCCATATCAGCAAATGGATGCTAAATCGAATTGGTTGGGCGGTTGGCGTGATGCGAGAGATGATCGTCAATCTGGACTTATTAAATAACTTAAGACTAGATAGTGTATCTAAAGCTTAAGTTAATAAGTTTAATCGTTACAGAATAAGGCTCCGAAATTGGAGCCTTTATTATTACATTTTAACGCACTATAACTAAATGTATTAAACAAAAATAAATCAGCAAAATCGCTGATTTATTTATTGAAAGGGGATTAACCTTATTCTAAAAAGCAGACGTATCTTGGAAAAGACCTACTTTTAAATCTTTCGCCACGTAGATTTCTTTACCGTCAACAAGTACACGACCATCTGCTAGCCCCATTACCAGGCGGCGATTCACTACGCGTTTCATGTTGATTTCGTAAGTTACTTTCTTAGCAGTCGGTAGGATTTGGCCTGTGAACTTTACTTCACCAACACCCAATGCACGGCCTTTACCTTCACCGCCAACCCAACCAAGGAAGAAACCAACTAGTTGCCACATTGCATCTAAACCAAGACAACCAGGCATCACAGGGTCGCCAGGGAAATGACAGTCAAAGAACCATAGGTCAGGAGTAATATCTAATTCTGCAATAATGACACCTTTACCAAATTCACCTTCGCCTTCTGCGTCAGTAATTTTAACGATGCGGTCCATCATTAACATGTTTGGTGCTGGCAGTTGTGGACGGCCTGGGCCAAAAAGTTCACCTTGGCTTGATGCTAGAAGGTCTTCACGAGTATATGAGTTACGTTTGTTTTGCATTATATAATCACTCCAGAAATAGTCTGTGTATCTTAGAGAACAGGTGTAAGCTAAACAAGTCCGATCAGTAAATGCCAAGTAAACTTTTGATCTTATTTACTATGCCGCAAGGTGCTGACTCATGTTTATCAAAGTGCTCGATTCTCTCAGAGATTTTTTTCAATATTGTTTCTTCTTCATCGCCACGGAAGGCTTTACCAAAGATGATGGGTAATGCCTCATCAACAGATTCAACTGACCATAGGTGGAATTCTTCATTTTTGATGGCTTCAACAACATCATGATGCAAGGATAAGTGTTTTAAGTTAGTTTTAGGTAAAACAACACCTTGATTACCTGTTAAACCACGATAGTTACATATCTGGAAGAATCCTTCGATTTTCTCATTTAAACCACCGACCGCTTGCACTCGACCAAATTGGTCCACCGCACCAGTAACAGCAATTTGTTGATTGATAGGGTATTCAGATAAAGCACTTACAAGCGAGCAAAGTTCCGCTAAAGAAGCGCTATCGCCATCAACTTCTGAGTACGACTGTTCAAATACAATAGAAGCGGCAAATGGTAAAGGATCATCTAAATTTAGAGCACTGCCTAAAAAGGCCTGCATAATCATCATCCCTTTCGCATGTAAATTGCCACCTAGTTCGGCTTTGCGCTCAACATCAGCAATATCACCATCACCAAAGTGAATAACACATGAAATACGAGCTGGTTCACCATAAACAATAGGATGTCCCGGTACTTCAATAACCGTTAAGCCATTCACTTGGCCGACACGTTCACCTTGGGTCTCAATGATGACTTGACCTTCCAATATATCGGCTAAGGCTCTTTGAGGAAGATATTCGAGACGATAGGTACGCGAGGCTAAAGCTTTTTCCATATCGGATTGAGAGATTACTTGTCCATTGGAAACTAAAGCGGCCTCCGTTAACAATGCTCTATGCCAAATGGGACACAGAGGCATTCTGTCTTGGTCTTCGGTTTCGCGAGCCCCTTGAGTTAATAAGAACGTCCAGGCATGTGAGTCTAGAAGCTTAGGAAGTTGGTATTCAGCAATAATGCCGTTAATGTATTGAATGTATGATTCAACCGAATCGATAGTAACTTTGAAATCTAACTCTACTTCAGCGAATAAGCATAAGTGAGTTCTCATATCCGCATCGAATAAGTCTAAGTCACTTAGTTGCATTTGATCGCCAAGAATAACTAAATTTACATCGTACTTCTTGAGTGGTACATTTTCGATCACTTGTTTTGAGTCGGATGATATGCCAGAACAAGCATTACCTAAAACGGCGGCTTTTAGTTTCGGCCAAGCGCGCGGGTTCGCTAATATTAAGTTTGACGAAATAATGAGATAGCCGCCATTAGCTTTATCAAGCAATCCTTCAGAGCTATGAGTTATTTGACCATTTTCAACTTGATATTGTCCAAATAACTCTTCAAGTTCGATGCTTTCACTGGTGATAACCGGAGTACGGTTTATTTCACCCGTATTCATTAGCATCGAGTAAGCATTATGGATTGTTTGACGATAAATGAAATTATCCGGTGCATTTACTAATAGGAAACGAGGAAAGCTCGCCATTTGTGCAAAATGCAGAATAGAAGATTTGAGTCTAGGCTGAAGATCTAAAAAAGATCGATGATTACTAGGGTCGTTTTGTGTGAGTATGTCTTCATATTGTGAAAAGTTGGGTGTAGCGGATTGCCAAGACTCTTTGATCATTATAAAAAATTCAATATGTGGTTAGAAGGAAAGAAGTATATAGAAAAATAGCTTAACCTTATACCTGTTTATGCTTCGGAAATTGAGCGTTTAGTCAATGGATTTGAGAGGCTGCTATCATAAAGTCAAAATAGGTTGGACTATTATTCTAGATGGAATGAAAACAGTTGAGAATGCTATGGTTTTTAGTTACGCTGTAACATTGGGTTGTCTATAGGGAAGATTAATGAAATATCAACAGCTTGAAAACCTTGAATGTGGTTGGAAATGGCAATATTTAATTCGGAAATGGAAAGATGGGGAATCGATTACTCGTTACCAAGATTCGAGTGAATCTCACGCTGCTATAATGGGACTTCAAAAGTTAGAGCATCAACCGACACAAGTACTGAGTTGGATTGATGATCATATGAATCCTGAGCTTGATAACAAACTTAAGCAAGCCATTCGAGCTAAACGCAAACGACATTTTAACGCTGAACATACCCATACGAAGAAGAAATCGATCGATTTAGATTATGCGGTTTGGGAAAAACTGTCGGATAGGGCGCAAGAATTAGGTTGCACACTATCAGAAGCGATTGAGTACCTGGTGAGTGAAGCATCTCGAAGTGAGAAAGCTAGTAAGAAAGTGCATAGTATCAAAGCCGATCTCAGTAAATTACTCGACTTTTAACTTATAAACCATCATCTATTGAGTTAAATTTTTGTGATAGTAAGTGATCGAGATTAAATTTCTTATTCTCAATCCTAGATATTATTAATTTAATTGCTAAATTGTATACAGTAATGTTTACATTTTATCTTCCTATTTGTTGAGGTTTGTATGAAAAAGATCGCTACTTTATCACTATGTTTATTTGCTACATCTTCACATTTTGCTTTTGCAGGGAATCCAGAAGCTGGTAAAGCCAAAGTTGCAATGTGCGCTTCATGCCACGGTGCAGATGGTGTCGCGGTAATTAAAACTTATCCAAATCTTAAAGGGCAAAATGCCGCTTATCTTGAGAAAGCGATTAAAGCTTTTAAAAGCGGTGAACGTAAAGATCCAGTAATGTCCCCAATGGCGACAACCATTAATGATGCCGATATCGCCGATATTGCTGCATATTACGAAAGCCTTAAATGAATCTAAATATAAAATCATTATCTGACTATATTGATAAAATTGCTGCATCTAACGATAAAGATGCGGCTGATTTTAAAATTGTTCATACTGAAACAACCATGTGCATAGATGACGGTATTACTACGGAACGTACCATAACAAGTTTTAAATTCTCTGACGGTGTGGTGATCAGTAAAGAAGTTGAATTTGATCACTTACCAGAAGAAGAACCTCAAAATGTTTGTCCTGAGTACTGGCTAAGTTATCAAGTCATCACCAATCCAAATAGCATTCAAATTAAACCATTTAAGAAAACATTTTCGAATTTATGCCAACAAAGTTTTTGGTTAAAGATGACTAACGTAAATTAGGATAAATGTAGCTGTTGTGGTTCTTTAACAAACTAAATATTAATGCGCATTATATATCTTATGTTAAATAGGATGCTCGGTTTCTTAATAATTTCTAATTTTGATTCGTATCTGATGGGGATTAAAATTTGAATCAACAAAAAAGCCAGTACCTACTCGGTAACTGGCTTTCAATATTTTTGACTTAGTTAAGCGTTAGCTTTTACCGCTTACAATCCATTGTGATATTGCTGATTAGTCGAGCTTGGCACCATTTCATAGAGCGCCTGACTAGCGGCTGTTTCACCATTCAGTACAGCTTCAAATTGTTTAATAAGCTCTACTTTGTTTGGTAGTTGCTTATCGCCAGCGCCAATCTCGGTAAGGTCAATCATGAAACCATCAAACAGGTCGCTTAAATCATCGATTATATCGGTGTTTAGGAACTGATCTTGGTTATAAATGCTTGGATAGCCGCCCTTTTGCTTATCAATCGCGAAAGAGTCGCCTTTTAAGTTCTTAATGCTCGTCTTTTTATCACACGACAACATGCAACCATTATCGATGCGCGGTTTTTCACAACCAACACTTTGTTGGAAGAAGCACTGACGGCTCGCCATCAACAAGATCGGATGATAGATGCTATACATCATTTTGAAGTTCTTTGGTCTTGCAATGTGGCGGATTTGTTGACGGCTTATTTCGTTAGAAATAAACGCACCACTACAACCAAAGTTTTGCTGGAATGATAAAAGCGCGTAAGAGTTGGTTGTATTTAACAACGGCCCTGCAATCCATTTAATGCCTAAGCGTTCAGCATGATAAGCAATACCGGTATTGTTGGTTACGATTAGCTCAGGCTTCACTTCTTGCAAAATATTCAGCGCAACATCGAAGTCTTTACCAATTAATACTGGTGGGAACCATGGAATTAAGCGTGGATTCTCTTGGAAAAATGTCACGAATTTTGTGCAGCCGCGCTTGTAGGCATCCGGTAGTTTAAAGTAGATGTCAGCATCAGTTTCATCCACCAGCGCAGCATCGTCTTCATCACAAATAAGAATCGACAGTTCCGGTTTTTGATCGACTGGTTTTGTATGATGTTCAAGTTTAGGAAGTGTGACTTCTGCTACTGGCTTGATGCCGTCATTCAAGTAAGCAAGTAATTCATTTTTAAGCGCGGTAATTTCACGATATGGAATGCTTAATCCATCTGCTACTTGATCGACATCGAACTCAACGAGTTCATAGTTAGCATTATTAATGTTTTTGAAGCGCTTCTCAACTGTCTCTTTATCGACACTCAGCTTCTCACTTTCAACCATTAAACGGTTTGAAGTGAATACGGCTGTCTTTGTTGTCACAGGGCTATTAGGAAGTGTACTCGCATTTTGCTCTGTCGTGACGGTGAGCGTTAAAGGTTGATCTTTTTGGCTAGCGAAATGCAATTTAAGTTTTATTTTCTCAATACTGACTTGCGCGATTTTTTCATCGACCGTAGCGTTGATCTGTTGCTTTTCTTCATGCAATTGCTTTTTAGCATCAAAGATCTGCACCACTGAAATGATTTCATCTTTGTCGGCTTTAAATTTATCGATAATGTGATTTTTTGAGTTATCACGAGGGTTATCAATAAACATAGATTGGTTTAAATCACCGCGTAGGAAAGCATTGGTAAAATCACGATTAAATACTTTATATAAACGCTCGCCATCTTGAGTCAGTTCACCCGTTTCTATGTAGCCATCGATTTGTTTACGGAAGCTGTCGATAACGGTATGAACATAGCTAGCGCCTTTAATGCGCCCTTCTACTTTAAATGAATGAACGCCCGCGTCGATTAACGCCGGTAGATCGAAGAAAGCGGAATTGTCTTTGATATTCAGTGGGAAATTGTGACCCGATTCTGTCGTTTCATACTCTTCACGACAGGCTTGGCTACAACGACCGCGGTTACCTGAGTTACCAGCAGTAGCTGATGTTGAATAACATAACCCAGAAAACGCTACACACAATGAACCATGTACAAATACTTCCACGAGTACGTCATGCTCATTAGAAACCTTAGTGAGCGCGGTGATTTCACGTAGGTTCATTTCTCGTGATAAATTGACACGGCTGGCACCGAGCTTTTTAAGAAACGGAATTTGGCCTACATTGTGAGTCGTTAGCTGTGTAGAGGCATGAATATCAAGTGTTGGGAAGTATTCACGCAATACATAAAATAAACCTATATCTTGTACGATAACACCATCTAGAGTGGTATTGACAAGGCGGTTAAGCAATTTAACTACGGTTTTAAATTCACTTTCTAATATGACAATATTCAACGTGAGAAATATTTTACAATCATATTGGTGAGCGAGTCGGATCGCGCCAACGAGTTGATCAAAGGAAATATTAGACGCACGGTTACGGGCATTAAAGGTATCTAGGCCACAATAAACGGCGTCAGCACCTGCAATAATGGCAGCTTTAATGGCATCAATATCGCCACCTGGGGCTAATAATTCAATCTTTGGATTCATCACTCGGAGTCTCGTATAACTTCAAAGCCAGCATGATACCTTGATCTGTAGTTGATGAGTATCATTGAGGGCAATTAATCTATTATATCTGGTTTAACCGCGGTATTTTTATCAGAGAAAGGGTTAATCTGAACCATAATCGCAGAGGAAATCATAATGAATACAAACTTAAGTGGATCGTTACCTGTCCTCTACTCTCTGAGAAACTGCCCATTTGCGATGCGAGCGAGAATGGCAATATATCGTTCACAAGTACCTGTGCTACTGCGTGATATAGTATTAAGTGATAAACCACCTGAAATGTTAGAAGCTTCACCAAAAGGCACAGTCCCTGTTGTTGTCACAAATTATGGTACCGTCATAGAGGAAAGCGCAGAAGTGATGCTATGGGCGCTGAGTGAAAATGATCCAGAGGATTTATTGTTGAGCACAGAGCCTGAGATGCTAAATTCGATGCGCGGCCTTATTCACCAGTTTGATACCGAGTTTAAACCCTGCTTGGAAGCCTACCGTGCGGCTAAGCGTTATCACGAACCAAACCTAGTTGAATGCCGGCAAGCCTGTGAGAAATACCTTTGTGAATTAGAAGAGCGCTTAACTCGACATTCTTATTTCATGGCTGACCAAGAAAGCCTTGCCGATTTAGCGTTACTGCCCTTTATTCGTCAATTTGCCAGAGTGGAAAGACAGTGGTACTTACAGTCGCCCTACCCAAAATTACGTCAATGGCTAAACCAGTATTTACAAAGTAGGATGTTCAGTAAGGTAATGACAAAGCATGAGTTATGGCTAGTCAATCGTAGAGATATTCTGATGGAAACTATACCCAAGTGACTTCAAGATGCAGAATTCAGAGCTATCATCCAAACCTTTAGACAAGGAAGATTGGCGAAGGAATGAAGCACCTTTCAAACCAATCTGACGCGGCCCATCTCTTATAAAAAGAAGAGGTTTGAATGAAGCTCCGGAAGGGCAAGTTAAAACAAGCTTTATGCTGCGTTAAATTGAACAGATATAGAATAACTATGATCATATTCAATTTGCCTTGCCTAAAGCTTGTTTTATTCTTGCTGAAACTCGCACCTTGAAGTTACTTGGGTATAAAATGGAGAGCTAAATAGATCACCCTCGAATTTATATGCTTTTGGAGATGAGGTTTACTCGTGCTTACCTCTTTCAAATAGCGGAATATCTTCCCCGATAATATATTTTTGACGTAGTTTGGATGAGATCATATCCATGGTCATTACGATTACTACCAAATTTAAGGTAATGAAAGTCACTACGTCCCAATTCCATAAACGCATATTCTCGGCATAAACCAAACCAATGCCGCCCGCTCCCACAAATCCCAGCACCGCTGCTGAACGTGTATTGGATTCTATTTGATATAAGCTTAGAGCTAAGAAGGTAGGAAAGGATTGGGTGAAGATTCCGAAGCGATGCTTTTGTAGACTCGTCGCCCCTAGTGCAGTGAGACCACGGGAAGGTTTATCATCAGCCGCTTCGTGCCCTTCGGCAAATAATTTACCAAGTAATCCTAAGTCTTGAATAAATATTGCCATCACGCCTGCGAGTGGCCCCATGCCAATCGCGCGAACAAAAATCATCCCCCAAATAGCCATATCAATGCCTCGTAGCACATCAAATAATTTACGCATGGCATAAGCGATAATCGCAAATGGGCCTGTCATAATATTGCGAGAGGCAAAAAATGACAGCGGAAGCGCAACTAACGAGGCGGTGATGGTGCCTCCAAACACTATCGCTAACGTGATCAATATTTGGCTGTAATAATAAGAAAATGGCCATTCGGCAACATCTTGCCAAATGAACATATTCGAAAAGTAATGCAATAATTGCTTACTGCCATTAATGAACATCTCCCAACTAACGCCAAATTCGACAAAAAAGAAAGCGTAAAATAGAACGATTCCAAGAGTGATGATTGATAATTTAGACAGATAGCTTTTTTGTTGAGAGAAGATTTCGCCATGCTCCTCTTTCAATGTGTCTAAATCGGCATTCGACATACGATAAGTTAACGTCATCATGATTCCTTTAAAACTTTATTGCGTAGGTGCCCAGATAATGAATCCAAAGCGGATACCACGATAATAATGAGTATCAATGTAATACTGACTTGATCGTAACGGTCTAACTTAATATTGGTCATCAGTTCCTGACCGATACCACCTGCCTCAACTAACCCTAGAATGGTTGAAGATCGAAAGTTGATTTCTAATCTTAAAAAGCTGTAAGACATAAAAATAGGTTTTACTTGTGGCCAAAGACCAAAGCGAACGTTTTCCCAACGGTTACTACCACAAGCTCTTAATCCTCTGACTGGCTCCATAGATGCCGTTTCAATCGATTCATAAAACAGTTTGGTTAAACTACCAACGGTATGCAGAGCTAAAGCGATAAAGCCAGGTAATGCGCCTACACCATAGGCCATGACGAACATTACTGCCCAAGCCAGTTCAGGCATGGTTCGTAAAAATGCCACAAAGCCTCTTACTGCCCAGCGTACTCCAGCGGGTGCATAAGTATTGTTAGCGGCAAAAAAAGCTAAAATTGTTGCAATAAGCGCTGAAACCACCGTAGCTGCCATTGCGACACAAAAGGTTTCCCACAACAGAGGTAACTGAATTGGTAATCGATAACCCCAGTAAATTAAAGAGCCTTCTATGGCATGGCCGTTAGCGTCACGTCCTGCAAACAGAACGTCCCATTTCAATACTGGAATGGTATCGGCTAAATAGTCAAAAAAGTTTGGAGCACTAGTGAGAATCTTGCTTAAACTGAACTCAGCAACATAGCCTGAGCTTAAATAGAGAAGTACCAGCAACCCTGACCACATCAAAGCATCACGTTTTTGCTTGGATCTAATTTGGTGGTAATACTGTTCAAATTGTTTATCCAAAATACAACTTCCGTTTCAATCAATTAACCTAGAAAAAAGAACGCCAGTGGTCAATTAGTCTGACCACTGGCGCGTTGATTAGCGTGTCGTTTTCTTTTGTGCTTGAACGAGATCAATAACTGATTGATATTCGCTGACAGAAGTATCTTCTAAGTGTAGTTTCCCGCCTGTCGCTTTCATGAAGCATTCGTGTTGCTCTTTATCCAACTGCTTAACCGCCATAACAAGCTTCTCTTTTAATTCTTTATCCATGTTGCCACGAACGATCGTCGGGCCATTTGGAATCAGTGGAGATTTCCAAATAATACGTAGTTGTGACATTAGGTCATCAAAACCATTTTCTTTCACTTTACGTAAAGCACCGGCTGAATAGCCATCGTCACGGTTTCCAACCATAGAAGACCAAGTGACTGATGCATCAAACTGACCATTTAATACGCCTAAAATATCTTGCTCATGACCACCAGAAAAACCGACTTTATTAAAGAAACCGTTAAACTGGTTATCCATGTTTCCACCTAACGTTTGCTCAAACTGGTTGTTTGGAATTAAGAAGCCCGATGTTGAATCAGGATCAGCAAACGAGAACACCTTACCTTTCAAATCTTCTAATTTTTGATAAGGGCTATTGGCTTTCACTAATACAACTGAGTGATAACCTTTAGAATTATCTGTGTCATCAGTGGTAATCCCTACTAGCTCAACTTTACTTTTATCTTTTAAATAAACGGATGCATATGCTTTTGGAGACATATTTAATACAAGATCAACTTGATCACCCAATAAACCCTGAATAACAGCACTATAATCGGATGCGTTACGAATATTGACGGTTGCACCGGTTTTTTCTTCAATAAACGATTTGGCACATTGATTATTGCCTATTTGTGCTGTTGAGTTCTCACCCCCTAGTACACCTAGGTTAATCTCTGTGTTTGCCTGTGCAGTCATACTACATAGACCCGCAGCGATCATGGTAAGAGTCAGTAATTTCTTCATTGTGTGTTCCTTTCCAATTGAATATAAGTTAATGATTACTTAAGTGTTTATTTAGTTAGCTAATTTGTTCGACTTCATCGCCATACAGCGTATGTAAGATTTCATCGGTTAATCCATCAGGCGACCCGTCATAAACGACTTTGCCTTTCTCTAGCCCAATGACACGCGTGCAGTATTGCTTCACCAATTCGATCGAGTGAAGGTTGACCATAACCGCGATCCCTTCATCACTGACTTTCTGTAAAGCATCCATAATTCGAGTCGTATTCTTAGGATCTAAAGATGCGACTGGTTCATCCGCTAACAGAATTTTGGGTTGTTGCATTAATGCTCGGCAAATGGCGACACGTTGTTGTTGGCCACCAGAAAGGTTTTCAGCTCGTTGAAGGGCGTGAGGTAAGATTTTTAACCACTTGAGTAGTTCAATGGCTTTAGCTCTATCTTTATCATCAAAGATTTTAAACATGGATTTCCACGTTGGTGTGTAACTTAATCGGCCAAGTAGTACATTGGTGATAACGTCTAACCTAGGCACCAAGCAGAAGTTCTGGAAAATCATGCTGCATTGACTGCGCCACTGCCTAAGTTGTTTTCGAGGCATAGTGACGACATTTTCCCCTTGGCCACTGATATCTAAAATCTCACCAGAGCTAGCTTCAATAGTGCCATTTAATGTATGAAGCATGGTTGATTTTCCTGCTCCAGAGCGACCAATGACCGCTACAAACTCCCCTTCGTATAAATCAAAACTAATGTTATCTAAAACATTTTTTCCGCCCTTGTAGGCTTTGGTGAGTTGATTAACGGTTAATAATTTCTTTTTGGTTTTAAGCGGGCTTGCTATTTGATCTCCGAGACGGATGTCTTGGTCAAACATAGTTTCCGGGGAAATAAAGTAATTTAATGTATGGTTATCATTTGATTGGTACATAATCTCATTCTTCTTAATTCTCAAATCTGATATAAATTAAGAAGAAACACTGTGACACTTTAAATACAAATCAGTGACGGAATTGAAATATTAAGATTCCGAAATGAAAAAATGATGTCGACAAGTGATGGCTAGACAAGGAAAGCCGGAGCTTAGATGAATAGATATGTATTTTTGAAAATATTATCGTTTAAATTAATTTTTTGTGATCTTTAGTGCTGAAACAAAAAAACCTAACGCGCGTTAGGTTTTTTTGAGACGCTTAATTTTTACGCTAGTGATGTTATTGAGAGGAATTACTTCTCTTGATTCATTTGAGTTTGTTGTTCAATGCATTTATCAACGAGTTGTTTAGGTTGCAGGCTTACTATATTGTATTCTCCCTGTGGGTTGCGGAATACTTTAGTAACATAAGCGTTACCATCATCTATGGTAAATACGACTTTGTAGTTCATACCAGCTACAACTTGTTGTTCAACAGAAAGTATCTCTTTGAGCGTATGACTGCCTTTCATACTTGAGATAGCCAATAACGCAGATTGCTTCGCTTCTGGTGTTATCTCAGCTTTTTGCCAGCCGCCAACGAAGCGTTGAGTCGTTTGACATTGAATTTTCAATTCTGGGTTTATTTCTTGTGTTTGCTCTGATGAACTACATGCCGATAAAACGATAGCAGCTGCAGATACAGTAAGTAATTTCTTATACATAGTAAGACCTTAAATTTTCTAGTTACTTGAGTGTATATAAATTTAAATATACAGATATTATGTACGATATTCGTCGATTTCTATATAGGCTTCGTCAGTAATTTTAGCAATTTGTTTGTCATCTTCGATTTCCTAACCACTCCTTGCAAACTAAGCGGTAGAGAATAATGTGATAACGACATTAGTGATCGAAAATGATCACTAAATCCCTGATGTTTCAAGTCGATAAGCAGATTGAAATATTTGGTAAGAACCATTTGAACAGCTAAGGAAAGTAAGGCTCTATTGAACGAGCCTTCAAACATATTGTTACGATTCATAAAATGGGATTCTTGATGACAAAAAAATGAGCAATTAACCGCCTGCAAGTTTAACCTTATGTCCTTTTTTCTCTAGATGAACTTTAATTTTCTCTCGATTATCGCCTTGAATTTCAATGGTGCTGTCTTTCACACTACCACCGCAGCCGCATACTTTTTTTAGTTCGGCAGCCATTAATTTTAATTCGGTGTCATTCATATCCAGGCCAGTCACTACACAAACGCCCTTGCCTTTACGGCCTTTGGTTTCTCTTTGAATGCGAACAATACCGTCGCCTTTTGGTCGTTGTTTCACTTCTTCTTTAGGTTTAATACGACCGACTTCGGTTGAATATACGAGTGACATAATACCTCTTTTATTACGGTTTATTTGTTTTTCTAATATACCCTTCGTACTTGAAGCTGCAGCTTTACGCCAACGCTCATTTACTCCAATCGACTAGGCAAGCTATGTTCATGGGGCTTCACTCACTTGTGCCTTACTGTAACTCCCATTACTTTGGGTATAATAGTATAAGAAGTCACTACAAGATGCTATTTTCAGTATGCACAAGCACTCATTTAATAAGGTGAATAATGAGAAAGAAGATTCCATTGATGTCTGATCCTGCCCAATTAAAAGAAAGTATCCTATTGTTTTCTAAAACGATTAGTTATCAAGATTTTGTTGAATTAACTCATGGTCTTTATTCGCATAACTCGTTGCTTTCTATGGTCAATGATTGGAATCGTTTTGTTGCGTTTTGCTCCACTCGTCATGTCAGTCCGTTGCCCGCTTCTGTTACCGCCATTCGCTTGTTTTTAGAGCATGAAAGTAGGCAAAGAAAATATGCCTCTATACGCCGTTATAGTTTAACTATTGGCCTAGTACATCGCTTACATTCACTTCCAGAACCAACTAACCATAGACAAATTCACTTTACCCTATCAGCATTACGCAACATGAAAAAAGGTGATGCCACTCAGGCTACTCCTTTTACTGAAAAGCATCTTAACGAGTTATTTCAATGCTTAGCTGAAAGTGATTCAATAAAAGATCTGCGTGATTTGTTGATATATAGCCTAATGTTTGAATGTTTTTTAAAGCGTGGGCAATTGCGAGACTTAACATTACACCAGTTGGATTTATCCAGTAATAAATATGCTCAACTGATGATTGGGGAGAATACTTATCAACTGGCCCCAAGAACTACTCAATTACTGCAAAAGTGGTTAGCTGTGCTGGGCGATGAATACCAAGGCGCTTTATTTTGTCGAATCGATAAATATGGCAATCTAGGGAGCGAATCGTTAAATGATTCATCCATTTATCGCGTGTTTCGTCGAGCGAGTGATCTTCTTAATCTACCTCAGTATTTAGCGTTTTCTGGTCAATCAAGTCGAGTGGGAGCCAGTCAGGATTTATATAAGAAAGGTTATAATTTACGACAAATTCAGCAGTTGGGTCGTTGGACGAGCGCCGTTATGCCTGCCCAATATGTTGGAAAGCATGCCCTATCAGAATCCGAACAATTATTGTTTAAAAAAATAAAAAGCTGGGATTAACCAGCTTTTATTTATTGTCGAGTTTTACGCGATTAGGCTTATCTTAAGCTATTTTTAATCGAGCTTTCTAGGAAATCGCTGAACTTATGGCCGTTATGTTCCATTAATTTAGGGAACATCGATATTGGCGTCATACCCGGGAAGGTATTCACTTCATTTAAGTAGATGTCGCCTTCTTCGGTTAAAAAGAAATCAATACGTGACAGGTTCTTCAAATTCATATGGGTAAATACTTTACGTGAATAGTCTTGAATTGCCTGTTGTTCAGCGTCGCTAAGCCCTTGAGCTTCTAATACAGTCGATGAGTGGCTATCTGCACTGTATTTTTCATCGTAAGTATAAAACACACCGTCGGGCGCAATGACTTCACCTGGCTTGGTGATCACCAGTTCGCCATCAAGTTGATAGGCAGCAACTTCCAATTCTCTTGGTTTTACCGACTTCTCGATAAGCACTTGATCTGAGTAAGTAAAGGCCTCGCGAACTGCTTGTGCTAACTTGGCTTTTTCAGTCACGCTGTAGCAACCTACTGATGAGCCTTGTCTTGCCGCTTTAACGAAAACCTTGTCCCATAAATCAAAGGCTTGTTCAGCAATTTGAATCGATTGCTCATTGTTTTCGGTTAAAAAACGATATGGTGTATTGGGAATGCTTAAAGCGTCATACCATAATTTTGAAGTGATCTTGTTAAAGCTATTAGAGCTCGCTTCTGGGCCACAGCCTAAATATGGAATGTTGGCCATTTCAAGTAAGGATTGAATATCGCCAGTTTCGCCGGGGAAACCATGAATACAAGGCACAACAAAATCAATCGCATGAGAAGGGAAACCTTCACCTTTTAGGCAGGAATGAGCAATATCTAGCTCTACTTTCTCTCCAGAAGAAACAAACCAAGCATCTGTTTTGATTTCAACTTTAATGACGTTGAAATCTGGAGTAAGACTAAGTTGTTGCTCAAGGTATTGGGCTGAAACCAGTGACACTTCATGCTCAGAAGAACCACCACCACATAAAAGTAAAATATTTTTCATCTTAATTTCGACGCTGTTTATGTTAACGCTATACACCAATCATAATGCTTTATCGTTCGAAGAGCAGTACAAAATCGCGTTAAAGTCCTAAATCATCATAAAAAAGGAGCGCATCAGCACCCCCTTTGTTTGTTTTTTATTATTGTTCCAGAGTTTGAATCTATTATGGTAGTTTTTTTAGCGTTGGATACTGTGAATTAGTAATCGATTTTACGCTTTTCACAAATGGTCCCATATTTTTGTAGCTTGCAGGTAGACGCATAATGGCATCTTTCGCTTCTTCTGCCGTTTTAAAGTTACCAAATAATAAGCTGTGCCATTGTTTACCATTAACCGTTTTTACGTTTTCCCACTTAGGCTGATTTTCTGGCAAGCCTTTTGCTGTATTGGTTAAGAATTTCTCACTTTGCAGTGATGCTACTTGAACAAGGTAATGACTCGTTGCTGGTTGAGCAACATCATCTTGTTCTGGGTAAAATACTTTAACATTAGACTCCGAAGATTCTGCTTTGGTTTCGTTTGCTGGAGGGCTCAACTTAACAACTTTCTTGCTGGATTCAGTCGGCGTTTCAAGCGTTGCTGGCTCAATCACGCTTGTCTCTGTAGTTTGAGTTGAGTTTGTCGTTAAATCTTGCTCTAAGGGCGCTTCAGATTCAGTGAGTGGTTGAGGCACTTTATCGGTTTGATAAGTTTCTTGATACGTTTCTGTAGACACTTCGTCATCGTAATTGGCCGATGAACAAGCTGCTAAAAATAGAACAGATAGAGAGATAATAGCTATTTTTTTCATAATAAGACCAAAGTGTTATAAAAACTCTCAACATCATGCCTCTGCCATGCTTGAATATCAAGGTGATTAAAGAATGGAAAGTGATATGTTTGTAAATTTTTTCGGTTGTAAAGACGAAAAATAGTTAATTATAGCGATAGATCACATTGATAGGTTTGGGAAAGCGATTCGATAGTAATATTGATTATGATATACCCTAGTGACTTCAAAGAGTTTAGGTGGGAATATGCTAACGTTAGATAAACTGTTAAAGCCAAAGTCTGTTGCGGTTATTGGTGCTTCGCAGCGCCCTTTTCGCGCCGGCTCTATCGTTATGCAAAATTTGCTCAATGGTGGCTTTCAAGGCGCGATCATGCCAGTGACCCCAAAGTATCAATCCGTGAGTGGTGTCCTTGCCTACTCTAGTATTGATCAACTACCACTAATTCCCGACCTCGTCATCATTTGTACCAAAGCGAAATACAATAAAGTCATTTTTACTGAGTTAGCGGCGAAAGGTGCTGGTGCGGTGATCGTGGTTTCATCGGATATGTATCAACCTGAGCAAGATTCTGAGCAAAGTATAGATGAAGAGTGTTTAGCTATCGCACGTCAATCCGGTATGCGAGTGTTAGGCTCTAACAGTTTGGGTTTAATACTTCCCTGGGCTAAGTTAAATGCCTCTCTTTCCCCGGTGACAGCGTCACAAGGTAATATTGCTTTTATTTCTCAATCTGCGGCTGTGTGTACCACCATTCTTGATTGGGCGACCGATAAACAAATTGGTTTCTCCGCTTTTGTATCGCTTGGCAATGCTGTTGATATTGATTTTCCTGAGTTGTTAGATAGCTTATCTGTTGATAACAAAACCTCCGCTATTTTGTTGTATGTTGACTCGATTAAAGATGCCAGAGCTTTTATGTCAGCCGCTCGGAGTGCGTCACGTAATCGTCGGATCCTGGTTTTAAAATCAGGACGTAGTGTTGAAGGTCAGCAAGCCGCTTCGCTACATACGCGTGGCCAGCAAAGCATCGATATTATTTATGACTCTGCGATTAAACGCTCTGGAATGCTACGAGTAAACAATACGCATGAGCTGTTTGCCGCTTTAGAAACGTTAACTCATTCGGTACCACTACGTGGTGAGCGTTTAGCCATTATGACCAATGGTGGCGGCCCGGGTATTATGGCCGTTGATGAATTGATTCACCGTGGTGGTAAGCTTGCGACATTAACAGAAGAAACGATTGAACAATTAAATCAAATCTTACCGTCAAGCTGGTCTCACAGTAATCCAATAGATCTTGTTGGTGATGCGGACAGTCAGCGCTATGCAAAGGCAATGGATATTCTGCTCGGCAGTGATGCGATTGATGCTATATTAGTCATGCACAGCCCTTCTGCTATTTCTCATCCAACACAAACTGCTCAAGCTTTGATTGAAATGATAAAGCAGCATAAAAATAGTCGACGTTTTAATATCTTGACCAATTGGTCTGGTGAAAGTACGGCAAAAGAAGCCCGTTCTTTGTTTACTCAAGCAGGTATTCCGACCTATCGAACTCCTGAAGGTGCGGTTGGTGCTTATATGCACTTAGTCGAATATCGACGCAATCAAAAACAGTTAATGGAAACCCCTTCTTCTGTCGAATCACGTAACCCTGAGCAATTATTGCAAGCGCAAAGTTGGATTCAGACCCACCTTGAAGAATCGATTAGTCTGTTTGATTCCCATCAAATTGACGGTTTATTAAAAAGTTATAATATTTCGGTACTTCCTACGTGGTTAGCCTCAGATGCCAGTGAAGCGGTACATATCAGTGAAAAAATTGGGTATCCGGTAGCGGTAAAATTACATTCCCCCGATATTGTGCACAAGTCGGAAGTACAAGGTGTGATGTTGAATTTACGCAATGCCAATGAAGTTGCCAGTGCCACCCAAGCCATTATGGATAGAACATCGTTGCTTTATCCTTCTGCCTTAATTCATGGTGTTTCGGTACAATGCATGGCGAGTCGAGCTGGTTCTCAAGAGTTAAGAATTCGCATAGAAAGTGATCCTATTTTTGGTCCTGTGATCATGCTCGGTCAAGGTGGTACTGAGTGGGATGTAACTGAAGATGCTTCGGTTGCCCTACTGCCTTTAAATATGGCGTTAGCGCGTTACTTAGTGATACGAGCTATGCGAATTGGTAAATTGCGTTTAGAACAGTTGCCAAATCCAGTTGATACTATCGCTTTATGTGAATTATTGGTTCGCTTATCGCAAATGGTTATCGATAATCCTGAAATTCGTAGTTTAGATTTGCATCCATTATTAGCTGCTGGAAATGAATTTACCGTTATTGATGCCCGCTTGGAGTTACAAGCTGCCAATGGCAATAAAAGGCAACGTTTAGCCATTAAGCCTTATCCTGTTGAACATGAAGAAGTGACACAGCTAAAAAATGGTCGGCGTTGTTTGGTACGCCCAGTATTACCAGAAGACGAAGAAAAAATGGCTTCATTTATCACCCAAGTTTCTCGTGAGGATTTGTATAAGCGTTTTTTCTCCGATGTTGGTGAATTTAACCACGAGGCGTTGGCCAATTTAACGCAAATTGATTACGACCGCGAAATGGCCTTTGTTGCCACACAAACTAATGAGAAAAACCAAGAAATCTTACTAGGTGTTGCTAGAGTGATCGCAGATCCTCACAACTATGATGCAGAATTCTCGATTTTGATTCGTTCTGACCTAAAAGGCATTGGTCTTGGAAGGTTACTGATGGAAAAACTCATTGCTTATAGTCAAACCAAAGGCACTGTTCGCTTAACCGGAATAACAATGCCATCCAATAAAGGTATGGTTCAGTTAGCCAAAAAGCTGAACTTCAAAACAGAAATCCATTTTGAAGACAACATAGTTGATATGCTTTTAATTCTCTAACAAGCAGTGGGTAGGTTTATATCCACTGCCAGTGGTCTAGTATCCGCAGTTGACGTTAATTAAGGCTGGCGGATTTCCAGTATTTCTTAAGGTATTGAATACACCAAGACTTCGCTTTACCCATTTTATTGCGTCGCCATGCAATCACCATCTCTACTGGTTGAGTTTCACTTCCTTCAATCATTTTTAGTTTACCTTGTTCGATCAAAGGTGCGGCTATATGCTTAGGTAATGTTCCAATTCCAATGCCTGCACATAATGCTTCTACCTTGGCTGGAAAATTACTAACGGTGAGTCTAGGTTGATCATCCGCTAAATTTTTACTTAACACTGGTGAATTACGAGCAGAATCGGCAACTGCAATGGCACGATATTTATTACGAGTATTTTGATCAAAAATTGACGTTCTTTTATGCACGATATGGTTAGGTTCTGCCACCCATAACATGTTGATAGTCCCTAACGGCTCTATTTTAATATCAATCGGTGTGTGTTCCATTTTCGCGCAAACTAGCAAATCGGCACGCCCATAAGCTAAAGCTTCCCAACTGCCTGCGAGTATTTCTTCTTGTATCTTAACCCGAGTTTTTGAATGGCTTTCCAGCTCTTTCACTAATGGAAAGAAAAACTCAACGGGTAATAAATCATAAGCAATGGAGATTTCTAATTCCCAACCATGCGCCAGTATGTTGGCATCTTCAACTAATTCATCGGCAGCCAATAGAATTGAACGTCCTCTTTCCAACAATAACTGGCCTGCATCGGTAAATACCGCTTTGTGCCCTGAACGATCAAAAATGATAAGGTCGAGATCTTGTTCTAGTTTTTGCACCTGATAACTCAAAGATGATGGCGCACGATTTAATTCGTTGGCAGCTGCTGCAAAGCTCCCTCTTCTTGCTATGGCATCTAATACTTGCAGAGCTTCCAATGTAATACTGTTGTTCAAATCATTTTCCTTATTTTTCACTTGCTTAAATGTGATGATGTTCACAATTAATATAACTGTATGACTTATCAGTGAACTTTTATTAATGGCTTTAATTTATTGTTTTTAAATGAATTTAACGCAACCATTTTTCAATAATGTAAAAGAATTGTCAAAATAAGCAATACAAATGATAGTTATTATCATTCTTATTTATTAGAATGCGTTCGAAAACAAACATAGAGAATGGAATAACTATATGTACACCCACAAAATAAAACCAACATTACTTGCGATTACGATTGCTTCCACTTTAACTCCAGCAGCTTATGCGGCACAAGAACTAACTTCGCTTCAAGAAGTGGTCGTTTCGGCAACTCGAACAGAACAAAACATCAAGGATGTGTCTGCTTCCGTTGAAACCGTTTCGTCAACCGATGTCGATAATCAAATGGCGACAGATCCACAGCAAGCATTAAAATATACCCCAGGGGTTGATGCTGAAGGGACTGGTCGATTTGGCATTTCTGGATACAACATTCGAGGAATGGAAGCTTCACGCGTTAAAGTGATGGTCGATGGTGTTGAACAACCGGTTCCGTACAACCCAGGATCAACCGAACAACGCTCCTACCCTAATAATATCGAAATTGACACTTTAAGCGCGATAGAGGTGAATAAAGGCCCTTCTTCTACCCTTTATGGTTCTGATGCGTTAGGTGGTGCAGTACTGTTTAAAACCAAAGATCCTTCAGATGTTTTGGTAACCGACAGCGATGAAAATCGTTTTGGTCTTAAGTCCTCATATACTTCAGCTGATGAAACGTTTAAAAATACCCTTACATGGGCGATGCGATATGGTGATTTAGAAACACTACTCATGCTAACTTATGCTGATGGTCAAGAAACAGAAACGCACTCTGATGGTGCTGATGTTACCGGATTTGATCGTGGCCAAGCAGATCCTGCCGATAAAGATATTAGCAACCTACTTGCTAAAGCTTATTATCAAGTGAATGAAGCTCACCGGATTGGTGTCTCATTAGAATACTACCTGAGAAATTACGATGAAGATGAATTGTCATACGATGATTACTCTATTTCATTCCCAGGTATGGGGCCTGTAATAACGTATACCAATAGCTACAATGAAGACCAATCAGAGCGATTACGAGTTGGATTTAATCATGAATGGTTAATGGATGCTGCGATTGCAGATAGCTTAAATTGGTCGCTTAACTACCAACAAAGCGATTCCTTAAGTAAGAACTATGACACTACCACTGGAATGATGGGTAGTGGTGAGCGAATGCGTGAACGTGATGCTACCGATAAAAGCGTTCAGTTTGATTCTCAATTCGATAAACTCGTTGAATTTAATAGTCATTATCACCAATTTACTTATGGCGCCTCTTTTATTCACGATAAATTTGAATTGGATAATACTGACTATAAATATGATTTAGGGACTGTTGGACCAGGTAGCACGGGAATGCCGGATGCTACCTTGACCAAATGGGGTATCTACTTCCAAGACCAAGCTTTCTTTTTACAAGAACGCTTAATCCTAACTGCCGGTATTCGTTATGATTCGTTTAAAACCGAACCTGAAAGCGATGATGGATTTGCGACTAATTACCCAGACAGTGATAGTGATGCTGTGACGGGTAAATTAGGTTCGGTATATCACTTTAGTGATGGGTTCAGTGGGTTTGCTCAAATAAGCCAAGGCTTTAAAGCCCCTACTGTTTATGACCTTTACTATTTTTATAATCAAGGAGCGATTATTGAGCCTAATCCAGATCTAAAACCAGAAAAGAGCATTTCTTATGAAGTGGGTTTCCGTGGTCGTAGTGAAAGTACTCGTTTTGAAATTGTCGGTTTTTATAATGATTACTCTGACTTTATCAGCGATATCAATCTTGGTACTGATGCGAGCAGTGGCAAAGATAAATATAGTAAAGAAAACATTAATAAAGCGGAAATTTACGGTGCTGAATTCTCATCTACAACTATGTTAGATACTGCGTTCGGTGCACCAAAAGGTTTTTACTCCAAGCTTTCTGTTGCTTATGCCGAAGGTCGGGATAAAGACACTGGCGAGCATCTTGATTCTGTAGCTCCGCTAACTGGTAATGTTGGTTTAGGTTATGACAGCCTTAATTTTGTGTTCGGTGGCTTACTTAACGTCACGATGGCCGCGAGTAAAGATGATTGGTCTAGCGATGAATACAAAGATGCACCGGGCTATACTTTGGTGGACTTAACCGCGTATTACCGCCCTATTAATGACTTAACGCTTCGTGCGGGCTTATTTAATGCGTTTGATAAGAAATATTGGCATTACTCTGATCTAGAACGTGGTAACACTCCAGGATCAAAAAATGTTGATTTTTATACTCAGCCAGGCCGTAATTGGGGCGTAAGTTTAGATTACCAATTTTAAGTTCCTAGCTAACCTTAGCTGACGTTAATAAAAATCTCACTAAAATGAAGACTCCTATGTTTCATAGGGGTCTTTTGGTTTCGGGTTTCTTTAATACCAATCAAATTAGTTAGATGATCAGAAATTGCGAAGGAAAAAGTCTTGAGAACAAGGCATAAATTTCGATAAGTAGTTACTCTACAATCAAAATTTATAACGTAGTTATCGAGGCTTTTAACAAGAAAGAATGATTAGATAATTAATGCAATTGGTATAAATAGGCTTTAAACGAAAAAAGCCAG
Source organism: Vibrio sp. (assembly GCF_048266485.1). Lineage (GTDB taxonomy): Bacteria > Pseudomonadota > Gammaproteobacteria > Enterobacterales > Vibrionaceae > Vibrio. The sequence continues at coordinate 361,503 of NZ_JBLWZK010000001.1, read as the reverse complement.
CAATCGCTGACTTTTATTGAGTTAACCAAATCAATTTACACTAAAAAGTGGTATTAAAGATTATGTAAATGATTATGATTGTTTAGACATCTCATGCTTTACCATTACTGCACTTGCAACAATAAAAGCAATGATCAGACCTAGTGATAATGACATGTTTTTCCCCTGATTTAAGTAGACCTAAAGTAAAAATTGGGGGAATTATAACCATGTTTGTTATGAAAATGTAGTGAATAGTTTGTTTTTGCGATCAAGGCATTATTTTGTACTTAAAAAGAGCAACTTAACATTGCTCTTTTTAATCGTTTATTTCTTATGCTTCAGGATAACCTTGTGGGTTATTAGATTGCCAACGCCACGTATCTTCTGTCATTTGCTCTAATGAACGTGTGGCCTTCCATTGTAAGTCTGCTTCTGCTTTCGCCGGATCGGCCCAGCACTCAGCGATATCACCAGGACGGCGATCAACAATTTTATAAGGTACTTTCTTGCCAGATGCTTTTTCGAAGGCGTTAACCATTTCTAGTACGCTATTGCCATTACCAGTCCCTAGGTTATAAATATGAAGACCTTGCTTACTACCTACATGTGTAAGCGCAGCTAAGTGGCCATCAGATAAGTCCATCACATGGATATAATCACGTACACCAGTACCGTCAGGTGTTGGGTAATCACCCCCAAACACAGATAAGAATTCACGACGACCTACCGCAACTTGAGAAACAAAAGGCATCAAGTTATTTGGAATGCCTTGAGGATCTTCCCCTAATTCACCTGATGGATGAGAGCCGACTGGATTGAAGTAGCGTAATAGCGTAATGCTCCAATCTGGGTTGGCTTTTTGGAAGTCTGTTAAGCACTCTTCTACAATTAATTTACTGCGGCCATAAGGGTTGGTCGCGCTGGTTGGAAAGTCTTCTAAAATTGGCACAGAAGCCGGATCGCCATATACCGTGGCTGAAGAGCTAAAAATTAACGATTTAACACCAGCTTCACGCATTGCATCAACAAGAACTAAAGTACCGTGGACATTGGTATCGTAATACTCTAGTGGTTTTTCAACTGACTCACCGACGGCTTTTAAACCAGCAAAATGAATGACAGATTCAATATCGTATTGTTTTAAAACTTGGCTTATTGCTTGCTTGTCGCGGATGTCACCTTCAACAAAAATGGGACGAACACCGGATACTTTTTCAATGCGATCAAGTACGGTGGATTTACTATTATATAAGTTATCAAAAATGATTGGCGTCATACCTGCTTCAATCATTTGAATACAAGTGTGACTGCCTATATAACCCATACCACCGGTGACTAAAACAAACATAAAAGCCTCTATATCAACAAATTATTACTTGGGTCTAACCTTACAACATTGTGTCTTGTAGATATACCCTTAGAGTGTCAATATTAAAATCTCAAATATACATAATAGACTATGATTGGTGCGCGAAAATGACACTTGAATCGGCAAAATTAAAACTCAATTGCGATATGGGCGAAAGCTTTGGTCATTGGACGATGGGAAAAGATGAAGCCATTATTCCTTATGTTAATATGGCTAATATAGCTTGTGGTTTTCATGCTTCCGATCCAGATATCATAGCAAAAACGATACAACTTGCCGTTAAACATAATGTCAGTATTGGCGCCCACCCTTCTTATCAGGATTTATTAGGTTTTGGTCGACGTTCTATTGCGCATACACCAGAACAAATTTCTCATCTCATTAGCTATCAAGTGGGGGCGATTCAAAGCCTTGCCGCGCTTTATGATACGCAAGTTGACTATGTGAAACCTCATGGCGCTTTATATAACGATATGATGGCGGATCTTGAGGTTTTTGAAGCGATTGTGCAAGCTGTTATGCCAACAGGACTGCCCTTGATGGTGTTAGCCCAAAAAGATAATACCGCCTACCTAGATATTGCAGATGAGTATAATGTTCCGCTGCTTTTTGAAGCTTTCGCCGACCGTGCTTATAAAAGTGACGGTTCGTTAGTTCCCCGAAATAACCCCAATGCCGTACATCAAAATGCGGAAGATATTTTTTACCAAGCGATGCAGTTGGCAAATTTTGGAACAGTTACAACTATTAAAGGGCATACGCTCGAATTACAAGCAGATACCCTTTGTGTGCACGGTGATAATGAGGAATCTATCGCGGTGGTTAAGCGAATCTATACCGCACTCACTCAACCTATCGTTTAAGAATGGTTAAATTAATGAGTTGATTGAGCTCGAAAAAGTGTATCGAGCTGATCAACCACCTCTACCCAATCAGCATCTTCTTTCTTGGCTTCCTTAATAAAGGTTGACTGCGAAGCACTCCAAAATGATGCGCGATGTAACGGTTGTGAATGGTCCAATTGATCGGCATGTTGAGCAATAAAGGTTTCAATATCTTTATTTGAACTTGCCAAACCAAGTTGCTCAAATAGCGTTTCTAGCGAGTGACGATGCATTTCCATATTACCACCTCTCTTTTTTATAACCTGATTGTTAAAAGCATAGAACATCTGTCAAAAACAATCCTAGGTATCCACTGTTGAGGTTAATTAAAATTTGCTTTGAAGTTTATTAGCTAGCCCCATTCCAACAACCATAGCTGCAACAAAGCTCATCAAGCTTAAGTTAAGCGTTGATAATGACGCTAAGGCGGGACCTGGGCAGATTCCGGCAATTCCCCAACCTAATCCAAATAAACTTGCACCAAGGAGCAGTTTACGATCCACAACTTTACTTTTGGTTATACAAAACTCGGTTTGATCCAGCGGCTTTTGTCTTGGCTTAATAACAAAATGGTACATTGGAGCAAACACCAGTAATGCTCCTCCCATCACAAAAGCCAGATCGACTTTCCATGCGCCTGCTACATCAAGAAAGGCGATAACTTTCACAGGGTTGACCATATCGGAAATCACCATGCCAGCACCAAAAAACAATCCAGAAATAAATGAAATAGAAGAATAACGTTTCATAGTCGCTCACTTATAAGATATGTAATCGAATGTAGACCGTGATTGCCGCCACTAGCATAAAAGTCAGCGTAGCAATCATAGAGCGGATAGAAAAGCGCCCCATTCCACAAATGCCATGACCGCTAGTGCAACCATTACCTAACTTGGTTCCAAGGCCAACCAATAAACCAGCCAGTAACATTGTCACGATAGAACTAGAGTATTGCGTGGGGATACCGGCAAGATCAGGTTGGATAAGCCAGTTTGTCAATAAACCGCCAGCAATCAAGCCAATGATAAATTGAATTCGCCAACCTTTATCTACCGATGATGGCGTCATTACGCCACTAACAATTCCACTGATACCAGCTACTTTCCCTTTAAATAACATAAGAATAGTTGCAGAAATTCCAAGCAACATCCCGCCGAATAATGCACTCCAAGGAATGGTCATAATTACCTCTTGATGATTAATATTTGACACTAATTATATTAGCCTATAATTTATTAGCAATAGCTAAATAATATTTGAGGTTGATATGAAAATTTTAATTATAGGTGGTGTTGCCGGTGGCGCTTCAGCTGCAGCAAGAGCAAGGCGTCTAAGTGAAGATGCAGAAATTATTATGTTTGAACGTGGGGAATTTGTTTCATTTGCAAATTGTGGTTTACCGTATCACATCGGTGGCGACATCACGGAAAGAGCTAACTTACTGCTTCAGACCCCCGAGAGCTTTCTGGCGAGATTCAATGTTGATGTTCGTACAATGAGCGAAGTTGTTAGCATTGATAAAGCAAACAAATCCGTTACTGTTAAGAATGTACTAGACGGCACTGAATATACTGAAAGCTACGATTTCTTAGTATTAAGCCCAGGTGCAGGCCCAATTGTTCCTCCTATTCCTGGTATAAATAATCCTATTACGCATTCTCTGCGTAATATTCCAGATATGGATAAAATTCTTAATACTATACGCATGAACCGCCCAGAACATGCCACGGTGGTTGGTGGTGGTTTTATCGGATTAGAAATGATGGAAGCGTTCCATCAACTTGGCATTAAAACGACTCTTGTGGAACTAGCTGACCAAGTTATGACACCTGTAGACAGTGAAATGGCAGGTTTTGCTCACGCAGAAATCAAAGAGAAAGGTGTTGATCTACGTTTAGGTGTGGCCTTAGAAGCGGTGGAATATGTTAAGGAATCCCACGTCGCTAACATCGAAAGTGGTGAAACAGATCAGCATCCTCATATTCAAGGCCACCTCAACCTTAGCCTTAGCAGCGGAGAAACGATACAAACAGAAATTCTGGTTATGGCTATCGGTGTCCGTCCTGAAATTAAATTGGCAAAAGAAGCTGGCCTAAAAATTGGTGAACTTGGTGGTATCTGGACTACCTCAGCGATGCAAAGTAGTGATCCATCTATTTACGCTGTTGGCGATGCTGTAGAAGAAGCCGACTTTATTACTGGCAAACCAACGATTGTACCGCTCGCAGGTCCTGCAAATCGTCAAGGTCGCATGGCCGCCGATAACATATTTGGTCGAGGCGAAACCTATCAAGGAACTCAAGGTACAGCAATCTGTAAGATTTTCGATCTAGCGATAGCTTCTACAGGTAAAAATGAAAAATCACTTAAGCGTGAAGGCATTCCATTCAAGAAAGTTTATGTTCACACTGCAAGCCATGCAAGTTACTACCCTGGTGCAGAACTTGTCTCATTTAAGATGCTATACTGCCCAGAAACCAAGAAAATTCTTGGTGCACAAGCTGTAGGTAAAGATGGAGTAGATAAGCGTATTGATATTATGGCTGTTGCTCAACGAGCTGGTATGACTATCGAGCAATTGCAACATTTGGAACTGACGTATGCACCTCCATTTGGCAGTGCAAAAGACGTCATTAATCAAGCCGCTTTCGTTGCTAACAACATTGAAAATGGTGACTCAAGAGGAATTCACTTTGATGAGCTTAATACTTTAACAAATGAACAGCTCATATTGGATGTTCGTACTCCGATGGAAATCGAAAACTTCGGAACGTTAGAAGGTGCTATCAATATTCCTGTCGATGAACTCCGTCCTCGCATGAGCGAATTACCAAAAGACAAAGAGATCATTATCTACTGTCAAGTTGGGTTACGCGGTCATGTTGCTTATCGTCAATTAGTGAATAATGGTTACAAAGCCAGAAACTTAATTGGTGGTTATAGAACTTATATTCATGCCAAGTGTTAATTTAAATATATAAAAACGGCCACTTTCGTTTGTAAAGTGGCCGTTCTTTTATTCGTTATTTTTATTGCTTATTATAAGACTTACAATGCTCGATGGCTTCTTCCAACAATTGTAGCGCTGTTTTATCGCAGGGCTCTAGCTCTGCTGTTTGTGCTTCAATTGGTGTAACTCTATCGCCCCATTTAATCATGCCAGCCCCCCATGTTAGGCCTGCACCAAATGCGGCAACAAGGATATTCATATTCGGTTTAACAAAACCTTGTTCAACGGCTTCGCATAGAGCAATAGGAACCGTTGCAGCAGAAGTGTTACCGTATTTTTGAATATTTACGAAGGCTTTATCTTGAGAAATACCGGCAAAATCACACAAAGTTTGGATGATGCGAATATTGGCCTGATGAGGTACCACACAATCAACGTCTTCTTTGGTTAAACCAGAACGTTCAAGTACATTTTGCGTTGCTGCACTCATGCCTTTTACTGCACGTTTAAAGATATCTTTACCAATAAAGTTAAAATCCCAGTGACCACTATCTCGATCAAAACGGTTCATAGCGGTACCAAATTTAGGAATCGCAAGAATATCACGCCCTTCCGCATCACAACCGAGTGAAGCCTGTTGAAGTCCAACAGGGTTATCCTGTTCACGTCGAGAGAGTACAACAGCTCCTGCACCATCACCAAATAATACTGCGGTATCACGTTGAGTCCAGTTTAGATAAAACGACAAATGTTCTGCACCAATAACAATAGCATTACGATAATTACCCGCTTGGATTAGTCTAGTTGCGGTTTCTAAACCATAAAGGAAACCAGTACAAGCAGCGTTTAAATCAAAAGCGGCAGCGGCTTGGATACCAAGGTTACTTTGCACTTTCGACGCAGTATTTGGAATCAAGGTGTCTGGTGAGCATGTTGCGACAATAATACAATCAACCTCATCAACGGTAATTCCGGCAGCATGCATGGCATTTTGGGCGGCTACTGTTGCAAGATCAGATGTCTCTACATGGCTAATACGGCGACTTTCAATTCCCGTGCGAGAGCGGATCCATTCATCAGAGGTTTCTAAAAATGTACTTAAATCGTCATTAGTCAAAACCGCAGGTGGTAGACACTTCCCCCACCCTGTAATTTCTGCGTAAACGTTAGCCATAAAAATACCTTATTAATGTTATTGTTTTATTTTAAACTTATATACCCAAGTGACTTCAATTTGCCTTGCCGAAAGCTTGTTTTATTCTTGCTGAAATTCACATCTTGGCGTTATTTGGGTATAAACATTATACGATAGTTGCTTGAAAACTTATACGTTAAGTATTTCCAGAGTCACCGTTTTATAAAAAATAGAGAATATTCTTAAAGAGGTCCTCATGACATCATTTATAACCGCTTGCCCATATTGCCAAAGTAAGAACAAAGTCCCCGAATCAAGAGTGTCTGATAAAGCGAACTGTGGGCGCTGTCAATCACCTCTTTTTGATGGTAAGCCAATAACAGCTACAACTGAAAACTTAAATGCATTATTAACGAGTGAGCTGCCGGTTATTATTGATTTTTGGGCACCTTGGTGTAATCCATGTGTTGGCTTTGCTCCTATCTTTGAAGACACAGCTGCAGACATGACTGGTCAAGCAAGATTTTTGAAAGTTGATACTGAATCACAGCAAAATATTGCCACTAAATATCAAATTCGTAGTATTCCAACCATTATGGTCTTTAAGTCAGGTAAAATGGTCGATTCTATTAATGGCGCCTTGCCAAAAGGCCAGTTTATACAATGGTTAAACCAAGCAATCACCAAATAGTTAACCTCTAATAATATACAATAAAGATTGCCTAATATGCTTATTATTAGGCAGTTTCCTATTGAAAATATAGTAACTCTCCTTCAATCAATTTCTTTTATCGTTAAATCAAAAAAATCTCATTTTACATGTTGTGATGTAAGCCTCATATTCGCCTCGATATTATCTTCTTATTTACATTACACTTGCGGAGTATGCGGTGAACAACGTAGCTTTGATTTCATCAAAACCATCATTTTTTATTCCTGTTGCTGCATTATCTTTATATGCGATTGCATCAGGTTATTTAATGAGTTTGATCCCATTGATGTTAGGTCAATATGGTTTAAGCACGGACACTGCAAGCTGGTTAGCCAGTGCCTTTTATGCTGGATTATTATTAGGTGCGATGTTCATTGAGCCTATTGTGGCGAAAATAGGACATAAGAATGCCTTTATCTTTTTCCTAGTGCTATTTTCACTCACTATTGTAGTAATGCCGATTGTTCCAACATTTGAGTCATGGCTATTTTCTCGTTTCATTGCGGGTATTGCAGTGGCTGGCATATTTGTGGTTGTTGAATCTTGGCTACTAATTGGTGATGAAAAAAGCCGAGCCAAGCGACTAGGTTTATACATGGCTTCACTTTATGGTGGTGCGACACTAGGTCAACTAGGTATTAGTATTTTTGCAATGGAAAGCGAGTGGCCATTTGTGGTGATTCTGTCTTTACTTGTTACAGCTACCCTACTGCTTTGTTTTGGTCGTTGTCAGCAACCGCAAACGGAAACCCATTCAGTACTGAGCTTAAAGCAAATATTTAAGATGAATAAAGCGGCCTTAATCGGTTGTATGGTATCAGGTCTGTTAATTGGCTCTATTTATGGCCTTATGCCTTTAGAGTTACACGATCGTCATGTTTCAACCGCTAAAATTGGTAGCTTGATGGCGTTACTTGTCATGGGCGCAATGTTGGTACAGCCCATTGTATCTTGGGGCAGCCAATTTATGAGCAAGAAATTATTGATGGGATTATTTTGCCTACTTGGTGTGTTTGCAATTGGTTTAACGGCATTAAGTTCTAGCCTAATTGTACTTGCCATTAGCCTGGTGTTACTTGGTATGGCAACCTTCTCTATCTACCCTTTGGCAATCAGCCTAGGTTGTGATGGATTAGAAGAAAATTACATTGTTTCTGCCACGCAGATTATGTTGCTTGCCTATAGTATTGGCTCGGTTGTTGGCCCTATTGCCGCGCAATATTGGATGAATAACCCTGAAGGTTTGACAGGCTTCTTATTCGTGATCTTGTTGGCAACATCACTTTATATGTTTGCTATGAGCATCAAGCGTAAATCACGTATGGTCGCGGGTAAATAATCGAAAAAATCAGTAAAAATTGAGCTAAGAAAAAGCGCCTCACTTCACTTTATTGATGTGAGGCGCTTTTTTATATCACAGATAATATTTCTACAGCCTGCCTAACTAGTTATTTTATGTTGAGGTCTTTAAGCTATGTTCAAATACTTATGTGTTTGGATTGATAAACGCCAATTACGCTTAATGCAAGTTTCCACACAAAGTTCAGTCGCTCTAGGTTTCTGACTGATTGGTTGCAGGGCTATGTTGGCTTTAGATTCGCATTCTGCCCGAGTGAGTAGCGCATCAAGTTGATCGATATCTTTTTGTGTTCCTACGGGATGCTTAATTTCATTGGCGCGTTGTAGTGCAGAATTGAGGACTTCCAGTTTACTTTTCATGGCAATCTTTGGTGACACTGTCACCCAGGTGCCGCCAGAACATAACACTTCCGATGTTCCACTGGTCTCAATTTGACACTGGCAGCCTAACGCTTCAAAAGCAGACGTTAATGGTTGTAAATCATAGATACAAGGCTCACCACCGGTGATCACAATATGCTTTGCTGTGTAGCCTTGCTGTTGATATACCGACACAATGTCATCAACGCTGGCTGGGCTCCAGCTTGGGCTATCGCCTTGTTTAATGATGATATTACCGAGTGTGGTTTTATCGCTTTCTTCAGCGGTCCAGGTTTGTTTGGTATCACACCATGAACACCCTACCGGGCAAACTTGAAGACGAATAAAAACAGAAGGCACACCGGTAAAGTAGCCTTCTCCTTGGATAGTTTCAAAGATTTCGTTGATCTTGTACACAAAGTTCGCCTTTACTCTTGACCACGGTATATACAACCTGCTGTACAGGTTTCTTTGATTTCAATTTTGCTTAGTTGTGGTAACAGAGGTTTTACTTTTTCCCAGATCCACTTCGCTAATACTTCGCTAGTTGGGTTCTCTAACCCAGGAATATCATTGAGATAATAGTGGTCAAGTTGATCATAAATTGGTGCGAAGATTTTCTTCACATCACCAAAGTCGATAATCCAGCCAGTGGTCGGATCCACTTCACCTTGAATGTATAAGCGAACAAAGAAAGAATGACCGTGCAAACGTCCACATTTATGCCCTTCTGGTACGTTAGGTAAATGGTGCGCTGCTTCAAAAATGAAGTCTTTGTATATCTCGCAAGTCATAATAATTCCGAGTCTGAGTTAAATGGGATTTGAATATATAGAACTCGATCACGAATGAAAAGCGAATATTACACTATCTAATGGTAAATAAACTTAAGCCCTTATCTAAACTAAACCAAAAATATAAGCTAGCTTTAAAATCGACGTTTGATATGATGCGCAACCACTAGATTGCAGAGACGGGTTATGAACCGTAAGAAAAAAATCAATTCGATTTTAAAAAAACGATTAAAGCAGCAAAATTCCAAGCTGCATAAAACCAATAAGCCGAAATATATTTCTAAAGCAGAGCGGGCTCGTATGGAAGAAGAGGCTCAAACTCAAGACACTATACCCAAGTGATTTCAAGGTGCAGAATTCAGAGCTATCATCCAAGCCTTTAGGCAAGGAAGATTGGTGAAGGAATAAGTACCTTTCAAAGCAATCTGACACAGAATAAAGGTTTGGATGAAGCTCCCGAAGGGCAAGTTAAAACAAGCTTTATACTGCGTTAAATTGAACAGAGATAGAGTGACTATGATCATATTCAATTTACCTTGCCTAAAGCTTGTTTTATTCTTGCTGAAACTCGCACCTTGAAGTTACTTGGGTATACCGATGATGTGCAAACAACAGAACAAGTAGAATCAGAGCAATAACTCGTCTTCAATGGGTTGGTATCGATCGGCGGCTTCAATAAGAGAATTCGCCGTTAAGCCCGGCACCCCATAAACTTCAACTGTTTTTCCGTAACGACTTTGAATACGCTTAGCTAATAAATCAAAGTCACCATCTCCTGATGCAATCACAATGACATCTGAAATTTCAGCTAATTCCATAGCATCAAGCGCAATTCCAACATCCCAATCCCCTTTTGCAGAGCCATCTTGTCGTTGAATAAATGGTTTGAGTTTTACGTCAAACCCAATCCCTCTCAAGATATTATGAAATTGCTTTTGTTTATCGTCGCTACGCGCTATCGCATAAGCATTTGCATTGACTAAAGTGCGATCTTTCATCACTTTTGCCCAGAATGCATTGTAATCAAAATGGCGGTGATATTTGTCGCGAGTGGTGTAATAAATGTTTTGTACATCAACTAATATGGATACAGTTTGCATAAATTTCCAAATAAAAAATACGGCATTATGAGTGACTACTAGACTGGATCCATTGTAGGTACTCGTGGAACCCCGTTTCGATGGGCAGCATAACGATTTGTGGTACTTGATAGTTATGGTTAGCTAAAATAACTTGCTCAACTTCTTGGTAGTGTCGATGCAGAATTTTAATGATCAATAGTGATTCTTGATCATAATTCACCTCTCCATGCCAATGGTAGTAGCTCGTTATTGGCATGACTTGGATACAAGCGGCTAATTTTTGGGTTAATAACGCATTAATAATCGCTTGTTGGCTTTCTTCTTCGTTTGTTGTTGATAGAACAATCGCATAGCCATCAAGGTGTGTGTCCATAATGCAATTCTCCCTTTGTTCATTATCGAAAGTGTCTATTTAGTGTAGAGCTTTACTCTGGTTTTACCCATACCTGACTAAAATCAAACCAACCCAAGGCATTACAAGTGGCATTTTGCAGTGAACCACATTGATCTTGGCTTACTCCTAACCAACAGTGAAACATAGGTATGAGTTGCTGAGTTTGAACTAGTTGCTTAGCCAACTCTTTTGCCGGGAAAGTTTGATTGGGTTGAGAACGCCAAGCTGAAACCATCTTCTTCCAATGAGAAAAGTGGTCCTGATTACTCATGATATCGATATCACTGTAACCAAGAAGCCAGCCGATTAAAGCATCCTTACGATGGTTAGCCAACCCCATAGGTTTGAGCCAAATATCCACCTCATCAGGGTTTTCAACGGTGAGATCATATTTAACCGTTTTTAAGCTAATGCCATCTTCTTTTAATAAACTTTTCATGGATTGAATTACATAAGGAAACAACGGGTGCATACTGTGATAGGCAACCGTAATTTGTGCTTTTTCATTATGTTCTATTGCTGGTGGCATTAAGTTTGATTGTAAAATGCCACTATGATGCCAACCAGGCTTTAAGCCATGAGCGTGTAGCAAGCCTAATTCAATAACTTTTTGATCTGGGATCCCTCTCAATAAACTAAACGGATTTAACCTTTGCGCTAAGTAATGCGCCCAATCGTCATTTGTCGCAATACCAGAACGACGGTTAAGTAGTAAATAGGTGCAACCAGGATCGAGTTCTACATCGGTGAACTGCCCTTCTTTAGGCTTATTTGGATGAGTTAAGCTAGGATAAACCATGGATGAATGAGCTTCATCAATGACCCACACTTCCACTCGTTCAATGAGCGGGCGATAACCAAAGTAATGTTCAAAGGCTTCTAGCACCAAACGAGCCGAATCATTTCTGGTGACTTTATATGGCCCTGTACCGTTAGGAATCAAATCAAATTTATCAAGATCACTGATGTGGGACTGCAATATTTTTGCCGGAGTTTCTGTCAGTAATAAAGGTAAGTAATAATCGGCATCGGTTAAGTGAATATCGAGTGTATTATTAGAAGGCGAAGCAACCGACTCAATATGTTCAAATAGAGTTAATGTTTTTAATCGATTGATGCTTTCAATCACGTCCGTCATGTTCAAACGGTCGCCATTATGAAAACGTACGCCTGAACGTAAGTAAAAACGCCAATGCGTTGGTGATAACATTTCCCAGTGGTGAGCAAGATCTGGTCGAACTTGCTCTTTTTCATCTAACTGAGTTAAGCCACTAAAAATTTGTCGGATGATGTGTTGTTCAGAACGGCGAGTTGGCTTTAATGGATTGAGTGTGGCGAGTTGACGATAATAAGGTAAACGGATGACTTGCTGCCCTTCTAAATGACTAAAGCCTAGGTAGCCTTGGAATACTTGAGTAAGCCGTGCTGGGTCATTATCTAAGACAGAAAGAGCATGCTCTATTTTGCCTTCTTCTAAATAACGTTTGGCAAGATTCTCACTTACATCAATTTTATTACGTTTAAAAATCAGCCGTGATAATTTACCACGCCCTGCTGCTGGCACCCATTCGATCCAGCCTTCTTCTGCTAATTTGTTAAGGACAATACGAGTATTTCGGCGAGTACAACACAATATATCGGTTAACTCTTCTAATTGAATCGCGCAATCTTCACCTTGGAAGTGTTCAAATAAACGTTCAAATTGTGTTCTTAATCGTGGGCTGCTCATAAAGGGGAAACTCTATTGTTTAGCAATAAGAAATCATTTCCCACTTTATCAGCTTTAAAGGGATAAATCTTGTGGTAAAGCCATTTTTAGGTATGAAATGTAAAACGGAAAGTTCCTCTTTTATTACTAATCGCTATTGGATTGGTAAACAAAGAAAATCAGCCAGTTGCTGTAATTGTTGTTCGGAATCTAACTTAATCGACCACTGACATTGCATATCATGTGCAGTAATCACATTGGCACCACGACCAATCAGTTGCAGCGCTTCAGTTTGACATTGCATCGTGACACTTGCCATTTGACTTAAACGCACCACAATTTCGTGTTGGTTAGCAATGATTTTGCCTTGTGTGAATTCAATGATCATTTTCGGCTTTTAACTACTTTTTCGAGTTTTAACGGCCATTGTAATTCGGCTCGTACATAGTAGACGCTGTTCTTCATCAACAATTTCAATTTGCCATACCTGAGTAGATACTCCGATATGAATTGGCCAAGTTTTTCCTGTCACTACTCCGTTACGCTTTGCTCGAATATGGTTGGCGTTAATATCGAGACCGACGCAGTAAGCATTATCATCCACACACATATTGGCAGCCAGAGAGCCGAGTGTTTCAGCTAATACAACCGATGCGCCACCGTGCAATAACCCCATTGGTTGGTGAGTGATACATGATACCGGCATGGTCGCTGAAATACTATTATCTGTGATCTCAACATACTCAATATTAAGATGCTCCATTAAGGTATTGCGAGACGTTGCATTTAAACGTTCTAAAGTGACGTCTTTTTTCCAAATCATGGTGATCCCTATATTCAATAACACTGAGCTCGTAACAATATTCTTATCAATAACTAAGTGCAAGATCTCACTTCTCAATATGAAGACGCCACTCTCATTTTGATGTCAGCCTTATCGTACATTTGAGCAATTGCTGTTATAGATAATGTGTTTTAAAGTTAACTCAATATTGTTAGATCAGGAATTATTATGAACATGCTTTCACCACGATTAAAGAAAGTCACGTTAAGTGGATTAATCATGATGGGTTTGTCTGCTTGTACTTCTTCTCCCACAGGTAGAAGTCAGGTGATTCTATTTTCAGATAGTGAAATGTCTCAATTAGGCGCACAATCTTTTGAGCAAATGAAACAAAAAGAGAAAGTCAGTAAGGATGCCAAGGTCAATGCTTATGTGACTTGTGTGGCTAATGCAATTACCAAGCAAGTGCCTAAGCAAGCAAGTTTTGAACAATGGGAAGTGGTGGTGTTTGATTCTGACCAAGTTAACGCATTCGCCCTGCCTGGTGGCAAAATCGGTGTTTATACTGGTCTACTTAATGTAGCAACTAACCAAGATCAACTGGCAACAGTCTTAGGGCATGAAGTGGCGCATGTAATTGCTAATCATGGTAATGAACGTATGTCACGTAGCCAAATAACCAGCACTGGATTGCAAATTACCGATTTTGCCTTAGCCGGTACGGAATACAAAGAAATGATGATGAGCGCTTTAGGCTTGGGCGTGGAATACGGCATTAATTTACCTTATGGGCGAAGCCAAGAAACGGAAGCCGATATTATGGGTATTGATCTGATGGCCAAAGCTGGATTCGATCCGCAACAAAGCATTCAACTATGGAAGAATATGGCAAAGGCATCCGGTGGAAATCAACCTCCTGAATTGTTGTCAACTCACCCTTCTCATAACACTCGAATACAAGATCTAGGTGATGAGATTAAAGCTTTACCTAGATACAACGCATCAGCCCCGAATTGCCAAGCATAGATGTATGAAGAGTTAATAACAGAAAGCATTGTTTCATCGCTTCTTACGCAGATTTAGAATGAAGTCTAATAACTCAATTATTACAAGCGCGGATAAAATGTTTGTGGTTATAATGAAAGGACAATAATGTCGGCACTAGTGCTGGTATAAATCCCACTTGATGGGAAACGGGTGTTACCTTTGCTTGCAAACACCAAAAGGGGTAAGTCGTTGGACTTACCCCTTTTTCTATTAATCTCAAATATATCGTTGCTAGTACACAATTATTATTTATTATTGGTTACTGACCTTTTTATGGCCTTGTTCTAAATGTACGACACCAATAAGATCGTCACCTGAAACTTGGAAGGCCTGACCAAACCCTTTAACAAACAGGCCTTGTATAGGTTTTAAACAAAAAAGTTTAAAATCTTCTAATTGGCTTAAGCCTTTCACTATTTCACCAAATCGTTGTTCTAATTCTTCTGTCACTTGTTGCCATTGTTTTGAGTCTCGCTCAACAATACTTGCAACCGCATCAAATGTTAGTCTCTTACGAGCAAATAATTGCTTAGATCTATCTTCGTCTTCAATCAACATTAAAGACACTTGAGGGTTTGCGGTAAGGTTTCTAGCATGACGAGCAATTTCAGAAATAAGTACAAAGTATCCATCGCCATTTACCACAAAAGGTGCATAACTCACGTTAGGTTTACCTGTTTCATCAACCGTTGCTAACTGGATGGTTTTTCTCTCTGAGCGAAACTCTTGAATTTCTGGACCTAATCTATTTTGTAATCTTTCTTGCTTTATTACTTTCGCTTGAATGGTTTGACTTTCCATAATGTCCCCTTATTGGCTCAATTCAATTTGAATTTGTTTAAATTTCTCTACTTGATCTGCAAATAAAACGCGTTTCTGATCTCGACCTAAATAAATTTTAAAAATGCTATTTCCTAATGAGTCAAAAAAACCGAAGTAATAGCTCTCCTTTCCTCTGAAAGGTTTTGAGACAAGAGCAACTTTCTCGATAAGGTTTAATCTTAAGTGACCCTGTAACTCACCAGGTTTTCCCATTAAATTATAGTAACCATGAGCGTTTTTACCTTTGGGGAATGGTGCTTTCACTTCAAAGATAGAACCAAAGGAATGGATTATAGTTGTCACTGGCCCCCAACCAACTATAGTTTCTAGCATTGTTTGAGCATGTTCACCGGGTACGATAACGGCCATGTCTTTTGGAAATGCACAGACTATTTCGCCTTCACTCACCCCTAAGTGTTGAGCTAAGGTAGCAGGTAAAGTGCTGTCATCTTTGTCTAGAAGTTCTCTAACTCTTTGTTTTAGTACATCCCTATCCATTGGTAATTACTCTTTTTGTCTTCATATTAAGCAGGTGAGCAGAATCATAATTTTACATTAATGAGAATGCAATTGATAATTGATATTATTTAGATTGTGATCAATAATCGTTGAAAGTTAAGTTTATGTTCTAAAGGATTTGATGTGAACGTTCGTCGTTATACTTGTGCTGCAATTATTTCTTTTGGCGCTCATGCTGCATTAGTCAGTCAATTTGATGAGCAAAAAGCTTTTGCCATGCCTGTTGGTACTCAAGCGAGCACAATTTCACTTCAGTTTGTTAAGGTCCCATCACCTTCTACATCAAACAAATCTGAGATAAAGCCAACTGAATCGACGAACTTAAAGTCATCTTCTGAAAAAACTGAGCCTATACCACCTCCCTCTAAAGCGGTGCAGCCTGTAGTAAATAAAAAGCCTGTTAAAAAGAAAAACGCTATCGAAAAACAAACAGTTGCTAAAAAAGAAATAGAGAAAAATCTGGTATCAAAACGCTCCGTTGTAAAAGATCCATCAATAGATAAGCCTCAGCCAAAGGCTCAAGTTGAACCCGTTATCGAAAAAGAACTTTCCGCTCAAGCCTCCCCTGCAAGCTCGGCAAAGCAAGGCGTAAGTGAAAAGCCAATTCTCATTGAACAACCAAGCTTTTTAGCTCCGCCAACAAAGCCTCGTTACCCTAGGTTAGCTCAGCGCCGAGGCATTGAAGGCACGGCTATGTATGAAATTTGGCTCGATGAAAATGGTCAACAAATTAAGCAAAACTTATTGTCTTCCTCTGGTGCATCGATGCTTGATCAAGCTGCTCTAGAGGCAATAAAAAAGTGGAAGTTTTCACCACGTAAAATCAATGGTACTTCGATCGCACATCGAGTACAGGTTCCTATTCGTTTCAAGTTGGATTAATCAATGATATTTATTTCTCAAATAGAACAGTTGCTTGGCTTAATGGCTTGGCCGCTTATGATTTGTTCTTTGCTTACCTTGATTATTATTGTCGAGCGTTTAATTCATGTGGTCTTTAATCACTCGGTTGGACGAGCTCAAATATCAAATTCATTATCTGCAATTAAGTCATCAGAAACGGCAAAGGTTCAACATTTAGCAGATATTTTTGTTCAACGTCATGCTGTGATTTATCAAGGCGTTTCATTACTTCTTCGTCAATCTTCTTTATCTAAGTCATTGCGTGAAGATGTCGCAGGGATTTGGCTACAAGAAAAGCGTCATCAGTTACAAAGCGGTTTAAAGATCCTCTCTCTTATCGGTGTTATCAGCCCATTAATCGGCCTGTTAGGCACCGTTTTGGGACTCATTGATATGTTTAAAGGTGTGGCGGCGAGTTCTGGCAATATTACGCCAAACGATCTTGCTGATGGTTTAGGTATTGCGATGCGCACTACAGCGGCAGGTTTAATTATCGCTCTACCGGCAATTGTTAGCGCGCAGCTTTTCACTTTATGGTCAGAGCAGCTTATTAGCAAACTTGAACATGCGATGAATCAAGTCAATTTATGGATTGAAGGTGTCGATATGTTGCCCTCTGTAAAAGCACCATCAATAACGTCTAGTCATTTAACCTCAACAGAAACGCAGGTTGAAAAATGATTCGTTCAAATACAGCTATTTACTCATCTCCTATTACCCCAGATTTAACCCCGCTTCTCGATATTATTTTTATTGTGATGGTTTTTTTAATGCTAACCGCTTCCGTTAAGTTGAGTTCATTAGAAGTGCAACTCCCATCAACGGAATCAGGTGAAACGAAAGTTGTCGAGAAACAATCCATCACAATCAATATATTAAACCAGCCACCCTACTGGGCGATTGATGGGAAAGCTTCTCCTAATTGGGAAGAATTTCAAAAGTCTTTAACGACTACCGTTACGCAAGATCCTAAAAAAGAAGTGATTATTGCCGCGGATAAGCACGCTGAAATACAACATATAGTGAAGTTATTTGGCTTCCTTCAACAGCAAAACATCTCAGCCACTCAAATTCTCATGGAGGAACCAACCAATGTTAAATAACAATAAGAAGTCGTTAACGGTTTTATTGTCAGTTATTGCAAGCTTTTCTGCTAATGCTTTAGCTTCTAATACTGTGGATTCTAATACTGATAGCAAAACTGAACGTATTATTAGTGCAGGTTCTGCCGTAACTGAAATTATTGAAGCATTGGGTGCGGAAGAGCAATTAATAGCGATTGATGTGACCAGTGATCAGCCTAGTGGAAAATCATTACCGGTAGTGGGTTACCACCGTCAACTCTCTACTGAAGGTTTGATGGCGCTACAACCAAGCCTATTAATAGGTTCGGATGAAATGGGCCCAGATTCGACTCTCAATACACTAAAACAAGCTGGTATTTCGGTAGAGGTTGTCAATAACGAAACGACAATTGAAGGATTAGATAAGCGTATTGATCAAATTGCGCACATTACCGGAAAGCAGCAACAAGCCGCCAGTATTAAGCAAAATGTGGATAAACAAGTTGTCACTTTACAGTCTCATCAACCACAAAATAAAAAGAAAGTGATGTTCTTACTTATCCATGATGGGCGACCTGCAAATGTAGCCGGCAACCATACAACACCAAATGCTTTAATTGAAATGATTGGTGCTATCAACCCTGCCGCAGCATCTCTCGATTCATACAAGCCGATTTCACTTGAATCGATGATTGAGATGCAACCTGATGTTATTTTAATTAGTGGTCGTAGCTTAGATGACTTAGGGGGCGCGGAAGCGATTTTAAAAAAAATGCCTATGTTAGCGGCAACCCCAGCAGGAAAAGCTCATAACATCATTTCAATTGATGGTAAGGCATTAGTTGGCGGTGTGGGCTTAAAAACATTATCTGAAGCTGAGCGTATTCAGCCTTTAATTTACCCAAGCGAATAAGTTAAATATGTTAAGACAAGCTTCCCTACCCATTATTTTATTACTGTTTGCTAGTCTTACGATTATCACAAGCCTGGTGTCGATAGCCGTTGGGCCTATGCAGATTAGCTTGACTCACAGCATCATGAGTTTTCTGCCATCAAATGCAGATCTCCCCCAACATGTCGCTTTAATTATTCATCAAGTTCGCTTGCCAAGAACATTACTATGCTTGTTGGTTGGTGGGATTTTAGGGTTATGCGGAGCGGTGATGCAAGGTCTATTTCGTAACCCACTTGCTGAACCTGGCATAATCGGTGTGTCCGCAGGTGCCGCCTTAGGTGCTGCACTTGCGATTGTGTTATTTTCTAACATAACAAGCTTCTACCCTAATTTTATGAATTTCGCTGCGGTTCCGATATTTGCTTTTCTTGGGGGTGCTTTAACGACAATTATTGTTTATAAGCTGGGCACGAGTAACTTAGGAACATCCGTTACCATTATGCTATTAGCAGGTGTTGCTATTAGCGCCTTATCGGGAGCTGCGATTGGTTATTTAAATTTTATTGCTGATGACCAAATGTTAAGAGATCTCTCTTTATGGTCTATGGGTTCATTAGCAGGTGCAACCTGGCCTAGTATTACTCTAGCTAGCGTAACATTGGCGCTATTATCGTTTCTATTTATTAAACAAGCCCCGGCTTTAAATGCCTTATTGCTAGGTGAATCGGAAGCTAAACATCTTGGCGTACCGATTCAATCTCTCAAGCGTCGTTTGATCTTACTCACGGCAGTCGGTGTTGGTGTGACAGTTAGCTTAAGCGGCATGATAGGTTTTGTGGGGCTCGTAATTCCGCACCTAGGTAGAATGTTGGTTGGGCCGGATCACCGTACCTTACTCCCTGTTTCTATTTTGTTAGGTGCTTTACTGTTAACCCTTGCGGATATGTTTGCACGAGTGGCGGTGATGCCAGCGGAGCTGCCTGTCGGTATTGTTACCGCTCTCGTAGGGGCCCCTTTCTTTCTGTATCTTCTATTTAGGCAAAAGGGACGTTTTATCTAATGCAGGTTCAAAATATGCAGTATGAAATCGCCATAAAAGCACAGCACCTCACCCTACAATACAGAAAGAAGCAGATTTTAAATGATGTCAGCTTAGATATTCGCCTAGGAGAAGTCACGGCTTTACTTGGTCCTAACGGCACAGGAAAAAGCAGTTTATTAAAGTTATTATGTGGAGAAGCATCACTCTCACAACAAACGAATTCAAATGCCAGTTTGAAATATTTTGGTAAGCCTGCAGAAAGTTGGGATAAACAGCAGCTTGCACGTCACTTGGGTATATTACCTCAACACAGCACCCTATCATTTCCTTTTTTAGTTGAAGAAGTCGTTGAGTTAGGCGGTTTACCACTAAATGTTTCTAAAGCTGAGATCAGTATTATAGCTAGAGAAAAAATGAAGCAAGTAGGCATACTCACTATGGCCAAACAGCTTTACCCTCAATTATCTGGCGGTGAAAAGCAACGAGTACACATAGCACGAGTATTAACTCAGCTTCATTATGCTCAATCTAATCGCATTTTTATGTTAGATGAACCCACTTCCGCGCTCGACTTAGCACATCAGCACAATACATTGCAGTTAGTTAAAGAGATGGCTAAAACGGGTACGGCGGTTGTGGTGGTGTTGCATGATTTAAACTTAGCAGCCCAATATGCAGATAGAATTTTACTACTCGATCAAGGTGACATTATAAGTGATGGCAATGCTTGGCATACTTTGACTGCATCGAATATAGAGCAAGTTTATGGACAAAAAATACTCCTATCAAAACATCCTCAACATGAGTTTCCTGTCATCATGCCAGCTTAGTCACTAGCGGTAATATACTGTGGGTTTGTTTTAGCTCAATGCTTTTTTCTGGTTTTAATCTAAAATCAGGCGTAAAGTACCCACAGTTTTTGTACGAGGATAAACATATGACAACAGAAACAGAGTTAGAAGTAAGTGCAGAAAATGAAGTATGCGAAGCTTGTGGTTGTAGTGCGGAAATGGGATTCATCATCAAAGAAGGTGATGATGTTGCTGAAGTAACCATTTTGGCTCAAGGTAAAGAGACATTAATGGCTCAACTACAACCTTATCTTCAACTTGCTGAGCGTGTGAATTCAAACTATCAAAGTGACATTGAAAATGTTGCCGATGATGCCACGCAACTGACCGCTCGCATTCAGTTTGAATGTAGCGCTGAAAAGTTAATTTTTGAACTACAAAGTCGTTCTTTGAATCAATAATTCGACCTACTCCTTAGGTAATAAAAAAGCAACTGAATCAATCAGTTGCTTTTTTGTAACTGGGTTTTAGTCGTCGGTTATTCTACTAGTTGCTCGACTTCGTTTTTCTTGGTAACCGGATTAGCATACATCGCGACCAATTTTTCTTGAGCACCAGCCGGTAACGCTTTTAATTTTTTAGCAAAGTTAGCTTCAACTTCTTCTGTGATGGTATCGCTTTGCTTACCTGCAGCTAATAAATTTACTGGGTACAAACGATACAGTGTATGAATTTGACGATCTAATTCTTTGGCAAGTTCATCAGATGTTTCAAAGTCATCGGTGATCACATCACCAAAGCTAACATGTACACGCCCTTTTTCACCAATAATACCTTTAACAATACTGGCAATATCTTCAAATTCTGTTTTTTCGTATTTACCATTCATTTCGATTTCATAAAGTTCTTTGGCTTTGTCGATATCACAAGGATCATTTTCATACGAAATAGAAACCGGAACAATTTTGAGTGATTTAATGTAATCAGGAAATGCAATTTTTTGGCGACGTCCTTCTACATGAAACATCTTCAAAATAGCCGGTTCTGTCATGTCATTACCGTCTTTGGCTCGACCTTCTCGTTGAGCAATCCAAATAGAATTCTGCGTTTCTAGTGAATGTTTAATATAAGAAGACAGTAGACCTAACGCTTTCATCATTTCACGCGGTGCTTTAATTGAGCGTTTTACGATAAAGCTTTTATTTAGCTTCATCATCTCTGTCGCACAAGGCATTTTTAATAAGTTATCACCAATCGCGATGCGAACGGTTTTATGTCCATTATTATAAAGGCCCCAGTTAACTAATGCTGGGTCCATGGCAATATCACGGTGATTAGAAACAAACAGATAAGCTTGCTCAGGGTCGAGCTTTTCTAGACCTGAGTACGTTACGCCATTGGTCGTCTTATTTAAGGTTGAACCCATGTAAAGCTCAACTTCACGTTGAATATCATCAACGGTTTTGAGTTTTGACCATTTGATCTTTAGATAGACTTTTATCGCAGGAGAAACCAGCTTTTTAAACCAGGCCGGCTTATGAGAAAAACGATATTTGATGATCGCATTAATGAAGCTATCATCATTAATTAGACGCTCAAGAGCCGCTGGGATTTCATCATCATTATAAGGACGAATTTCTTTGTATGGATCGTTATCAATGCTCATTAATTTACTGCAGTTATGAATAAACGGGTAATTTTACGATGATATGCTCCAAATAGACAGGAGCAATCTCAAAGCAAAACCAATTGGGATGCGTAAATTACCTGAATTCGTTAAATTAGTGAATAGATGAATGTTCAAGTTTAACAAAACCCTTAATTTTATTGTGCTAAAACAAGAACGATAGGGATTAAAGTGATTGGAAAGGTGACTATAAAACGGTATCTTAACGCTAAATTTTAATCGTTAAAAAATGGCTCATGAACTATTTAATCGCTCACCAGATATATCAATATCCTTTCTTACACATAACCGCACGTAAAAAGACGATAAAGCATAAGTTAATTTCTGTTTTAAGTGGCCTTGTTTCTGTGCGCTTAGGGAAAACGGAATATGTGATGAATGCGGGCGATACTTTCTGGTTGCCTTTTGACTGTTTAAACTCCCTAACCTATTTTCCAAACTGTTCATTGATTGAAATAGAAGTATCGGTACGTTCAACCAAGAACTACCCCCACCAAGCGGGTTTGGTTCAACGCTCAGCATTACTCAATGTTTTGCTAGATACCTTAAGCCAATCCCCTTTCGACCCAAGCCAAAATGAGCAGAAAAAATGGCTGGAAATCGTAGATTTTGAACTTGAAAAACTGAGCCCTCAGCTAGATGATTCCGTGTTAACACTAGAAAATGCTACTAAGATACCGAGTATTGATCACGCTTCACTGCAAATGGCATTAAAAGTAAGACAAGCATTCAAACTTCGTGCATCAGGCATTAAAACAGAACGTATTATTGATGAGGTGTTTTCGGCAAATACCCAGCAGGCTGAACAATTGTGTTTGACCATTGCCAATACATCGTTGAGTTCATAGCGCATCTTTTGAATTATAAAGTTTATGCTCTTGAATATATGCCTCAACTGAGGGCGTAATCAGATCGTTAATCGATTGATGATTGGCAAGACGCTGTCTGATCTGAGTACTACGAACCGGTAATGTTTCAGGGCAAGCCAATATTGACCATTTGGTTGTAATTTCATCCGCTTTATAAAATTGACCAAAGTTTAGAAAGTTATCGGGGCCGAGAACAAAGGTAAGCTGACTTTGTGGGTAGCGTTCTTGCAACGCCGTCATTACTGCATAGGTCGTTACTGAGATCCCTTGTCCCTCTCCATTTGATTGCAAAATCTCCGCTTCAATATTACTTATTTTTAAATTGTCTAGCTTAGCATCTCGAATAAAAGCTTCAACCATCTCGCAGCGAGCGGAATACTCGAGCATGTCTTTTCCCCATGCGTGAGCAATACTTGGCACTAACAAAACCAAATCATAATGCTTGAGTCTTTCTAGTACACTTTTGTGCCCTAAGCTTGGCGGATTAAATGCACTACCAAAAATTGCAATATTCACGAAGCAGAAGTTCCTCAGTCGATACAAAATAAGTACAAGATTACCATTGTTAGTCATACAGTGAAACGAGATAAAGGTATACACTGAAGTTACTTGGGTATGGACTAGACTCACTCCTTGAGGTCAATTGGGGATAGTTATATGATGGCAATCACAGTTTAATTTATAATTTTTTTGCTGCACAATAAGGAATTCTCATGGAGCAACTCATTCGTCAAGAAATGCAAGTCCTACCCATTATCGATGCTCAATTTGAAATTACTCGCCGAGTTTCTTTTATCAAGAAAAAATTGCAGCAATCTGGCTGTAAATCATTAATTCTCGGTATTAGTGGCGGTGTAGATTCCACTACCTGTGGTCGCCTTGCTCAGTTAGCGGTAAATCAACTGAATACAGAAAACAATACAACTGACTACCAATTTATCGCAGTACGCCTACCTTATGGTGATCAGAAAGACGAAGATGAAGCTCAAGTGGCACTGTCATTTATTCAACCGACTCACTCTATTTCGGTGAATATCAAGGCCGGTGTTGATGGGCTGCACGCCGCAAGCCATGAAGCACTAAATGGTACAGGGTTACTACCAAGCGATCCGGCAAAAGTCGACTTTGTGAAAGGTAATGTTAAAGCTCGTGCCCGTATGGTGGCTCAATATGAAGTGGCCGGTTATGTTGGTGGCCTAGTGTTAGGCACAGACCACTCTGCAGAAAATATTACGGGTTTTTATACTAAATTTGGCGACGGTGCGTGTGATTTGGCGCCACTGTTTGGTTTAAGCAAACGCCAAGTGCGTCAAGTGGCGGCTGAACTTGGTGCGCCTGAGATATTAGTGAATAAAGTACCAACAGCCGATCTTGAAGAACTTGCTCCACAAAAGGCTGATGAAGATGCGTTAAACCTAACCTATGACCAAATTGATGATTTCTTAGAAGGTAAACCAGTAACGCAAGAAGTGATTGAGCGTTTAGTTGGAATTTATAAATCGACGCAACATAAGCGTCAGCCTATCCCGACAATTTACGACTAAGCTTTTTTATTACAATAAAGATTTTATAACAAGGCTTTTTACGACTAAACATTAAAGTTACGTTGGAAAAAAAGCCATGGTGTCAAATAAAAGAAAAAAGGCTCACTAATTTAATTAGCGAGCCTTTGTTATATGGGTAAGTATACGTTTTAACCGTTACTGCTTAACACCTTCAACATAAAGGTCTAAATCTACGTAAGTTGCCCCTGCCATTTCTTTAATACCAAAGTCTTTTACTTCTAGACGAGTAGTACCTTTAAAACCTGCACGTTCACCACCCCATGGGTCTTTACCTGCACCGATAAATTCAGCATCAATCGTTACTGGAACCGTTTTACCATGTAATTGTAAATTACCATCAACCGCTAATTTGCCGTTGCCTTTATCAGTTACTTTAGTACTCGTAAATGTCGCTTCAGGGAATTTACTCACATTTAAAAGATCATCGCTACGAATGTGTTTGTCACGATCAGCATGATTTGAATCAATGCTGCTAGTATTAACGACAACATTCACTTTTGAAGCTTCAACATTGGTTGGATCGTAAGAAAAGGTACCTTCAAAATCATTAAAACGACCTTGTGTGAAGCTATAACCTAAGTGGCTTACACGAAAATTTACTGAGGCATGTGCGCCTTTAGTATCAATTTGGTAATCCGCTGCAATTGCCCCCATAGGTAGTACCATAGTGGCACATAAACCAGCAGTTGTTAGCCATTTTTTCATTTCCATTTTGATCATTTTGTCGCTCCTGTCATTTTTCGTAACGTATTGTCTTTATTAACAAAGTGATGTTTTAGTGCTGCAATCGCATGTATGGATGTTAAACCTATCAAGATACATGCAAAGTAATAATGTAGCAGACCTGCAATATCCGATTGGTCTTCAAATAGTGCGCCGAGTGATGGCACTGTGTACCAATCAAAAATATCAATGCCACGGCCATCAGAAGTAGAAATGAGATAACCTGAAATAAAAATTCCAAACAATAACGCATACATTAACAAGTGAGCAATTTTCGCTGAAATTTTTTCAAATGAAGTCCCTTCTATTTCTGGTGAATGAGTAAATAAGCGCCAAATCACCCGAAACACAGTATAAACCGCGAGTAATAAACCGACTGATTTATGCCAATGTGGCGCATCTTGATACCAAGTACTGTAATAACTTAAATCAACCATCCATAGACCAGCAGCAAATAAGCCAATAATGACTAGAGCAGAGATCCAATGGTTAATTTTGCTAATAAGATTATAGCTATGTACAACTTGTTCAATTTTTTTTGACCATGTTGTATACATTGTGACAACCATTAGAAATTTAAGGAATTATAAATATAAATTAACGGTTACTTTTATGTAACAAAAATTTTGTCAAGAAGTGTAAGTGCAAACCCATTAATCATTTAAGATACATTCAGTATTTATATTTGAAATTAATTGAACAGTATTACGGTCTTATAAAAGTATATCTCTATCATCGTCTTCAATAAGGACTATTTTATGTTGATTAAATCACGTCCATCTTGGGTTTTAAGTGAAAATAAGGCTACACCAGAGTCTATTTATAAACAGCGTAGAGATATTGTTAAAAAACTAGGTATTGCCGCAGCAGTAGCCCCTTTTGCATCTCAGGCTCATGCTAATTTATTTGATGTATTCAGTTCATCAAATGAAAAACTCACTGCGAAAGATTCAAGAACTACGTTAGAAGGCGCGGTGTCGAAGTATTCAACAAAAGGATTGTCACTGACACCAGAAAATAAGGTCCTGACTTATAATAATTTCTATGAGTTTGGTACAGGTAAAGGCGAACCCGCAGAGCAAGCAAAGAATTTCAAAACCACGCCTTGGACGATAGAAATTACAGGTGAAGTCGCCAAATCGGTAAAACTTGATATGGCTGATGTGATGAAGAATATGGAGATTGAAGAACGTATCTACCGCCACCGCTGTGTAGAGGCATGGTCGATGAATGTTCCATGGTTAGGTTTTACATTAGCGTCACTATTGAAATTGGTTCAACCTACCAGTAAAGCCAAATATGTCGCATTTGAAACGCTTTACGATCCTGAACAAATGCCTGGTCAACGTGGTTTTTCAAGTATTGACTACCCGTACGTAGAAGGTTTAACCATGGCAGAAGCCATGAATCCACTGACCTTAATGACGGTTGGTTTATATGGTAAAACTCTTGCGCCACAAAATGGTGCTCCATTACGACTTATTGTACCTTGGAAGTACGGTTTTAAAGGGATTAAGTCGATTGTCAAAATCCATTTACTTGAAAAACAACCACCGACTACTTGGAATTTACTTGCTCCTGATGAGTATGGTTTTTATGCCAATGTGAATCCAAATGTCGACCACCCTAGGTGGAGTCAAGCAAGTGAACGATTTATTGGTGAAGGCAGTGTATTTAGTTCCGTTCGACAAGAAACCTTGATGTTTAACGGTTATGGTGAGCAAGTTGCCTCGTTGTATAAAGATCTAGACCTAAAGCGAAATTATTAATGCCTTTAAAGCCAAAGCACATTATTGGGCTAAAAGTATTCATACATTTAACCCAAATATTTTCATTTACTTGGTTGGCCTTTGCCGTGATTAATGGGCACTTAGGGGCAGACCCTGTTCAGCCGATTATTCACTTTACCGGTAAAGCAGCACTTAATACCCTGTTAATTACACTACTCATTTCACCATTAGCGAAAAAAATCAAACAAGGTCCGTTAATTAGAGTGCGGCGCTTGTTAGGTGTTTATAGCTTCGCTTGGGCAGTCATTCACTTAACGGCATTTGCTTGGTTGGATTTGGCTTTACAATGGCAATTAATCGGTAGTGAAATCATTAAACGTCCTTACCTCGTTCTAGGTGCGGTAATTTGGATTATCTTGTTGTTATTAACCATCACTTCCACACAAGCGGTGCAACGTAAAATGGGCAGAAAATGGCAACAATTACACAATTGGGTATATCTCGTCACCATACTCGCGCCAATTCACTTTTACTGGTCGGTTAAATCAGAAATTTTAGAACCAAGCCTTTATATTGGTGGATCCTTATTATTACTATGGCTAAGAAAAGAGAAAGTTCTACGTTGGCTCGATACCTTACTACCGAGCAAAGCATCAGCAACAAAAAAGAGTTCGAAGTCATAATTCCTTAATCATTGTTTGGCATGGTAGTGATTACTTTAATAACCATGATTTTTATATTTGAAGACACTCAAACGCTACCAGTACGAACGTTATGCCATCCTTTGCCAATTGGCCTACCCTAGAGTTTTTAAGCAAACACGGTATGGTTTTGATCCCAATGGCCAACGCATCATCTATAACGCCAAAGGAAAAACCTTAATCCGTGTATTGTGGTGTAAAGATAAAGAAGAAGTGATTGTTGTTATTAAAGGCTCGCATAGCATAAGTGACTGGCTGTTAAACTTTGCAATGTGGCATAAATCTTGTCTTCCTACCTTAGGGTTGCCATATTCCATACATGCTGGCTTTTATTATTTATTACACCAAGAAAGCATACCATCTCATCGTGACGATAGATTAGGTGACTCTGTTTATACCCGTTTAGAGACGATACTGACCCCGCTGATAGAGGAAGGTAAAAGAATTAGTATTACCGGGCACTCTTCTGGCGGTGCTATTGGATTAGTGTTTGCCGATTATTTAGAGACAAAGCACCCGAATATCATAAAACGTGTAGTGACCTTTGGTCAGCCTGCCATCGGAGGGTGGCGGTTTCGACGACGTTATCAATTAACAAGAAGAACATTTCGTGTCTGCTGTGATATTGATATCGTCACCTTTCTACCTCCTATTCCATTTATGTATTGGCATGTAGGAAAAATGTTGTGGTTATACAATGGACGTGTTTATGAAAATACCCCGACAATTTTACGGTTAGGTCGTTCATTATTGAGTTGGTTAATCAGACCATTTTCTTATCATTTAATGAGTAAGTATATACGTGACAAAGATTTTTTTGATGAACGATAACATAAGCGAAACATTCCTCAAACAATTGATTTTATCTCTAAAAATCAATATTGATCTGAGTTAAAAAAACGTTTTTCTCATATTAAATAGATAGCTGATATTGCTTGTATTTGGTATCTTAAACACAATTTTTAGTAGTAATTGAGCACCTGAATCAATGTCAAAAAAATTCGACATGTATTTTATTAAAGACGAGCGTGGTAATCATTTTGCACGATATAAGAACTTAATATTGAGTACTGTTTTTCAGCCTATTTTTAATCAAGAAAATACGATTGTTGGTGTTGAAGCATTGCTAAGAATGAAAAGCGAATCTGGTGAACACATCTGCCCTGGCGACTACTTTTCAGATGATAACCAAGATCAAGATGAAAAAAGCGCAATAGACCTTATTAGTCGAATTCTACACATCAATAATTTTGTTGATTCCCAACATAAAAAAATTAAGTTATTTTTAAACTTCTTACCTAATAGTTTTAAAGCTTTAGAATCCTATTGCCCGCATGAAGTTTGTTTTCTAAAAGAGCTTAACAAGCTTAATCTTTGCTCAAATCAAATCGTACTCGAATTACTTGAGTTTCATTGTGAAAATATTAAACAACTGAAGGCATCTGTTAACAAGATGTATGAGCATGGGTTTGATATTGCGATTGATGACTTCGGTTCGGAATATTCAAATAGCGAACGTGTTGATCTTATTAACCCGAGTATTGTTAAAATTGATCGAATGCTTTTAGAGCAATACATGAAAGGCAAACAAGACAACCTCCTAGAAGCAATGGCTATCGCCAAGGCTTACGATGCTCAAACCGTTATTGAAGGCGTTGAGACTCAACAACAGCTAGATACCATGCAAGCATTAAGTATCGATATGTATCAAGGATATTTCCTTGGCATGCCTGAACCAATGATCCCAGCAGCGTAAGCTCTCTGCTTCAGATACAAAAAAGCGTTCACTTCAACTTTGGAGTGAACGCTTTTTTATTGTTTAACTATCGAATAATTAAGTGCGATAAAGTACTTTTACGACGTGCCAGCCAAATTTAGTTTTAACTAAATGAGGTGTAATTAACTCTCCGCTAAAACAGACTTTATCGAAAGCAGGAACCATTGCACCTTTAGGGAACTCCCCTAGATCACCCCCCTTTTTGCCCGATGGACATGTTGAGTACTTCTTAGCTAATGCTTGAAACTTAGCGCCTTTCTTAAGCTGCTGTAGAATGTCTTTTGCTTGAGACTCATGCTTAACTAAGATGTGCAGTGCCGCGGCGGTACGTGCCATATTAACCTCTCTAAATAAAAATAGCGCCCATATTATCGGCGCTATTCTATATAATAAATCTGAATCAAAAGTAAAGACGGATCACCGATACGACGACACAACCTGGTCGTCTTACACCATCGATTTCAACTTTTACTTCACGTTCGATTTCTAAACCACGTTTGATTGGTGTCACTTTCAAAAGCTTGCTACGAGCACGGATCTTATTGCCAGCTTTAACGGGATAAGGAAAGCGAACTTCATTCAGTCCAACATTAACTGTCATTTTAGCGGTTGGAAATGGCGGGTTTTCCTCATCAACACTATCGGTTAAACGAGACAATAAAGATAACGTTAAAAAACCGTGTGCGATAGTCGTTTTAAAAGGTGATTCTGTTGCCGCACGATCGGCATCAGTATGAATCCATTGCATGTCTTCGGTGATTTGGCCAAAAGCGTTAATGCGATCTTGATCAACTGACATCCAGTCACCTACATGAATTTCTTGGTCAATCTTTTCACTTAACTCAAGATACAAGGCTTCTGCTTCCGGTGACATTTCTATTTCAGGAACAACAGTAGGTACGACTTCTTCATTAACAGCGGGTGTTTGATGATCTTTCAGCCAAGGAAATATTTGTTGAGAATTCGCACGATTAATAAAATCAGCCCAGTATTCTCTCAATACTGGCGACATCAAATCTTTTAATTCAAATTGATGTTTCGCTAAAGAATCTGTTTTGTGCTTGATAATATCAACGACTTTCATGTTCAGTCTTTGCCCTATAAGATGTTAGAAGAACTCTTACCAGTTACTCACTAAACGATAATTTTGAACCAGTTCACATATCCGTGCAAATACTTTCGAGCGTACAACTGTATTGCAATTATATGACAATCCTTTTATATCAATTACTTATCGGTATTATATAAATTTTCTATTTGTAGTGAATTTGACATAACCATGACTTTTAACGCGTCTTTTTAAAAGAGATTAATGCCTTAGTTTAGTTGGATATATTTCACTCTATTCATATTTGGTCACTTTTTGTTATTTTTCAAATTAAATAGTTAAAAAGCAAATTAGATAGCTAAAAAAGCCTTGTTATCTCAACAAGGCTTACTCTTATAATCAGGTATTTAAGTATTTGGTCTCTAGGTCGCTTTATTTGAGTTGATAGACTGACACACTACCACTTACCTCATTTGCTACCAGTAACAATGCTTGATTGGTTGGGCTTTTTTGCTTACTTATAAAACGCATACCTTCTGGCGCTAAATCCCCCGCTTTTTCATAATCACCTTTTAAAGTGATTGGCTGGGTTGAATCGTCTATTTCAAAATCAACGGTCAAATCGCGATTCAACTGATAATCGACAAACTTAGATTGATTTGGTTGGCTGATATCATAAATCATGATGCCACCCATACGCTCTAAGCCTATAAAAGCGTAGGTCTTGCCATCTATTTCCCCTATTGCAAGCGCTTCAGGCTCTGAGCCTTTATCGTCAGAGCGATTGTCCATTTTGTTTTCAGTCTCGTTAGTGTTGAAGGTATCTGGAAAACGTTCGGCAATCACATTGGCAAACTCATTTCCACTATCAAAAATTTGTAGCCCCTGTTCATCCCAAATAGAGAACGATCGAGCACCGAAACTGACAACTTTCTCATACAAACCGTCAGCATTTTCATCCCCCATTGCTTTTGTCACTTTAAGACGACCAAGCGCTTGTTTACTCATGTTTTGTTTTGCTGGGTTATTGTCAGCTAACGGTAATTTTGCTGCTCGAGTTTCTTCACTGTAGGCTAGGCAGCCATCTTCTTCATCATACTTTTCACCGCCGGCATCGATACAGGTTTGCTTATCGCTCGCCTCAAACCACCAATCTCGTGAATCGCCTTCATTAGCCGTGACAATGTAACTCTTTCCGTTAACGGTATAACTATGAATCGTATCGGGTTGATATAAACCATAAACCCCTTGCCACGGTTGGATGTTAATCGCCTTATCTTTATCGCTTGCATCAATCCCATTCTTTTCTAAGCCATAATCTTTCAGACCTAATGGGTAAATCGCATCAATATTACTTTTTTCTAAATCGACTTTAGCTAAAGCATTATTATCTTGTAAGGAAACCCAAGCATAACGGCTATCAGCACTGACAGTAATGTATTCTGGCTCAATATCTTGTGCTAGTGAGTGTCCTTTTGGACTCGCGTATTTGAATCCTTGTTTTATCAGCTGTTCTTTTTGTTTTTCAAATTTATCAAACATAAGTAAAACAGCGGTATCAACAGGGCCGTTATTATTGAAATCAATCACGCCAATACTGCCAACAGGATCATGCTGGTAATCATTCGTCGGCTCCCCTTCATTGGCAACCACGACCTTTGAACCATCTGGAGTAAATGTCACCATATCGGGTAAAGCGCCAACTTCAACGGATTTAATCAGCTTTGGCTGGTCAGCTTTAATGTGATAGAAAAGAATGGCACCATTTTCTTGTTTCTCTTTATTCGCGGCTGCCACCGCTAACCAGTCACCATAGATGCTTAATGAGTTAGCCGCACCTAG
The DNA here is from genome assembly GCF_048266485.1 of Vibrio sp. Taxonomy (GTDB): domain Bacteria; phylum Pseudomonadota; class Gammaproteobacteria; order Enterobacterales; family Vibrionaceae; genus Vibrio. The sequence goes on along the minus strand of NZ_JBLWZK010000001.1, from coordinate 328,965 downwards.
TTGCATAGTTTGATTATTTGCGGTGACCACTTCTTTAGGTAGGGTTAATTGGTTTGCTTTTAATGTGTTGGCAGTATACGAATTTTTAATCGCTTCCGAAGATAAGTTATCTAACTTAATAATATCAATGCGGTTTTTCGCACCGTTAACCACGTAAGCTGATTGTGTACTTTGATGATAGTCGATAATTTCGGCGCCAGCTTCACCATAAATTCCCGTTTGATAACGCCCGACCAGATCCATCGTAAGTGCGTAACTAGGAAAAGCAGAGAGATTGAGTGCTAATACAGATAATACAGGTAATAACTTAGTGTTCATTGTGTTCTATCTTCCTTGGATAATGAAAACACTATGCTCTAGGTTATATTTGAATGTTAAATGACAGCAATATTTCGATTTGATTACGAGAAGAAATTTTGAGATATGAGAAATAAAAAAGACCTACCGAAATCGGTAAGCCTTTGATATAGATGGTGCCCCGGGCCGGACTTGAACCGGCACAGCGCGAACGCCGAGGGATTTTAAATCCCTTGTGTCTACCAATTCCACCACCAGGGCACGCAATTCTTTTGCGATGCGCCTAACCATTTAGCAGTTAAATGAAAAGTTAAGACACCATCTTTAACATCACATTTGCCATGTTAATAAATAGTTTATTAAACAGTAAAGAATCAGCTGTTTAAACAATGTTTGTTACTTTACTGGACTGAGCGATTGAGTCAATAATAAATTTAATCTTTTTAGCTTGAATGCTCAAAAATCCAACCAAACTTCCTAAAATGCTAATAAACTTTGATGAGTATCCTACTTTTGCTTTACCAATTTTTGTCCCAGACTAGGCATATAAGACCATACATGGTCAAAGATATTCATCAATTCTGGGTTTCCGTACTTTGATAAACTTATTGCATGGAAACGGTTATTTCTTTGCTTTAGTGCTTCAACTTGCTGGATCATAGCTTTGGATTGTTTTGGGGCAATAAAGTCAGACAAAATAACCAAATCAGCATGTTGATACTTGTCTCCTTGCATTTGTTTTATTGCTTCTGAAATGGCAGGCTCTAAGTCGGTACCACCATGAAATGTATAGGAAAGAAAGTCACTCGCTTCCCTTAGCCCATCTTGTTTGGTTAGTTGATAAGTGATGTAGTCTGTAGAAAATAACACTACATAACAGTCACGGTCTTCAGCCAAGGCTATCTGCATTAACGCAAAGGCAATAGCTTTTACACATTGCTCAGGAAAGCCACGCATTGAGCCAGATGCATCGACACAAATAATGAATGGGCCGGTATCATTTTCGACTTTAGCGGGAATAGGTTCCATTGCCGTGACTTTCTTCGATGAATGGGCTTTTCCTTCCATCTGGTAATTCATCAAGCGTTTATCAATCAGGTGTTTATAAAACACTACTTCGAGTTCTGGATAGGTAAGAAATAACAGCTCATTAGGGAGTAGTTTATTTAAATCATCACTTTCGTGAATACCAACAATATCGTCAGTCGCTTGTTGAGAGTTTTCTTCTTCAAAACGAATCCCCTCACAATAACTAGGCGGCTCATTAGAATCCTTTTGGTTGGCCATTCGACCTAATTGCTCCGCAATATCTTTTAACTTTGGATGCTTGTTTAAAAAATCGGCCTGCTCTTTCATTACGGACCAATCACTTTTTGATAAGCTGATATTAGTCATGTCCCACATTCGTCCAGCAATAGTTCCAGCATCTTCATTGGGGCAAAGTTGTTCCATTTTCTTTATATTTTCTAAACGTTTACGTAGCTGTTTGAGTTCTTCTTGCTTTTCTAGTTCCAGTTGAGACTCTTGAATTTTCTGAACATTACTTACAATGCGGTTATACCACTGCTGACAAAAATAGTGAGGCAACATGGGGTTCAATTTAGCATTGGAGGATGACAAGATTTTTTTAGCGTCAGGATAAAACTCTGAACACGATTGTAATTGCTCAAGCAGCGTGTCAATTTTCGCTATAAACTCCACTTCGCTCCAATGAATGACTTCCTGGTATAACGCCAATTCTTGTTTGATTTCTTTGGTATGGGGAATGTTATCAACCTTAGCGGCAACTTTACTTTTCCAGCGTTTAAGTTGCGATTTAACCATCCCTCGAACACTTTTATTTTCCTCAACCAAAGGCAATAACTGAGATCGGCCCATTAAATCTTGTAAGGCCACTTCAATCATTTCAGCATCGGCTAATAAAACCGCAATATCTAAAGCATCAATTCCAAGCATGATAATCGCTCATTACTCAAATGCTTCTTGCAAGCGATGAACTTGTTCCATCGCCTCATCGGTTTTTTGTTTGATCGCGTCAGTAAGCTGAGTAAGCTCTTGAATGCTTGATTCGATTTGTAGTAATAAAGCTTTATCCAAGAAGCTATGAGGTAAACTAGAGTGAAACGCTTCACGAGCCTTACGTACATCGAAATCTAAGCGAGTCAATTCTTTCACTACTGACTCGGTTGTTGATTGCCACTGTGTGACTACATCAGGATCAAAACCTTGCTCGGTTGCCAGTGTAATGGTAATGGCACGGTTGCCTATATCTTTAATGACTAAACGCTGTTCTACATCTACATCAAATTGGAAGCGGCATAGATTGGTTTTTTTATTCACAAAACCATACGCTTCCCCACCGCCATCTTTAATAATTTGCTCTAGCTCTTTATAAGGAATGTAAACCCAGCGACTATCACCGGTATCGTGGTTGGTCACTGACATGTTGGTTTCTAATAGAACAAGCTTAACTAAATCCGATGTATTACCGACGCGGTATTTTTTAGCTTTTGATAAGTCATATTGATAAATATTTTTGCGGCGAATCGTCCCTTCTACATCCGACGATAAAGCCATAGCGAATCGCTGAGTGTTCGATTTATCCAACTCGGCTAATTTACTCTGCTTTTGTTCAATTTGAGCCCGTAAAGCCCCCTGATGATAGGCTTGTTCACTCGCGAACTCAGCAATACATTCACGAACAATTAAACGAGATTGTGGTGAATTCCATAAGCAATCTTGCAGTAGCAGTAAATCAAGCGCGTTAATGCTATCTCTACCATTAAAGTAGGCGCTGGCTTTTAGTAGCTTAACCGCCTTTTTCCAGCGACGGTCTGACACATATAAATCACTTTCTACTGCCGTCGATGAAGATGCTTGCTCTTTTGCTTCAAGCTTAGATTTTAAGTAGTAAAGTTGCTCAAAGGTACTTTCAGAGAGCTCTAGTTGATCAAGTTCAGTTAACCAGCGATAGTACTCTTCATCTTTAATGGCGAGCCCTTCTGGAAGCTTCGCTTCTTGCGGAGTCCCAACCGTTAACATCGAGTGGAAGTTTTGCTTGTTTTGAATACGGTTAACGAAAACACGAACCAACATACGATCATATAATGCTTCGAGACCACTGTCTTGATTTGGAAGTTCATTGGATGCAGTAATCAATAAGCGCATTGGTATAGGTTCAATATCACTGCCATTTTTGAAGGTTTTTTCATTTACCACGGTAAGTAGTGTATTTAGTATCGCCGGACCTGCTTTCCAGATCTCATCTAAAAACACCACTTGTGAGGTCGGTAAATATCCATCCGTAAGACGAACATAGCGTCCATTGTCTTTTAATTCTTGAATGCTTAGTGGGCCAAAGACTTCTTCTGGGGTAGAAAATCGTGTCATCAAGTATTCAAAGTAGCTATTGCTTTCAAAGGCTTGAATCAAACGCTTAGCAATGAGGCTTTTAGCAATCCCCGGAGGGCCAAGTAAAAAAACACTTTCACCGGATAACGCGGCCAATAAACATAGTTTAATGGTGTCTTCTCGCTCGTAAACACCATCGGACAGCGCTTGAACCAATTTATTGATTCTTTCTGATAACAATGAACGTTCTGTAGCGGTTCTTTTTTGTGCGCTTTCCATGCATCCCTCTTCTAAATATTTCCTTACTAACACTTTGTCTTATTCTGACCGAAAGGTGAATCATTTTTTTATTATGGATCAATTAGCTTATTCATTTTAATGAGGTCTGTACCCAAGTTACTTAAGTGTGGACAGTGTAATCCATCAATCCTTTTGGTAACCTGCATTTAATCTCGCAAGTACATATGAGTAATCATTATGAACCATACTGTTTTACACCGTTGGAAAAATATTCAATTGGCGGAGATTGATGTGGATCTGCCTAATGGCAAGTCTATTCGTCATACCACAATTATCCACCCTGGCGCGGCGGTTATTTTACCTATTACGGATGATGGTAATATTTTATTACTACGACAATTTCGTCCCTCATTAAATAAATGGATTTTAGAACTTCCAGCCGGAACCATTGAAGATAATGAAAGCCCAATAGAATGTGCAAGACGAGAATTAATTGAAGAAACCGGCTATAGCGCTCAACATTTTAAACCTTTGGGACAATGCTCACCTCTAGCAGGATTCTGTGATGAGATTCAGTATTTATTTGTTGCTAAAGGCTTATCTCCGAATCAATCGTTATCACCAGATGATGATGAGGTGATTAATGTCATTAAGGTTTCATTAAATGATATTGAGAACTGGATCAAAACTGATGAGATCACCGATGGAAAAACCATAGCGTGTTTAAGCAAAGCAAAACTGTGTGGTTTTTTAGTTTAGCTATTTAATTTTAAGGAAATGATATGGACTTTCGTTCAGATACGGTTACTCAACCTACGGAAGCGATGCGTATCGCGATGGCAAATGCAATTGTAGGCGATGATGTATATGGGGATGACCCTACAATTAATGCTTTAGAAATCTGGGCAGCAGAGCGTCATGGTTTTGAAGCCGCAATTTTTACTAGTTCAGGAACACAAGCTAACTTACTCGGCTTAATGTCTCATTGTGGTCGTGGTGAGGAGTACTTGTGTGGTCAACAAGCTCATAACTATAAGTTTGAAGGCGGCGGCGCAGCGGTGCTCGGTTCGATTCAACCTCAACCAATCCAGAATGAGCCCGATGGGACGCTTTGTTTTACAAAGCTTGAACAAGCGATTAAGCCCGATGATATTCACTTTGCACAAACTAAGCTATTAAGCTTGGAAAATACCATTAATGGCAAAGTACTGCCGCTTGACTATTTACGTCAAGCTCGTGAATTTACTCAACGTCATAACTTACAACTCCATTTAGATGGTGCTCGTGTTTATAACGCTGCTGTGGCATTAAATGTTGATATCAAAGAGATCGCTTGTCATTTTGATTCTATGACAATTTGTCTTTCAAAAGGACTATCCGCTCCGGTGGGTTCACTTCTATTAGGTACCAAAGAGTTCATCACCAAAGCACGACGTATTCGTAAGATGCTTGGTGGCGGTATGCGTCAAGCTGGCATTTTGGCGGCTGCGGGTAAAATTGCGTTAACAGAACAAGTCAACCGTCTACAAACCGATCATAATAATGCTAAAAGGTTGGCGATTGGTTTATCTGAATTAGATGGCTTTAATATTAACGTAGATCATGTACAAACCAATATTGTCTTTGCTAAATTAGCGCCACATATTGATACACATGCCATGCAATCTCAGTTGAAGAAAGAAGGCATTATTATTAGCCTCGGAAACCCTCTCCGTTTTGTTTTACACAATGATGTTCAAGCCAGTGATGTTGATATCTTAATAGAACGTATTCGTCGTTTTATTACTGCGGATTAGGTGGAATAGATAGGTGTGCATATAAATTAAGTAGGCATGTTCACACCTACTTAATTTTTAATGTTATGCCTTATTTAACGCTATAACTTATAGCGCATCTCCCCGTGAAATAGCTGAAGAATTTTCTTACTTCGGTATATAATGACAAAGAAATATTGGTTGAATAAACACTAAATAACGATGTTGGTAGTAGATTGAGCTCTGTCACTGAAAAAAAGCAAGGTCGCCGCTCCGCTCAAGAAGCTAAGCAGACCAAAAAAGCCATTTTAGATATTGCTGCGGAGCTTTTTTGTCAGTATGGCTATAAAAAAGTATCCCTACGTCAAATCAGTGAGCGAGCTAATGTATCTCATAGTTTGCTGCGTTATCACTTTGGTAGCAAAGAGAAGATTTGGCAGCATATTAGTGATCATATCTACCAGCACTTTCAAGAGTACTTCCAATATATTATTGACTCTCTGCCACAAAACCTACCGGCAAATGTTCAGTTATATATGCTGATGAATCGTGTTCTAGCTTGTAGCTTACATGACTCACGTGCCATTACTTTCCTCGCCGACGCGGTTCGACAAGAAAAGAATATGGTGAACTACTTCTTAGAGCCAAGCCGTAAAAACAACCAACTGATTGATGGTTTAATACAAGAGTTTAAACAAGATCATCCAGACTCCCCACTTACGTCTAGGACGTTACGTTGGCAAGCTTCAATGTACTCTCATGCGGCAAGTACGTTAGATCCTTTGATGTTACACGCATTTGAATCTGACGATCGTCAATCTGCGCTATTTGCTCATTGGCAACAATTTAGCCAACTACTAGCAAGCCAGCTGTATATTGCCAATGAATATATTGAATCACCGAGCTGCTTAGATGAAATTATTGTACCACCACCCAAAGAATCCGGTGGGTAGTGGTAACCAATAGATATTAATAACCAGTAGCTACTAATAACCAATATCTATTATCGACGTTTGCCTCGAGAGCTGTGTATCTTCAATTTTGCTTTTAGCTTTCTCTTTTCTGAAGAACGACTACGGCGTTTAGTTTGAGTTTCCTCTTCTTCAAATGTTGGCTCATAGCCCGGCAGCCATTGTTGAGGTAGACGTGTATCAAGCAAGGTTTCAATCGCATCTAATAAATATTGCTCTTGTGGGCACATTAAAGAAATTGCTTGTCCCTTCTCTCCTGCTCGTCCAGTTCTTCCTATCCGGTGAACATAGTCTTCCGCTTGGAAAGGCAATTCATAGTTAACCACGTGCGGTAGTTGCTGAATGTCTAATCCACGCGCCGCAACATCGGTAGCAATTAACGCTCTTACTTTTCCTGATTTAAAATCATCTAATGCTTTTTGCCTTGCCCCTTGGCTTTTATCACCATTGATAGACGCCGCCTCAATGCCATCTAGCTTGAGTTCTTTGGCTAACACATCCGAAGTTTGTTTCGTTTTAGTGAATACCAGAACTTGTTGCCAATTTCTAGAGCCAATCAGATAAGACAGAAGCTCACGTTTACGCGATTTATTCACCGGGTAGACTATTTGTTCCACGGTTTCTGCAGTGCTATTTTCCGAAGCAATTTGGATCTCAACCGCATCATTGAGCAGATTATAAGCCACTTCTCGAATGCGCTTAGTAAAGGTTGCCGAGAAGAATAATGTCTGCTTTTCTTGGCTCATTCGGCGCAAGATTCGTTGTAGATCCGGCATGAACCCCATATCCATCATGCGGTCGGCTTCATCAAGTACTAGTGTTTGAGTTTGCTGTAAGTGTAAATTGCCAACAAAAAGATGGTCAAGTAAACGGCCAGGAGTCGCCACTACAATATCAGCCCCAGCGTTTAAGTTTTTAGTTTGCACGCTCATGCTGGTTCCGCCATAAACCACGACAATTTTCAAACCTTGGTTATAAGATTCAAGATTGTCGTAGACTTGTTGAGCGAGCTCTCGTGTTGGGGTCAAAATCAATGCTTTAACGGCTGCCCCAAACGTTTTTTTCTGCGGATGGTCTTCAGACTCAGCAATATTATTGTTTCCATTTAAATCAGGGCTACCTAAATTATTATTTCTATCTAATAACTGTTGAATGATAGGCAAACCAAACGCAGCCGTTTTCCCTGTTCCGGTTTGTGCACTAGCAAGCACGTCCTTGCCTTCTAATATTTGGGGAATGGCTTGTTGTTGAATATCTGTTGGCGTTTTAAAGCCAAGATCCGATAAGGTTTGGCAAATTTGGGGAGATAAACCTAAGGTTACAAACGACATAGAGAGCCTAATACGATAAATAAAAAATGAAACTAAACTGAGGCGTTTATTCTATCAAACTTAAGCTCACGACTGTTGATGTTTATCGATGAAACTCTTGTATTACTAAGCACATCAGGATAAAACTGAAAGAACACCGCATGTAACTCTTCATAATGTGCGATTAAAGCGCCACCATAATCATTTAAAGGCCCCATTCTAAGGCTGCGGTGTGACATTCTTTCAAGGGCGTAAAGGTGCTATTAATATGTGGGTGCGCTAAACAATTCAGATTATTCCTTATATCCAAGTGACATTTATAACTGGTATGATCTGGTGATTAAATAAACATTTTGAATCATAGTTAAGTATACTGCCAACCTTGACTATTTGATTTTTGCGACACTTATCTTAATACAATGTAACTGAGTGCTAAAGTTAAAGTGGGTTGCTGTAAACCAGTCGCTTTATTACCGCTCAATAACAGGAAACTTATGCACACTTTTATTGATATGCGCATACTGTATAAAGATAAAAGAGGGATTTATAATGAAGAAAAACAACAACGATACCTCTCTTTACGAGGATTCGGAAATTAGCTGCTGCCCAATTTGTTCAAGTGATGAATTTTTGCTGTCAGAAGATCAGGACGTATTGATTTGCGTTGAATGTGGGCCAGTTCCAATAGAAATTAAAAACAGATTACCAAAAACAACTAACTTGGAAGTCCACCTTATAAAATCCGTTCCTACCCTGCATTAGTCTCTGTACTTATCGATAAAGGTTTTTCAGATATTTCATCAAACTTATTACTACGGTTTAGTTGAAAAGGAAGTTAACTAAACCATCGCTGTAATTCAGTTAGACACTTGACCGTTGTTACTTGTGGAGCATCTATATTACTACCAACGGGAGAATAATAAATTGTCTTCAATCCCGCATTAATACCCGCGTAAACACCATTCTCGGTGTCATCAACAAACATACACTCTTCAAGCAAGAATCCCATTTGCATAACAGCAAACAATAATAGATCAGGGTCTGGTTTCCAGCTATTAATATCAAAAGCACTAAAAATCTTATTTTCAAAAATAGGCAGCATTCCTGTTAGTGCAAGAGAATGTTGCATTTTACTTTGTGGTCCATTAGAAGCCACACAAACAGCAATGCCTTTTTGAGTCAAATATTCGACGGTCTGTTTTGCATGTGGAATGGGTTGAAGTTGTTCATCAAAAAGTTGTTTTACTTGTTCACGGTATTTAGGTTCTAACACTTCCATAGGAATACTTAAACCTGCGGCTTGACTGGTGTCTTTCAATATATCGAACATTTTTCCACCCTGAAAATTGTTCATACATTGTTCAAAGCTAATGTCGGCACCATAACTTGCAAACACGTTTACCAGCGCTTGGCAACATAAACGTTCACTGTCGACTAATGTTCCATCACAGTCAAAGATGACACATTTTATCTTATCCGTATCCATCATCGCACCTATTCTTTTATTTCAATATATTCAGTGTCGATGTTTATCTAAAAAAGGACAGAATCGATTAAATTTTGTGTTATCTCAAACAGAATTAAAATTTAAAAATTATAACAAGATCACTATTTATACCCAATCAGGGTGAATAACCGTATGTATTATCATAGATTTTGATATTAAATACTGTAAAACATCTGATGAAAAATCCTTCATCTCAAATGAGCCTTGAGCGTTTTCTGAAATGACAATATCGGTTAAAACTGCAACGTGATCATCGAGATCAGTTTTACAAATCAGAGCTGAAACGGCTTCACCATTATCAAACCCTAAGAAGAGTTGATATTCGTCATCAAGAATTATTTGTGTAAGAAACTCGATAATAAGCCCTTGCTCTTCTGGGTCACTGGACAGTTGGGATGCTTGAAGAACTGAAAATATAATGGTTAATCGATGAAAATCGACTTCAATAATATCCAACCCTACTTTGTTACTTAGCTTAGCTTTGTTACTTAGTAATGATTCAATCTCAGATACGTTATATTTTATATTTTGTTGAGCTTCTAAATATAGCTTTCGTCCCATTATACTTTCTGGTGTCGGATACTCGACATCAACTTGTTGAGATAGCCAATGATTTTTAGACGAAATATAACTGTCGATTTGAGATTGCATATTTTACCTCAGCGACATTCGTTGCCGCTTTGAACACGTGAGTACGATTTTAACCGTACGAATGGTGTCATCCTAACAGCTCAAGACTATAGGGGCTAGTGATAGCAAGCCATTGAATTTATTTTTCATTACTATAGATGGGCTATGATAGACTTTAACTATTATTAAATGTTTTTTCGATGAACAACTACTGATTTATTCCAAAGGAAAGGAACATGATAAAGAAACTTGTGCTTTTATCTGCCATTACACTGTCACTTACTGCTTGTGATAAAAATGAAGTGGGAGATGTCTCTTTGGGAATTTTCACCACCAAAGACATTAAAATTGAAGTGTTATCTGACCCTATTGTGACGGGTGTTACTTGCCATATCTCTAATGTAGAAGCCAATTTAGATTTTGCTGACCCTTCTGATATGGGGATTTCATGTCGTCAAACCGGCGAAATAACGTCAGACATGATAGCTAAAATTGATAAATCGAAGTCAGGCGAAGTGGTCTTTAAAAAGTCAAAAAGTGTGTTATTTAAAACTTTGAAGATACGCCGCATTTATGACCAAAGTTCACAAACCTTGTTATATCTTTCATACAGTACCAAAGAAATTCAAGGTAGTTACAAACATAGCCTATCAACAGTACCTCTTTGGAAAACGAAAGCTTACAAAACACCAGCACAAATTGAAGCTGAAAAAATAGCCAAACAAAATAACGGCTAAAAACGTTAAACCTAGAAAATTGCTAAAAAGCAGCGAATAACATAAAGATATTCGCTGCTTTTTTATGACTACTTTGTATTCGTTTTCTTTCTAAAGATCAGTAGTGATAACAATACTGCTAACCAAATGAAGTTTAACGTCCCACCACTGCTTCCTGAAGAATCAGATTCATTGTTGTCATCTTCTTTTAGTTTAGTAACATCAAATTTAGGAATTTCATTACCATTTAGTACGTTAGCTATCCAATCAGCATAATCATAAACTTCAGTATAAACGCTTTGAGTCGCCACATTAAGATCGCCACATTCTTTAGGGCCGAAACTCACGATCCCAACTTGATATGATTGTCCATTATCTTCATACAATAATGGCCCACCAGAGTCTCCGCCACAAACACCAGAATGTAAGTTATTTTTTTCTTCACCAGTTACACAAATTTGCTTATCAGAAACATTAAAGTTCTGCTTACATTGATCAGGTTGTAAATATTCGACTTGAACCTCTTTTAAAGAATTGGCGCTGTCAGCTTGTGGTCCTATTTTACCATAACCTATAACGGTAAATAATTGACCATCAACTCGATAGCTTTCATTTGGTGCTTCAGCTACGTAACTGTTCGAAGAAACAATATTTTCAGGGACCGTAAACTCTAATTTAATAATAGCGATATCATTTTGAAAAGTTGTGGTGTTGTAAGCATCGTAATAATACACCTCCTTTGCGGCATAGGTGTTTTTCTGATTGAAAATATCTTGTTCAACATCATTAACATTAAATACCACCGCTAAATTTTTAAACTTGGATGGGGTATCGGTATATAGACAATGAGCAGCAGTTAACACATATTGTTCATTGAGCAAGGTACCACCACAAAAACGAGTTACAGTACGCTTATTGTTAATCACACTATCTGTGATTAATACTCCTATATAGGGAAATGATGTGGTTGAAGTCGTATAGCCATTGATGATATATGGCATGATTGGAGTCGTGTCTTGCGCATGAAGTGAAGAGGAAAATCCACACACAGAGAAGACACTAAATGAAAGTAAATGACTTAATTTTCGTTCCATATTTAAAAATTTTTTATTCATAAAATCCAACAAAATCCATCGATATTATGAACAAGTTTACGCTAAGCTATGGTTGATTTGTATACTTTTATACCACTTAAGAACACATTGATAAAAAAGAAGTTTTATTTATTCTGGAACTTTTCATCTCTTACAAGTTCTATATTTTTACGTAGTTAATTGCTATCTATTTACCTAACCTAACGCCGAAGAGCATCATGTTAAAAATATTAAAAAACATCATTTTACTGACTGTTACTGCCTTTTTTATTGCCGGATGTTCTGACTCCGACACGCCTAAACAAGGTAAGCAATATCAACAACTCACAGCACCATTAACTCAACCGGAAGTACTCCCTGTTACTGAAGTTTTTTCTTTAACTTGTGGACATTGTCGAAATATGGAAGCTTCAATTCCTGATCTAGAAAAGCTGACAGGACAAGATATTGGCAAAGTACACGTGACTTTTAACAATCAAGCACAAGTAGCAGCCTTAATTTATTATGCCGCGGTAATGCAATTGAATCACAAGCCTGATGAAGGCATGATGAAAGATTTATTTGCAGCGATTCAATTAGGTGAAGGTTCAACAATTTCAAAACAAAAACAAGTCATTGATCAAGTCTTCACCTCTCGTCACATGAGCAGCCCTTATAGTTTTGATGACTTACAACAAAAAGCACTCTTCCGTTATTTAGACCAAGCAATGGAAATCAGCAAACAAGGTAAATTTAATTCAGTACCAACCTTTGTTGTTAACGGTAAATATGAAGTACTAGTTGGCGGTCATAAAGACATCGAGGAAATCGCACACACTATTAATTTTCTACTCAAACAACCTTAAGGAACTAACGTGAAAATCATACTTCCTATCATCATTTTATTGTTTGTTGCATTCTTCATTTATCGCAACATTAATAATCAAAAACATGCAGCAGTGAATATTGAACAAGGTAAACAATTTCTAGAGGAAAATAGCCAACGTGAAGGTGTCATTCAAACCGAAAGTGGCTTGCAATATCTAGTGCTAAAAGAAGGTAATGGCACCGTTCACCCTACTGCAACGAGCCAAGTTAAAGTTCATTATCAAGGTACATTGTTAGATGGCACTGAGTTTGATAGCTCTTATAAGCGTGGAGAACCAATTAGTTTTAAACTTAATCAAGTGATCAAAGGTTGGCAAGAAGGCCTACAATTGATGGTAGAAGGTGAAAAGGTTCGTCTATTTATTCCTTATGATATCGCTTATGGAAAAAGTGGCTCAGGTCCAATCCCAGCAGGTGCGACACTAATTTTTGATGTCGAACTACTCGAAATCTTAGATTAACCCTTACTACAGATACAAAAAATGCAATACCAGAGACTGTATTGCATTTTTCAATTTTAGCGTACGTTATACCAATCACACTAATTATCTGAACATTCTTGCTTGTTAAAAGCCTCGATAACTACGTTATAAATCTTGATTGTAGAGCAACTACTTATCCAAATTTTATGCCTTGTTCTCAAGGCTTTTTCCTTCGCAACTTCTGATCATCTAATTAATTTGATTGGTATTACTTATAAAATGCTTCAACTTCACCTTTTAATTTAATCAACATTGGCTGACCAAAACGATCTTTTGCTTTCGGTGATGCAATTTTCACCCAACCCTCACTAACACAGTATTCTTCTACATCAGTCCGTTCTTTACCATTAAGACGGATACCAATCGGTTGCTCAAAACATTCCGCAACATAATGTGGGCTGCGAGGGTTACCAGAAAGGTGATCAGGTAAAGCTGGAGTTGAATTAGTATCGCTCATTATTTTGACCTAGTTTTTTAAAAGTGCGCCATTGTATACCTAAGTAGACAAACACCTCAATAATGTATTTACCATTAGGCAATTAGCTGACCATTAACCACCATAATACATGCCATTCCCGCAGACAAAGCAGCCTGTCGCCCTATTTCCGTATCTTCAAAAACGACGCACTCACTAGGCAATAAACCTAATTTTTCAGCTGCTAATAAAAAGGTATCAGGGTTAGGTTTGTGGTTTTTAACATCAGCAGCTGTAATGACGATATCTATTAATGGCAATAAGTTATTATGCTCCAATAATCTCAGTGCATTTTGTTGATTACTGCCCGTTCCAATCGCCAGCTTTTTTTGACCGTAGAATTGTTTTAGGACGTCATAAGTGCAATTTATGATGTTGGCATCCTCAATCAAACCAGCAAACAAACCAGTTTTCATTTCAGCAACCTTTTGAGGATTGATATCAATGTGATATCGTTCATTCAATAACAACGCGACTTTCTGAGTTGGCATTCCACCTAGGCTGTGGATCCATTCTGCATCAAACGGGAAATTGAATGCTTCCGCCGTTTGTTTCCACGCGAGTAGATGTGAAGGCATGGTATCAATTAAGGTGCCATCCATATCGAAAATTAAGCCTTTATAACTAGAAACATCTACTGCCATACGTGCCTCTCTTGTTTTATTTTTGCTGAAACTCGCATCTTGAAATCACTTGGGGGTATATTCGGCAAGCATACCACCGATGCAATTAACAATTCGATAACTAAATCCACAAAATCTGTGAGCTAATGGTCAATTTATGTTAAAAATATCCAATAATGTCGAGCTAGGAAGCTGGGAAATAGAATTAACGGCTATTAGAGCTCAAGGGGCTGGCGGTCAGAACGTCAACAAAGTCTCCTCTGCGATTCATCTGCGCTTTGATATTAATAAATCATCGCTTCCAGAATTCTATAAACAAAGACTACTCGAATTAAAAGATAAGCGAATCACTACAGATGGCGTGATTGTGATTAAAGCGCAGCAATTTCGAACTCAAGAAAAAAACCGTGAAGATGCACTCGAACGCTTAAAACAGATGATTTTAGATGCGGCGAAAGTGGATAAAGTGCGTCGAGCGACTGCTCCATCTAAATCTTCGCAACGCAAGCGTACTGATAAAAAAGTTATGCGTGGTCAAACCAAGAAGTTACGTGGTAAAGTCAACGTTTAGTTTCACATTATCAAATTCCAGAAACAACAAAGCCGCTTAAAAAATAGCGGCTTTTCTGTTTATTTGAGGGTGTAATTTAAAGTAAATAAACTAATTATCTTAACCCATGTAAAAATTCAGCGCGTGTAGCTGGGTTTGATTTGAATATTCCACCTAGAGCTGTTGTTGTCGTTACGCTAGTGGCATCCATCACCCCACGCGATTTCACGCAGTAATGCGTTGCATCCATGGTTATTGCAACATCATCAGTTTCTAACAAGGCTTGTAGTGCCACTAAAATCTGCTGCGTCATGCGTTCTTGAACTTGTGGGCGCTGTGCAAAAAAGCGCACAATACGGTTAATTTTAGACAGGCCAATAATTTTACTTCTTGGAATGTAAGCCACCGCCGCCAGGCCATCAATCGTCACTAAGTGATGCTCACAAGTACTAGTAACGGTAATATCTTTTACACGCACCATTTCACTGCAAGACATTTTATTTTCAATCACAGTGATCTTAGGGAAGTTTTTATAATCAAGGCCTGAGAAAAGTTCATCTACGTACATTTTAGCAATACGGCGTGGCGTTTCTTCTAAACTATCATCAGCAAGATCAAGCTCAAGTAGAGACAAAATTTCACGCATATGATATTCAATACGTTCTTTTTTCTCTTCTCTTGATACATCATTCGGATACATAGGAGTTTCAATGCCACGTTTAGCTAAAGCCTTTTGAACTAATAATGCCGCTTCACTTAGCTCAGAATTTACTATTGCGTGTGTATCCAAATTTGCCATTTGATTTCTCCAATTCCAAGGACTTGATTCCTGTGTATAGTGCCTACAACCTATACAAGGCAGATAAGGATACTCGTTCTTAATAAAAAATACATCCCTAAATTGAATGTGCTCTTTCGACAATTTCAACCAAAAATAAGTTTCTTGTCGGTTGTCATTTCATATCACTTCAAATTTAGGGATAATGAGCTCCATTAAACGATGAAAATGATTAGGAATATTGAATATGGGCTGCTGCGACACTCCGGGCTTAATGCCAATTGATACTGCCATTTCAAACATGCTTGAATCAATTACACCAATTTCGTTGGTGACAGATTTATCTCTTGATCAAGCTGTTGGACATGTTTTAAGTGAAGACATCCACTCACCAATCAATGTCCCACCTTTTGATAACTCGGCAATGGATGGATACGCCTTACGTGCTAACGATTTGGAGTCGACTACGCAACTACCATTAGCAGGAAAATCTTTTGCTGGTATTCCATTTGAAGGTGAATGGCCACAAGGTACTTGCATTCGAATTATGACAGGTGCACAAATCCCGCAAGGTTGTGATCTTGTGATCATGCAAGAGCAAGCCGAAGTGAATGGCGATCTTGTTGACTTCACACAAGCACTTCCGGTTAAACCGCAACAGAATATTCGACCAACTGGCGATGACATCGAACAAGGTGCATTAGTTTTACCAAAAGGTCATAAACTAACCTCTCGAGATATTCCGATGATCGCCACACTCGGTATCCCAAGTGTTTCGGTATTCCAGCAGCCCAAAGTGGCCTTTTTTTCAACTGGCGATGAATTAAAACCTTTAGGAACAAAACTTCAAGCCGGTGAAATTTACGACAGTAACCGATATGGCATTAAAGTAATGCTTGAAAAATTCGGCTGTGAAGCGATTGATCTAGGCGTGATTCCTGACAATAAAGAACAACTTAAACAAGCCTTTCAACAAGCACAATCTCAAGCGGATGTTGTGATCACATCAGGTGGTGTAAGTGTCGGAGAAGCCGATTACACGAAAGAAATTTTAGATGAATTAGGTGAAATAGGTTTTTGGAAAATTGCCATGAAACCGGGCAAACCGTTTGCTTTTGGTCAGTTGTTAGAAACAGAAGAACGTCAGAGCGCCCTATTCTGTGGCTTACCGGGTAACCCAGTATCGGCGGTATTAACACTTTATATTCTAGTTCAACCGCTATTAGCGAAGCTAGCAGGCTACAGCCAATGGCAGCCACAAACAAGTATTCCTGCGGTTAGCCGAACACGCTTCAAAAAAGTTCCGGGTCGAACTGATTTTCAACGTGGTATTTTCTCAATCACTGAACAGGGTACACTTGAGGTATCGACAACAGGTAATCAAAGTTCTGGTGCATTTCGTTCAATGAGCCTAGCCAATTGCTTTGTTGTATTAGAGCAAGATCGTGGTCATGTTGAAGCAGGTGAAACGGTTCATATCCAATTATTCAACCCAAGTTTTTATTAAGCATATTTTTCTTACTTGAAGTATATGCTTAGATAACAAGGCCGAAGCGATAATACATTGCTTCGGCTTTTTTTGGCTATCCCCCGAATGAAACACAGAACAGAGGAAGCGGATGGGTTACTTTATATCTAACTTTTTGAGCTTTTTCTCTTTCATAATTGAGGCAATCACTGCGACAGTCATGGTCGTTAATAATACGACCAAGGATACCATCGTTGGAATGGCCCACGGCGTGCCAATTAATAGCATCTTGATACCAATAAATATCATGATAAACGCTAATGCCGGACGTAGATAAACGAACTTATCAAGCATACCTTCTAGAACAAAATACAAAGAGCGCAATCCTAGTAATGCAAACACATTCGCCGTTAACACCAAAAATGGTTCTTGGGTCACCGCGAAAATTGCAGGTATTGAGTCTAAAGCAAACAGTACGTCAGTCATTGCGATTACTGCCACAACAACTAACAAAGGTGTCACCATCAAACCTAAATGATCACGGGTGAATAACTTAGTGCCTTGATAGCTTTCCGTCACTCTGAAAAGTTTGCGTACCATTCGCTCAGGGAAAGAATTCAACTCTTCCTCATCATCACTTTCTGGTTTACTTAGTTGATACCCGGTCCAAATTAGAAAGAAAGCAAATAAGTACAATACCCAATGGAAGGCTTCTAATAATTCAGCCCCAATCGCAATCATCAAGGCACGTAAACATAACGCGCCAATTACACCCCACAATAATACTCTCGGTCTTAATTCTTGAGGCACCACAAAACGACCAAAAATTAAGGCAAAGACAAATAGATTATCAACACTGAGGGATTTTTCGAGTAAATAGCCAGTTAGAAATGCTGTCGCAGCATCATGGGCAGAATAGGCACTATCCGGTTCGAATACTGGCCAAAACTCATATAAAGAAACGAAGAATAGTAAAGCGAATAAAACCCAAAGCAGGCTCCATATAGCGGCTTTTTTAATGGTGACATTGCCATTACGTGTTTGCCAAACATCTAGGGCTAACATCAGTACGGTAAGTAAACCAAAATAAGCATAGGTTGTAACGTGCATTTCTGATCCTTAAATGGCGGATAGAAATGAATGGGGGCATTCAGACCATCCGCACAATATGAAAAAACATCAGGCTCATACTTAGTATTTGTCCTGATATTCAAACTATGTGCGTTGGTCTCGTCAGAGTGGAAAACCACCTTTGCTTACCGGAAATAGATCTATCACGCTAACGTGGCCTACTTCGAGATGACGACAAGCAAATTCTCACTGACTACTCCCCAAACGCAATCAATTTACGCTGTCGTAGGTTGACCTACAAGCACTATTTTATGAATACGTTAATTCTGACAATAAGTCGTATTTAATTGTTGAATTCGCTCAGGATTATTTTGTAAAAATTCTGAGAAACAATCTGCCATCGAGAAGTGTGTCACCTTGCCATATTTATGCATATTTAAAATGGCATCGTAACCCTCTTTGCCTTTCATGGTATAGGCTGATGAGGTACCTTTATACCATCGTTCTTGTTCTATTGGTTTCCATTGCTCATCAATAGAAAAAATACGTAAATTAACAATTCTTTTTCCCAATGGATTGTCTGCAATATAACTAAAGTCAAGGTTATGAGCATAAGGGTAACTGCCAGAACCTGTACCTTCTACTCCGTTATTCAAAGCATTATTGATCGCACCTTCTAATATGGCAGCTAAATAACAACCTTGAATTTCATAGACACCAATCGGTACCGCAAATGGCAATAATTTCCCGGCAATATCCGCAATAGTAATGTTACCAGGGTTCAATGAAGCTCTCACACCACCGGCATTATGAATCGCAAAATCAACCGCATAGCCTTGTTGTTTCATCATAAAAGCGAATGATTCTGCGACCAATGGCGCTAACACACTTGGGCCATCTTGATCAGGAATACGCACGTGTCTTAATGATGAGTCAGTTTGTGCCACAATGGTTTCTTGCATCTTACGTACACGTGGGATGTATTTATTCAATAAAATTAAATGCACTTGCGGATCTTTTTTACAAATTACAATGTGTTGGTGTTGGCGTAAATAATCACTCGCTTTTGCATGAAAATTATCTTGATAAGCATCCGAAAGCGTGGCATCTAAGCATAAACGTCTGCCTAGTAACAATTCATTCTTACCATTAAAAGCAATCACTTTGCCATTAGCATCAAAAGTAATTTCGCTGTGCCCCATCGAAAGCGCATGGTAGCCGGCCTGCACAACATAAGTACCGTTAATGCACTGACCGTAGTCATCATCTTTTGCCAGTCCAACATCAGAAAAGTCACCCTGTAACCTATGAGAGTGTCCTCCAACAATAATACCAATACCTTCAACTTGTTTGGCTAGCTCTAAATCCGCTTCATAGCCTAAGTGGCTAAGCAGAATGATATTTTTGATACCTTGAACATGAATTGCTTTTACTGTCGCTTTAGCAACATCGATAGAATTGATAAATGGCGTATCTTGATCAGGGTTTGAAATATCCGCCATCTTATCGAGTGCCAAACTAAAAATAGCCACCTCACCACCCTGCACTTGCTTGGTGATCCATCCGGCATGTTGAGAGCTTGCTTGATAAGGAACTAGCTTCGATGAGTCACTGACACGAATCGCCTTATTATTTGACTCATTCGACACATCCCAGTTTCCTGCTAGCAACGGAAATTCGATACGTGTTAAAAATCGCGCTACCGGCTCATTACCCATATCCAATTCGTGATTACCGAGTGCCATTGCATCAATGTTTAACGCATTGAGTAACTCGGCATTAGCCCGCCCTTTAAATAGCGAGAAATATAGAGTGCCTTGGAAACAGTCACCTGCGTGCAGAAATAGAAACCCTAAATTTTGTTGTTGAGCTTGTGCTCTCAGTTGTTGAGTACGAGTCGCAATGCGAGCAAAACCACCGGCGCTGACGTAAGGTTTTAGTTGCTGCTGTTCAATATTCAGCTCAAGTTGTAACGAACTAGGTTCAAAATAGGAATGCGTGTCATTGATATGAGCTAAAATTAAGCTAACGGCTTGGTTATTCTTTTGGGTCATTATACCTCTGTTTTTAATTGTTTAACCGACACAGTTTTAAAACCTGACTAGCCAGTTAAGTTACTTGAGTAGATTTTACTGCTTGAATGATGACAAAACTATGAATATTTCATATTCGATCATGATTTCATTTGCTCAAGAAAGCGTATTAATAAAAAATGTGATAAATACAAACGTTTAGCACCATTCAATCCTATACTCTACACTCGAAGGCCAACTTTTTCTCAGCCGCTTCACTTACCTTATTGTTGGTCTAGAGAAAGGAGCGATTAATGATACTAGACCGAATTGAAATCCTTGGCTTTCGAGGCATTAAACGTCTTTCCTTAAGCTTAAACGAAATGACCACACTACTCGGTGAAAATACTTGGGGTAAATCATCATTACTAGATGCGTTGTGCATCGCCTTGCCAACCACAAATCAACGATATCAATTTGAACTTGAAGATTTCCATGTCGATTACGCTCAATCTCAGCCACAAACTCAGCAGATTCAAATCATTACTCGTTGGCGCACCTCTCAACCAAATGAACATAGAAACATTCGTTATCGTAAGCTCAAGCCAGTTTGGCAAGATGATAAAGATATTGACAATCAGCCCTGTAAAATCTGTATCTATCAACTGAGTGCTTCACGAAGTGAACTTAAAATTGACACTAAATACCAGTTTTTAGATCACCAAGGCAACCCTCTCAAGTTAAATGATGCTCATAAATTAGCGATGGAGCTATCTCGTGTACATCCCGTCATTCGTTTGCGTGATGCAAGGCGTATACCGATGGCGCCGCACCACCGAGAACAGCATCTTGAAAATCCAATCAATGACAAAACAGAAAAACGCATTAATAACACCTACCGCCGATTACTGGCGATGCCCGGCCATGTAAACAAAGGTGAATTGAAAAGTACCATTAATGCAATGCAAGATTTGATCGAACACTACTTCTCTTTTGAGCGGCATGTTACCCAACAAAAAATAGAACCAAGGGAAAACTTGTTCAGTGGAGAACATCCTTCGTCAGAAGACCAAACCAGCTTAATAAAAATCCTGCGTAAAAGTAAAAATCAACAAAGCAAATTATTACTCATGGGACTACTGAATGCTTTCTTACAAGCCAAAGGTAATGCGACCATAAGCACCATGGCAAGGCCTATCTTGATCTTAGAAGATCCCGAAGGCCGACTGCACCCAACCAATTTATTGAAATCGTGGGAAATACTGCAACTCATTCCAATGCAAAAAATCCTTACCACCAATAGTGGAATGTTACTTAGCGTGGTTCCCCTTTCATCGATTCGTCGACTCGTTCGCCAATCAGATATGACACAAGCTTATAGCATTCACGAACATCAACTTAACCGAGATGATCTCAGGCGGATCAGCTTTCACATTCGTTTTCATCGCCCTAATGCTTTATTTGCTCGCTGTTGGTTATTGGTCGAAGGCGAAACTGAAGTCTGGTTGTTCAATGAATTAGCAAAAATTTATGGTTATAACCTAGCAGCAGAAGGCGTGCAAATTATTGAATTTGCGCAATCTGGTTTGAAATCATTAATCAAAATGGCGAAAGCGTTACATATAGATTGGCATGTAGTTGTCGATGGCGATCCTGCGGGTAAAAAATACGCCACCACGGTAAGAACCCAACTCGCCCAAGATATGGAAAAACACCGATTAACTGAGTTACCTGACCGAGATATCGAACACTTCTTATATCATAATGGCTTTGAAGAGTTTTTCCGTGGCATGGTACACATCACCGCAGATCACCCTATTCCTGCGAAAAAGATTGTGCAACGAGCGGTAAAAAAACATGCTAAACCCGATCTTGCATTGGGGATTGTTGAATACTGTGAAGAACATGGACCAGAGAAAATCCCACTACTACTCCGCTGGATTTTAAAACGAGTGATGACGATGGCTAGCGGAAATAATTAACGAGGGGCAATAATTAAATGGTAATATTACAGCGATAAAATGAATACTACTATTGCCTCTCTCGCTGTAAGGATTCGATTCAATGTACAAACTTATCGCTATCGATATGGACGGAACGCTATTAAATAGTTCTGGCAAAATTTCTGAACACAATAAGCAAGCCATTGCCCAAGCAAGACAACAAGGTGTTCATATTGTACTCGCATCAGGACGCCCGCTGGATGGTATGCGTGCGGCTCTTAATGAATTAGGTATGATTCAAGATAGTGATTATGTCATCAGCTATAACGGTTCATTAGTTCAAACCGTAGCAAGCAATACCATGATTCGCCAAGAAATTCTTACCGGAAAAGATGCAAAACTATTAAATCATTGGGCACAACGCTTAAATGTTTTCATTCATGCTTTTTCTCTTGAGCAAGGTTTAATTAGCCCTCAATCTAATCCGTACACTAATCATGAATCGGAAATCAATGGCATTACATTAACTGAGCGCCCTTTTGAAACTCTCAATGACGCTGATCCCATTTTAAAAGTGATGATGGTTGGAGAAGAAGGAAAACTGACACAATCAATACAACAAATACCGGCTCAATTATACCAACAATTCACAATTGTCCGTAGCACCCCTTTCTTTTTAGAATTTTTAAACCCAACCAGCGATAAAGGCACAGGGGTACAAGCTTTAGCGGAGTACTTAGGTATTAAGGCATCAGAAGTGATGGCAATAGGTGATGCTGAGAATGATCATCACATGATGAAGTACGCTGGTTTAGGTATTGCAATGGGAAATGCGACAGAAGCAACCAAACACATTGCAGATTATGTGACAGAAACTAACGAAAATAATGGCGTTGCTATGGCCATTGAGAAGTTTGTCTTCAATTAACTAAACTTGTTAACCATAAGCTTATGCTACGCACTAGGTTATCTTTATCTAGTGCGTTTGTTTGTAAATAATAAAATTTAACCTTGACCTTAGAGTGTACTCCAAGGTGTATTCTTATCATAACAGCCTTAATGGAGCTTGGTTATGACGACGAATAATATAAAAACACTTCACTCAATCTCAGCAATACAACCTTTAGTCGAGCAGGATAAAAACTGTTGCTCTTCAAGTAACTGCCATACTAATAACGAACAGCAAGCTCCGCAGAACTCTCAGGATAATACAGCGAATGGTCAGCTTGAATCATGGAAAGTTTTCGGTATGGATTGCCCATCGTGCGCACAAAAAATCGAAAAAGCGATCGCGAAAATCGCTGGCGTAGACAAAGTACAAGTACTATTTGCAACAGAAAAGCTACTCGTCAGTTTCACCCAGCCTGCAACCACTCAACAAATTGAACAAGCTTGTCAAAATGCTGGTTTTACCTTAAATAATTTAAACTCACCGACATCAGAAAACGCCAATAAAAAACCGGCAAATATTGTTAAAGACAACCTACAAATTATTAGTATTGCCGCTGCGATGCTGATTGGCGCACTCGCCAAGATATGGTCACCCGAAATTAGCCAGTGGATATTTACATTAACTTGCCTCGTCGGTTTATACCCTATTGGTAAAAAAGCCATTCAGCTGACCAAATCAGGGACACCTTTCGCGATTGAGACATTAATGAGTGTTGCTGCTCTCGGCGCGTTATATCTAGGTGAAACCGCAGAAGCAGCGATGGTGTTACTACTCTTTTTAATTGGTGAACGTTTAGAAGCCTTCGCGGCATCGAGAGCGCGTAGCGGCGTACAAAGCTTAATGGAATTAGTGCCAGAAAACGCGACTAAAATCGTTAATGACGAGAGAGTTATTGTGGCTGCGGCATCACTTCAACCGGGTGATATTGTTGAAGTATCACCGGGTTCGCGCCTACCCGCTGATGGCCAACTTCAAGATAATAGCGCCAGTTTTGATGAAAGTGCATTAACCGGTGAATCTATTCCGGTTGAACACCAAAAAGGTGACAACGTAATGGCTGGTTCCATTGCGACCGATCGCGTTGTGCGCTTTATGATCACATCGAAACAAGGTGAAAATGCCATCGACCGCATCTTACATTTAATTGAAGATGCTGAATCACGCAAAGCTCCTTTAGAGCGATTTTTAGATAAATTCAGCCGTTGGTATACCCCGCTAATGATGCTGGTCGCTTTAGCCGTGATCATTACGCCACCACTGGTATTTGCTCAACCTTGGGAAACATGGGTATATCGCGGTTTAGCATTGCTACTGATTGCCTGCCCTTGCGCCCTTGTGATTTCAACCCCTGCAGCCATTACGTCTGGGCTCGCTACTGCCGCTCGTCGTGGCGCGCTAATTAAAGGCGGAGCAGCATTAGAGCAATTAGGCAAAGTGGAAATCATGGCGTTTGATAAAACCGGTACACTTACTCAAGGGAAACCTGATGTTACCGATATTATTGGCTTAAATGGCACCAATGAAAAAGATCTGATGCGTTATACCAGTGCGGTTGAACTAGGCTCTAGCCACCCACTCGCTACCTCTTTCATTCGTAAAGTAGAAGCTCAAAGTATTGTCATTCCAGAAGCAAGCAATAAACAGACGCTAGCTGGGGTCGGCGTTCAAGGGGAAGTTGATGGGAAGCTTATTCAAATTATGTCGCCATCAAAAATGAAATTACCTTTAGATGCAGAAACTTTACTGCAAGTAGAACAACTTGAATCACAGGGCAAAACCGTGGTAGTGGTTATCCTAAATAATCAAACTGCGATGGGTATTATTGCTTGGCAAGATACATTAAGAAGCGATTCAAAACAGGCGATTAAAGCGCTGCATAAACTCGGTATCCGCTCAATCATGCTTACCGGTGATAATCCGAGAAGTGCCGAGGCGATCAGTAGTCAACTATCAATGGAATACAAAGCCAGCCTACTACCACAAGATAAAGTGACTTTTGTGGAGCAATTAGCGCAGCAATCTCAAGTCGCAATGGTTGGTGATGGTATCAATGATGCTCCTGCCATGAAGGCGGCAAGTGTCAGCGTGGCAATGGGTGGCGGCACCGATGTGGCACTAGAAACCGCCGATTCAGCACTCACTCATAATCGCTTAACCGAACTCCCTGCGATGATTGAATTATCTCAAGCAACCCTTGCCAACATTCGTCAAAATGTCACTTTAGCACTAGGGTTAAAAGCGGTCTTTCTTGTCACTAGTCTACTTGGTATCACTGGATTATGGGTTGCCGTATTGGCAGACAGTGGCGCAACCGCCCTAGTAACGTTGAATGCATTAAGATTGTTGAGGTTTGAGCCTAAAAACATCGATTAGATAAAAGCTTGAAATAAAACAAGTTGAAAGTTAGTGCCTCAGAAGTATGATGTGCGGATTAACGTTATCGAATAGGAAAGCCGATGAAGATCGTTGCTGTTACTGCTTGCCCAACTGGAATCGCGCACACTTACATGGCGGCTGAGGCACTGGTTAAATCTGCCGCACAAGCTCAAATCAATATTCATGTAGAAACACAGGGGGCAATGGGGATAGATAATAAACTGACTTACAAAGACATCAGTTTAGCACAAGTGGTTTTGATCGCATCCGATATTGAAATAGAACAAGCGGAACGATTTGAACAAACTCAAACCATTCAAGTCTCTATCGAAGATGTGCTCACCGATCCAGATGCGCTCATTCAGCGCTGCATAGCTCATGCAAAATAAACGTATTACCTTCTACTTAGGTTCAACTGGGCTACCAACCTGGTTGATAAAAGGGATTCATCAACAAGTAAAACCTTTTGTGGGTAGTGTCACTTTAATTCAAGTGCAATCCATACAACAGGTCGATGTCAAAGACTACCTCAGCGCAATGACGTTAGGGTTTCAACCTTTTGAGCTTTGCCAACTGCTATTAACTGGTGAAGGTGCCGAGCAATATCAGTCGCAATTAATCACCTTCTTGCAAACAGATTGCTTTGTAATTGAAACTCAAGCTACCAACGCTCCTACCATGTCCAATAACAGCCTATTCCAAATCCAGTGTTTTGATATTGAAAAAGAGTTAAACAACTTTACCAAGCTTTATACTACGTTGTATACCGCACAAAAAGATACCGATCAAATAGACCAATTGTTTCAGAAACAATATTGCTTAAAAAGACTCTCTCAGCTAACTCAAAATCAAGATAGCCAAGTGATAGAAGAAGCATTGAAAAAGCGGGAAGCCTTATCTTCGACAGCGATGACCAATGGCGTTGCTCTGCCTCATCTACTTAATGCTGCAATAGATAAACCACAACTGATTATATTAACCACCAACACGCCTGTAGATTGGGGAAGCCATTTCCCACCAGTCACTCATATCATTGCTGTAATGCTACCTATTGATGCAAGTAAACAGACCTTATTGGCAGTAAGGCACTTAGCAACGGCTTTAGTGAATTACGAAATTAATCAATTTATCTGCCAGCATAGGCACCATTCGGAACTACAAGCCATCATCACTTGTTTTATGAAGTTGGATAAATAACGCTTAAATATCGAGAGGAGTAAAGCATCCTAAAGCACCGGCGCAGCTATACTGCGTCCGAATGCTTTAAATGGTTAAGTTTACATTTGGTAATCGCCAGCTCTTTCTGGTTGATAAGTGATTTCTGTGATCTTCACTTTTAGAAAATCACCACCTGGTTTTGGCCATTCAATTTGATCACCGATTGAAAGCCCCAATAATGCGCTCCCTACAGGAGCTAAAATGGATATTGTTTTTCCATTTGAGGCTACATTTTTTGGATAAACTAAAGTTAACTCAAATTCTTTCTGACTGGATTCAACAAAAAAGCGTACAGTAGAATTCATTGTAACAATGTTTGCTGGTATTTCGTTAGGCTCTACGATCTTCGCACGGCTAAGTTCATCTTCCAACTCTTCGATACCGGGCACGCTATTTTTTGGTAAAGAATCTATGAGAGAGTACAACCTTTCTGAATCAAGCGATGATAGTACTATTTCCGGCCTGCTTTTCATTTCTACCTCATTAATAATGACATGGAGCTCTTGGTTATTATGTAATAGCAAAAGTTAGCAATTTTCTAACAGCCTCACGCCAAATGGTCGGCTTTGATGCATTGTTAGGCATTAATTGCACGCATTAGTTCATTGGGATTTTTACAATAGATGATTGGTCTTCATAACATAGTTATTTATTCTGCTGTAGCATAGCGTGAAACAACAAAACAAACAACGCAGAGACGAGTCTTGATCTAACAGGCATTAAGCGCGGACTCTCAAATTCAACTTATTAAACAGATTTAACCAGCATCTAAAACTAACCAAACCCACTGTTTTCATTTCAAACTATGCAAAATTGGCACTATTGAGTATGAACCTGTCTTACCTAATATAAGGATTAATTACTTACCCTAAACAGAATGAGCAAATTACTCTACAGACATGGCACGAAATTCACTCGGCGTTCTACCGGTTTTATTCTTAAACACTCGAAAGAAGTAGTTCACGTCGTTATAACCGCAACGCAAAGCCACTTCACTTAAACGAAATGAATAACGAATTAACATAAATTTAGCCCGCTCCAACCTAACCCAAGTAATATAATCGGCCAAGCGCATGTGCCCCTGCTGACGAAACAATCGTGAAAGGTGATTTGGGCTGATATTAAAACGATGCGCGATACTATCCCGAGTAATATTACGGTGGAAGTTTTCTTGTATATAAATACATATCCCTTGATAAAGATCCTCACTCCTACTTTGAGATGATAAGTCAGGAGACAACAGCATACCGTGGCAATAAGTCATTAAAGCCATCAATAAATGTCCACCTGTAGGATGGAGGTTCTTTTCTTTTGATAACGTATTTAATGCGCTGAGGATATGGTCTATCGCATGGCCGGTTCGAGTTTGAATACTATGCTTTTGTACATCAAAGAAATTGGCCTCCCCTTTCTTTTTTTCAACCAAACTAAACCCTAGTTGGCGTTTACCAAACAGTAAGCTTAATACGCAACAATCACTATCCCAATCAGGTTTATTCCAACTATTGGGCGGAATATACAGAATATCGCCGGGAAGAACTTTTACTTTAGTGACTCCAAAATCAGGATCTTCAATTTCGTTGATGTACTCCCCGGTTATCACAAACTCCATACGAGGAAAGTTGACTTGATAACTAAAAGGTGGTGGTGTGGTGTGATCATTGGCAAACCACACACGATTAAAGTACTCACGGTCGGATAGCACACCTTCGAGTACATTGATAAAAGTCTGATTCATGCAGTACAGCAGCCTTAGATTATTTAGTGAGTGTATACGCTATATAACACCACTTAATTTACCAGTGATTGGGATCACAAACAATTTTTGTGGTTACAATAATCCAGTAAATGCCACTTATATGCACTATTCTTTCTTTAGTAAATGTCCAACAATTCATATCAACAATACATCAATACTAATAATAGGTACTGCCATGATTACCCAGTTGATTAATGCGAAACTAATCTGCTTAGATCTAAAAGCGACCACCAAGGACGAAGTGTTCAATGAAATGGTGGCAATTTTAGATGCTCAAGGAAAGCTCAGCGATAAAGCACAATTTTTGCAAGATATTTATGCTCGTGAAGATATTGGTAACACGGGTTTTGAAGAAGGTGTGGCGATTCCGCATGCAAAAAGTGCAGCGGTAGCAGAACCGGCGGTAGCCATTGGTATCAGCCGTTCTGGTATTGAGTATGGAGCTGAAGATGGTGAAGATTCTAAACTATTCTTCATGATCGCATCTCCAGATGGCGGCGCTGATCATCATATCGAAGTATTAGCAGAATTATCATCAAAATTAATTGAAGACGGTTTTATTGAATCATTTTTCAAAGCTGAATCATCGGAAGCGGCTTTAGCTTTACTACTTGAAAAGAAAGAAATTGAAAACACGGTTGCCGTGGATAAAGGCTTAATCATTGGTGTAACAGGTTGCCCTGCGGGGATTGCACACACCTACTTAGCTGCTGAAGGTTTGGAAAAAGCCGCGGCTGAAATGGGTTACGAAATTAAAGTCGAAACCAATGGTTCGATTGGTGTTAAAAATGCGCCAACTCAAGAAGAAATCGACCGAGCAGTTGCCATCGTAGTAAGTTGTGATAAGCAAGTTGATATGGTTCGCTTTAACGGTAAAAAGCTGATTCAAACTGGAGTAAAAGCACCGATCAGTAATGGTAAGGGCGTTATCCAACAAGCACTCGATGCAGCGCCTTATCAAGCCGATGCGAGCAGTAATACCAAAGAAGAAAAATCTGCTGCCAATTCGGGCCGCTCAAACCTTTACCGTTACCTTATGAATGGCGTATCACACATGATCCCATTTGTGGTAACTGGTGGCTTGATGATCGCCCTTTCATTAGCAATTGGCGGTGAGCCAACGCCAAATGGCATGCAAATTCCAGATGGTAGTTTATGGAACCAAGTATTAAATGTCGGTGTGGTTGCCTTTACTTTAATGATCCCAATTCTTGCAGGCTATATTGCTTATGCCATTGGTGATCGTGCAGCACTTGCTCCTGGTTTCATTGGCGGTTGGATTGCCAATAATGGCTCTTTCTATGGCGCAGATGCTGGTACTGGCTTTATTGGTGCCATCATTGCCGGTCTGTTAGTCGGTTACTTTGTTCGCTTTATCGCGCAACGTGAATACCACAAAATGATCGCGCCACTTGTACCTATCATGATTGCTCCAATCTTGGGTACGGTATTTATTGCTTCACTGTTTATTTTTGTTATTGGCGCACCAATTGCTGACCTAATGCAGTGGCTAAACGCAGTACTAACTGAAATGAGCACGGGTAATGTCGTTCTACTGGGTATTGTTCTTGGTGGTATGGCAGGCTTTGATATGGGGGGTCCATTCAACAAGGTTGCCTTCCTATTCTCTGTCGGCATGATTGCTAGCGGCCAAACTCAATTCATGGGCGCAATGGCTGTGGCTATTCCAATCGCTCCTCTAGGTATGGCTCTAGCAACCGTTATTGGTCGTAAGTTTGGTATTTTTGAAGACAGCGAAATCGAAGCAGGTAAAGCTGCCGGTGCAATGGGTTTAGTTGGTATCTCTGAAGGTGCAATTCCATTTGCTGCGCAAGATCCACTATCAGTAATCCCAGCAAACGTACTTGGCTCTATGGTTGGCGCAGTAATGGCATTCTCATTTGGCATTACTAACAGCGTGGCTCACGGTGGCCCAGTGGTTGCCCTACTCGGTGCAATGAATAAACCATTCTTAGCGCTTCTATGTATGGCAACAGGTGCCGTGGTAACCGCCGTTGTGTGTGTGACATTGAAAAAAATGCGCCAAGCAAAAATGGCAACAGCTTAGTCAGAAGTTACTAAGTTCTGAACATTTTTAATTCAATGCAGGCTATAATGCCTGCATTGCTTTTTCCAAAAATTTAACTTTTTGTACTCAATGCGATTTAAGAATCTTGGGTATAGTCGTAAGGGATTATTATGAAAGCTCTTCCTCCATTTTTACTCATGCAGAACGTGATTCAAGATTATGCATGGGGCAGCACGTCTTCTATTCAACAATTATTCGATATTCCAAACCCTGAGAGCAAGCCACAAGCTGAAATCTGGATGGGTGCACACCCTAATGGATGTTCTCAAATAGAACTAAACGATAATTTCGTCCGTTTAGATAGTGTCATTGAGCAAGACAAAACCACAATATTAGGCGAACGTACTGAAACGCGTTTTAATGAACTGCCTTACCTATTTAAAGTTTTGGCCGCAGAAAAAGCCCTATCGATTCAAGTTCATCCAAGTAAACAAGCAGCAGAAATTGGCTTTGAAAAAGAAAACCAAGCGGGAATTGATTTAAACGCGGCGAACCGTAACTACAAAGATCCAAACCATAAACCTGAGTTGGTCTACGCATTAACGCCCTATCAAGCAATGAATGGTTTCCGAGATTTTAAAGATATCATTCATCTGTTTGAAACGGTGAACGCCCCTGCTCTACAAGCACAAGTTGAGGCATTAAAAACCAATCAAACCGAATCTGGTTTGAGCCAGTTTTTCGAAGCTATTTTGTCCTTAACCGATGAAGCAAAAGATTCTTCGATTCAAGCACTAATAGCCTACGCACAAGAGTACAAAGGCAACGAGCTCGCTGACCTACTAATTGAACTAGAAAAACAGTACCCAGGTGATGTCGGTTTATTTGCTCCACTGATGCTGCATGTGATCACATTAAAACCAGGTGAAGCAATGTTCCTTGATGCGTGTACTCCACATGCTTACATTAAAGGCACTGGCTTAGAAATCATGGCGAACTCAGACAACGTACTACGCGCAGGTTTAACACCAAAATATATGGATGTGCCGGAACTGGTTGCCAACACGATTTGTAAACCAAAACCTAATGATGAAATTCTTCTTGCTCCTATTGAAGAAAAAAATACCAAACGCTACCCAATTCCAGTTGATGATTTCAAGTTTAGTGTCTATGAATGCGAAGCTAACTTAACTTGTGACAGTGCGGAAATCATTTTTGCGATTGATGCGGATGTCACATTGACCCATAACAGCGGTGATATTTTGATGCTAACTAAAGGTCAATCCGCCTTTATTCCATGTTCAACAGGAGAATATAAAGTTTTAAGCTCTGGGCATTTTGCTAGAGCGTATAATTAATTTATTGTCCCAATACAAAAGCGCAAAGTGCACTATACTCGATAGCCCTTTGCGCTTTTTATTTAAATTTGACGGGTATCACATAAGTAATGAATCGTCTATAATGCGCGCTAATTCACAATCTGTGGCGTCATTATGAACAACAAAACTTTCGCCGTAGATAAAAGTAACAATTAACCCAATTAATAATAGGAATATAGGCTTAATATGCGTAGAAAATCAATACGCTAAGTCTCCTATATAATTGCTTTTAGATCAGAGGAATGCCGTTATCTTAAGTACAGCGAACATCACCATGCAATTTGGTGCTAAACCCCTATTCGAAAACATCTCTGTTAAATTTGGTGACGGTAACCGTTACGGCCTGATTGGTGCGAACGGCTGTGGTAAATCAACCTTAATGAAGATCTTAAGTGGTGAACTTGAACCTAGCTCTGGTAATGTGAGTGTTGACCCTAATGAACGCGTTGCAAAATTGAATCAGGATCAGTTTGCTTACGAAGAATTTACGGTTATCGATACGGTTATCATGGGCCATAAAGAACTTTGGGAAATCAAAGTTGAACGTGACCGCATCTACTCTTTAGCTGAAATGAGCGAAGAAGATGGCATGAAAGTAGCCGACCTTGAAACTCAATTTGCAGAAATGGATGGTTATACCGCAGAAGCTCGTGCAGGTGACTTATTATTATCAGTAGGCATTCCAACCGAACAACATTGGGGCCCAATGAGCGAAATAGCTCCGGGTTGGAAACTACGTGTTCTTTTGGCACAGATATTATTTGCCGATCCAAACATCATGTTACTTGATGAACCCACCAACAACTTGGACATGGATACCATTCGCTGGCTGGAAGATACATTAAACCAACGTAACTGCACCATGATCATTATCTCGCACGACCGTCACTTCTTAAATGAAGTGTGTACGCACATGGCAGATATCGACTACGGTGAGCTACGTGTCTACCCTGGCAACTACGATGATTACATGTTCGCAGCGACTCAAGCTCGTGAGCGTTTATTATCTGATAACGCGAAGAAAAAAGCACAAATCGCTGAGCTACAAACCTTCGTATCTCGTTTCTCGGCGAACGCCTCAAAAGCGAAGCAAGCAACTTCTCGTGCTAAGCAAATTGATAAAATTCAGTTAGAAGAAGTGAAAGCCTCTAGCCGTCAAAACCCATTTATTCGATTCGAGCAATCAAAAGAATTGTTCCGTAACGCATTAGAAATAGAAAACTTATCACAAGGTTTTGAAACCACGCTCTACTCTGACTTCAATGCAATTTTTGAAGTGGGTGAACGTGTTGCGATTATCGGTGAAAATGGCGTGGGTAAAACCACCCTACTAAATACACTAGCCGGTGCTTTAGAGCCTAAAACTGGTAGCTACAAATGGTCTGAAAACTCAAATATTGGGTACTACGCTCAAGATCATGCTCATGAATTTTCAGAAGATCTAACAGTGTTTGATTGGATGGCACAATGGCGTCAAGAAG
Organism: Vibrio sp.; assembly: GCF_048266485.1. GTDB lineage: Bacteria > Pseudomonadota > Gammaproteobacteria > Enterobacterales > Vibrionaceae > Vibrio. The sequence continues at coordinate 295,632 of NZ_JBLWZK010000001.1, read as the reverse complement.
GTGATGACGAACAAGTCGTTCGTAGTTTCCTAGGTCGTATGCTTTTTGGTCAAGATGACATCAAGAAACGTGTTCAAGTGCTTTCTGGTGGTGAACAAGGTCGTATGCTGCTTGGTAAATTAATGATGCACAAACCAAACATGTTGTTGATGGATGAACCAACCAACCACATGGATATGGAATCAATCGAATCTTTGAACTTAGCGCTTGAAAACTACAAAGGTACCTTATTCTTCGTATCACACGATCGCCAATTCGTATCATCATTAGCCACTCGTATTCTTGAAATCCGCGATGGTAAAATCCATGATTTCCGTGGTACTTACGATGAGCTATTAAAAGCGCGTGCCGCGACAGCTTAAACAATAAATTAAAGACTAAATACACAAAAGCGAGCCTCAACAACTCGCTTTTTTATTACATTCCGCTTTTTGTTGGCTCAATCTTGGAACCTAAAGCTGCTGATTTTTAAAGGGCAACAACCGTAAATATTACTTCATTAAAGCAACAGATTCTTGAGCAATCACAAACTCTTCATTAGTTGGAATAACCAGTGCTTTCGCACCTAGCAACTCAGATGTTGCAATAAGGCCTGCGTTGCCAAATCTTGCGTCTTCGTTACCTTTTTCATCTTCAACAAACCCTAACAGTTTTAAGTTGTTCAAGATTTCACGGCGAATTGGCAATGAGTTTTCACCAATACCACCAGTAAAAACGATAGCATCTAATGAGTCAAGTGCAACCAGATAAGAAGCAATATATTTCGCAACGCGATAAGTGAATATATCAAACGCCAATTTAGCACGTGTATTACCCGCTTCCATTTCTTCTAGTACACCTCGCGCGTCACTTGTCACACCTGACACTCCAAGGAAACCTGACTTTTTGTTCATCATTTCGAACACTTCGTCTTTTTCCCAACCTTTACGGAAAAGAAACTCGATAACACTTGGGTCGAGGTCACCACAACGAGTGCCCATCATTAAGCCGGCTAAGGGAGTTAACCCCATACTGGTATCAACACATTGGCCATTTTTAACTGCACTCACTGATGCACCGTTACCCAAATGCACGGTGATAAAACTGCTTTCTCCAAGCGGTTTATCTAACATTTTCGCAGCTTCACGGCTTACGTAGTAATGACTTGTACCATGAGCACCGTAACGACGCACTTTATGTTCTTCGTAAAGTTCGTACGGAAGTGCGTACATAAAGGCTTTCGCTGGCATGGTTTGGTGGAAAGCAGTATCAAAAATTGCGAATTGAGGTAGAGAAGGGAATGCTGTCATCGCAGCTCGCATCCCTTCTGCGTTTGCTTTATTGTGTAGAGGAGCTAATTCAGCAAGGCGATCAACTTCCTGAATAACGCTTTCATCTACCTTCACAGTGCCTTTAAAAGTCTCGCCACCAGCAACAATACGGTGACCGACGGCTACAAATTTTGAACTCAAACTTAAAGTCTCGAGTAGTTTCACTACTCGCTCAAAAGCGTATTGATGATGGTTACCGTCAGCAGAAATTGCTTCAACGGTTTTCTCTCCCTGATATTTCCAACTGATTTCAGCTTCGGGTAAGCCGAAACATTCCCCTAAACCTGTTAAAGGAGCCTCGCCTGTTTGAGAGTCAATAACAGCGAACTTTAATGAAGAACTGCCCGAGTTGATTACTAATACGTATTGTTTTGACATGAGTTTCTCTTTTGTGCGGTCTGTAGATATCTACACTATATTATAGTTTGCGTGTAAGTTTCATTACATTATTCAATATTTTTTTAATCTTTCAACTTTATTTTGATGGTTTCAGTAATGAGAAATAATTGGCTTGATCTAAAACAAAGGATAATTTCTTTTGGACATTAAATTAAACCGCAAATATTAGAGGGCCTGAAAAAGAAACGTAAAAAAGCCGAGATAACGAATGCTATCTCGGCTTTAGTATTTTTAACTTAAAAAGTTATCAAACTTAACCTTCACGGTTACCGCGTGCTGCTGGCTTACCAGCGGGCTTCGGGCCACGGTTACGGTCGAAACGACGTTCACCATTACCAGAACCACCTTCACGACGTCCACGGTGGCCTTCACCACCACGACCACGGAAACCACCACCATCACGACGAGGACCACCAGAACGCGGACCACGTGATTCACGAAAGTCATCAAAATCACACACAACTGCGCCAACTTCTTTCTGACGAATACGTAACTTCTTAAGTTTACCAGCTACTTCTGAAGTCATTGCTTTAGGTAGCTGAACAAACGTATGACCTTGAGCAAGTTTGATTGCACCGATTGAATGCTTAGTTAAACCAAGTTCGTTAGCAAGGGCGCCTACGATATCTTTTACTTGAACACCACTATCACGGCCAACTTGCAATTGGTAAGTGTCCCAATCTTGCTTAGTGCCGCCGAATGAACGACCGCCGTCACGAGGATTTTCACGACGTTCTTTACGACGCTTATTATCACGCTCAATCGCTTCGATCATTGGATCGGGACCAGTGTAGAATAATGGACGCTTACCTTGTTGGCGTTGAAGAAGAATTGCTGCAAGTGTTGCTGCATCCACCTCTAAAGACGCTTGAAGTTTTTCAATTAACTCAGCAAAGTTTGCAATTGAGTTATTTGTTTTTTCAGCTTCTAGTTCAGCACTTAGCTTAACGAGACGAGCTTCAGCAACTTTATCGCGGTTAGGAAGTTGGATTTCTTCCATGCTTGATTTAGTCACACGCTCAATAGTGCGAAGCATACGAATTTGATTTGTACGAACCAACAATACTGCTTTACCAGTACGTCCAGCACGGCCAGTACGGCCAATACGGTGGATGTATGATTCAGTATCAAATGGGATATCGTAGTTAAATACGTGAGTAATACGTGGAACATCAAGACCACGAGCAACAACGTCCGTTGCCACTAGGATATCAATTACGCCACGTTTGATGTTATCAACCGTACGTTCACGTTGTGCTTGGGGGATATCACCGTGCAATGCTGCAGATTTAAATCCGCGTGCAGATAACCAATCAGATAGACGCTCAGTATCTTGACGAGTACGAACGAATACGATTGAAGCATCTGTATCTTCAGTTTCAAGTAGACGAGTCATTGCTTCGTCTTTTTCTACGCCTTTCACTACCCAGTATTGTTGCTCAACTTTAGCAACAGTACGGTTTTCACCAGCAACGTCAACGCGAGCTGGGTTACGTAGGAAACGGTCCACAATGGTTTTAACCATCGGAGGCATAGTTGCAGAGAATAGTACGCGTTGTGCGGTTTCTGGCGCTTGCTCCATGATCCAAGTTACATCATCAACAAAGCCCATTTTTAGCATTTCATCGGCTTCATCAAGAACGAAAGTTTTCACTTCATCAAGATGAAGAGTGCGACGATTAATTAAATCTTTGACACGACCAGGTGTACCCACAACAATGTGTGAGCCATTTTTAAGTGCACGCATTTGATCCACGATAGAAGCACCACCGTAGATTTCGATTACTTTTAAGCCTTTAATTTTTTGACCCAACGTTTTGATTTCTGCTGCGACTTGAATCGCAAGCTCACGAGTTGGTGCCATAACAATGGCTTGTGGCTTGTGTTGGCCTAGGTCGATTTTATTTAGAACAGGTAAAGAAAACGCGGCTGTTTTACCAGTACCAGTTTGTGCTTTACCTAGTGCATCTTTACCTTCTAAAAGGAAAGGAATCGATGCAGCTTGAATTGGGGTTGGGGTTTCAAAGCCCATAGAGTTCAGTGCAGATAGAAGGTTTTCGTTTAGATCAAGATCGACGAATTTGATTTGATTTTCTGACATGGGGTTCCTACTTATTTAAGGAAAATTTCGGTCCCATTAAGCTCTACTACCTCTAATACCTACCCTAACATCTAATATCCATACATATCATGGACTAGGTAGAAAACGCCTTAAGCTGTTTCGGGACATCATTAAGGGAGGCGCATTCTGCCTTAAGATCACAAAAAAATCCAGAGAAAATTGAATTTCATCACACTTTTGTTCTAATCAGGTCAAATCTTATAAAAATCCCCATCTCTATATTTTTATACTTATAGCCGATACCAAGGTTAAATTTTAATTATTCAACACAAACCGCAACAACTTTAAAACCATATTTAACTTTGTTTAAAGTAATACAGTGGTAATCCATTGGTGCAATCATTATAGTGTCACCAGAATAAACCCCTCAAAAACCCATAAAGAATTTTTCTATGTTTTCAGATAATCCGTTACTCGCTCAACTTAAACAACAAATGAAAGATAACCTGCCTAAAAAAGAAGGGACGGTAAAAGCAACCGATAAAGCATTCGGTTTTTTAGAAGTGGATAGTAAAACAAGTTATTTCATCCCACCCGCTTCTATGAAAAAATGTATCCATGGTGACAAAGTTATCGCGATTATTCGCTCTGAAAATGATAAAGAAAGCGCAGAACCAGATGAGCTAGTTGAAGCATCTCTTACCCGTTTTATTGCCCGCATTAAGTTATTCAAAGGTCGCTTAAATGTCATTCCTGATCATCCGCAACTAAAAAAACTTTCTTTAAAAGCGAAAGCGCGTAAAGGAGTGAACCCTGAAACGCTAAAAGACGGTGACTGGGTTGTCGCTCATCTTGTTGACCATCCTCTTGATAAAAATTCTGACAAAGATAATTTCTTTGTGGAGATCTCAGAAAAAATCACCGATGCCGATGACAAAATTGCGCCTTGGTGGGTAACTCTAGCACAAAATGATTTGCCTAATTGTGAACCACAAGGACTCGAAAAAGGCCAAGAGTGGGAACTCAAAGATGATGAAGCGTTAGAGCGCATTGATCTGACAGAGACGCCATTTGTAACAATTGATGGCGCATCAACAAAAGATATGGACGATGCCCTTTATGCGGAGCAATTAGATAACGGTGATTTCAAGCTAACTATTGCGATTGCTGATCCTACCGCCTACATCACACCGGATTCAGATATGGATGCGGTAGCAAGAAAGCGCGGCTTCACAATCTATCTTCCAGGACGCAACATTCCAATGCTACCACGTGATCTAGCTGATGATTTATGTTCACTGAAGCAAGATGAACGGCGTGCTGCTCTATGTTGTAGCGTCATTGTGGGCAAAGATGGCATAATTGGTGATGATATCCAGTTCTTCGCAGCGAACATCAAATCGCATTCTCGCCTTGTTTATGACCATGTTTCAGACTGGCTAGAAACCGGCACCTGTGCGGAATGGCAACCGGATGAAACCATTGCTAACGTTGTGTCTACTCTGCATAAATTTGCACAAGTGCGCAATGAATGGCGTCAAAACAATGCGGTAGTTTTCCCAGACCGTCCAGACTACCGCTTTGAACTGAGTGAAGATAACGATGTTATTGCGATTCACGCTGACATGCGCCGTACTGCGAACAAGTTAGTTGAAGAATCAATGATCACTGCTAACATCTGCGCCGGTACAGTGCTGAAAGAGAAATTCGAATCCGGAATTTTCAACACTCACGCAGGCTTTAAAGAAGATAAAGTAAAAGAAGTGCTTTCACTGATTAATCCAGAAAATCAACTACCATTTACTGAAGAAAGTATTGTGACACTAAAAGGTTTCAGCGCCCTACGCCGTTGGTTAACTGCTCAAAATGAAAAATACCTAGACAACCGTATTCGTAAATTCCAAGCCTATAGTGAAATTAATCATAAACCCGAACAACACTTTGCAATGGGATTAGATATTTACGCCACTTGGACTTCACCAATTCGCAAATACGGTGACATGATCAACCACCGTATGTTGAAAGCGCTCATTTTAGGTAAAGCGCCAGTGCAAACTCCTGATGAAACCGTTGGGGCTGAGTTATCACTTTGCCGCCGCTATCATAGTATGGCCGAGCGTAATGTCTCAGATTGGCTATACGCTCGTACGCTAATCAATGAACCAGAAAAAGGCACTAAATACCAAGCCGAAATCTTTGATATTAATCGCGCTGGAGCTCGCGCGCGTTTACTAGAAAATGGCGCAGCGGTCTTTATTCCTTGTTCTAAAATTATCGATAATAAAGAACGCATTTCTGCATCCCGTGATTTAGGCACTATCGAAATTGACGGTAACCTTGAATTTAAACTTGGGGATGTGATTGAAGTTAGCTTGTTAAAGGTAAGTATCGATAACCGTAATATCTTAGCAATACCTACTCAGAAATTTGCACCACTGCCAGAGTCTGTTGACCCAACTCAAGACGAAGCTGCTTCTGAATAATTGGATGCGCTAATCGAAAAACTAAAGGCTACCCATTTGTTATACGGTAGCCTTTTTCTTGCTTGATATGTTTTATTAGAAACTCCTACCGCCAGATACATTCTTCCGCATCTTTTTCGATAACCGATAATAAGATCATCGGATTAGCATGAGCAAAATGAACCGGATGTGGCAGCCATTCAGGCTCGGCCAGAGATGCATCTTCAGCACTATTAATATACAGCTCCCACATTTCATGGTTTTCGTCGTAATCTAATTTAGCGACTTCAATAGTGTGGCTACAATGCAGTGAATCAACGGAAAACACCGCGTTAGAAAAAATCAAAACTTTAGTTGCTTCATCACGATCAAAACAAGCTTTCCCTTGACCGACAGGCACACTACCATTTCGATAATGACAAAGTTGTTCACAACGCTTAAGTAATCGACGCCAATCTAATTCATTCAACATAGTAGACCTCCACTATGAGTATAAATCAATCATCAGAATTTCACGTTATTTTAACCTTAACTATACCCAAGTGACTGCAAGATGCAGAATTCAGAGCTCTCATCCAAACCTTTAGGTAAGGAAGATGGGCGAAGGAATGAAGCACCTTTCAAAGCAATCTGACGCGGCCCATCTCTTATAAAAAGAAGAGGTTTGAATGAAGCTCCCGAAGGGCAAGTTAAAACAAGCTTTATGCTGCGTTAAATTGAACAGAGATAGAATCACTATGATCATATTCAATTTGCCTTGCCTAAAGCTTGTTTTATTCTTTCTGAAACTAACATCTTGAAGTTACTTGGGTATACATAGAGAGTATTGGAGTATTTTAGTCACAATACTGTCACATAAACGACATAGAATGATTGCAAGCTTTATTGCCGTTAATAATATTGGAGAACTACATGTTTCGAGCTTTACTGGTTACCCTATTATCTTCAGTACTATTTGTTTCTGTCGTCCAAGCTAAACAAATCGTACTCTCAGGTTCCACCTCTGTCACCCGTGTTATGGATGTACTCGCAGAGAAGTATAATAAAGAGTATCCAGAAGATTATATTGCTGTACAAGGTGCGGATTCTACTGCGGGGATTGTACTTGCTGAAAAAGGCGTGGCAGATTTTGGTATGAGTTCTCGTTACCTAACAGAAGCAGAAGCGAACGAACAAATTGCTATTGTACCGATTGCTCATGATGGTATTGCGATTGCCACAAATATTCAAAACCCAGTACAAAGCCTAACACGAGATCAACTGGCTAAAATTTACCTAGGTGAAATCAATAACTGGAAAGAAGTTGGTGGTCCAGATCAAGCTATTGCAGTGGTCACTCGCGAAGCATCATCTGGCTCACGTTATAGTTTTGAAACGCAACTAGGTTTAACCAAAGTTATCAATGGACAAAGTGTTTCTAACATCAATGCTAAAAGTTTAGTTGTAAACAGCAATGGTATGATGAAAACACTGATTAATAACAACCCACAAGCCATCGGATTTGTTTCAATGGGGTCAATTGATCGTTCAATTAAAGCGGTGGAATTAGAAGGCATTAAACCGACGCAAAAAAATATTGCCAACGGTAAATACAAGTTAGCGCGCCCTTTCTTGATCATTTATAAAAAAGATCACTTAGAAGAACGTGCAGAGAAATTTTTAAATTACGTACTATCTAATCAAGGACAACAACTTATCGAAAGTTATGGTTATACCGCCGTTAAACACTAAATTAGTCATCCAACAAAATAGCCCGCAATCAATGCGGGCTATTTGGGGTCAACAGGTTGCTAAAACTATTTGAGTTATTCAGCTAATTCACTAATGGTATCCGATAAGGAATCCGTACCGTTTTTAATGTTATCCGCAGCATCTTCAATGTGATCATAAAGATTTTCCATATCGCGCATATTCAAAATATCTAAAATTTCATCTTGGTAATTAATACCGATACCAACGCCAACGCCAACGCCAATCAATACTATCCAAAAAACTAACTTACTCATATTGCTCTTTCTCATTCCAATGGAATATTTCGCGCCAATTTTACACAAATTAAACAATCCGTCCATGATTGTTGATATAAGTCTTATCAGTCGGTCGTTTTGGTTATATTTCTCGACACTCTCAAATAATATCGAATTTAAGGATAGACTTAATGGAAACTCCAATGTTAAATCAAGCTCAAATCACGCAAAATTCCGCATCCGATCAACTTGATAATATTATCGAACGCATGGTAGAGATGACCCCAAAACAGCTCACGAAAATTCAACAACTCCTAGATGAAATGGAAGCGATACACGACTTTTCGTCTCCCATATTAACCGAACAAGAGAAACTAACCTTAGCTAAAATATTTCAAATATAAACCAACCTATACTTATTGTACTTGAGGCTACAGCTTTGTTGGCGACATTCATTCCCACCAATCGAATAGAGAAGTTAGTTCATGTAACTTCATATTCTTGTCGCTTCACTTCAACTCTAATTACTTTGGATATATACGTCAGAAAATGGCCTAAAATAAACATTCCCCTTTAAATTCTATGGATAACATGGATAATAGCGGCTCAAAATTAAACCCTGACCAAATTAGGTAAACATTATGTCTATAGAAGCTACGCTACTTGAACGTTGCGAATCGAAATGTGAACTTTGCTCTTCAACTTCTTCATTAGCACCTTTGGCTGTTGCGCCACAAACTCAAATCACAGTCGATTACGCAGCAATGCTTTGTGATACTTGTCGCGCACAAATTGAGTCCCCAGAAGACATGGATGTAAACCACTGGCGTTGTCTTAACGACAGCATGTGGAGCCAAGTACCACAAGTACAAGTTCTAGCATGGCGTCAACTGACCCACCTTTCTCGTAAAGGCGAAACGTGGGCCAATGAATTGCTTGATATGATGTACATGGAAGATGAGGTCAAGAATTGGGCCGAAATTGGTATGGATGATGATGAAGAAAAACCACGTGATGTAAACGGTGTTGAGTTGAAAAAAGGCGACGACGTGACCATCATTAAAGATCTACCAATCAAAGGTTCTTCTCAAGTAATCAAGCAAGGTACTGTCGTACGCGGTATCAGCTTATCAGATGACCCTAAATTGGTGTCTGGTAAAGCAAACGGCCAATCAATGTACATCATCGCAGAGTACTGCCGTAAGAAGTAATTACTACCAATATTACTGAATCAATAAAACTGCCGCTTCATTCTGAAGCGGCAGTTTTATTTAAGTTCTTCGTCGTACGTCATTAAAGATTTCACAGGACAATTTATAGTTGTGTTGTCTAACAATCTTCTGTGAAAAAAATAGTTGAGGAAGCTCATAAATTACGAGTAATGATAAGATAATAAATGCGCTTGAATGTCCTAAAATTAAGCCAATAATGCTTACGGTTAGCAAGATCAACTCCAATATAAACAACGCATATTTACCTAGATAACAGTGGTGAAATCCACCTAGAAAAAACCAGTTCAACGTAGCATAGGTGTCAGGGTCCTTAAGCTTTTGAGATTGTAGTCCATAGAATTCTTTTTTTTGGCTTTCAGGTAGAGAACTTACCTGATTTCTCAGTAATTCTTCATTTTTTTCTAATTGTTCAATTGGATCAAATAAGCGCATTAAGGCACCTCATCATATATTTTTTCAATGAGATCTGGTTGGTTACAGCGCTTAATTCTTGCTAAACCTAGTTTCCAACCTTTTATAGCTCCATACTTTAAAATGCATTGTTTTGTATATTCAGAGCAAGTAGGCTCAAAATTACATTCAATATTCAGCAGATGCTTTGAACCACCACTAGCTTGATAGCGATGAATCAATGTCAAAGAGATATACCTAAGCAAACTTAGCGCCCAAGAGTGATAATCACAGCCTCACGCTTCCAAAAGAGCATAAAACGTTTTTGTTCAACGACTTGAAATACAACTTTCCAACCATCTTGTGCATATTTGTTGAGTTCTGCTTCCATTTTTTGCACAGGCAAACCACTTGCACCTAGTAGGATTGTTCCACAACCACCTTCTACAATGTTAACCACTTTATATTCTGTAAATTTCGTCATTTTTTATAACCATATTTTTTATTAAAAACATAATGTTACATAAAAAAATAAGTATATCAAGACGAACATTCCATGTTTATGATGCAGAGATTAGAGCTAACGCCAAACACCATAAAGCCATATTGGCAGCTTCAGTCTTTTATAGGTTTTATTTTTTACTCAGTACGTTGGCCTAACTTTACTGTACCATTAGTATTGAACCATAAAGCTTCAGAGCGTCGGCGGCCTATTAGAATCGGGCCATCATCGAAGAATAAGAAATTCTTCCAATGCTTTTTGAAAATTGCCCACTTGGTTTCGATGATGTTGTATTTTTCGTAGCAGAAGTAAACCGTTACGTCATCTTGCCAATCGATATGATCTAGGATTGCTTGAGGCAGTTCAGGTTCATCAGCATCCCAAGCAGTAGACCAATTGACTTCATCAGACCAATTACTTGCTTTACTTGGCCAGTCGCCAGAGCTTAAACGGTCGGCATCTGGGCTTTGTTTGCTGATATTTTCAATCCATAACTGCGCAGCACGCTGCTGAGAAATCGGTTTGATATGCACTAAATCTTCTTCTAGAACAGGAAGAGATTGATGAGTGAAAATCCACTTTCTTTGGTATTGATCCAAAGGTGTATACGACATAGTAACTCGCTTTGTTTAATTTCTTATTGGTCTTTCAACCAGCCATTTATTACTGCTAGTTTCTTTTTTAATTGTTCTAGATTATTTCATTACGATTTTCGAATTCCATAATCACGTAGCTTGTTAGCTATCGAGGTATGTGACACTTCCAAGCGTTTTGCTAACTTGCGACTTGATGGGAATGATTGGTATAAACGCTCTAAAATTTGCGCTTCATGCTTACGCATCATCTCATCAAGCGAACCATCTAGCGTAAAGCTCTCCGATTGTGTTTCAAATGCAGAACGGCTTGCTTGCAGTGTTGGCAGTTGGAAGTGTTCAAACTTCAATACATCATCATCAAGTTGGGTCATTGCGCGCAGCACTGAATTTTCTAGCTGGCGAGTGTTACCCGGCCAAGGATATAAGGTAAGTTGCTCGATAAGTTGTTCATCATAACTAGGCACTTTTAAGCCAAGCTGCTGAGCATATTTGGCGACAAACATATCCACCAACGGCAATACGTCACTGCTACGTTCACGTAAAGATGGAATGCTTAAATTCAATACGTTTAAACGGTAGTACAAATCTTCACGAAATGAGCCTGATTGGGTGAGTTGTGACAACGTTTGTTTGGTTGAAGCAATTACGCGCACATCGACGTGCATTTCATTTTCTTCACCTACTCGGCGGAATGAACCATCTTGTAAGAAACGTAATAGTTTGATCTGTAAATGTGGGCTCATCTCGCCTATTTCATCAAGAAAAACCGTGCCTTTATCGGCTTGTTCAAAAATACCTTTATGACCAATATCATTATTAAACGCGCCCGGTGCATTACCAAACAATTCGGTTTCTGCCGCATCATCTGGCATAGAAGCACAGCTTAACACTAAGAATGGTTCATTGGAGCGATGAGAGCGATTATGACAAGCGCGAGCCAGCATTTCTTTGCCTGTACCCGTCTCACCTTCAATCAATAATGGTTGATCTAGCATGGCTAATTTTTTCGCCTGAGAAATCAAACGTTGATGATGATTGGACACGCCAACAAAATGCTCAAAGCCTAATGGGTTGTAATCTGGTATAGCCGTTAGTTTTGTTTCTGAATGCACGATAGGTTTTAGCATGATCACAGCACTGGCAAGAATCGCTTCGCCCGAATCACTGTGGATCATTACCGGCATCACATCCATTAGATAGTTTAAGCCTTCAATGGTGATCTTATCGCGATAGCGCAGTAAACCTTCATCAAACTTACCTTGCTTAGGTTTTACTTCTCCGCTGGCTAATGCTTTAAACCAAGGCGCAGATTTTAGTTTTGGGATGTAGTGAAAAATACTGTAGGTCTGAATTTCTTGAACGGTCACTTTAAACAGCGCCAGCGCGCAGAAATTCGCCATTTCAATATCCCCTTTCAGATTTATCGAAATGACCGGATCAGGCAGTGTATCTAGAATGGCATTTAGCTCTGTGCTTTCTCGCTCACTTGGCATAAATGGAATTTTGCGAACATCAGTCACGCCTTCGATTTGACGAATTTGCGCCATCAAACGACTAAAAGTTCCAAACTCCACATCAGGGCAATTTAAATAGATGATCCCGGGATCGCCAACGTGAATGCCACGAGTACTTAACTCAATACCACGTAAGTCGATATTTTTAGAAACTAGGATATCTAGCAGTTCACGAGTAAGACCAAGGCGGTCTTGGCAAAGGACTTCTAAACGCACGGCTCTATTCCTGAAAAGGTGTCACGAAAAGTTGACAGTAGTGTGTAGGAAGCGATGTATTTCGTCAAGAAATTAGATGATTAGGGCTAGATTCTGTTATCTAAGCCCTAAGGTTTTTTAAATATTTGAGGTTGTTTGGGGGGGGGTAACTTGGTTGGTTTATTAATACGACTATTTATGCTCGGTTTTTCCTATCACTCGCCCAATTACAAGCTTACGAATTTCACCCAACCGCACTGCTTTATCTTTACGCCACGGCAGAGGACGAAGTAACGCCATCGCTTTTATTCCTAAGCGCCCAGTAAGCAGACCAACGCCAATCCCTTGCGCGGCACGAGTTGAAATCTTGCCTGCAACGCTTAGCGACATCATGTTAGTGCCAACATCCACCGCCAGTTCACTTACGCCTGCTGCCGCCATGTTGATGAACACAAGTTTAAGCAAGCGAATACGAGACCAGTAACCGAGTTCAACACCGTAGATTTTTCCTAGTTCATCAATCATTTTGAAGTTACGCCAAGCGACCAGTAGCATGTCGGCAATCGCAAGTGGACTCAACGCGACCAACACCGCAGATTCAGTTGAATAACTGGCAACGACTTTTTTTGCCTGCTTGTCTTGCAGTGCAATCACCATGTCATCATATAGCTCAATGACATCGGCATCGTTATGGTTATCGTTCACTATTTTTACCCAGCGGTCATAACCAGCATGTTCAAGGGTCACACCTGCCTGCGAAGCAAGATCTTCACAAAACGGTTTTGCATTACCGGTTTTATGCGAATGAATTAAGTCCATTGCCAGCTCTTGACTACTTAGTTGTTTACGTAGTCTACGTAGTTTCCATAACTCTTTGACCGTCGCGCCAATACCAAGTGATGCTAATGCTGCGATAAAACCTGTCCAGCCAAGTGTTAGCCAATCCGATTGTTGGTAGGCTTGCAGCACATTATGCACGCTTTGCCAACCGACTAGGCCGGAAAAACCAAGTACACCACCAGTCATTAACCATCGTTTTTTCGAGCGAGGACGAATGATTCTGACCATTTGATCTTCTACTCTTGTCTCTTCAGCCACATCTAACTGAGCTTGCGACATAGGCACAAATTCAGTGGCGTCATCAAATTTCACTTTTGCACCCACTTTTTTGTAGGCAGGATCTGAATTTAACGCATCCAATGTTTCTTGTTGGTAGTCTAATTTTGATTCGAAAGACTTAGCTTTATCTTGCTGTGCTTCGCTCTCTTTATCACTATTGAAGATGATTTTATTTTTGTAATCGCTCATCGTAATTTATCCCCTAACAAGAACTGCAACACCTTATCCATACGAATATGAGGTAATGCTTGGTCATAAGGTATTTTTAATGGCCTAAATTCATAGAACTCGAAACCATTACCCCGCCAGTAATCTTTTTGTGGCAGTTTTGGCGGCACTTCGCCGGGAAATAAAGTCAGCGTTTCTTCTTCCAGAGTGGTGCCTTTAACTGCTTGGAAAGTCTTATCACCAGACGAAGCATAACCGGGCATAGTAGCTTGAATTGAAGCAAGGCTGACACATTCCATATCAATGCCTTCATAAGACACATGCTGCCAAGCTTCATGTACCAGTTGTTGCAGCAAAGACACCATATTGGCGTGTTGATCTGGTGTGACGTGATCAGCTTTGGTGGCTGCAAACATCACTTTGTCTATCTTGGCTGAGAACAAACGCTTTAATATCGAGTTACGACCGTACTTAAAACTTTGCATCAATTGGCTAATGGCTCCACTCATGTCCATGAAAGAATCATATCCAGAGTTTAAAGGCTGCAAGCAATCCACCAGCACGATTTGTCGATCGAATGACGCAAAGTGCTCTTGATAAAAGCTTTTGACGATTTTCTTTTTATATTCATTAAAGCGAGATCGCAACATTGCATAAGCTGAATTTCGCTTAATTTCTTTTAGCGGTTTGCCATGTTCATCCATGTCTAATTCAACTGGGAAGAATTGCAACACTGGCGCGCCAACCAGTTCACCCGGTAGAACAAAACGACCCGGTTGAACCCAATGCAAACCTGCATCCTTACAAGCGTGTAGGTAGTCGGTATAAGATCTGGCTAGTTCAGCAACACGATTTTCATTGGCGGTTGCAAGACTATCGAAATGATTCAACTTCAATAACCATTCTTTCGCCAGTTTCGAACGTAACTCACTACCCGCTTTTTCGCCTCTTAATAATTCAAGCTGACTTTGTGACCATTGCTCAAAGCTCATATCCAATAACGGAAGATCGAGTAACCATTCGCCAGGGTAATCGACAATATCGAGATACAATGTTGAAGTACTTTTAAGTAAACGTCGTGCGCCTTTTTTCGGCTTAAAACGAATCGCAAGACGAATTTCACTCACATCACGAGTAGGCACTGGCCATTTGGGAGGGGTTGAATTCACTTGCTCAATGGTAAGATCGTAGTCAAATCTTGGCACCATTAAATTTGTTTGTGGAATACGCTTCGCACCAAGTAATTGATTATTACGGCTAGGCTCAAATAGCGGTAAGTTATCTTGAGTTGAGCTATTTAAAAGCTGATTAACCAATGAAGTGATAAAAGCCGTTTTACCCGCACGTGAAAGCCCTGTCACCGCGAGACGTAAGTGCCGATCTAAGCTACGTTTAACTAAATCATTTACTTCTTGTTTGATTTTCATTTACCACTCCACATACCAAAGTATGATTAAAGCATATCATATTTCGTTAAAATCAATATCTTCAGCCGCTTACATTGACTTCATCTTTACCCAAAAGAGAAGTTCCAAGAAAAAATGTACAAAAAATAAAAGGCCCGTATCTCAACAATACGAGCTTTTATGAATTTTAACGATTCAATTTAAATATCAGTTAATCTTCTTCTATCAATTTGTAGATAATAAATAAAGATAGCTCTAGTAATAAGCCAAGTACCACTGTCATCACTGCAAACCAGTTGTTACTTGTGTCAAAAATCGCAATACCATGCAGGATCATCTGGATACCAACGTAACCACCCACCACTACAGCAATCAATATCTGCAAAATTTTTACAAAACGTGGCATAAAATCTCCTAAATATTCAGCCTGTTATACTGAAACTATAATCAATTTAACGCCATTAGTCAGAAAAATTTTGCTGATAAGTTAAAATAATCTCATTCGAAAAAATAATACCGAGCGTAGCGCACTCGCACTACGCAACGCCTTATCTAGACGTTATTCCATTTCAGCAATTTTTACTTTCCAAGTATCCGGGCCAATTTGGTGAGCATTAGCACCGGTTGAATCAACCGCAACAGTGACCGGCATATCTTCGACTTCAAACTCATAAATCGCTTCCATACCAAGATCTTCAAAAGCGACTACTCGGGCTTTCTTAATCGCTTTCGCCACCAAATAGGCTGCGCCACCGACGGCCATTAGATAAACAGACTGGTGTTTCTTGATGGATTCAACGGTATCTGCACCACGCTCTGCTTTACCAATCATTCCCATAATGCCGGTTTCTTCTAGCATCATATCGGTAAATTTATCCATACGTGTTGAGGTTGTCGGGCCAGCTGGACCAACGACTTCATCACCCACCGCATCAACTGGGCCTACGTAGTAGATGAATTTGTTTTTAAGGTCGACACCTTCTGGTAAACCTTCGCCGCTTTGTAGCATGCCTTGGATACGTTTATGCGCCGCATCACGACCAGTTAAGATTTTTCCAGATAGCAATACCGTCTCACCAGTACGCCACTGGAGAACGTCTTCTTTAGTAATGGTATCTAGATTCACTCGACGAGTATTTTCGCCCGCTTCCCAAGTAATTTGAGGCCAGTCTTCTAATTTTGGTGGTGTTAATTCTGCAGGGCCAGAACCATCAAGCGTGAAATGTACGTGACGAGTTGCCGCACAGTTTGGAATTAAGCAAACTGGTTTAGAAGCGGCGTGCGTTGGCGCCGTTTTAATTTTCACATCCACAACAGTCGTTAAACCGCCAAGACCTTGCGCGCCAATACCCAGTTTATTCACTCGGTTAAAAATATCTAAACGTAATTCTTCTTCCGCATTTTGTGGGCCGCGCTCAATCAATTCATGGATATCAATGTGTTCCATCAAAGATTCTTTTGCCAGTACTGCCGCTTTTTCAGCTGTACCACCAATGCCTATACCCAGCATGCCCGGTGGACACCAACCCGCTCCCATCGCTGGTAGCGTTTTCTCTACCCACTCTGCAATATCATCGGATGGGTTTAGCATTACCATTTTAGTTTTATTTTCAGAGCCACCGCCTTTTGCCGCGATTTGGATCTCAACTTTATTACCCGGCACCATGTTGATGTGGACCACACCCGGCGTGTTATCTTTGGTGTTGATACGCTTGCCCGCCGGATCAGAAAGCACCGAAGCACGCAGTGGGTTATCAGGGTTAGTATAAGCTTGGCGAATGCCTTCATCGACCATTTGCTGAACCGTCATATCCGTTTCATCCCAACGAACATCCATACCAATATTGACAAAACACGTCACAATGCCGGTATCTTGGCAAATCGGACGATGCCCTTCAGCGGCCATACGAGAGTTAATTAAGATTTGAGCAATCGCATCTTTCGCGGCTTGGCTCTCTTCCTTGTGATAGGCCTTTTCAAGCGCCTGAATAAAATCCATTGGATGGTAATACGAAATATATTGGAGAGCGTCAGCCACACTGCTGATCACATCTTGTTTACGAATGACGGTCATACATGCCTCTACACATTACATTATTATAATTGGATAAAGACTGGCGATAGTGAATAGCCACAACGGTGACAGCGTCACGCTGATAACCAACAAATCCTTGTTTAGGTGGGATTTTAACTAAACCAATCAATTACCGATTCACATACATTGCTTAATCTGGAATTATGATACTCTCGCTCAGCATTCGATGCCACGTAACGATTGAACCTTTGTCACACTTTATAGAATGAAAAAGCAAAATAATTCCAATATGACTCAAAACAACTCAAGTACAATCCAAGACCGTATAAAGATTAAACACATTCCTTATGCGGAAGACTTAGCTAAGCATTATTTTGCTACCATCGAGCATCAACCTTGGGCAATGCTATTACGCTCAGCCGCAGACGGCCACCCCAATAATCGCTACGATATTTTAGTGGCGAATCCAATTGCCAAGTTGCTTACCCATGGCAGTATCACGACTATTTATCAAAAGACGGAGACTCGCGAATGGCAAACTCAACAATCTGAAGATGACCCATTCACACTACTTGCTCACTACCAACAACAATTACTGCTGGCACAACCAAGCATCAATGACGTTCCGTTCATTGGTGGTGCTTTAGGTTACTTTGGTTATGATCTAGGTCGTCGTGTCGAACAAGTCCCCTCTTTGGCGGCACACGATATCCCCACCGCGGATATGGCCATTGGTTTATATGAATGGGCATTTATCGTTGATCATCAATTAAAACAAGCGTATTTCGTTGGACAAGATATCGAGCAGCATCAAGCTTGGTTAGAGTCACAACAAACCCTACCAAACAATGCATTTACATTAACCTCTGACTGGCAATCCAATATGACCAAAACGTCATATATTGAAAAGTTCAACGCTATTCAAGAGTACCTACGCTCGGGAGATTGCTACCAAATCAACCTTGCACAGAGATTTAGTGCTGAGTATCAAGGCTCAGAATGGTTAGCTTACCAAGCACTGGAACAATCCAACCACGCACCTTTTTCTGCATTTATCCGTACCGACGAAACCACATTAATCAGTATTTCACCTGAACGCTTCCTAGAAATTAATAAAAATGAACTCAATCAAACCGTGATTGAAACTAAGCCAATCAAAGGCACTCGCCCACGTTCAAAACATGCAGAACAAGATAAGCAATTGGCCGAACAACTCAAAAATGCTGAGAAAGATCAAGCAGAAAATTTGATGATTGTTGATCTATTACGCAATGATATTGGTCGTGTCGCCAAACCCGGCTCCGTCACCGTGCCTGAGTTATTTGCAATTGAGAGCTTCCCCGCAGTGCACCATTTGGTCAGTACTATCCGTGCTATACTCGATAAAGATCAATGCGGCAGCGATTTACTCCGCGCCTGTTTTCCTGGTGGCTCGATTACTGGTGCCCCAAAAATCCGTGCGATGGAGATCATTGAAGAATTAGAGCCTCACCGCCGTAATGCCTATTGTGGAAGTATTGGTTACATCAGCCGTTGTGGTCGCATGGATACCAATATCACAATCAGAACTTTAGTGGCATACCAGCAGCACCTTTATGCTTGGGCGGGCGGCGGTATTGTTGCCGATAGCGAATCTGAATCGGAATACCAAGAAACACTTGATAAAATCAGCCGAATTTTGCCAACTTTATCCAGCTTATAATCTGTAGTCACAGAAAAATCGATAATTAAGGAATGTTTATGAGAAAAGAAGAGTTATTGCGCCAGTTTTCATTAAACATTCCAGCTAAATATCAACCTGAGAGCTTATTAAGAGTGGCTCACCTAGATCCAAAAAAGTTAAGAAAAGCGGCGGTTTTGATTCCTTGTGTCGATCGCCCTGAAGGTTTATCGGTCATACTGACCAAACGTGCTCCTCATTTAAAAAATCATCCGGGACAGATTAGCTTTCCTGGTGGTAAATTTGAATTTTTTGATCGATCTCTAGCCGATACAGCTATAAGAGAAGCACACGAAGAGATTGGCTTGCATCCTAGCCAAGTGAACATTTTTGGCCAACTACCAGAACTCACGACCATTAGTCGCTTTAATGTCACCCCTTTCATCGCCTTTGTTGACGATGGCTATCAAAGCATTATTGATAAAAATGAAGTCGATTATATTTTTGAAGTACCAGCGACTTACTTATTTAATCCCGATAACCTTTATAGTAAAAAGGTGCAAATTAAAGGTTCAGCACATCGTATTTTTGCCATCAATTATCAAAGGCACTTTATATGGGGCGTCACCGCACAAATCATTCAAGCTTTACAAGCCCAACTGTCTATCAAAGATCTTGCAAATTATTCCCCATCATCAATTGATAGCCAGATAGTTTCCCATTCCAATCTGCAACAGCAGACAATTCTGCATTCCACAGTTTAATTCACCATTACCCTTATTTTTACCAGTGAATTAATTTTCATATTTCCTGCCTCATAGATAAGTCGTTTGCTTTAACGATTGTTCACCATTTAAGCAATCTTCAGTTTCACATGAGAAACCTCACTCTTTCGGATAAGTTTATTTAATCTGATACGTCGTTTTTTCGTGACACAGCGCATGTTATGAAATACTTGTCACTTATTCAGTACATAAAGTGATATTGATCCTATATTTATCCCTCCAGATCAGCATAATCCACGCCAATTCTTCCTGTTCCCAACTTTTAAGAGAATTAATAATGAATACGAAAACCATTAATGCTGTAGTCGAAAATGCTCCAACTTCGACTAAATGGACCTACCAAGATTTTTCTTGGGTATTATCTTTATTTGGCACTGCTGTAGGTGCTGGGGTTTTATTCTTACCAATTAAAGCCGGTGCTGGCGGCTTTTGGCCATTGGTTATTCTAGCCTTAATTGCCATGCCAATGATTTGGCTTGCACACAAAGGTTTAGCCCGTTTCGTTTTATCTGCTAAAAATCCAAATGCCGATATTACCGATACTGTTGAAGAACATTTCGGTAAAACTGGCGCCACCATCATTACTTTTGCTTATTTTTTTGCAATCTACCCAATTGTACTTATTTATGGCGTAGGTATTACTAATACGGTTGATTCTTTCTTAGTTAACCAACTTGGTTTTGACTCGATTCCTCGTTGGTTACTTTCTGGCGCTTTAATTAGCTTAATGACTTGCGGAGTAATCTTTGGCAAAGAGCTAATGCTAAAAGTGACGTCACTGATGGTTTACCCTCTTGTGTTCATCTTATTAGCACTATCTGTTTTTCTTATCCCTGAGTGGAATACTTCAATGGCTGAAGTCACGCCAAACTGGACCGAAATGCCAAAAATCATTTGGTTAGCTATCCCTATTATTGTCTTTTCATTCAACCATAGTCCTATCATCAGCCAATTTACTAAAGAACAACGTCGCGTTTATGGTGATAATGCGGTGAAGAAAACTGACATGATCACTGGCGGTGCAGCAACAATGCTGATGGCTTTCGTGATGTTTTTTGTATTCTCTGTTGTGCTTTCCTTAACACCAGAGCAACTAGGTGAAGCGCAAGCGCAAAATATTAGCGTATTGTCTTACTTAGCCAACATTCACTCTTCACCAATGATTTCATACCTAGGCCCTATCGTGGCTTTTGCTGCCATCACTTCAAGCTACTTTGGTCACTTCCTTGGCGCTCATGAAGGCTTAGTGGGTCTAGTTAAATCTCGTTCAAAAGCCTCTGAAACAAAGGCTAACAAAATTTCATTACTATTTATTGTGTTGACTACATGGGTCATTTCAATCATTAACCCAAGCATCCTAGGTATGATTGAATCTATGGGTGCGCCAATGATTGCTGCAATCTTGTTTATTATGCCGATTTATGCAATGCGTAAAGTGCCTGCAATGACGAAGTTCAAGACATCATCTTTTGCACAAATCTTTACAGCTATTTGTGGTGTTGCAGCGATTACTTCTGTAATCTACGGCTCCTTTTGATATATGACGCTATCGTTATAGAGAAATAGACTATAATTTAGCTAATCAATGTAAAAAGTACAGCATATACACTGTTGAAAAAACAATAAGCAACATACCAGTAGCTTAGTAATAAAAAATTAAAGCCCCTTAATATAGAGGGGCTTATCAGAGGTAATAACATGATCAGTGTTTTTGATATCTACAAAATTGGTGTTGGGCCATCCAGTTCTCACACGGTTGGTCCTATGAAAGCCGGTAAGCAGTTTATCGATGATCTCAAAGAACAAGATAAACTGCATGATATTACAAAAATTACTGTCGATGTTTACGGTTCATTATCACTGACAGGGAAAGGTCACCATACTGATATCGCCATCATTATGGGTCTGGCAGGTAACACGCCAGAACACGTAGATATTGACGCCATTCCGAGCTTCATCGCTCGTATTGAACAAACAGAACGCTTATCAGTTGATAAGGACAGCCACTCTGTTGATTTTCCCAAAAACGGTGGCATGAACTTCCAAAAGACCAATCTTTCATTACATGAAAATGGAATGACTTTACACGCTTGGATTGACGATGAGGTGGTTTACACTAAGACTTACTACTCTATCGGTGGTGGTTTTATTGTTGACGAAGAAAACTTTGGTAAGAAAGTTGAATCAACCTACCAAGTGCCTTACGAGTTTAATTCTGCAACTGAACTTGTTGCTTTATGTAAAGAACATGGTTTGTCTATCAGTACTTTAGTGATGAAAAACGAAAGTGCTCAATACTCAGAAGAAGAAGTGTATACCTATTTCGCTAACATTTGGAAAACCATGCGTGAATGTATGGAAAAAGGGATGAGCACAGAAGGTATTTTGCCAGGCCCATTGCGTGTTCCTCGTCGAGCTTCAGCATTGCGCCAGCAATTAATGACATCATCTAATACTTCTACCGATCCTATGGCGGTGATCGATTGGGTGAATATGTACGCCTTTGCGGTCAATGAAGAAAATGCTGCGGGTGGCCGAGTCGTTACTGCGCCAACCAATGGTGCATGTGGCATTATTCCAGCAGTACTTGCCTACTACGATAAATTCATTCAACCAGTAACCGAAAAAGACTATATTCGCTACTTCGCAGCTTCTGGTGCAATTGGTGGTTTATATAAACAAAACGCTTCTATTTCTGGGGCAGAAGTTGGTTGCCAAGGTGAAGTAGGGGTTGCTTGTTCAATGGCGGCAGCTGGTCTTGCTGAATTACTAGGCGGTAGTCCTGAGCAAGTTTGTATGGCAGCGGAAATTGGTATGGAGCATAACCTTGGCTTAACTTGTGACCCTGTCGCGGGTCAAGTACAAGTACCTTGTATTGAGCGTAACGGTATTGCTGCGGTTAAAGCGATTAACTCAACTCGCATGGCACTACGTCGCTCTTCTGAGCCTCGTGTATCTTTAGATAAAGTGATCGAAACTATGCTAGAGACGGGTAAAGATATGAATTCTAAATACCGTGAAACCTCGCAAGGTGGCTTAGCAGTTAAAGTGATTTGTTGATGCTCGGTTATCGAATCTAGATCACTTCGCTTCTCGGACACTCGAAAGCAAATAAAAAGGTGAACCAATTATTGGTTCACCTTTTTTAATACTTTGTCTTTTAATTCTTCGCTTTCTTCTTTATCGGTAACGAGTAGCAAAGCGGCCGAAAATCGAGCTTCGGCTATTCTTTTGCTTTCGCTTTCGCCTCATCCACTTGTTTCATTAATTCATCTAGATTTACAGAAAACGCATAGCTAACAGGTTGTTCAACCGTAAAGGTACAATCGTGCTGTTTACCTTTTAAGTGCATCACCACAGGAGCTTTACTAGCGGCTTTTAATTGTTCAGGGGAAATATTCAAAGCAAAGTTTTCGTATACCACTGAATCGGATTTATTTTCTGGCTTATAAAGCTCTAATTGATAATCCTCACCATTGTTATCAAATGCTTTCTCAATGCCGTAAGCACCTTGGGAGGATTTCAAACGAACATAAAGTTGAGTTTGCTGATTACCACTGGCATAAACAGATGTACGATACCGATACCCTAAGCCATCCCATTCTGATTCACATTTAGCCCAATAGGAATCGGTTTGTAAGTCCATACTGCGAGTAACAAGATCTTGTTTAAATGTCATATGATCATTGACATCTTGTGCAGAATTCACTGATGTACGATCTCCACCAATTGTGGAACAACCCACTAAAAAACCTGTTGTTAAAATGCTTGTACATAACAGTCGAAAATTCATCTCTCCCCTCATAATTACACTCATTTAATCAATTCATTGTAGCGCGAGTAAAACTGATAAAGTTTATTTTTTTACCCATATTTTTGGCGACTATCACTTCAATTTAGAACTAAAGCGTTAAAAATAAAAATAATTGCATAATAAAGGTTGATGCCAAACCTGTGTTGGGTAATATGTCGAATACTTGTAATAATTTTCTATCACGCTTAATTGATAGTCTATTACACCTAAATTATTAGTTTGCACTGTCCTTTTTTGCAGTGTTTTAATGGAGAAAAAAATGACTTACGCGCCTGTAACAGACGTACTAAGCGGTAAATTAGCCGTAAACAGTGAAATCACTGTTCGTGGTTGGATCCGTACACGTCGTGATTCCAAAGCCGGAATCTCTTTCCTTGCCATTTATGACGGCTCTTGTTTCGACCCGATTCAGGCCGTGGTCCCTAATGAGTTAAATAATTACAATGATGAAGTCCTAAAGCTAACAACAGGTTGTTCTGTTGAAGTAACGGGTAAAATCGTGGAATCTCCAGCAAAAGGTCAAGATTTTGAACTTGCCGCAACCGCTGTAAAAGTAGTTGGTTGGGTTGAAGATGCTGAAACCTACCCAATGGCAAAAACTCGTCACTCTATCGAATACTTACGTGAAGTGGCTCACCTTCGCCCTCGTACCAACGTGATTGGCGCGGTAGCACGTGTTCGTAACTGTTTATCTCAAGCTATTCACCGTTTCTACCATGAAAATGGTTACTTTTGGATGTCTGCGCCATTGATCACCGCTTCTGATGCAGAAGGTGCGGGTGAAATGTTCCGTGTTTCTACTCTTGATCACGCAAACCTACCGCTTACCGATAAAGGTGATGTCGATTACGACCAAGACTTCTTTGGTAAAGAAACCTTCTTAACCGTTTCAGGTCAGTTAAACGCAGAAACCTACGCTTGTGCATTAAGCAAAGTATACACTTTCGGCCCAACTTTCCGTGCTGAAAATTCAAATACTAGCCGCCACTTAGCGGAATTCTGGATGGTTGAACCTGAAGTTGCTTTTGCAGATTTAGACGATGTAGCAAAACTTGCTGAAGATATGCTGAAATACGTATTCAAGGCGGTACTTGCAGAGCGTCGCGATGACCTTGAATTCTTTGCTTCACGTATCGATAAAGAAGCGATCACTCGCCTGGAAAAATTTGTTGAGTCTGACTTTGCACAAGTGGATTACACTGATGCAATTCAAATCTTGTTAGAATCTGGTCGTGAGTTCGAATTCCCGGTTGAATGGGGTATCGATATGTCGTCTGAACATGAGCGTTTCCTTGCTGAAGAACACTTCAACGCACCAGTAATCGTTAAAAACTACCCGAAAGATATCAAAGCTTTCTACATGCGTTTGAACGATGATGGTAAAACGGTTGCTGCAATGGACGTTTTAGCCCCAGGTATTGGTGAAATCATTGGAGGTTCTCAACGTGAAGAGCGTTTAGACGTCTTAGATGCACGTATGGTGGCAATGGGTATCGACCCTGAGCACATGTCTTGGTATCGCGATCTACGTCGTTACGGTACTGTACCGCACGCTGGCTTCGGTCTTGGCTTTGAACGTCTTGTTTCTTACGTAACAGGTATGAGTAACGTTCGTGACGTGATCCCATTCCCACGTACGCCACGTAGTGCAAACTTCTAATCATTAGAATTTCAGCCTAATAAACGAAAGCCTGCTCACTTCAAATGAGCAGGCTTTTATTCCTTACCTCTCTATTTAATTATTCTCATCAACGATTTTGACTAATCAATCCCCCCATTTAAGCATTAAAAATGCTGAAAACGATATAAATTAGTCCACTTATTATCTAGTTAAAATTTCTTACAAATGACTATATTGTCAGTATTAAAAAGCTGTGATGTAATGAACATCCTTAACTCATAAAGGTAAATAAAAAACATATGGACGACCCCTTTAGTCGACTGTACACACACCAAGCTTCCACAATCTTGGGAGCGGCAACATGCTAGAACTTTTCTTACAACCAGAAACATGGGCTATTTTCGCCACATTATTCGCACTTGAGATCATCTTAGGCGTGGATAATATCGTCTTTATTTCGGTATTATGTGAACGATTGCCTGTACAACAGCGCAAGCTTGCTAGAAACCTAGGTATAAGCTTAGCGGTATTAGCTCGTATTATTTTGGTCTTTTCAATTTCATGGGTGATGTCATTGACTCAACCATTATTGAAAGTACAAGACTTTAGCTTCACCGGTCGCGATCTTATTATGATTGCTGGTGGTGGCTTTTTATTAGCTAAGAGTGCTAAAGAGCTTTGGTCATGGTTAATGCATTCAGAGCAAGCCAACTCTACTCATATGCGAACAGGTATAGCTGTCGTTTTACTGCAGATCGTTGCCATTGATGCGGTATTTTCAATGGATTCGGTGATTACCGCTATCGGTCTAACAAGTGATGTTCCAATCATGGTTGCGGCTATTTTGGCTTCAGCGCTTGTCATGATACTTATTGCAGAAAAGATTAATAACTTGGTTATTCAGTACCCTGGGTTTAAAACCTTAGCATTATTATTCTTGATATTGCTTGGCGGGCTTTTAATGGCAGAAGGATTCGCAATTCATATCAACAAAGGTTATGTGTATTTTGCGATGTTATTCGGTTTAATTCTTGAATTGTGTCATATACAACTTAAGAAGAAACAACACCGTGACATTCAAATAAAAACACATAGATCAAAAATGAAAATGCTTTCTATCTCTCAATAATATTAATTACTAGGATAATGGGCATCACAAATACCAAGTGATGCCCTAACCACATTTTATTGAATCACCATATTTCGGCCAGCAAACAGCCCAATTGTACCAGCGATACTACATAGAATAACAATCATCCAAATCACTTCGTTCCAACCATTATTTATTCCATATAGGTAGCCAGCCAACATTGGTCCGATCGCCGCTAATAAATAACCTAAAAATTGAGCCATTCCCGATAGAGACGTTGCTTGTAATGGATTGCTCGTTCTAAAACTGATAAAAGACAGCCCCAAGATGAACCAAGCTCCAGATGCTAGCCCAAGTAAGAATGACCACATATAAGCAAACTGCGGTAATATCAATAGCCCCACAGATGCCGCGCCAGCAATAAAACAAATTCCAAAGGCAGGCATACGCTGATCTGCAAGCTTTGCTACAAGTGGAATAACGAAAATCCCCGGGAGTGCTGTTCCAATTTGAAACACCCCATGTATTACTCCAGCTTCTGCTGAACTATATCCCGCCTGAACTAACAAGCTCGGCAACCATGCCACCATGGTATAGGTAAAATATGAACCACATCCTAAGTAGAAAGACACTTGCCACGCCAAAGACTTAGACCATAAGTTAATCGATATAGAAGCACCGTTATTCACCGCATTAGGCTTTTGGTTATTAGCTAATTGCGGTAACCAAATAACCATTGCAATAAATGTAAGTAAGCTCAATGTTGCTAATGACCATTGCCACCCTAATTGATGAAAATTGGCCAATGGTATCGAAAATGCCGATGCCAATGCTGAAGCAATCCCCATTGCTAAAACATAACTAGAGGTCATTAAAGCAACTTTCATTGGGAAATCTCGTTTTACCACTATAGGTAACAAGACATTTCCAATACTCACTCCTATCCCAATTAACCCAGTTCCGATAAACAAACAACTGACACTACCAAGTGAGCGTAAAATCAAACCTATAGCAATAAAAACCAGTGCAAAAAAGATCGTATATTCGACTCCAAAACGTTTTGCTAAATAGGCAGAAGGCGGTGCAAATAATGCAAATGCGATAAGAGGTAATGTTGTCAGTAACCCTGCTTGAGTGGCCGATAATTGAAAAGAGCCAGAAACCATCTCAATCATTGGGGCTATTCCGGTAACTGGAGCCCGTAAATTTGCCGCAATGAGCAGCACCCCTACCACGAGTAACATCATACGGTTTTTCGTTGTCATTATTCTTTTCGTCTCTATTGATGATGTCGTCATTTAACCCTCTTTAAGCGTAAAAGCCATGTGGCCAAGGTATATATAGATTGCCTTTTTGCTTTTATTCTATACTCTTAAAACTTCTTTCCCGTTTTGTCATTTCATCTAGCATGCCTAGTTAGCTGGCTCAGCGCCAATTATTTAGGCTAACCATGACAAAATTACGTTTAAGTTATCAGACCATAGAATTTGGTAAAACTGATATTCATTTGTGTACCCTGCGCAATAATCAAGAATTTCACGACCCTGACGGTGTGGCGGAGAAACTCGGAATTTCATCGGCTTCTTGGCCAATATTTGGTGTGTTGTGGCCTTCGAGCCTAGTTCTTGCGCACTATATGTTCGATTGTGAAACGGGTAAAAAACGTATTCTAGAAATTGGTTGCGGCATTGGTTTATCAAGTCTTGTATTGAATGCGCAATCGGCTGATATTACTGCCACCGACTACCACCCTGAAGTGCAAACTTTCCTTGATCGTAATACTGAATTAAATGGCGATCGTTTGATTGATTTTGAACGTACCGATTGGGCCGATCTCAGTGATAATCTAGGCTTATTCGATATGATCATTGGCAGTGACCTACTTTATGAAGATAATCATATCAATCTACTGGCAAGCTTTATCAATGTTCATGCCAACCCGCAGTGTGAGGTCATTTTAGTTGATCCGGGCCGTGGTAGAAAAAACAAACTCAGCACCAAAATGATCGAGTTCGGCTTCACTTATACGAATGAAAAGCCCGCCCATACTGACTATATTGACGGTGAATTTAAAGGACACATCTTAAAATTCATTCGTTAATTATTTTCATTAGTAATTTGATTAAACGGAATTTCAAACACCTCTAATGTTTCGATGATACATTGTGGCTCTCCATCCCAATTCAAAACCACTTGTAAGTGCCCAACTTCTGGCATCGGCTCGTTGTCTTGTTCATACCAATATTTCAAACTACAGGTTGCCGTTTTTTCACCTTGTACAACAAGGTCAGCACAAGTATTGGCATCTTGCTCTGTGGCACAAAAGAAATCGGCACTAAATGAGGTGTAGCGTCGACGTAAATTTTCGTTTAATGAGAAAAGATAATGATTAAGATAAGATTTTGCACGTGGTGTCATTTGCCATTGTTCCATATTCATCCTTGAATATTGGAAGCTTAAACTAGAAGCACACTCACTGTCATGACGTTATCATCATTGATGATTGAAAAGTGTTACCGACCGCTTGAAAACTGTTCATTTTTAGTCTTTTGGCGATAAACTCTATAGATAAAAGATAAAAGTAAACAACCAACAGCGGGAATAGCTAAGGCTGATACATTCATGCGCTGGAATGCCACATACCCTAAAAGGCCACCACTTAAGAATCCACAGATAATCACACTAAACATAACGAATTTTCTTTTATTAATTTCCTGGCCTTTTATTTTACTGCCTAACATCAATCCGAGGTCGGTAAAAATACCAGTTAAATGTGTAGTGCGAATAACTGCACCACTATATGTGGTTACCAATGCATTTTGTAAACCACAAGCCATTGAAGCTAGGCATAACCCCCAACTGATATGTTCGTGAAGTAAACTGGCTGAAAGAAACAACAATATTCCTTCCAACAACAAAACCAGATCATAATGCCGCCCTAACTTTAAGGATTCCCCAGAAATTAACACTCCTGAGATGGTTGAACCAATAACAAAACTACCTACTAAAGCGATTAAAAATACTGAGACTATAGGGCGTTCCAGCGCATTCACACCAATTTTCGTGACACTGCCTGATAAGTGAGAAATGGCTTGATGTTCAAAACCAAGCAAGCCGATGGCATTCACAAACCCCGCAATTAAGGCTAATGTGAACGCACCATATTCGACCCACTTCGGTAATTTGATAAACATAATCATCCTCTCAATAAATGACTGACAAGTGTACGCCTATTTATGCTTGATTGAATGATATGAATCAAACATATCACCAAGCATGATTTACGGTTGTAACCTATAGCATATAACGGTATAAATAATCGAATTATTTACTCATTTACATGGACGGAATTATGTTTGAAAAAGTACCTGCTGCACCTGCTGACCCGATTCTTGGTTTAACTGAAGAATTTAAGAATGATTCTCGCGCAACCAAAATCAACTTAGGTGTAGGTATCTACAAGAATGAAGAAGGTCAAACACCAGTATTAGCTACGGTTAAAAAAGCCGAAGCTGCATTACTTGAATCCGAGAAGACCAAATCTTACCTAACCATTGAAGGGACGGCCGAATATGGCGTTGCAGTACAAAAACTTCTTTTTGGTGCTGATTCAAAAATTGTGACTGATAAACTAGCAAAAACAGCTCAAGCACCAGGTGGCACAGGCGCACTTCGTGTAGCAGGCGAATTTATCAAACGTGAATTAAATGCAGACAAAATTTGGATCAGTAACCCAACGTGGGCTAACCACGTCGGCGTATTTACTGCTGCTGGCGTAGAAACCGCGCAATACAATTACTACAACGCTGAAACTCATGATAAAGATTTTGATGCAATGCTTACTAGTCTAGCTGATGCTCAAACTGGTGATGTAGTATTACTACACGGTTGCTGTCATAACCCAACAGGTATTGATCCTACGGCTGCTGAGTGGGAACAATTGGCGAAACTGTGTGCCGATAAAGGTCTACTCCCACTATTTGACTTTGCTTACCAAGGTTTTGCTAAAGGTGTTGAAGATGATGCTGCAGGTTTACGTACTTTCGCGCAATACTGCGATGAGATTCTAGTAGCAAGTTCATTCTCTAAAAACTTCGGTTTGTATAATGAACGTGTTGGTGCTTTTACACTAGTAGCTGCAACCAGTGAAACCGCGACCACTGCATTTTCTCAAGTGAAGAAGATCATTCGTTCAATCTACTCAACCCCCCCAGCTCATGGCGCAGCAGTTGTTACTCACATCTTAAACGATGAAACGCTACGTGCTGAATGGGAAAAAGAAGTCGCAGAAATGCGTGACCGTATTCAAGAAATGCGAACCCTTTTTGTTCAAACATTAAAAGATGAAGGTGTAACGCAAGACTTCAGCTTTATTGAAGCTCAAAATGGCATGTTCTCTTTCTCTGGTTTAAGCAAAGAACAAGTTGCACGCCTGAAAGACGAATTTGCGATTTACATTGTTGGCTCTGGACGTATCAGCGTTGCAGGTATGACAAAGTCGAACATGGGTCCACTATGTAAAGGCATTGCAGCGGTTTTATAAACACCCCACAATCCAACTCTTACTTTCAAAGGTCAGCCTCTGCTGGCCTTTTTTATTGGTATCTCATTTTAAATATTAATCTTAATCCTGAAATTTTTTAAATCTTAAGCCTGTCTCTTAGTTTATTCCTATCGATGTACTACCATCGAAACACATCAATACCATATGGAAATCTATATGTTAAAAAAACTATTATTACTTGCGAGTGCAATCATTCTAATTGGCTTGTTTTTCGCTTTCGATTTACAACATATTTTGACCTTAAATGGGTTAAAAGCTCGCATGGATGATTTTAGCAACTGGCAACAGCGTTCCCCTGTCTTGGTTGCGGCGAGCTTTTTTATCATTTATATCTTGATTACTGCATTATCACTTCCTGGTGCCGCTATTCTGACTCTCGCCGCAGGTGGACTATTTGGCTTAACCACTGGATTACTTATTGTCTCATTTGCTTCAACAATTGGCGCAACATTAGCATTTCTGGTATCCCGCTACTTACTACGCGACACCATTGAAAAGAAATTTTCATCTCGCTTAAAACCAATTAATCAAGGCATTGAGCGTGACGGTGCTTTTTATCTTTTCACTCTACGCCTTGTACCAATTTTCCCATTTTTCTTAATTAATTTATTGATGGGTCTAACCAAAATAAAAACCCTTACTTTTTACCTTGTCAGTCAAATAGGCATGCTCGCGGGTACAGCCGTTTATGTTAATGCAGGTACTCAGCTAGCTCAAATAGACAGTTTAAAAGGCATCCTGTCTATTGATCTTATTATTTCATTTGCTCTACTCGGGATCTTTCCATTCATTGCGAAATCGATTATTACTGCCATTCAGAAAAGACGTGTTTATGCGAAATGGAATAAACCCAACAAGTTTGATCGTAACATGATTGTGATTGGTGGCGGTGCTGCGGGACTCGTTAGTAGCTATATCGCCGCCACAGTCCGTGCGAAAGTCACGTTGATAGAAACACATAAAATGGGTGGTGATTGCTTAAATTACGGTTGTGTTCCTAGCAAAGCGATCATCAAGAGTGCAAAAGTTGCCGAGCAATTCAGACACGCGGAAAATTACGGTTTAGATAATCACGCTCCCACTTTTTCATTTAAGAAGGTAATGCAGCGTGTCCATGACGTTATCGCCCAAGTTGAGCCACATGACAGCATTGAACGGTATACTAGCTTGGGCGTTGAAGTTAAACAAGGTTACGCCAAAATCATCGACCCATGGACGGTAGAAATGACTCTACAAGATGGTTCGATAGAAAAACTCACCACTCGAAACATTGTAATTGCTACTGGTGCTCGACCATTTGTACCGCCACTACCAGGCTTAGAAGACGTTGGTTATGTCACTAGTGATACCTTATGGGAAACCTTTGTCGAACTCGATGCTCCGCCAAAACGACTGATCGTATTAGGTGGCGGCCCTATTGGTTGTGAACTATCACAAAGCTTTGCTCGTCTAGGCTCTAAGGTTATTCAAATTGAAATGGCCGATAGAATTATGCTGCGTGAAGATTTAGAAGTCTCCGAACTGGCGCATCAAGAACTCACCCAAAGTGGCGTGCAAATTCTTACCGGCCACAAGGCTTTAAGATGTGAAAAACGCGATAAGCAAAAAATCATCGTAGTCGAGCATCAAGGCGCTGAAATTGAAATCGAATTTGATCAACTACTTTGTGCGGTCGGTCGTTCTGCTCGCCTTGAAGGATATGGTTTGGAAGAACTAGGGATAGAAACGAATCGTACCGTGCAAACCAATGATTATTTAGAGACCTTGTACCCTAATATTTTTGCTGCTGGTGATATTGTCGGCCCTTACCAATTTACCCACGTTGCAGCACACCAAGCATGGTATGCCGCGGTTAACGCCTTATTTGGCAACCTCAAAAAATTCAAAGTTGATTATCGTGTGATCCCTTGGACAACATTTATTGATCCAGAAGTTGCTCGTGTTGGACTAAATGAAACCGAGGCTCAACAACAAGGCATCGATTACGAAGTCACTCGCTTTGAATTTGAAGAATTAGACCGAGCTATCGCCGAAAGTAGCACCAAAGGTTTTATTAAAGTCATCACCCCTAAAGGCAAAGATACTATTTTAGGTGTTACTATCGTTGCTCAACAAGCGGGCGACTTAATTGCTGAATTTGTGTTAGCAATGAAACACGGACTTGGGTTGAATAAAATACTCGGCACTATTCATGCTTACCCTACTTGGGCGGAAGGCAACAAATATGCAGCTGGCGAATGGAAAAAAGCCCATGCACCAGAAACCATTTTAAACTGGTTAGAAAAATACCACACATGGCGTAGAGGCTAGTTTAATAGGCGAAAAGATAGGCGAAATTTATTCGCCTATTGATGCAAACCTAACTGCAATTGATTAATTTTAGTTAACTAAAAAAGATATAATGATTAATGCTTTAGTTCATAAGCGTAATTGCCTATAGTTATTACAAATTCATAATACAATCGTGGTTCTTATGGAAGCCGAATTACAAGAAATTCAAAATTTTCTCGCTCAATTTCCCCCTTTTGATTCCCTACCGGAAGAAAAGCTCGCTTACGTAGCAAACAATACCGAAATTGCTTATTACCGAGAAAATACCCCTATCATCAAATTTGGTGACCATATTAAAGATTTATATATGGTCCGCTCTGGCGTGGTTGAAATTTACCGCCGTAAGGGTGAACTTTATAACCGTTTAGACGAAGGTGACATTTTCGGACAAATGGGATTATTGATGAACGGTAAAGTTCGTCTGCCTGCTACGGCAACCGCCGATTCTCTTATTTATTGTATTCCCGTTGATGTATTCAATGAACTATATGAAACTGAAGACACCTTTGCTGACTTCGTTGAAATTGAAAACCATGCACGATTACGTCAAGCACTTTCAGATAATAAGAATGCCAACGACTTAACCACTTCTAAAGTAAAAACCTTATTAACCCGTGAAGCCTTTAGTTTGGATAGGCATCAAACGATTCAAGCAGCAGCAAAATTGATGGCTGATGAAAATATCTCAGCGCTATTAATCACAGATGACTCCATCAATATTGACGAAGAAAATGATAACCAAGTGATTGGTATTATTACTGATCGTGATTTATGTACACGCGTACTAGCTGAAGGGTTAGATCCAAGTACAGAAGTCAGTGAAGTGATGTCCCATGAGCTGATCTCTCTTGATCACAACGCTTACATTTATGAAGCTATGCTATCAATGTTACGTTGTAATGTTCATCACCTACCTATTCTTAAAAATAAACAGCCTATCGGTATCATTGAGGTAGCGGATATCATTCGTTACGAATCACAAAATAGTCTACTACTGGTTAATCAAATATATCAGCAACAAAACATTGATGATTTGGTTTCGATTTCTGAGCAAGTAAAAGATTGCTTTGTTCGCTTAGTTCATGAAGATGCTAACTCACATATGGTGGGTAGTGCGATGGCAGTGATTGGACGCAGCTTTAAACAGCGTATTTTGGAATTAGCCGAAGAAGAATACGGTGAGCCACCAATTCCCTACTGTTTCCTTGCGTTAGGCTCGATGGCTAGAGATGAGCAGTTAATTGTAACCGACCAAGACAACGCAATTATTTTAGACAACAGCTATGATGAAGCGCTACACGGTGAGTATTTTGCCAAGCTGTCTGAGTTCGTCTGCCAAGGGCTTGCTCGCTGTGGTTATCACCTATGCACTGGTGACATCATGGCAACGAATCCAATGTGGCGTATGACGCGTACCGAATGGGAAGAATGTTTTGCTGACTGGATTGACAACCCCAATCCTAAAGCCTTATTAAACAGCTCTATCTTCTTTGATTTAGATGGCGTTTATGGCCGAGTAAAATGGGCAGAAAGCTTGAATGGCTTTATTGTTCGTCGGGCACGTAGAAATAATAAATTCTTAGCATGTCTTGCACGCAATGCGATTAATAGAACACCACCACTGGGCTTTTTCAAAGGCTTTGTAATGGAAAAAGATGGTCGTCACAACAACTCGATTAACCTGAAACGCCGTGGTACTGCCCCTCTAGCGGATCTTATTCGCGTACATGCCCTGGCTGTGGGTTCTCGTGCGCAAAATTCATTTGAACGTTTAGATGACATCATTGAAGCCGGCATTCTACCGAAAGGTCGTGCTGAAGATATTCAAGATGCGATGGAGTACATCTCCATGGTGCGCATACGTCACCAAGCATTAGATGTTGAAAATGAAATCGAGCCGGACAACAACATTGAACCGGACAATATGTCTGATTTTGAAAGACGTAACCTGAAAGATGCTTTCCAAATATTAAGTAATGCTCAGAACTTCTTAAAATATCGCTATCACGGTAATTCCTTTAAGAATGCCCCACCACCAGCGAAAAAGACGGAACCAATTCGTCGTAAGCGCTAATTTGGAGTGGATATGAAAAAGAAGACTGATAACAAATTGGCTTATTTGGATCCTAAGTTAACTTGGCAACAACACTTTGATCAGCAAGTTAAATCAGTAAAAGATTCACGTTTAAAACTCTTTTATCAAAGCGGCGTCATCGATCCCGAAACACCGCTATCAGAAGTCGAATTCGTCGCATTAGATTTTGAAACAACCGGTTTAGATATCGATAAAGACGGGATTATCAGCATAGGGTTAATTCCGTTTACCCTGCAAAGGATCTACTGTAAACAAAGTAAGCACTGGCTCGTAAAGCCGCGTAAGCCACTTAATGAAGATTCTGTGGTCATACATGGAATTACACACAGTGATTTATCTGACGCACCAGATCTAAGACGTATATTGGATGAGGTATTGGATTCATTGGCGGGAAAGATCGTCGTGGTTCATTATCAATACATTGAGCGTCAATTCTTTCATCGGGCATTAATGGAGCGGATCAACGAAGGTATTCTGTTTCCAATGGTGGACACTTTAGCCATTGAGTCTGAAGTACAGAAGCGAGCAGTCAGTGGTTGGTGGGATAAACTGCGTGGCAAAAAACCTGCATCGGTACGTTTAGGTTCTAGTCGTAGTCGTTATAACCTACCTGCCTATCAGCCTCACCATGCGCTTGTTGACGCTATTGCGACTGCTGAACTATTACAAGCACAGATTTATCACCATTACAGTCCAGAGACCCCAATTAAGGCCTTGTGGGTGTAATACACCTCTCCCTCAATTATTGTCTACATTGTAAAAATGTGACGTATACAAAAAAGGTTGGCGCGATGCCAACCTTTTTAATATCTAATATTTAGCTAGATGCTATTTCTTCACTGGCTTCGGCTCAGTTCGCATACCTAGTACTAGGCTAATACACATAATGATTAGCACGAATACAAATGGTAATGCTGTCGAGATTGCTGCCGCTTGTAGTGCACCAATGGCATTTGAACCACCAACCCACAATAACGCCATCGCAACCGCACCTTCAATGAAAGCCCAGAACATACGCTGAGGAACAGGCGCATCAACCTTACCACCAGCAGTAATACTGTCGATAACCAAAGAACCTGAGTCTGAAGAACTGATAAAGAATACCAGCACTAAACAAACTGCAAGCATTGAGATAATTTGACTAAATGGTAGTGCGTCAAACATTTCAAACATTGCCATTGTGGCATCATGGAAACCTTGCTCACCTAGCATACCAACTTTATTAATCAGTTGGTCAATACCAATACCACCGAAAGTACCCATCCAAACAACAGTAATAATTGTTGGAATTAGTAGAACTGCCGTTAAAAACTCACGGACTGTACGGCCACGAGAAACACGTGCGATAAACATACCTACAAATGGTGACCATGACATCCACCACGCCCAGTAGAATACAGTCCAACCATGCATCCAATCTTCATCAGGACGATTGAATGGATTTGAAAGTGGGATGATGTTTTCTACGTAGCTCATAAAGGTTTCTGGAATAGTATGAGACACAATTGAAAAACTCACACCACCAACAAACACCAGTAGAATAAAGGCAGCAACCATGTTGATATTACTAACTAGCTTTACGCCACCGTCGATACCACGGTATACCGAAATACCCGCTAACACGGTCACTGCAGCGATAACAATAAGTTGTAATCCAACGCCAGAATCAATACCAAAAATATGTCCGATACCACTGGCTGCTTGTTGAGCACCAAACCCTAATGAGGTTGCGAGGCCAAACAAAGTCGCCAATACTGCGATAATATCGATGATATGACCAGCCCAACCCCATGCGCGGTCACCTAAAATAGGATAAAAAACCGAACGAATAGAAAGCGGTAAACCTTTGTTATAAGTAAAGAATGCCAATGACAATGCCACTACAGCATAAATAGCCCAAGGGTGTAATCCCCAGTGATACATTGTTGCACCTAACGCCAAGCGCTGCGCTTCAGGCGTATTTGCAGCAACATTTAATGGAGTACCATACCAATCGGTAAAGTAAGCGGCAGGTTCTGCAACACTCCAGAACATCAAACCAATACCCATACCTGCAGCAAATAGCATTGCTAACCACGATAAGTATGAGTGCTCTGCTTTTGCATCATCACCACCTAAGCGAATTTTACCGAATGGTGAGACGATCATGCCTAAACAAAACAATACAAAAAAGTTGCCTGCTAAAATAAATAGTGAATCAAAATTATTAATGATTGAATTCTTAACACCATCTAATGCCGATTTAGCGGTTACTGGATCAGTCACTAACACTGCAATAATAAAAAGAATAGTCAACCCAGCGCTGGTGGTAAATACGGCGTTATGGACATCAAACCCCCACTTTTGAACATTATCTTGTCCAATCGTATAGTCGGTGCTGTCTATACTGTATTTATCTATACCCTTAGTCATAAAACCTCGTCCATCTGTGACAATATTGTGCTTAGTGTCGTATTAAATAGTTTACTCATTAAGCAATAAAACGTTAAGCACACAAAATTGATAAGGTTAGATCCTAACCTTGATCGAAAAAATATTCACTAAAACCCGATAAAAACCAACTTAATTGGTTATTTATTGTACTTAAAAGGCAATTTTTTAACAGTTTCACCAGATATATTAACATTACAATGATAACTCACTTTTGTTTTGCCAATTAAACAACACACTAACGCAATTATAACAAGCCATGTTCAACAGCGTATTTAGTCCGTTCTTCTATCAAATTTAAATTTAGTTTGTGCTTAATGTTTTGTCTATGTGTTTCAACGGTTCGATCACTAATATTCAATACTTTAGCAATTTTATTGCTACTTTATCCTTGATCAACCAATGTTAAAATTGTTTCTTCACGTCGACTTAATGGTTTCAACTTATGTTTTATGATTGATGCTTTTTGAGTAAATAACGTCTGTGTAACCGATTCACAAAAATAGGTCGAACCTTGAAAAACAGTTTAATCGCTTGAATGAGCTTATCGGAGAAAATATCTTGACTTAATTGAGTATATGAGGGCACAAAAAAAGCCTTCCTACTCAGAAAGTAGAAAGACTATTCTTGATGACTTTGTTTTACGACTAAGGCAATTCAGTGAGATTACAAGTGCATGAGATCCCATGATCTTAATTTACCTAAGAGGTTGGGCCGAATGAACGCCCTAAACAAAGCCGTAGCTTCAAGTTCGAAGGGTATAACCTTAAGCTAGTTTATAAATGACTTTATTACCAGCAACTTGCTCTTTCACTACTAGGTTTTCTTCAACTAGCTTTTTCAAACCGCCCGTTGCCCAAGCTGCTGCTTTTGCATCTTCTTGACCAGCCTCTAGACCAATTGCTTTAGGGCTGATACCGTCAGCATTAGCTGATACGATGTCTAATACTTGTTGCTGTTTAGGAGTCAGTTTTACATCTTGAGATGCTTCTACTGCCGCTTCAACCGCAGCACTGGCAACTTTTTCAACTTTCGCTGCTGCTGATTTAGTTTTAGCAACCGCTTTCTCTGCTTCTGGCTTAACTGCTTTTACTGTTTTTTCAGCAGCCGCTTTTGTTGCTTTGATTTTCTTTTTAAGTTTAAGTTGTACGTTGCGCTTATGTGCAAGTCTCATTGAAGTTCTCCACAAGTCACTAATTTTAGTGTGGTAAAAATGTTGGACGGTGTTATAACAAAATATAAATCAAATTTACAGCCATTGCCTAAAAAACAGCCTAATTTAATCGAAATTAGTCTAATTGAAGTGAAGATCTGTTATTTTTGCTATTTTGAACACAATCGAACAAGCTTAAATGCATTATTTTGAATTTGCTTTTTATAAGCCTTTATATTTCTCGATTCTTTGACAGGAGTGGTATGCCAACCAAACACCTATTCTACCCACAACCTCGTTTACCTATTTGGAGCCAATATTTTTTATGGGCTTGCCTTCTTATAGTTTCATTTGCCATTGATAGTCAACTAAATAGTAAAGTTGCCGGTCTATTTTTTCTTACTTGTTTAATTATCGGCTTAGCCATTAAGCATTATGTCTATGGTCAAAAATTAGGATTTACCCTTACCGAAACGCATTTTCAGCAGCACTTATATAAGGGTGGTTGGGTATTACGTTGGCATAATATAAAAAGAATCGACACACTAGATTATAGTATTCAAGGTTGGACGACATCGATGCCTTGGATAGGTATTGAGATCAAAGATTATCAAACTTTCATCAATACGATTAGCCCTAAAGTCATTACGCAAATACTGCTGCATCAACGTAGCTTACTTTTCCTAGGTCTCAAACAGCATGGCCAACAACATGAACTGGAAGATCACATCATTAATGACAAGCCTTTTCTATATTCAGATGGGAGTAACGTGAAAGGCCTAAAAGCCATGCTTGCCAATAGAATGAAGATTCAAAAACAGTTGTGGGGTTATGATTTATTTATTAGTGAAAGTGATGTTATTACATCAAAAGAAGAGTTTGTAGGCTTGGCTCGCCGCTATCTTGCGGCAAGCCATAGTGACGCTAGTCTTTAATATGCACTTTTCCTAATAAAGTGGCATTTCGTCAGCAACAAATGGATTGGATTTTCTTTCTTGACCAAATGTTGATTCAGGACCATGACCCGGAATAAAACGCACATCATTACCTAGTGGCCATAATTTGGTTTTAATGCTGTTAATCAAGGTCGTATAATCCCCTTTAGGAAAATCAGTACGACCAATCGCGCCATTGAATAGAACATCTCCAACAAAGGCAATGTTGGCAGACTTACTAAACAAAATAACATGTCCTGGAGTGTGTCCCGGTGTATGAATCACGTCTAATGACTCTTCGCCAAACTGAATTACGTCACCTTCTTGTAGCCATTGTGTTGGCTCAAACGGGTCGATAGGTGGGAAACCAAACATTTGGCTTTGATTCATAAGACCTTGTAGCCAAAATGCATCATCAATATGCGGCC
Organism: Vibrio sp.; assembly: GCF_048266485.1. Taxonomy (GTDB): domain Bacteria; phylum Pseudomonadota; class Gammaproteobacteria; order Enterobacterales; family Vibrionaceae; genus Vibrio. The sequence goes on along the minus strand of NZ_JBLWZK010000001.1, from coordinate 255,369 downwards.
CGATAACAGGGACACTCATTTTCGCTTTCAATTCTGGCGTTCCGCCAACATGATCTAAATGCCCATGTGTCAGTACGATTTTTTCTAACGTCACACCAAGGGTATTAATAATCGTCACTAGATGATTGACTTCACCACCGGGATCAACGATCACTCCTTTCATGGTTTGATCGCACCATACTATTGAACAGTTTTGTTGAAAAGGAGTGACAGGGACTGATTGATATTGAAGGCTCATTGGGGATTTCTCTAACGATTCAAATTTTCGAAACTATGCCAGTTAAGTATAAAATTAGCAATCTTAGCAAACCCCCACCCTTTCTATTCTACTATTGAGGTAGATACTGAATCACCATATTGGCTTGCGACCATATCTTCCATTGGCCATTTTCTTTCTTGAAAACGACTAAAATTTGCATTCGGTTATTCGCGAACACTGCCCCTGAAACTTTGGTTGTTTCTAACCATAATTTTGCATAAGCATATTCATTATCTTCACCTACAAATTGAAAATCTTGTAGTTGATAGTCTAATTCATAATTATCGAAGATCGGTAATAGCACTTGCTGAGTTTGTGGATAGGATAGAGACTGAGAATGCATAGTATTCATATAATCTGCTATTTTTTCATTTTTAGTAGCGGTAAGATTATCTTGTAAAACTTGATAAACTTCCTGACTAGTATCCGCTAAAGCTTTGACCGAAAACAACATCGACAATAAAAGCCAGTAACATCTAAATTTTACGTTCATATATTTTCCTTGATTATTTGGGTATAGCTGTCCAATGGTTATCCCATAAAATATGGGATTGGTTAGCACGCGTTTTTTCTAATCGTAATCGTTTAATCGTTTCTCCCGAACCGGAACTAATATAAAAATAACCATTGTGTGAAATCGCACCAGACGCGCCAGTTAAACTGTTTAGCTCTAACAATTGATTTTGTGATATAGACCATATACCGTAACAATTGCCCGGCGGAGACGTTGCTAGAACATAATCATCAACCACGGCAATGCTAGCAATATAATGATTAAATCTTGCCCATTCTTCCGGTTCAGCATTTAAGTTGGTTAATTCTCCCCCGACTTCTTGCATGGCGATGAGTGCGGGGTAATCATCAGGTTCACCTCGGTACTGCTGACCGCATAGAACAACACCATCATGGTTATACCCCAAATGACGAATACTCAGCTTTTTATCGCTAAGTCCTACTTGACTGGTTATGACTCCGTTGCGATTCATTCGTGTCAAACTTGGCTGCATTGTCTCTAAATTGAGTGGTTCTCTGCCTTGGGTATGTACACCACCAACGCCAACAGCATAACTTCCATCATCTAATCGAATAATTTCATGCGGTCCAATGCCGATACCATGCCATTCATCCACTTTTTGATATTCTGCCGCCACATCATAAACACCAATCAGTCCTTGGCTTGTATCACGAACACCTTCCGTTGCGAGCAACCAACGTCCATCTTGGCTAAATACACCATGACCGTAAAAGTGACGGTCTTGAGACGCATGAATCAAAGTTTTCTTTTCACCCGTCAAATAGTCAAACACTTGGAAAAAATGCCCTGGGCGACGAGCAAAAGCTACGGCATCAGTAAAGCCCATCGTACTTTCCTGACTAATTGCTACACCATGTGCTCGGTCAGGCAGCGATAATTTAAAAATGGCGTTGCCTTGCCAATCAGCGACTACCGTGTAGTACTGTTTATTATTCCCTAATGCATTTCCAATGAGTACTGGTTGTGAATAACTGGCTTCAGAAAAAACTTTTAAGCTGAAACCTGCAGCAGAGCCTACTCCTGTAAGTGCTGCTAATATCAATAACTGTCTTCGTTTGAGATCAATTGGAGAATGATTACTCATAGGCCCTTAATCTCCATCTGTGGAGTTAAACCCAACCACAATCCCTAATTCAACGGCAGCTTCATCATGAAATAAATATTTAAGTCGCTGTAGTTTATTTTGTTGCGTTAATGCTTCTCGGTAACCATCTTTGGTTTGCAACATATCAAATAAGCTTGCTTGAGCCGGCCAAGTCTCTAGGGTTTGCTTAAATTGCGACTCGAGGCGGTCGGCTAAATCGCTTAAGCCTTTTTCTCTCAATAAACGATCAAATCCAGCACCTTCGGCTAAATACAGTTTATATAAAGCATCTATATTCGATTTCATTAATGCTAATGATTGTTTAGAACGCCAACTCTCTGAAAAGTAAGCCCTTGGATGTCCAATTTTTGCTAAAGGTCGCTGTATTTTTTGTAATAAGAAATCGAGTTGATTCATAATAAGCCCCAGATATTCAGCTGGCCACTGAGACTCAGGTAAAGCTTTCCACGGATTGTCTTGCCATGCGGCATTGATCTCTTCTGCATGATTGGTCAAGTTATCGCTAATTGATAAAGCAAGTTGGCAATAGGATTTATCTTGACGAGAAAACTCGGAATGTTCATCAAATAATAACCACTCCATTGCCCCTAAGCCCTGCACTGTCACGCTTTGCTCTTTTATCGATTCAACTCGCCATAAATCTGGATTTTGTAAAATCTGATTCATTTTTCTACCAGTGATATCTTTTTTATCTGGCCAAAATTGAATCGTCCAACTGAGATCGAGCGCTTTCTTTGGCCCTTTACCTTGTCCTTGTAATGGCATCCAACTATGCATGGTCTCCAACCAGCTCACTTGTACCGTCGCAAGCTTTTCAACTGAATCCGCCTGACAATATTGATTCAATACTTGATTCAGTGTGTTTGTGTGATTTAAAAACGCTTGAGTCTTCTGTTGTTCATACCGTAGAACAGAGATTTGAGAAGTGCTTTTTGATATATCGCTACTCTGGTCTTTATCAAAGGACATTCCATAATAGGTAACGCTTCCGACCAATACACAACTAGTCACAGCTAAAATGATCTTATTCATATTTAGTCCGTTATCTTAAAGAGAGTTTAAAAATGCAATTAATGCATCTCGATCTGATTTGTTTAATTGCATCACTTTTTGTTTGCTCAATTCAGCTTCTCCACCATGCCACACAATCGCTTCCATCAAGTTTCGGGCGCGCCCATCATGCAAAAAGTATTGGTGACCACTGACCTCTTCTGTATAACCAATTCCCCAAAGTGGTGGGGTTCGCCATTCTTGGCCATTCGCAAGAAACTCAGGGCGATTATCTGCCAACCCTTCACCCATATCATGTAAGAGTAAGTCACTATAGGGATGAATAGTTTGTTCTGACAAAGAAGGAAGCTCATCACGCTTAGCTGTTTTTAATTCTGGAATGTGGCAAGAGGCACAATCAAGCTCAGCAAATAAGACTTGTCCACGTTGAACAGCAGGGTCATTGGTATTACGACGAATTGGTACAGCAAGGTGTTGTGAATAAAATTCGACAAATTTCATGATCTTATTACTCACTTCTGCATTTTCACTATCTGCACTATTCCCATTTGGTAACTCAGAACAAATGGTTTGTTTTGGTGAGCAGTTTTCATTGGGAAACAATGTGCTGGTTAAACCGAGATCACCATTAAAGGCGGCTGCATTTTGTTGGTTCAAAGTTGGCTGTCCTGCCTTCCAACCAAATCGCCCCACCTCTGTGGATTATGTTTGTACATTCCAGACTTGGTTTAATTTACCTGAAACCCCTTGGCCACCTTTTAACTGTTGCTCCGCAATATGTTCCAGTGTTTCAACTGGAATCGATTCCAATAATCCTAAACCAATCATTGGAGGGGCAACGCGTGCCGATAACATAGTCTCTGGGTGTAATTCACCATAATTTAAATCATGCAAAGTTAAGTGAGGTTTTCTTAGTTCAATTTCTTCACCATCTTTAAAGCTTAATTTAAATGTTCCATATTCAATTTTCACTTTGCCTTCAGGCTTAGCGTTAGGAATGGCAAAATCTTCAAGTTGATCGCCATAAGTCGGTTCAGGAATGACTCCCGATATGATCACTTGTTGTTTTTGATTTGCGGTTAATGCTGGAATGCTCATTCTTACTAGCATAGAGACCACTTGATCTTCGCCTTCTTCTGGCGGATGGCCTCTCCCGTCTTTGATATGGCAATTCTGGCAACCATTGGTATTAAATAACGGCCCTAAACCATCACGTGCATCCGTCGTTGCCGGTGCTTGTACCCAAGGGTTACGAAAAAAACTATTACCGACACTAAAATCTAAACGCTTTGAGATAGGTAAATTATTAGCAGGCATGGAATAGGCATTGTTACCTTGCTTATTTGTACTGGTATCACCACCAGATTTAACACCATAAGCAGAGGTAGTAAATGGAAAGAGTAAACATGTAAATGTGAGGATAAAAGAAGGTTTCATGGTACATCCTGTAAGGGCTCATTTTTAGAGCCCTTGTCCATTTTCTATTGATTAAAACTCGTGATCCGCATTATCTGGAGTCAAGCTGGTCACTCCAACTAAACCAGCTGCTTTTTCAATCGCTTCTGTTTGTTTTACTAATGAGTTAATCGCGTTATTGACTAATTCATTTCCAGATTTATTATTCGCCGCAATTAGCTGATCAAAATGTTGATTATTATTTTCAGCAGACTCAACCAATTTATGAACACTGGCGCGCGTCTCTTCAAACTGTTTTGCTATTGTATCTGCCGCAGCTTTATCTTTATCAGCAACGAGATCTTTAATGCTGGCACCCTTCACTTCACTCCCATCAACTCGTGTATAAGAGCCGTTAAATACGTTATAAATCCCTTGTTCATTATAGAAATGCGAGTTATGTGTATTATCTGAGAAACAGTCATGCTCATCTTCTGTAGAGTTGGCTTCTAATGCCACTTTCATACGTTCACCAGCAAGCTCACCCAATGATAACGAACCCATTCCAAATAGCATTTTACGCAAACCTTCTTCAGCAGGTTGTTGTAATAAAGCGCTACGGTAATTATCTTTACCTTCTGCCGCCCATTGACCTTTCATCCAATCCAGATCTTGAACGAGAAGCTGTGAAGCTGCAGATAAATATTGAGCACGGCGCTCACAGTGACCATTAGTACAGCCTTCGCCTTGGATATAATCGGTATAAGAACGTTCACCAGCACCGGCTTCCGTACCGTGTAGATCTTGTCCCCATAATAAAAATTCAATGGCGTGATAACCCGTCGCAACGTTCGCTTCAGAACCAGCGAGTTCATTTAAACTTGCCAATAATTCTGGTGTGATTGTAGAGGCGTCAATTTTGTCTGCGCCCACTTGAATGGTTTTGTTTGCAATAATATTGGCTTGAGCACCTTCATTGCCTAATTCGTGATGGTAACCATCTGCAACATAATCAATTAAGCCTTCATCAAGTGGCCATGCGTTTAACTGCCCTTCCCAATCATCTACGATGGCATTACCAAAACGAAAAGTTTCTGATTGTTGATAAGGAACACGCGAAGCCAACCAAGCTTTGCGTGCTTGTTCTAAAGTGTCAGCTGAAGGTTTTTCAATTAAAGCATCAATAGCTGTTTGTAATTGCTGAGCTGTAATATATGCATCATCAAAGACAGCATAAGCAATATTGGCGTAGTTCGAAACCACATCTTTCGGTACGGATGCAGCAAAAGCGGTATTGCCTGTCACTAGAAGGCTTGAAATGATCAGTGAAGAAGTTCGAATATTAAGCATGTCTCATCCTTGTATAAATCACACGAGTGAAAATCATTATCACTTGCAGTTGGGTTTGAGAATAATACTTACTTACAAGTTTTTTACAACTGTTAAGCATAAAAAAGGCCTCTACAATGAGAGGCCAGAGGGGCTGTTGTTCTTTGATGGTTAAATTTTATTCAATATAAAAGTTTTTTGGTCATTTTTACTATGTTCTCGGCTTAGTCGTGCAGGCTAGCTACACGACTAAGCCTATACTTTGTAAGCAACTCGCAGCGAAAATTATAACCAAGGACCCACAGTTCTTAAGGATTAATCAATCAAATTTAAGTCGATGTTTGCCGTGTGAAGCTTTAGCTTTAAGATAGTTTTCATTGTCATGTTTGATATGCACATGAGTTGGAATCACTTCTTCAAGCTCAATCCCAAACTCTTGAAGCTCTTTCATTTTTTTCGGATTATTAGTGATCAACTTTATTTTCAAAATGCCTAGCGCTTTCAGCATTTGTGCCGCTTCAGAAAAATCACGTAAATCATCGCCAAAGCCTAAATGATTATTCGCTTCGTAAGTATTCATGCCTTGACTTTGTAAGCGATAAGCATCAATTTTATTATATAGGCCAATCCCACGCCCTTCTTGACGTAGATACAATAAAATCCCGCCATTCTGTCCCATTTTCTCAACAGTTTCATCTAGTTGCTCACCACAATCACAACGCGATGAATGAAAAACATCACCCGTTAAACATTCTGAATGCATACGAACTAAAGGCGCTTGGGGGGTTTTATCTGCTGATTTAAAAATAATTGCGATATGTTCTTTATCCGTTTTTAAGCCTGTAAAGGACAATATTTCAGCATCAATTTCGCTTTTTTTACCTACTTTTAAATCCACTCTGGCACGAACTTCCGCCATATTCTTTCTCACTTATTCTTATAATATTCCCTCGATATTTTATCTTAAACCGACTCTAAACACAGATAAAAACGAGGGTTATATCACATTGACCAATCAATATTGTTATACTATTACATTAGATTAACTAATCAAGTAAAACCGACTGAGTTTAAATATAAAAAAGCCGGAAGTATCACCTCCGGCTTCTATCTTTCGTATAACTACAAGAAATTACTCTTCGTCGTCGGTATCAGCTTGAGCTGCAGCATCAGAAGATGTAGATTGCACGTCGTCAGTATCACCAACCTCTTCCACTACAGTTTCTAATAGTTCTTCTTCTTCCACTTCTTCGATACGTTGTAGACCTACAACTTTTTCATCTTCTGAAGTACGAATCAGAGTAACACCTTGAGTATTACGGCCAACTTGGCTTACTTCCGATACTCGTGTACGAACAAGTGTACCTGCATTGGTGATCATCATAAACTCATCAGCTTCAAGCGCTTGGATTGCGCCAACCACTTGTCCATTACGCTCAGATACTTTAATCGAGACAACACCTTTAGTACCACGCCCCTTAGTTGGGTATTCCGTGATAACGGTACGTTTACCATAACCATTTTCCGTTACTGTCAGAACATCACCACCATCATTTGACGGTACAATCAATGACACAACTTGGTCGTTATCTGCAAGACGAATACCACGAACACCTGCTGCGGTGCGGCCCATTGCACGAACATGTTCTTCACTAAAGCGAACCACTTTACCCTCTTTCGAGAACAACATGATTTCATCTTCACCTGATGTGATATCAACTCCAATTAGAGCATCATCATCACGTAGGTTAACGGCAATCAAACCATTTGAACGAACATTAGCAAAACTTGCTAGAGACGTTTTCTTAACCGTACCGTCACCAGTTGCCATGAAGATGAACTTATCTTCAGAAAACTCGTCAACACGTAAGATAGCAGTGATGCGTTCGTCTTCTTCTAACGGTAAGATATTAACGATTGGTTTACCACGAGCATTGCGACTTGCAAACGGTAGTTGGTATGTCTTCAAGCGGTATGTCTTACCACGAGTTGAGAAACAAAGAATATTATCGTGAGTATTAGCGACTAGTAGGCGTTCAATGAAATCTTCATCTTTCATCTTAGTCGCGCTCTTTCCTTTACCACCACGGCGTTGAGCTTCGTAGTCACTTAATACTTGGTACTTAACGTAACCTTCGTGAGAAAGTGTCACAACAACATCTTCTTGAGCAATCAGCTCTTCCATATCAATATCATGGCTTGCTGCTGTGATTTCGGTACGACGAGCATCACCGAAACCTTCACGAACCGCTTCTAGTTCTTCGCGAATCACTTCCATCAAGCGTTCTGTGCTCGATAAAATATGAATTAATTCAGCAATTTCATCTAGAAGTGCTTTGTATTCATCTAGGATTTTTTCGTGCTCTAAACCAGTTAGACGGTGTAGACGTAATTCAAGAATTGCTTGTGCTTGCTGTTCAGTTAGGAAGTATTGACCATCGCGGATGCCATAGTTGTCTTCTAACCAATCAGGACGTGCGGCATCAGTACCAGCACGTTCAAGCATTGCAGCTACATTACCAAGATCCCAACCACGAGCCACTAAGCCCGCTTTCGCTTCTGCTGGTGTTGGTGCATTACGAATCAACTCAATGATTTCATCAATGTTGGAGAGAGCCAATGCAAGTGCTTCTAAGATATGTGCACGGTCACGAGCTTTACGTAGTTCAAAAATAGTACGGCGTGTGACTACTTCGCGACGGTGATCAACAAAGCACTTCAACATTTCTTTTAGGTTGAATAACTTCGGCTGGCCATTATCTAGCGCAACCATGTTAATACCGAAAGTCGTTTGTAGCTGAGTTTGTGCATATAGGTTATTAAGAACCACTTCACCTACTGCATCACGCTTACATTCAATAACAATACGCATACCGTCTTTATCTGACTCATCGCGCAATGCACTGATGCCTTCCACTTTTTTGTCTTTTACTAACTCAGCAATTTTTTCAATCACACGAGCTTTGTTAACTTGGTATGGAATTTCAGTTACAACAACCGTTTCACGGCCATTTTTATCGGTATCAATATGCGCTTTAGAACGCATGTAAACCTTACCACGACCAGTTTTATATGCGTCGATAATGCCTTTACGACCACTGATTAAAGCAGCTGTTGGGAAATCTGGCCCAGGAATGTGCTCCATCAATTCATCGATAGTTACATCTTCATTATCAATATAAGCCAAGCAACCATCTAACACTTCACCTAGGTTATGTGGTGGGATGTTAGTTGCCATACCTACTGCGATACCAGAAGAACCGTTCACAAGTAAGTTTGGAATTTTCGTTGGTAAAACGGCTGGGATTTTTTCTGTGCCGTCGTAGTTATCGACGTAATCTACCGTTTCTTTATCTAGGTCGGCTAATAACTCATGAGCCATTTTAGACATGCGAACTTCGGTGTAACGCATCGCCGCCGCAGAGTCACCATCGATAGAACCAAAGTTACCTTGGCCATCAACAAGCATGTAACGAAGTGAGAATGGTTGAGCCATACGTACGATCGTATCGTAAACCGCGCTATCACCATGTGGGTGATATTTACCGATTACGTCACCGACTACACGGGCTGATTTTTTATAAGGCTTATTCCAATCGTTACCCAGAACGTTCATTGCAAATAAAACACGGCGGTGAACCGGCTTCAAACCATCACGAACATCTGGAAGTGCACGACCAACGATGACTGACATCGCATAATCAAGATATGAACCTTTCAGTTCATCTTCAATATTTACTGGCGTAATTTGTTTAGCTAAATCGCTCATAGAGCCATTATCCCTCTATTCTTTTTGATCGCGTACTTCATTACAAATAGCGATACGCACAAGGTCTAAAAATATAACACAGAAATCATAAATCCGGCATCTATTTCATGGCAGTTTTAATCACTTGGTGGTTACTTCACGCTTTAACTGCAGAAAAATTGAGCTAGATTCAAATTTATGCTTTTTATCAATCACTTTAACTTTCTCAATTTCACAGTCAGGATTTCATTGCCCTTCTCTTTCCTGATATATTAATCACATCTTGATGACTTGAAGAATGACCAATATGACGACTAAACAAAACGTTGATCCTGCCGAAATCAAAAAATTTGAAGATATGGCTTCTCGTTGGTGGGATTTAAATGGTGAATTTAAACCATTGCACCAAATCAACCCACTTCGCTTAAACTTTGTACTTGATAGCGCACAAGGGCTATTTGATAAAAAAGTACTTGATGTCGGCTGTGGCGGAGGAATCCTCGCAGAAAGCATGGCGAAAGAAGGCGCGGATGTCACCGGTCTTGATATGGGTAAAGAACCTTTAGAAGTGGCGAGGTTACATGCACTAGAGTCTGGCGTGACGCTTAACTATATACAAAGCACGATCGAAGATCATGCAGATCAATGCTCGCAAACATACGATGTAGTCACTTGTATGGAAATGCTAGAACACGTTCCCGACCCTCTATCGGTTATCCAAGCGTGCGCACGATTAGTCAAACCAGGCGGCCATGTGTTCTTTTCGACATTAAATCGTAATCTAAAATCTTATCTGTTTGCCATTATAGGTGCCGAACAAGTGATGAAGATAGTACCGAAAGGCACTCACGATCATAGTAAGTTCATCCGACCTTCGGAGTTATTAAAAATGGTCGACTCTACATCGCTTCAAGAACAATCCATCACTGGTCTACATTACAACCCACTTACAGGTAGCTATGCATTAGGTAAAAACGTTGATGTGAATTATATTATTCACACGCAGAATAAGGCTTAATTTCACGCTCCTTATCACAAAAAACGCTGACCATAAATCAGCGTTTTCTTACATTTATTTCTTTATTAAATGTGCTTGATCATCCACAAATTCCACTGCTAATTTCGGAATCATTTTCTTTTAAAGATCAAGCGAAATATTTTTTCTCTTGGGTATTAAATCATCATATTGGATCTTCGGAAAATCCCTATTCAAGGAATACGTTAGCGCATAGGTTAGTGCCTACTTACAGAAATTTTTCTATCCAAATGTTATCCACAACTTGATAAAAATCCAAATCTTGAAAGTCATGTCTTTTCGCACTATCTTGTAACTCAGCTATAGGGGCAACCCAACATATAGTGTTTAACCTTCGAAGTAAGGTAGAGCGAGATCAGCATAAAAAGCTAGCCAATACCATAATAATTCAATGTTGCAGCTTAGAATTCATCTAGTTTAGGGAACGCATTTCGAATGAACGAACAATTGACAGTCACAAAACGTACTGGACAGAAAGAGTCGATCGATCTTGAAAAGATCCACAGAGTGATCACATGGGCAGCAGAAGGCCTGAACAATGTTTCTGTTTCGCAAGTAGCGCTAAAAGCCCATATCCAGTTTTACGATGGCATCACCACTTCTGATATTCATGAAACTATCATTAAATCGGCAGCCGACCTTATTTCAGAGCAAAGCCCTGACTATCAATACCTAGCTGCGCGTCTAGCGGTTTTCCACCTTCGTAAAAAAGCCTATGGTGAATTTGAGCCACCAAAATTATTCGATCATGTTTCAAAATTGGTTGATATGGGTAAATACGATAAGCATTTATTAGAAGATTATACTGCTGAAGAATTTTCAGTATTAGATAGCTTCATTGATCACAATCGTGACATGAACTTTTCATATGCTGCGGTAAAACAACTTGAAGGTAAATACTTTGTTCAAAACCGTGTAACAAAGGAAATTTACGAAAGCGCCCAGTTTTTATATATCCTTGTTGCGGCTTGTTTATTTGCCAAATATCCACAAGAAACTCGTTTAGAATACATAAAGCGTTTTTATGATGCGGTTTCAACCTTTAAGATTTCATTACCCACACCAATTATGGCTGGTGTTCGTACCCCTACTCGTCAATTTAGTTCATGTGTATTAATCGAATGCGGTGACAGCTTAGATTCAATCAATGCGACAGCAAGCTCTATTGTTCGTTACGTATCTCAACGTGCAGGTATCGGTATTAATGCTGGTCGTATTCGTGCACAGGGTTCTGAGATCCGCAACGGTGAAGCTTTCCACACAGGTTGTATTCCATTTTATAAATACTTCCAAACGGCGGTTAAATGTTGCTCTCAAGGTGGCGTTCGTGGTGGTGCTGCAACCGTGTTCTATCCTATTTGGCACCGTGAAGTCCAGTCTCTTTTAGTACTGAAAAATAACCGTGGTGTTGAAGAAAACCGTGTGCGTCACATGGATTACGGTGTACAGTTAAACAAGCTGATGTACGCTCGCTTAGTCAAAGGTGCAAACATCAGTTTGTTTTCTCCATCTGATGTACCTGGGTTATATGATGCATTCTTTGAAGACCAAGCTAAGTTTGAAGAACTTTACGTTAAGTATGAAGCTGATCAATCGATCAAACGTGAAACCATTAAAGCGGTTGAATTATTCTCACTATTAATGCAAGAGCGTGCTTCAACAGGCCGTATCTACATTCAAAATGTCGATCACTGTAATACTCACAGCCCATTTAACCCAAGTGTTGCGCCGGTTCGTCAATCTAACTTATGTTTAGAAATCGCGCTTCCGACCAAACCTCTAAGTAATGTTGATGATGAAGAAGGCGAAATTGCCCTATGTACTCTATCTGCATTTAACCTAGGTGAAATTAAATCACTGGATGACTTTGCTGAATTGTCGGATCTTGTTGTACGTGCGTTAGATGCCCTACTTGACTACCAAGACTACCCTCTTCCGGCCGCTCGTAAAGCAACCATGAACCGTCGTACTCTAGGTGTTGGTGTCATTAACTACGCTTACTACCTTGCGAAAAATGGCGTGAAATATTCAGATGGTAGTGCAAATGGCCTAACACACCGCACTTTTGAAGCAATCCAATACTACTTGCTGAAAGCCTCGGTTGAATTAGCCAAAGAGAAAGGTGCATGTCCATCATTCAATGAAACGACTTACGCAAAGGGCATTCTTCCAATCGACTCTTATAAGAAAGATTTAGATGCCATTTGTGATGAACCACTACACCTTGATTGGGAAGCGCTACGCAGCGAAATTACCACTCACGGTTTACGTAACTCTACCTTAACCGCGTTAATGCCATCTGAAACTTCTTCTCAGATTTCAAACGCAACCAATGGTATTGAACCACCACGTGGATTCGTTTCAGTGAAAGCATCAAAAGATGGGATCTTGAAGCAAGTCGTGCCAGAATACCAAACACTTAAAGATCAATACGAACTACTATGGCGTATCCCATCAAATGATGGTTACTTACACCTAGTCGGCATTATGCAGAAGTTCGTAGACCAATCTATCTCTGCCAACACTAACTACGACCCTAGCGCACAAGCTAATGGCAAAGTACCAATGAAGTTATTGTTGAAAGATCTGCTAACTGCATATAAATATGGCCTTAAGACACTTTACTACCATAACACTCGTGATGGTGCGAGCGACGCTCAAAATGATGTAGCAACAATTGTTGAAGATGATGATTGCGCTGGCGGCGGTTGTAAGATCTAATTAAACACTTGAAATAACGTAGCCTGCTCTGTTGCAGGCTGCTTTCATAATCACTACCCAAGAAATCGCTCAGTGACTACTCTCCAACATATCACTAGCGCATGGATGGTCACAGACCGTTCATTTAAGAGGTTAACATGGCTTATACAATTTTTAATCAGAAAAAAAATGACCAACTCAAAGAGCCGATGTTCTTTGGTCAATCAGTTAACGTTGCACGTTATGACCAACAAAAATTTGAGATTTTCGAAAAACTAATCGAAAAGCAATTATCGTTCTTTTGGCGTCCTGAAGAAGTTGACGTATCAAGCGACCGCATTGATTACAACAAGTTGCCTGATCATGAAAAACACATTTTTATCAGTAACTTAAAATATCAAACACTGCTTGATTCTATTCAAGGTCGTAGCCCAAATGTTGCTCTGCTGCCTCTTGTTTCCCTACCAGAATTAGAAACGTGGATTGAAACATGGTCATTCTCTGAAACCATTCACTCACGTTCTTATACACATATCATTCGTAATATTGTGAACGATCCTAGCGCAGTATTTGATGATATCGTTGAAAATGAATACATCGTAAAACGTGCTCGTGATATTGCCCATTACTATGATGAACTGATCCGTTTAACCAATGACTACCATCGCCACGGTGAAGGTATTCATGTTCTCAATGGCGAAACCGTTGAAATCAAACTTCATGATCTGAAAAAGCAACTTTACCTTTGCTTAATGTCGGTAAACGCACTAGAAGCGATCCGTTTCTACGTAAGCTTTGCATGTTCATTTGCTTTTGCAGAACGAGAGTTAATGGAAGGCAACGCAAAAATTATCAAACTGATTGCTCGTGATGAAGCGCTTCACTTAACCGGAACTCAGCACATGTTAAACATCTTACGCAATGGTCAAGATGACTTTAGCTTTATGCAAATTGCTGAAGAATGTAAGCAAGAGTGTTTTGATTTATTTAAACAAGCCGCTGAGCAAGAAAAAGAATGGGCAGAATACCTATTCAAGGATGGTTCTATGATTGGCTTAAATAAAGATATTTTATGTCAGTACGTTGAGTACATCACGAACATCCGTATGCAAGCGGTTGGCCTTGATGTTGCTTACCCTGAAGCCACCAGCAACCCGATCCCTTGGATCAATGCTTGGCTATCATCCGATAACGTACAAGTCGCCCCACAAGAAGCGGAAATCAGTTCATACTTAGTAGGTCAAATTGATAATGAAATTGGCTCTGATGACTTCGGAGATTTCGAACTGTAATGAAATCACTGCAAATCAATGGGATCACTCACTTGAATATCGACCCACAACAAACCCTGCTTGATGCGATGGAAAAAGCTGGTCTTGAGCCTGAATTTCAATGTCGTGATGGTCACTGTGGCGCTTGTAAATGTGAGTTAGAATCTGGTGAAGTGGAATACATTGGATTTGCTTTGGCTTTCACCCATCCTAAAGAAATTCTGCCTTGCATCTGTAAAGCAAAATCAGATGTTGTGCTCAAGAATGTTCGCTACCAATCAGTAAAGAAAAGAGCCTAACCTCATTCTTCACTTTACTCATATAAACAATTAATACTAATAAATAAACGGGCTTGTGATTAATTCGCAAGCCCGTTTTTATCTAATTGAAGCGAGTATAATTAAAAGTCGTAGCTGATACTTACTGTGGTATATATTTCATCATTGCTCTTATCTGAAGCAACATCAGTGTTATAAACATATTCTGCATCAAGTATTAAAGCAACATCACCCACTAAAATGTTCTTTAAATTCGCTCCTAGGGTATAAGTGGTATTCGATTCACCGTAATCGACTTCAGCATCACCACCAATAGATAAAGTATCGGTTATCTTGGTTTTGGCATTAAAGAAACCATTGGCAATAATGTCTTCATTCACTTGGCTTGGATGATCGACATCACTAGATTGACGCTTGCTATAACGGTAACCTGGGCCACCACCAATATTCACTTTTGTCGTTTCCGTATTGACTAACGCTCTTTCAATACCCGCGGTAACAGAATAAACATCACGATAAGTTTCAAACTGATCATGTTCATATTGATTATCAACAAACGCTTTATACTTGTCAGCAATTTGATAAGAAAGTTTATAACCTAAATCATACTTATTCGTGCCATCTTCATCTGAATCAGACGTTTTCGTATAGTAACTACTGCCTGAAAAGTCATGAGTCCATTTCGCTTTCTCATACTTCAACCAACCACCGGTATTGAGAGAGGTCGACGTTGTAGAAGCATTAGAATACAGAAAGCCAAGCTTTGCTCCACCGCTAAACTGCCCTTGTTCCATTGATATAGCATCATCCGAAGCAAGAGCTGAAGCAGAAGAAAATAGCAGCGCAAAAGAAGATAAATAAAGAGTTGATTTCATGCGAAGCACCTTTTGTTAAATATGCGGGCACAATATTTAAGATAGATGTCACATTTGTCATGTAAATGTCATGCAACTGAAAAATAAATCTCATTTGATTAATTTACAATCAAAAGTTAACCCTCAATAAAAGCCAAGCGTTCAAAATGGCTTAACGTTGCTAACATACTGGTTTGTTGCAAGTATCTTCTCACCATATCTAGCATCACGGTAGACAATAATATCTGTTGAGATTTCAGCGGGTAGTCTCGTGTCAATGAAACTTGCTGAGCAAAATGATATTCAGCAGAAATCAGAACTAACGCGATACTTTTATCTTCCATTTTGAAGCTACCAACCACAATATCCGATTGGGTATCCTGACGGTATTCATCAGAAATCAATAGTACATCTTGTAATTCTGATAATGGCTGTGCTTTATTATCAACCACACTTTGTACGAACTGCTCTTGAGCTTTTACATCAAGTGATAAGCTACGAGCGACTTCCCCACCGGTCACTTGTTCTAATGCCGAAATCTGAGTATGGCTTTGTTCTAGTAAATGACCAACCACAACAATTAAAGGTTGGTTGATTGAAAGCGTAAATTCGGCTAACTCGCCACTAATAATCTCAATCACTTGTTCGATATTCGAGTCTTGATAAGGACTGAATATTTTCACTTCAATAAACGGCATATAAGAACGATACCCTAAGCTAAACCCATCAGGTAATTTCACCGATTTCAAACGTTCAGCAATTCCCGACTCACCAAGACCAAAGGTATAAAGCTTATTACATTCCAGCCTTTCGACATTGGGAAAACGTTGCTTCAAACGCGGTAAAATTTCATCTTTTGCCATACGTTTGAATTCAAACGGCACACCAGGAGTAAAAAATACCACCGAATTATTAAGCTCGATACTAAAACCACAAGCCGTACCCACCGGGTTATTGATCATCTCAGCACCAACAGGCAGCATCGCTTGCTTATTATTACTTGCCGCCATTGACCGACCTAGTCGAGCAAAATACTGAGTCATAATCTCTAACCACTCTTGATTAAGCTCTAACTCCACGCCAAGTGCCTTTGCCGCAGCTAATGCGCTAAGATCGTCAGTTGTAGGGCCTAACCCCCCATTCACAATTACGACATCGCTTTTTAGGCTTAACGCCGTAATCTCGCTTGCTAATTCTTCTAACTGATCACCGACTGTACTGCGGTAATGAATCGCAAAGCCTTGTTCAAAAAATAATTCCGATAACCAAGACGCATTGGTATCAACAATATCACCATGCAAAACCTCTTCGCCCGTACTCAACATTGATACCTTAATCATCCTAATTCCTCTTATGTATTATTTTTCTCAAGCGGCATTGATTATCAATTCAAACACAACAGGGCACAATTTAGTAGCTTACATCAAATAAAAATAACGTCGCCCTACTTTATACCCAAATAGCTGTACTAAAATAAATCATATACATGTAAAGCTACTTGGTAGGAGGACATTATGGAAAACCATACCGTATTCATTGCCAACGTTTCAGGCCACGCCACCCCGCAAACACTACAGCACCTTGCTCACG
Source organism: Vibrio sp. (assembly GCF_048266485.1). GTDB lineage: Bacteria > Pseudomonadota > Gammaproteobacteria > Enterobacterales > Vibrionaceae > Vibrio. Next base: position 238,258 of record NZ_JBLWZK010000001.1, on the reverse strand, counting down.
TAACTCATGAACATAGCGGTAGTTGGATTATTAGTAAAATTAATTACCTCGATGATCAAATTGCAGGATTAATCAAAATTCAGTGCCCTGAATCAAGCCTAGAAATGATTCAAATGGCATTTGACGAAGCCTCAGGTTTACAAGTTCACTTTGTCCAATCACAAGAAAATAAACACGCAGAAGATGACGTGTATGAATTACGTTTTGATAGCCAAGAACAAGCAGGGATCATTCAAGAACTCACTCATATCTTAGAGCGAGAACGCGCTAATATTTTAAGTATTGATACTCAGCGCCTATTCCTCGCAGGTAAAAATGGCATCAGCGGCAACCTCTTTACATCACAATTCAGTATTACTATTCCAGAAAAAACGAATATTAAAGATGTGATTGCCGAGCTAGAAGCGATCACCCAAGGCACTCGAGTCATTGATGTGACATCTATATTGTCGAAATAAGAGTAAAAATTAGAATGGGTAAAACGGACTTCGCGACTCTCAACGAAGTCCTTTTTTATTAATGCCCTAGCGCTGAAAGATCAAACTCTAACTCACCAGAATCTAATACGGTTAACGTCACTTTATTTTTATCGGTACCCGTTAAATCAATATTGGTACAAGGACTAAACACGAACCAATCATATTGATAGGCAAGTGAATAACGTGCCTCTCCCAAGTGAATCACATCGATAATTTGAATACCATTATCATTAAGTGCTCTAGGGTCGATATAATCTAAATTTGGAATTAACTGGCGTTCAATTTTATCTTGGTTCTTTATCAGAAAATCTTTCAAGAGATTTGCCGTCACTTCACCGTGAGAATCAATAACACCAGAATAGATAATTTTCATGAAACGATATCCCTTTTTAATACAGGTAGCAGCACTCTAACGCCCTACCTTACAGAATGCAAAAAGCCGCGTGATTATTTAACCGACCACTGAGATAGTGAGCGTTTGAAGTCTTGATAATCGAATTCGTTCAGTTTTTGGAATTCGCCATTACTACGCTGGCAATAAATACTTGGCATTTTTAGACCATTAAACCAATTGAGTTTCACCATGGTATAACCTGCGCTATCGAGAATATGCAATCGCTGACCTATTTTTAATGGCTCATCAAATTTAGCGACACAAAATTGATCACCGGCAAGACATGAACATGAACCAATCACATATTCATGCGCACCATTTTCAGAAGCTTCACCAATTGATGCTGGTTCATTGTAGATCAACGTGTCTAAACGATGCGCTTCGGTCGCTGAATCGACAATCGCGGTCTTCATGCCGTTTTCAACGATATCAATAACAGTGACAACCAAATCAGCGGTTTTAGTAATAATCGCTTCACCTGGTTCAAGGTAAAGTTGAACGCCATGTTTTTTGCTAAATGATTTCAACGCTTGTGCCAGTTTTTCAACTTCATAACCTGGCCAGGTAAAGAATACACCACCGCCCAGACTTACCCAGTCAAGCTTATCAAGGTAGGCACCAAAACGTTGTGAAATGCTATCTAGTAATTCAATGAAGTCACCGGCTGACTTGTTTTCACAGTTCATATGAAACATGACGCCATCGAGTTCATCAAACAACTCACTGGTTAACTGGGCTTCTTGTACTCCTAAACGAGAGAACTGACGAGCGGGATCGGCTAAGTCTTGTCCTGCACGGCTCACACCCGGATTTAGGCGCACACCAATCGATGTTTTTCCTTCCACCAAATGACGATGCGCATTAAGCTGGCTTAAGGAATTGAAGATCATTTTGTCACAAATGCCAACCACTTGTTTTACATCATCTTCACTATAACCCACGCTATACGCATGATTTTCTTTACCAGAATTCTCACCACCAAAAGTTTCATGGCCAAGCATCACTTCGTAAGGCCCACTACTGGTTGTGCCATCAAGATACGGTTTGATGATGTCAAATACACCCCAAGTTGAAAAACACTTCAGCGCCAATACTAGCTTTACACCACTCAGCTCTTTTAAGCGCTTCGCAATTTCAAGGTTATGGATAAGTTTGTCTTCATTAATCATGAAGTAAGGGGTTGGAAGGTTGTTAGGCATAGGTAATTCCATAGAACGATTTTCGAGCACTGCGTTTCTCGTATCTAGAGCGCGATGCTTCTCGAAAAAGATATAAAACAGCCATAACGAATGCTATGGCTGTTGTTATTAATTGAGTCTGCTAGTTAGCTCGAGTAACGAAACATGAGCAACGAGATACGGCTTTACTTTAGAATATTAATCTTCGGCTGACCCGGTTCTAACTCTTGAACATGCCAATCAAGACCGATGCTTGGCATTGTTTCTAGGAAGCCATCAGGGTCAAGTTGTTCCATATTGAACACGCCTGCTTCATTCCAGCTGCCTTTAAAGTACTGTAGAGCAGCAGTAATGGCTGGTACACCGGTGGTGTAGGCAATCGCTTGATGTTCAACATCTTGGTACGCGACTTCATGATCGGCATTGTTGTAGATAAACACGCTGCGAGCTTTACCATCTTTTGTACCTTGTACCCAAGTACCAATACACGTTTTACCTGTGTAACCCGGTGCGAGTGATGTTGGGTCTGGCAATAACGCTTTCAATACTTTAAGTGGTTCAACTACCGTGCCATCTTGTAAGGTCACAGGATCTGGGCTTAATAGGCCGATATCTTTCATGCAGTTGAAGTAGTTTAAGTAAGTATCACCAAAGCCCATCCAGAATTCGATACGTTTTGCGGGAATGAATTCTTGCATTGAACGTACTTCATCATGCGCCATTGAGTACACTTTAAACTCACCACAATTTGGGAAATCGAATTCAAGCATACGAGTATGACATGGTACTTGTTTCCAACTACCCTCTTCCCAGTAGAAAGAATCGCCTTGAATTTCAAGCATATTGGTTTCAGGATCAAAGTTGGTGGCAAACTTCTTACCGTGGTCGCCGGCGTTAACATCCATTACATCAATGGTGTCAATTTCATCAAATAAGTGCTTAACAGCGTAAGCGGCAAACACACTCACTACGCCCGGATCAAAACCTGCCCCTAGAATACCTGTGATACCCGCTTCAGCGAATTTTTCACGGAACGCCCACTGTGGATCGTAAGCTTCTGGTACTTGCTGACCTTCACTGCATAAATCCACCGCTACTGAAGTATCTAGGTAAGACACTTTCGCTTGATAGCACGCTTCCATAATCGTCACGTTCACCCACGGAGGACCGGCATTAATGACTAGATCAGGTTTAACTTCATTAATGAGTGCTACTAAAGATGCCACATCATCGGCGTCTACAAATCGTGCTTCTAATTTCTTCGATGGGTCTTTAAGGTTGTTTTTACCTTTGATCGACTCGATGATTTTTTCACATTTCGCAATCGTACGAGACGCAAGCGTAATATCACCTAATACATCATTGTTTTGAGCCGCTTTATGAGCAACAACCCAACCAACACCACCTGCGCCAATTTGTAAAATAGACATCTTTAAGTCACCTTCCTTCTTAGGAGTTATAAAACTATTTGAAGTTAATGAAATCAACCCACCTCATACCTTGAGCACCACCAGCGTCAAACCATAAAATAGATATCTTTCAGTCACCTTCCTTATTAAGGGTTAATCAATTACTTTTCGTTCTAATAGAACAATTAAAAATAAGTATAAGAAAGGGCAGATTGGTCTGAATACTGCCCAGAACATAAATTAATGAGTTAATGCATTTTCCGCTGTAAGCACTTGAGCCAATTCTGTCACATCATTTAGTAATGCTTCAAAATCACTCAAGGTTAAGCATGGATTCAAAATCGTGAATTTCAGCGCTGCTTTACCATCGACAGTGGTTTCACCCAATACCGCCACACCACGAACCAAAGCTTCGATGCGAATTTGACGGTTTAAGTCATTTAACGCTTGCTCGTTCAAGTTAGCATTGCTGTAACGCATTAATACCGTTGAAAGTGCTGGTGGAGCCAGTAGTTCAAACGCGGCATTATTTGCAACCAATTGCGCCACTTCATGGGTTTGATCGATCAAGTGATCGTACATTTCACCTAATGCTTTAGTGCCGACACTTTGCATTGTCATGAATACTTTCAAAGCATCAAAACGACGTGTGGTGGCCATTGACTTATCAACTAAGTTTGGCAGTTCATCGGTTTCACGGTTTAGGTAATCAGCGTGATGCAGCAAGTACTTAAAGTTGGCTTTATCTTTCACCAACACAGCGCCACAGCTAATTGGTTGATAGAACAACTTATGGAAGTCAACACTGATTGATTGAGCGCGCTCAATGCCCGCTAAACGGTTTTTATGACTACTTAGAATTAACGCGCCACCGTAAGCACTATCAACATGCAGCCACATATCATGAACTAATGCTAAATCGGCTAAGGTGTTTAAATCATCAATCGCGCCGTGATCGGTCGTACCGGCAGTGCCGACCATCGCAAATGGAATTAAGCCTTCTGCTTTTAATTGGTTTAAGGTGTCGGCCATCGCATCGGTGTTAATCGTGCCGTCGTTATGAGTATCCACACAAACAACCGCGGCTTCACCTAAACCCATTAATGACGCTGTTTTTTGTACTGTGAAGTGAGATTTCTTCGAACATACGATACGTAATTTGTCGGCGTAATCTGGTAAACCTAACTTTTGAATCGAATGCTGACTTAACTTATCGGCAATCCAATCACGAGCCAACAATAAGCCCATTTGATTACTTTGCGTACCACCACTGGTAAATACGCCATCCGCGTTATCCCCCATGTTGTAACGGTCACATAACCAGTCCACCACTCGCTGCTCAACATAAGTGGCTGCCGATGCTTGATCCCATGAATCCATAGACTGATTCAAAGAAGCAATCATGGCTTCTGCTGCAATCGCCGGTACTAATGGCGGAGTATGCAGGTGAGCAATACAATTTGGATGCTGAACAAAAATAGAATTCTTCGCCACCAAGTTTGTTGCGCTGTTAATGACCTGCTGCAAATCGCTGTTACTAGAATCAAGATTGACTGCTTCGATTTGCGCTTTTAACAGCTGAGGTTCAATACCTGAATAGGGTTTATCTACCGCTTCAAATACTGCTTTCATTGCTTGAGTGGTTTGATTCATCGCTTTTTCAAAGCTGTCTGCACCGTGTGCGCCAGTTTGAATAAAGTGCTGTTGCCAACTCAGTTGTTCTAGTGATGGATGCTCAATTGTTTGTTTAGTTGGATCAATACCACCACCTGCCGCGATGATCGCTTCTTTTAATGTTTTCAAAGCGAAATCAATTTGCTCAAAACTAATGATCACAGGCGGTAAGAAACGTAATACCGAGCCATCACGACCACCTTTTTCAATCATCAAACCACGCTCTAATGCTGCGCGTTGGATCTTAAGCGTTAATTCTGGCGCTGATACAGGCTCACCAAACTTATTCAATTCACCACTTGGATGCACTACTTCTGCGCCAAGCATCAAACCTTTGCCGCGAACTTCCGCAATACAGCCGACTTCTTGTTGAATTTTTTCTAATCCAGCACGTAAGTATTGCCCCGCCACTTTGGCATGCTCAACTAAGTTATCACGTTGAATGATTTCCAATGCTTTCGCGCCAGAGACCATCGCTAATTGGTTTCCACGGAAAGTACCAGTGTGTTCACCTGGATTCCAAGTATCAATTTCTTTATTGAATACCAAAATAGACATTGGTAAACCGCCACCAATCGCTTTTGATAAACAAAGAATATCTGGTGAAATGCCTGACTCTTCAAAAGCAAAGTTATGACCAGTTTTACCCACGCCGCATTGAATTTCATCAAAGATCAATAAGATGCCATGCTCTTGAGTAATACGACGTAATTCGCGTAACCAAAACGCAGGTGCAGGGATCACTCCGCCCTCGCCTTGAACGGGCTCAACAATAATTGCAGCAGGCTTTTGAATACCGCTTTCATCATCATTTAGCATACGTTCGATATAACGAATATTTTGCTTAGCACCTTCATCGCCACCCATACCAAACGGGCAGCGTAGGCTATATGGAAACGGCATAAAGTGCACGTCAGACATTAAGCCAGTACGACGCGCTTTAGTACCTAGATTCCCCATCATTCCCATGGTGCCATTGGTCATACCATGATAAGCACCACGGAAGGCAATCATGGTGTTACGGCCAGTCGTCTGCTTAGCCAGTTTAATTGCCGCTTCTACTGCATCGGCTCCTGATGGACCACAAAATTGAATCACTGAGTTTTCGGCAAAATTCTCAGGTAGGAATGATTTAACCTGCTTAATAAAACGATCTTTTGCTGGCGTCGTAATATCTAAAGTTTGGTAAGGCAGTCCCGTATCAAGCTGCTCTTTTAATGCTTGGTTGATTTCTGGGTGGTTATAACCCAGCACCAAGGTTCCCGCGCCTGCTAGGCAATCTAAAAACAACTGGCCACGGGTATCTTCAACTAAAGCGCCATAAGCACGTTTAATTGCGATAGGTAAACGACGTGGATAAGAACGAACCGCTGATTCATGCTGTTCTTGATCCAGTAACACTTGATCAAGGGCAAGATCGTACACACCATCAACATAAGGAATATTGGTGGTGAATGGCATTTGGGCTTGGTTAAGCTCAAAATCAAAAGCAGTGGTCATTGATAAACCCTTAAAACGGTATTTACTCAGAAACTTAAAGCTACAGACGTGATCATCAACGCTGCAGTTTCAAATATGAAGAGTATTGATATTAAATACTGACTGAATTACCAGCCAAACCGACTTCAATGAAAATAAGTCATTACTTCAAATTGAAGACACTAAACACTAGATATAGCTATGAAATACCAATCAAAATGAGTAACGGGGCGAGATTAGCGTAGGAAAAAATCTTGATAACAAGGCATAAAATTTCTGTTAGTAGTGGGTCTACATACACTTTTTTATAAACAGAAGTTATAACGCAGTTAGCGAGCTTTTTAACAAGCTAAAATGAGCCGTTACTCGTTGCGATTGGTATACAAACTCAAGGTTCCGTTATATTTGAACTTCGTCGGCTTAGCGGAGTACAAGTGTAAGAGTTTAAACTTGTAATATGAGATCGCTTCATCGTGCGCAAAAAGGCCACAATTGAACGATTAAGATGAGTGAAGCTGATTTTTAAAATCTGGATTAATGTATTCAAAGTTGGGCTTCCTATAACAATGCGGATGTCTTTCGCATCGGTTCCCGTCTACTGATTAACTCGATGTTAACAGTACCTACTCATACGTAATGGCACAATCAGCTTGAATGTCCTTACGCGTATCCCCCTAAGGTAAATCTATCGTTAGAATTAACGATAACCTTGAGATTGTGGCGGAAAATAACACAGAAATTATTTTCAACGCAAACGATTTTTATCACACATAATAAAGGGGAGAATAAATTTAATTATTCTCCCCTCGTTTCATATTTCCGTTCTATCTTAAAAGTACTTGATTAGCCACTATTTACGACTTTTTAACCTTATACATAGCTTGAATTTCTTTTTTGTATTTTTCGTAAATCTTTTTACGACGTAACTTCAAGGTTGGCGTGATCAAGCCGTCTTCAATCGAGAACTCTTTTGGCAACAAGGTGAATTTTTTGATTTTTTCAAAGCCTGCCAATTCTTTTTGGAGATGCTTTAAACGTTGTTCAAAATGTTCAACCACATGACTATGCTTTAATAGCTCTATCGGTGATTCATAATGAATGCCCTTTTCTTTTGCCCAAGCATCCAATGATTCAAACGCCGGAACAATCAACGCAGTGACATAGTTTTTCGCATCAGCCACAATCGCTACTTGCTCGATAAAAGAACAAGTTCCAACTTTACCTTCTACTCGCTGCGGTGCGATATACTTACCATTCGAGGTTTTCATTAACTCTTTGATACGGTCAGTAATATACAAGTTACCATCTTCATCAAATTGTCCGGCATCACCGGTTTTCAACCAACCGTCTTCAAATGTCTCTGTAGTCTCTTCAGGGCGGTTGTAATAGCCTTTCATAACAATATCGCCACGAACTAAGATTTCGTTATCTTTTCCAAGCTTCACTTCTGTTTGACTTAGCGGTTGACCATTCGAGCCTGTTACACGGTTTGCAATAGTATTACACGTCACCGTTGCGGTAGTTTCCGTCATACCATAGCCACATAACACTGGAACATTGATCGCATGGAAAAAGCCTGCCACGTCTGCATCTAATGCTGCGCCACCACAAGGCATAAATTTCAAACGTCCACCAAGCGCATTTTGCAACTTACTAAAGACTAATTTTGTCGCTAATGTATTTTGCCACTCAAGAAAAACACTTGATGCACGGCGGCCTTGGCTTACTTCAAACTGCTTCTTACCTACCTTCATCGCCCAGGCGAAGATCAGTTGTTTAACCTTGCTGCCTTTAGTTACTTGTTCTTGAATTGCGCTGTACACTTTTTCTAAAAACCTTGGCACGACACAAAGCGTATTAGGTTTGGTTGCGCTGATCGCTTGCTTAACACGGTTGGTATCTTGCAAGTAAACGTTCTTACCGCCACGCGCTAAAACATAAAATGACCAACTGCGCTCAAATACGTGACTCAAGGGTAAAAATGCAAGCGAGGTGTCACCTTCCGTAAAACCTAGTACTTCATCATGTTGGGAGATCGTAGAAGCAAAATTACGGTAGCCCAACATCACTCCTTTCGGATCACCAGTAGTACCCGAGGTATAAATAAGCGTCACCAAATCATCTAACTGAACTTGCTCAACTCGAATCGCTAGCTGTTCATGTTGTGATTGATCTACTTGATACGTTTCCGCCAATAAATCATCAAGATGCCTATGATTTGGGCGTACTTTCAACTTTACCGAACTATCAAACACAATCACCGATTCAATATTAGGTAAAGTATCTTGTAACTCACACGCCATTTGATACTGCTGTGCATCATTAACAAATAACACTTTGGCTTCGGCATCATTTAAAATAAATTGCGCTTGTTCGAGTGTACTGGTTGGGTAGATAGGAACAATCACCGCTCTAGCCTTTAAGCTAGCTAAGTCGGCACACGTCCACTGCGGGCAGTTTTGCGAAAGAATGGCGCATTTATCTTGGATTGAAACACCAAGCTTAATTAACACTTTTGCCAGTTTATCAGTTTGTTCTTCAAGCTTCTGCCAAGTAACAAGGTTCCATGGAGCCTGAATTTCAAACCCTTCCAACGCAATTTGATCTGCACGTTGTTGAGCTTGCTGTTTAAACAAACGGATAAGATGATAAGCATCAAGAGACATAAATAGATTCCAGTTGAGCGTACAGGTGTTTCGATTTGGCGCAATATTACCCTATAACAGGAAAAAAGCGAAACAGTTGTAAGCTCAAAGAACACAAAAACACAAATAAGAAAAATATTCATAATAAGCTAGTACAAAGAATAAGCTTTATAAGTGAACAATGTTAAATACAGCCAACGCAAAAAGCCCCAGCATTCTGAAGTGCTTTCTTATTTGGAGCGACACACGAGGTTCCCTGCTTTTATGGACTAGGCGTGACCTCAACCTTCTCTACCAATTGAGCTGGCGTCATTCAAATCTCCCGAACCTCGAAATTAGTAAACTTCATAGATGAAAAAAGCCCCGATCAATACTGATCGGGGCTTTCTTATTTGGAGCGACACACGAGGTTCGAACTCGTGACCTCAACCTTGGCAAGGTTGCGCTCTACCAGCTGAGCTAGTGTCGCATTTGCTACATAAATGTAGACTTTAATAGATGGTGCCCCGGGCCGGACTTGAACCGGCACAGCGCGAACGCCGAGGGATTTTAAATCCCTTGTGTCTACCAATTCCACCACCAGGGCACGCAATTCATTGCGATGCCGTGACTTATCAAAGATAATTGAAAAGTTAGAACACCATCTGAAACCGAACTTACATTCCATTTCATTAATTTGGAGCGACACACGAGGTTCGAACTCGTGACCTCAACCTTGGCAAGGTTGCGCTCTACCAGCTGAGCTAGTGTCGCTTTGTATCAATTTAAACAAGATTATGGAGGCGCCTCCCGGAGTCGAACCGAGGTCCACGGATTTGCAATCCGCTGCATAGCCACTCTGCCAAGGCGCCTTATCTTGTGAAGAACTTAACTCTTTCGAATTATGTTGCGTTCCTCTTGAGTACGGGATGGCATTTTACGGATTAAGCCAAGCACGTCAACACTATTTTTCGATTTTTAAATCGTTTGTCTATTTTGCAGTCAAAAACCATTATATCGCACATTTTAATGCCTAATTTTGTCGATATTTTTAACAGAAAATTGAGAAAACATAACTTATCTATTAGATAAATAGCTAGAAACAAAAATCCCCGCATAATCTTTTTTATAATAAAGAATATACGGGGCTCTGATAATTCAATTTTAAAGTGACTGACTTAATCACCCTCGCCAGCCAGTAGATCTCCTTTAGCGGCTTTTAAGTATTGGTACATGGACCAATATGTTAAAGCTGTCGCAATGTATAACGTGACATAACCTAGCCATACCATCCAATCATCATAACGCCAGATGAGAACCCAAAGAGCAAACATTTGTGACAATGTTTTCCATTTTCCAATCCAAGAAACCGCAACGCTCGCTCGCTTGCCAATTTCTGCCATCCACTCTCGTAGTGCTGAAATAATAATTTCACGGGCAATCATAGTGGCAGCCGGAATGGTAATCCAAATGGTGTGATAGTGTTCAGTGATTACAATGAGTGCCGCGGCAACCATTACTTTATCAGCAACAGGATCTAAAAAAGCGCCAAAACGTGACGTTTGACCTAATTTTCTTGCTAGCACTCCATCAAGCCAATCGGTAAACCCTGCAACCCAAAACACCATTGCAGCAGCAAAAGGCGACCATGAATAAGGCAGATAGAAAACGGCAACGAAAACAGGAATTAACGCAAGTCGAAGTAAAGTTAAAATATTTGGTATTGTAAATCGCATAATTACGTCTCTTGGAGAGTGCGGCTTAATGTTGCGTTAAAACGTCTAGGGTTTCAATGCTTCATGGATGATTTCTGCCAAAGATTTACTGATCCCAGGAACTTTGGCTATTTCTTCTACAGTTGCTCGTTTTAATTCTTGTATACCACCCATATATTTCAGTAAAGCTTGGCGGCGTTTCGGGCCTACCCCTTCAATACCTTCTAAAGTACTGGTTCTTCGGGTTTTGGCTCTTTTCGCGCGGTGACCACTGATCGCATGATTATGGCTTTCATCACGAATATGCTGAATTAAATGTAAAGCTGGTGCGTCACTCGGCAAATTGAACTCTTCACCGGTAACTTTAATTAATGTTTCTAGACCGGGCTTTCTGGTAACACCTTTAGCGATACCAATTAGTTCTGGTTTTTTCGGCCAGTCTTGCCAATGTCTTTGTATTATCTCATAAGCACGGTTAAGTTGTCCCTTACCGCCGTCAATAAAAATCACATCCGGTATCTTTTCGGCATATATTTCATCAGTATATTGTTGCTTGGAGTAGCGACGCTCTAACACCTGCCCCATCGCAGCATAATCATCCCCCCCCGTGATACCTTCAATATTGTAGCGACGATACTCTTGTTTAACCGGGCCTTCACGGTTGAAAACCACACAAGAAGCGATGGTACTTTCACCCATAGTATGACTGATATCGAAACATTCCATGCGCTCAATGCGTTCCATACCAAACTCGGTTTCTAACTCTTTAACCCTCTGATTCACCGTCATTTTATGACTAATCTTCGACGTTAACGCACTGCGAGCATTGGTATTGGCCAAATTAAGATAACGACCTCGGATCCCTCTAGGACTGACATGGAATGTAACTTTACGGCCAGCTATTTCGGTTAATGCGGCTTGTAATGGACTTTCATCATCGAATAAATCAGCGTTATAAGTAATTCGAGTTGGAATCGTCGACGCTTCATTATGGCTTAAATAATACTGGTTCAAGAAGCTCGAAAATACTTCGTGATCATCGGTATTGTTAGGGATTTTAGGGAAGTGACTACGGCTACCCAGCACTTTACCTTGCCTAATCATTAGAATATGAACGCAAGCCAGACCATTTTCTTTAGCAAAGCCAATCACATCCATGTCTTCTGCGCTGTCATTGGAGACTGATTGTTGCTCTTGTACACGACGGATCGCTTGAATTTGATCGCGATATTTAGCCGCTTTCTCAAACGCTAACGCTTGACTTGCTTCGTCCATTTTTTTAATTAAAGCATTCAGCACGAGATCATCTTTGCCTTGCAAGAATAAGCGAACATAGTTGACACTTTCCGCATATTCTTCATCACTAATCAGACCTTTAACACACGGTCCTGAACAACGTTCAATTTGATACATCAAACATGGTCGAGTGCGATTGGCATAAATGCTGTCTTCACATTGACGAACTGGGATGATTTTTTGTAATAAGTGAAGCGTTTCTCGTACTGCCCCTGCATCTGGATAAGGGCCGAAATACTCCCCTTTCCTTTTCTTTGCGCCACGATGATAAGCAAGACGAGGATGCTTGTGTTTGGTAATTAAAATATAGGGATAAGATTTATCATCCCTTAATAGCACATTGTATTTAGGAAGGTATTGCTTGATATAGTTGTGCTCTAAAATTAAGGCTTCGGTTTCGGTATGCGTCACCGTGACATCAATTTTGGCAATATGGCTAACGAGAGCCTTGGTTTTTTCGTTATCTAGGTTCTTACGAAAATAGCTGGAAAGACGTTTGAATAGATTTTTTGCTTTACCGACATAAATAACGTCAGCCTCGACGTTATACATACGATAAACGCCGGGCTGATCTGAAACCGTCGATAGAAAAGAAGCAGAATCAAATGGATCTGGCACTACAGAGTCTCTGTATTTATCATGCCATAACGGATTGCGAGATGCGTTAATTCTACATCACCACTGATATCGAGCTTGCTAAACAAGCGGTAGCGATAGCTATTTACTGTCTTAGGGCTAAGATTAAGCTGCTCGGATATATCCGTTACTTTTTGTCCTTTGGTAATCATCATCATGATCTGTAGCTCACGTTCAGACAGCTCTTTAAATGGATTATCTGAAGGTGCTGAAAATTGACTCAATGCCATCTGTTGCGCTATTTCAGGTGAAATATAACGCTGACCACTGTTGACCATTCTAATCGCATTCACCATTTCATCTGGCGCAGCACCTTTGGTTAAATAACCAGCAGCCCCCGCTTGCATGACTTTGGTTGGAAATGGATTTTCAGTATGTATTGTAAGAACAATGATTTTAATATCAGGATTAAAACGTAAAATTTTCTTGGTGGCTTCAAGGCCGCCAATACCTGGCATATTCATATCCATCAAAATAACGTCCGCGTGATTAGCACGGCACCATTTTACAGAATTCTCACCACTGTCAGCTTCCCCTACTACTTTCATTCCACGGACGTCTTCAATTATACGTCGAATCCCTGTGCGAACCAGTTCGTGATCATCTACAAGGAAAACATTTATCACTCTTGTATCTCCACACTTGGATTATCGCTAGACCAACAAGATTATTAATCGCTGGTCACTACATTCTAACTTATTTATGGTCACAAAATGACTGTTAATCTCAGAATCCGTACTATTTTGTGACTAACACATCATAGATATCGTCTTCTATGTGAATTGATTGATTAAAATTACTTAAAGTAAGCTTTATGAAATCAAGTAATTACAAATGTATTATTAATGGTTTACTCAAGAATGCAAGACCAGATTTAATATAAAATAGGCATTTAATATTACCATGTTGAGGGTAGTCCGGTTTTAGAGTTCTAATCCGTCTAGTTTCCAATCAAGATCAATGAAAGCTCGCACCATTCTCAATCAGTTTGTTATCATGCTAGCACTTAACCGCTTCTTTCTCACTTAACAACTCTGGACAGATTTTCACTTGAATGGTTCATCAGACATCAATACCGCCAATATCGACCAAGGCTTTGTGCTGACACGACAAGCTCGTGATTTACACCATTCTGGCTCCCAGACGCAAATTGAACTTTGGGTCGCAACCGATAGCGGCCCGACCCAACTATTAATTGCCGCCGAGCGAAGTGTGTTTTTCGTCTTACAAGAACACCAACAGGCCGTTAGCAATGCATTAAAACAACAAAACATCCCCTTTGAAATTCAAGCTGTTGCACTCAAAACTTTTAGCCAGCAACCGATTTGTGCCTGTTACTTTGGCACCATTCAATTAACCAACCAAGCGAAAAACGTCTTAACTCAATCAAATATCGATTGCTTTGAAGATGATATCCGCCTAACCGACCGCTACTTAATGGAACGATTTATCCGCGGAGGCATTCAATTTACCGGTCAGTTTTCACAGCAGAAGCATTATAAGAAAGTCACACAAGCTCGCTGTAAAACGACATCCTATCAACCTAATCTCACGGTGGTTTCTTTAGATCTCGAATGTTCAGAAAAAGGCATCTTGTATTCGGTTGGTCTCGATTCAAAAATGGACAGTCGAGTCATCATGATTGGTTCGCCACAGGAGTATGACGCAGAAGTTAACATTCAGTGGGTAGAAAACGAATACGCCCTCTTAACCGCCTTAGTCGATTGGTTTGAACACTTTGATCCCGATATCATCATTGGATGGAATGTGATTGATTTTGATTGTCGATTATTAGCCAAGCGAGCGGAATGGCATAAACTGCCTCTGAAACTAGGTCGAGCGCAACAAAAGCTGTATTTCAGGCAATCCAATAATACTCAGCAAGGTTTTGTTTCTATTCCGGGCCGAGTGGTTTTAGATGGCATCGATACTTTAAAAACCGCGACTTATCACTTTAATTCGTGGACGTTAGAATCTGTGGCCCAAAACCTACTCGGTGAAGGCAAAATCATCCATGATCCGTTTAATCGTATGGATGAAATCAATCGCCAATTCCGCGAAGATAAAATTTCTCTTGCCACTTATAACCTACAAGATTGCCGTTTAGTCACGCGCATTTTTGAGCAAACTCATTTACTGCAATTTGCTATTGAACGCTCACGGTTAACCGGTGTAGAGCTTGATCGTATTGGTGGGTCAGTTGCTGCCTTTACCAATTTGTATTTGCCTCAATTGCATCGTGCCGGTTATATCGCGCCAAATCTTCACTCTGAAAACTGGTTCGCTAGTCCTGGTGGTTACGTGATGGATTCTGATCCCGGACTCTATCATTCAGTGCTAGTACTTGATTTTAAATCACTCTACCCTTCAATTATTCGCACCTTTCTCATTGACCCGATGGGGTTAGTTGAAGGTTTAAAACTTGAAATAGGTAAAGAAGAACATCAAGCCGTCTCAGGATTTCGCGGTGGACAATTTCACCGTAGCAAACACTTTTTACCTAATATGATTGAAGAATTGTGGGCAGCGCGAGATATCGCCAAGAAAAATAATGAAGCGGCCTTTTCGCAAGCCATTAAGATCATTATGAATTCATTTTACGGCGTACTCGGCTCTTCTGGTTGTCGTTTTTTTGATACTCGGTTAGCCTCTTCTATTACGATGCGTGGCCATGAGATCATGAAGCAAACTCGAGCCTTAATCGAAGAGAAAGGTTATCAAGTAATTTATGGGGATACTGACTCTTTGTTTGTCTCTTTAATTGAGCCTCACAGTCAGCAACAAGCCGATCAAATTGGCCAAAAGCTGATTAAAGAAATTAACTTGTGGTGGCAGGAACATATTAAAGATAACTATAACCTGCAATCGGCCCTAGAGCTTGAGTACGAAACCCATTATCAACGATTTTTAATGCCTACCATTCGCGGCTCTGAAACTGGGTCAAAAAAACGCTATTGTGGTCTTATCAATACCGATGGAAAAGAAAAGATGGTATTCAAAGGATTGGAAAGTGCTCGCACTGACTGGACATCACTGTCACATCACTTCCAACACAAACTGTATTCTATGATCTTTCATGATGAAGACCCACAAACCTTTATTCGCCAATATGTTGAAGATACGCAAAATGGGGTTTATGACGATAATCTTGTCTATCAAAAACGCCTACGCCGCAAACTAAGTGAATATCAGAAAAATATTCCGCCACAAGTCAGGGCAGCACGTTTAGCCGATGAAAAGAATGCTCGCCTAGGCCGCCCTTTGCAATATCAAAATAAAGGTAGAATAGAATATTTGTTTACGCTCAATGGCCCAGAGCCTAAAGACTACTTAGAAAGCCCTATCGATTATCAACATTATATTGATAAACAGATTAAACCGGTTGCCGATGCAATTTTGCCTTTTATCGGCTTAGACTTTGAGTCGATCATCGCACCGCAAATTGGTCTATTTTAATATATATCTTTCATACTTGAAGCTGCAGTTTTGTTAGACGCGCTCATTCACCCCAATCATTTAGACAAGCTAAACTCATGGGCTTCATTCACTTGTCGCCTCACTGCAACTCCAATTACTTTGGGTATAAGCTAAACTAATAATTATTTTTGGTATTAAGTTAAGATCGTGATATTTTCTCGCTCAAACATACTTTCAAACACCAAGAGCCTCTGTGCTTCTTAGATATAACTTAGGAAAAATCATGCCTAAAGCTAGTGATATTAAAAAAAATGCCGTTGTAGAACTAAACGGTCGTGTATTCTCTGTACGTGAAATCAGCAAATTAACGCCAAGTGGCCGTGCGGGTGCAAGTCTGTACCGTATGCGTATGTACGATGTAGCAACTGGTGCTAAATCAGATGAAAGCTTCAAAGCTGATGAGATTCTCACTCTGGCTGACTTTAGCCGTCACAGCGTAATGTTCTCGTACATTGATGGTGATGAGTACGTGTTCATGGATAATGAAGACTACACGCCTTATCACTTCAATAAAGAAACGATTGAAGATGAAGCCTTGTTCTTTAACGAAGAAACTCAAGGCTTAAGCGTTGTAATCGTAAACGATAAGCCTGTAGCGGTTGAGCTTCCTTCAAGTGTTGAACTAGAAATCGTCGAGACATCACCTTCGATTAAAGGAGCATCAGCAAGTGCCCGTACTAAACCTGCAACTCTCTCGACTGGCCTTGTTGTTCAAGTACCTGAATACATTTCAGGTGGCGACAAAATTAAAGTTAATACCGCTGAACGTAAGTTCATGGGCCGTGCTGACTAATTATTAAAAAATAACTATACCCTTCGTATTTGAAGCTACAGCTTTGTTGACGGCGTTCATTCGCCCCAATCACATAGGCGAGCTATGCTCATGGGGCCTCATTCACTTGTCGCCTCACTGTAACTCCAATTACTTTGGGTATAGCGGTTAATCTTATTTGTTTGACCACTTTTTTAACTGATATGAAATACATTAACCAAGTATATTTAAGGCAATAATGACAGATTTAATCTCTTACGATGACGTAATCGAAGTCGGCTATGACATCTTTTTGGAAATGGCACCAGATAACCTAGAAGCAGCAGATGTCATCTTATTCACAATGCAATTTGAAGAGCGCGGCGCAGCTGAAGTAGTTGAAACAGGTGATGACTGGGCTCAACACGTTGGCTTTGAGGTTGATAAAGAGACTTACGCGGAAGTAAAAGTAGGATTGGTCAATGAAGCCGATGATGCTTTGGATGATGTGTTTGCTCGCATGCTAATTAGCCGAGACCCTGACAATAAATTTTGCCATATTTTGTGGAAAAGAGATTAATACTCGGTCGGGTATAGTCCCATTTCTATAAATGCATAACGAACAAAGGGCCCATCAAGTAATTTTGATGGGCCCTTTTAATATCCGTAATCAGTGTTTCAATTATACCAATCAAATTAATTAGGTGATCAGAAATTACGAAGGAAAAAGCCTTGAGAACAAAGCATAAATTTTCGATAAGTAGTTGCTCTACAATCAAAATTGATAACGCAGTTATCGAGGCTTTTCACAAGCAATAATGATCAGATAATCAGTGCGATTGGTATTATTGACGAGTTCTTGGCTTACCAGCGGTAGATGATGGCTTGCGACGATTCGTCTGCTTACCTTGACGACCGCCTACTGCTTCACCATTGTTAACTTTATTGGTGGTTGTGCCTTTAGTCGCGACATTACCGCGAGAAGCATTGCGGCCACGACCTTTTGGTGCAGTTGAACGTTCTTCGTGACGCTTCACCGCGCGGCGGATCTTCTGACCACGAGAACGTTCACGTTTACGAGAATGCTTATCAGGGTCAATTAATGTTTCTTTTTCAGGTTTAAGATCAACCATTTCACGCAAGTAGTTCACTTCTTTAAGTTCAAGCTCAACCCAGCCACCACGTGGTAATGCTTTCTCTAGAAAAATTTCACCATAACGAACACGTTTCAGACGGCTAACGGTTACCCCTTGAGATTCCCACAAACGACGAACCTCACGATTACGACCTTCAGTGATCATCACATAGAAAGTATGGTTCATACCTTCGCCACCAGCGTAGACAACATCTTCAAAACGAGCCATGCCGTCTTCAAGTTCAACACCACTAGTAACGTTACGAACCATCTCTTCGTTTACTTCACCAAATACACGGACTAAGTACTCACGTTCCACCTGACGGCTTGGGTGCATTAGTCGGTTAGCGAGTTCACCATCAGTTGTGAAGAGCAATAAGCCACCGGTGTTGGCATCAAGACGGCCAACCGAAACCCAACGAGAACCTTTAATTTTTGGTAAGCGATCAAATACCGTACGACGACCTTCTGGATCGTGGCGAGTACATAGCTCCCCTTCTGGCTTGTTGTAAGCAAGAACTCGGCAAATCACTTCTTCAGAATCTTTTACTGACACTTTGTGGCCGTCAATACGAACGATGGCGTTGTCATCTTCCAATCGGTCGCCTAGTTTGGCCACTTGTCCATTAATGCTCACACGGCCAGCTTGAATCATCGCTTCTAATTCACGACGAGAGCCATTACCTGCACGGGCTAAAATCTTCTGTAACTTTTCGCTCATTTATATACCTATTATTTGTCGACTTCACAGCCGTCTTTATTGCTTAATTTAAAATTAGCTTTATAAAACAATAAATTAAAATTAGTTTCTTTTCTTTAATTATCATAAGATTAAGAAAAGGCAGCAGAGTATACACTAGTTTGTTAGATACCTGAATGTTTAAACAACAAAGCCCCACAATTAAATGTAGGAATCAAGTATAGCAAATGAACTTTATTCAAATGGCGTTGGGTCGCCTGCACCACGACGAACAACCACCATTTCATCATCGCTAAAATCAACTACTGTCGTTGGTTGTTCACCTAAGAAACCACCGTTCATGATCAAATCAACCGAATGCTCTAATTTATCGCGAATATCTTCTGGATCAGCCTCTGCGTAATCATTACCCGGTAAAATCAGGGTAGTCGACATTAATGGTTCACCCAGTGCTTCTAGTAAATCCAGCGCAATTTTATTATCTGGAACACGAATACCAATCGTTTTACGTTTCGCATTCATTAAACGGCGTGGTACTTCTTTGGTTCCTTTAAAGATAAAGGTATACGCGCCCGGAGTGTTATTTTTTAAAAGACGGAAGGCGGTATTATCGATTCGGGCATAAAGTGATAACTCAGAAAGGTCGCGACATAACAAAGTAAAGTTATGCTTATCATCGATTTTACGAATGCGGCAAATACGCTCTAAAGCAGTTTTATTTTCAAGTTGACAACCTAGTGCATAACCAGAATCCGTAGGATAAACAATTACCCCACCATTGCGAATGATTGCAACTGCTTGATTAATCAATCGAGCTTGTGGGTTTTCTGGGTGTAGATAAAAAAATTGGCTCATTGATACTCCTAATTGAGATAAAGATTAAGTCTAAGATTCAATTTTCGACTCAATCACATTGGCGAGATCAGGTTCACTCTCTATTAAGCTTAGATTTAGGCTTTATCCGTCCCAAACTCTAAATGTGCAATCTGCTGCCAATCTTTCCAGACTGGTTCAACACCAGACGGTAACCATAAATTACGACCAAGCTCTGTCCATGGTGATGGATAATGAAAATCCGATCCTTGCGAAGCAAGTAGACCATTTTCAATCGCATAGTCGGCTAATGTTCTTCTTTCTTGTAGAGCTTGCTGAGGTTGGGCAACTTCCATCGCATCACCACCAGCAGCCACGAATGCTGCAATTAAACGCTTCAACCATTTAGCTGTCAATTGATAACGTCCTGGATGCGCTAAAACCGCGACACCTCCAGCGGCATGTATTGCGGAAACCGCGTCTTCAATACTGCACCATACTGGTGGAACATAGCCCGGATTATTACGGGTTAAATACTTTTTAAACACTTGCTGCATGGTTTTCGCATAGCCATTTTCAACTAACCATTTGGCAAAATGAGAGCGCGTAATCGATGCGCCATTGGCAATCGCCTGAACTTCTTCCAACACTCCTTCCCTGGTGTGTTTTGCCAAGCGAACGGCCATTAATTCAGAGCGTTCAACTCGTCGTTGCTTTTGCGATTCAATTAATTGCTGCAATGCAGGGTTCTGAAGATCAATATCCAACCCAACAATATGAATATCTTTATTCTGCCATACTGTCGAAAGCTCAATACCCGTGATCAAATGCAAAGGTAGAGATTGCTCAGTAATGTAATCTTGTGCCATAGGAATCGCATCGACACTATCGTGATCGGTGATCGCTAAAACATCTAAGTTCATTTCAACCGCACGATCGAGTAGTTGCTGCGGGCTTAACCGTCCATCAGAGCATGTCGTATGACTGTGTAGATCGATTCTCATGAAAATAAATGGCCTTACATTGAGATTAATAAATAAAAAAGCTTGACTCAAAACCAATGAACTAGTTTACTAGTACACAAGAACTTAAGGGATAACCCGACAAGATAAAGCGGAAGCGAATATGGCAAGCAATGTGTTACAAGATAATAACATTATTCTAAATTCGACTGTAGCCCATTCTCATGATTTATCTGAGGACGCTTCTTCGACTGCTTCAAACCTTCATTTCAATGGTTGGCGAATTTGGCACATATCATCGTGGCGAAGGAAAAAGAGTAATCATAACTTATTGATTGATTAAGCTACTTCGCCCGCTCAGATGCGGGCTTTTTATTGTCTATTTACAATTGAATATTTTATAAACAATCACATTATTTTCTCTTAACCCAGTCCACAAACATTACAAATAACTCGTGGATAAATAACGAAATATGATAAACAAAGTTTATACACTGAACACGCTATAACTCATAATAAACGTGTGAAAGCAAACGGAATTTTAATACATGATTAAAGGAAGTCTTATGAATAAGGCAGCAAAGATTCATCAAGATAAGATCAACCACAAACACCCAATTGAGGTGTTTCAAGTGGACACCCCTTACCTCGAAGACCCAACGCAAGTTTTTCATGCTTTATGTGTCAATGATAACGCACTGGAAACTCAAAATAGTTTATTGCTTGAAAGCGCCGAAATCAGTTCAAAAGAGAACCTAAAAAGCCTACTTCTTATTGATGCTGCAGTACGTATTGAATGTCGTGGTCATCAAGTTACCATGACAGCAAAAAGCTTAAATGGACAAAACTTACTGCAAGCGGTCAAAGCAAATTTAACCAGTAGTGTACTCACTCAAGCAACCGACAAAGCATTAACCCTTTCTTTCGATGCGCCTAACGATGCAATTGATGAAGATTCTCGTTTACGTCAATCTTCTAGCTTTGATGCTCTGCGTGTCGTTCAACATAGCTTTGATTTACTGCAACTTCCTGATTCACTCGGTGCCAATAAAAAGCTCGCTATCTTTATTGGAGGTTCGTTTGCTTATGACCTCGTTGCCAATTTTGAAGATCTCGGTAATGCGAAATCCATTGATAACTGCCCTGATTATGTTTTCTACGTAGCAGAAACCTTGATGATTTTCGATCACCAAACTCAACATTGCAGCGTACAAGCAACCGCCTTTAATAGTACCAACAGCATCCAGGCTGAATTAAAGCAACGCTTAGCCAATATTGCTGAACACTGCACCGATGTTGCCCCACTTCCACAAGCAACAGAAGTAGCGGACATGTCAGTGGAAACCAATATTTCTGATGAAGACTTTTGCCAAATCGTTCGTGACTTAAAAGAGTTTGTGGTTAAAGGGGATATTTTCCAAGTCGTGCCATCACGCCGTTTTTCACTCCCTTGCCCTTCCCCGCTTGCGGCCTATAAAGCTTTAAAACAAAGCAACCCAAGCCCATACATGTTCTACATGAAAGATGAACTATTTACTTTATTTGGTGCATCACCAGAAAGCGCATTGAAATACGATGCGGATAATGAGCAAATCGAAATCTACCCAATTGCCGGTACCCGTCGTCGTGGAAAAAATACCGATGGTTCAATTAACTTTGACCTTGATAGCCGTATCGAATTGGAACTGCGTAACGATAAAAAAGAAAATGCAGAACACATGATGTTGGTCGATCTCGCTCGAAATGATGTCGCAAGGATCGCTACCGCTGGCTCTCGTCACGTAGCCGATTTACTGAAAGTCGATCGTTATAGCCATGTCATGCACTTAGTATCACGCGTAGTCGGCGAATTGCGTTGTGACCTTGATGCACTGCATGCCTACCAAGCTTGTATGAATATGGGCACATTAACTGGGGCACCAAAAATTCGCGCCATGCAGTTGATTCGTGATGTAGAGCAACAACGCCGCGGCACTTATGGCGGTGCAGTTGGCTACTTAACCGGTGAAGGTGACCTTGATACTTGTATCGTGATTCGCTCCGCTTATGTTGAAAACGGCGTAGCTCATATACAAGCTGGTGCTGGAGTAGTGTTTGATTCAGACCCACAATCGGAAGCGGATGAAACTCGCGGCAAAGCACAAGCCTGTATTAGCGCTATTCAACTCGCGCATCAAGCTAACTCAACTCACAGTCAACAAGGTTAAGGTGATCATCATGGCGAACATTCTTTTTATTGATAACTTTGATTCATTCACCTACAACCTTGTTGATCAATTTCGCACACTAGGCCATGACGTTACTATTTACCGTAATAGCTTATCAGCGGAAACCATTGAACAAGCCGTTAATCAACTAGAAAACCCGGTCGTCGTGCTTTCACCAGGCCCAGGCGTACCATCTGAAGCAGGTTGTATGCCTGAGCTAATTCAACGTTTGAAGGGTAAAGTGCCAATAATTGGTATTTGTCTAGGTCACCAAGCGATTGTTGAAGCTTACGGTGGTACGGTGGCTGGCGCAGGTGAGATCATTCATGGCAAAGTCTCGATGATGATGCATGACAAGCACCCAACCTACCAGAACTTACCGTCACCTTTTGCGATTGCTCGTTATCATTCTTTGGTTGCCACTCATGTGAGTAACGCGCTAACGGTAACGGCGCAAGTTGATGGATTAGTCATGTCAGTGGTTGAAGAAAATGACAAAGTCTGCGGCTTTCAATTTCACCCTGAATCCATTATGACGACCTATGGTGCGACATTATTAGAAAACACAATTCGTTGGGCATTAGAAAAATAGAGCTGAGAGCTGAGAGCTGAGAGCTGAGAGCTGAGAAAAATTATTACAAGGATTTAATTATGCAAAACAACAGCAACCAAAAGATCATTGACAAGCTATATGCCCAAAGCAATTTAAGCGAGCAAGAAAGTCACTCCCTTTTCGATACCATTATCAAAGGCGAAATGGATCCTATTCTATTGGGCGCGGTATTAACTGCATTAAAAATTAAAGGTGAAACGCCGGAAGAAATCGCAGGGGCCGCTCAAGCCTTACTAGCAAATGCCTCTCCATTTCCAAGCATTGAAGGCGATTTTGCCGATATCGTCGGTACTGGTGGTGATGGTTCCAATACCATTAACATTTCAACCACCGCCGCTTTTGTGGCTGCCGCTTGTGGAGTAAAAATCGCCAAACATGGTAACCGCGGCGTATCAAGTAAATCAGGTTCCTCTGACCTACTCGATTCTTTTGGTATTAACCTCGCCATGAGCCCAGAAGATACTAAATCTGCGGTGGAGAACATTGGTGTAGCATTCTTATTCGCACCGCAATACCACGGTGGTGTGCGTCACGCAATGCCAGTACGCCAAGCGATGAAAACTCGCACCATTTTTAACTTACTTGGTCCTTTAATTAATCCGGCTCGCCCAAATATTGAATTAATGGGCGTTTATGATGAAAGCTTAGTTCGCCCTATCGCCAAAACCATGGCAAGTATGGGAATAAAACGCGCGGCAGTAGTGCATGGTAGTGGACTTGATGAAGTGGCTATTCACGGCTCAACCCTAGTGAATGAAATCGTAAACGGCGAAATTATTGAATATACCTTAACCCCAGAAGATTTTGGCGTGAATAGTCACCCACTCGAAGCAATTAAAGGTGGCGAACCAGAAGAGAACCGTGCCATTATCACTAAAATCTTAAATGGCGAAGGAACCGAAGCACAGGTATCTGCCGTAGCCGTGAATGTTGCGCTACTGTTGCGTCTATTTGGCCAAGAAGACTTAAAAGCTAACACTCAACAAGCTATTGAGGTTATGAATTCAGGCAAAGCGTACCAGCTTGTTACTCAACTTGCCGCGCACGGATAATCGAGGAGAAAGGAATTGGAAACCGTATTAGCAAAAATCGTCGCGGATAAACGCATTTGGGTTGAAGAACGTAAAGCTCAACAACCTTTAGAATCATTCAAGCAAGATTTGCAACCAAGCGATCGCGACTTTTATCAAGCATTGCATACTGGCAAAACTGAATTTATTTTAGAGTGTAAAAAAGCGTCACCATCAAAAGGCCTAATCCGTGAAGATTTCAATTTAGACTACATTGCATCGGTCTACGCTAATCATGCTAGCGCTATTTCGGTATTAACCGATGAGAAATACTTCCAGGGTGATTTCAACTTTTTACCTCAAGTACGCAAGCAAGTTACGCAACCTGTCTTATGTAAAGACTTTATGATCGACAAATACCAAGTGTACCTTGCTCGTTATTATCAAGCCGATGCGATTCTGTTGATGCTTTCTGTACTTAACGATCAAGAGTATCAGCAGCTAGCAGAAGTGGCTCGATCATTAGACCTAGGCATTTTAACCGAAGTCAGTAATGAAGAAGAATTAGAACGTGCGATTGCATTGAAAGCGCAGGTCGTCGGCATCAATAACCGCAACTTACGCGATCTATCCATTACTCTTGAACGCACTAAAGAACTCGCACCTCGTTTATCAAAAGATACTGTGGTGATTTCTGAATCAGGCATTCACAACCATCAGCAAGTGAAAGAGCTATCACAGTTTGCGAATGGTTTCTTAATTGGTAGTTCTTTAATGTCGGAAGAGAATTTAGAAGTGGCAGTTCGTCGTGTCATTTTAGGCGAAAATAAAGTCTGCGGACTGACTCACCCAGACGATGCAAACCTAGTCTACCGTTCTGGTAGTGTTTATGGTGGGCTTATTTTTGCCGCTAAATCTAAACGTCGAATCAGCATAGAAGACGCTCGATTGATTATGAGTGGCGCGCCATTACATTATGTGGGTGTATTCCAAAATCAATCGATGGATGAAGTCGCTCAAACTGCTAATCAACTGGGTCTGGCTGCGGTTCAACTTCATGGCGCAGAAACACAAGCACAAGTCGCTGAATTACGCCAACTACTACCAAAAAGCGTTAAAATTTGGAAAGCTTATGGGGTGTCCGATCAGCTACCAATACTATTAGAGCAACACGTTGATAAACATTTATTAGATTCTCAAGTAGGTAATCAATCAGGAGGAACTGGAATGAGTTTCGATTGGGACCTTTTAAACAAAGGCAATACGTCAACGAGTCATCGTCAAAGCATTATGATTGCAGGCGGCTTATCACCTGACAATATCGAAGAAGCCGCACAACTTGGTTGTATCGGTTTAGATCTTAACTCCGGCGTTGAAAGTGAACCCGGTAAAAAAGATCCACAGAAACTAGAAGCCGCGTTTAAGGCATTAAGAAATTATTAAATTAATGACGCAGAGCTTAATACTCCGTCATTGATAATTAACAAGGATTATATTTTTATGGCTAAATTAGATGCCTATTTTGGTGAATACGGTGGTCAATATGTACCACAAATTTTGGTGCCAGCATTGGATCAACTTGAACAAGCGTTTATTGATGCTCAGCAAGATCCTGAATTTCAAGCTGAATTTATGGGTTTATTGCAAGAATATGCGGGCCGACCTACTGCATTAACCTTATGTCGTAACATGACTAAAGGCACTAAAACCAAACTATATCTAAAGCGTGAAGACCTACTGCACGGTGGTGCACATAAAACCAACCAAGTACTTGGTCAAGCGCTACTGGCTAAGCGCATGGGTAAAAAAGAAATCATCGCGGAAACTGGTGCTGGTCAACATGGTGTTGCCACAGCGCTAGCGTGTGCTTTGCTCGATTTGAAATGCAAAGTCTACATGGGCGCGAAAGATGTTAAGCGTCAAAGCCCGAACGTATTCCGTATGCGCATGATGGGCGCTGAAGTGATCCCAGTACACTCTGGTTCAGCAACCTTAAAGGATGCCTGTAATGAAGCGCTACGTGATTGGTCTGCTAGCTATGATAAAGCGCACTACCTACTAGGTACTGCCGCTGGCCCTCACCCTTTCCCAACGATTGTACGTGAATTCCAGCGCATGATTGGTGAAGAAACCAAAATGCAAATCCTTGCTCGTGAAGGACGACTTCCTGATGCCGTGATTGCCTGTGTTGGAGGCGGTTCAAATGCGATTGGTATATTTGCCGATTTCATTGAAGAAACCAATGTCCGCCTAATTGGTGTAGAGCCAGCGGGTAAAGGTATAGATACAGACCAACATGGTGCACCACTTAAGCATGGTACCACCGGCATCTTCTTCGGTATGAAGTCACCATTAATGCAAGATGAGAATGGTCAAATTGAAGAGTCTTACTCAGTATCGGCTGGATTAGACTTCCCATCAGTTGGTCCACAACATGCCCATTTAAATTCAATTGGCCGTGCTCAATATGAATCAATCACCGATGATGAAGCGCTCGATTGCTTCCAAAGCTTGGCACGTAATGAAGGTATTATCCCTGCCCTAGAATCTGCCCATGCACTTGCTCATGCGCTTAAAATGGCACAAACAGAACCTGAAAAAGAACAATTGTTAGTGGTTAATTTATCGGGTCGTGGTGATAAAGATATTTTCACTGTACAAGCGATTTTAGATCAGAAAGGAGCACAATAATGGACCGTTATCAACAATTATTTACTCAGCTCAATGAAAAGAGCCAAGGTGCCTTTGTTCCTTTCGTTACTATTGGTGATCCTAACCCAGAGCAATCGCTGGCGATCATTCAAACCTTAGTTGATGCCGGTGCCGATGCGTTAGAACTAGGTTTCCCTTTTTCTGATCCATCCGCCGATGGCCCAACTATTCAAGGTGCTAATATTCGTGCATTAGAATCGAATACCACACCGAGTATCTGTTTTGATTTAATCAGTAAAATTCGTGCGCAACATCCAGATACGCCGATTGGCCTACTGGTTTATGCCAACCTAGTGTATGTACGTGGCCTAGATGATTTCTATTCACACTGTCAACAAGCTGGTGTTGATTCGGTATTGGTTGCCGATGTTCCAACTGGTGAAAGTAAACCATTTGTCAAAGCGGCCAAAGCACACGGCATTCACCCCATCTTTATTGCTCCGCCAAATGGTAGCCCTGAAACACTAGAACAAGTTGCTAACCTTGGTGGAGGTTATACCTACCTGCTCTCGCGTGCAGGTGTAACAGGTACCGAAACCAAAGCAGGCATGCCTGTTCATGAGTTGCTTGAGCGTTTAAATCAATTTGATGCGCCACCAGCGATTCTTGGGTTCGGCATATCAGAGCCAGCTCAAGTTTCAGAAGCGATCCAAGCGGGAGCAGCAGGTGCAATTTCGGGTTCAGCGGTAGTAAAAATTATCGAGCGTAACCTAACTAAGCCAGATATCATGCTGTCAGAGCTTAATGATTTTGTTATATCGATGAAAACGGCAACGCAAAAAGCCTAACTTAGAAATCATGTTTTTAAATTAACAATCACCTTTTAAATTGGCAACCCAGAAAGCTTAAATCACAATAGAAAAAACAGCAAAAAGCCAGTCAACGCATTTATTGACTGGCTTTATTGCTTCTACTTAACTTTATTAGCTCGACCACATTATATTAATGCAAATCGGCTAATTTAACGTCATTCATTCCTAACGCTTGCGCCACATCATACATAGCTTGATTTAAAATTTTATGGGTGTTTTTAT
This sequence comes from Vibrio sp., assembly GCF_048266485.1. Lineage (GTDB taxonomy): Bacteria > Pseudomonadota > Gammaproteobacteria > Enterobacterales > Vibrionaceae > Vibrio. Next base: position 209,960 of record NZ_JBLWZK010000001.1, on the reverse strand, counting down.
CACTTTCGTAGCTCACTTTAACGTTTAAATCCATCATCACTTGATTATGAATCTCATGTGATAACGCTTTATCAAACAAGTAACCACTCCAAAATTTACCATCAGACGCTGTCCCTGCATTCACTAATGTTTTCGCCAACTCAACACCAGAAAGATTTGCAGGTTCGGGTAAGGTAACACCCGCTTCAGTTGCACGTTTTAACCCCAAATTTACCGTAGTATCCATGCCACCCATAAAAGTATAGACTGCCTCTTCACCGTATTGCTTTTTTAATTTGGCGACTTCCGCATTGACTATTTCTTCACCAAGCATTGAAACCAACGCATTGGCAAAATTGAAATTTTCTGCACCACCACCCGCTTTCACTAATGCCGCGGTCACCTCGAGCGCAGGCTCACCGGTATAGATTGCTCCGCCAAACATATTTATCATTTGTTGATGTTCAATAGCATGCTCGGCACTATTATGATCATTGGTTTCCGCATAAACTGCATCCGTTGACAATGCTGCAATCGTTGCTGCTAAAAAAACTGTTCTCATTTTCATAATATATTCCTTCTTTTTTAGATAATTAACGTGGCACTACGCCTCTTTATCTGACACCACCATTCCCAGACGCGTTAGCTCTGTCATCACAAATAAAGTAACAGCTTCGCAACGCTTACCCGCAAACTCAAAAGTATCGGCTGCTTGATTTTCAAGTTGTTGCACTAAATCGTTTCGCAGCATGTCTTTGGCTCGTGACAAACGCTTTTTAATCACATCTTCCGTTAAATCTAAGCAATATGCGCTATCTGAAACCGATATTCCCTCGACGGCTCGTAGCATAAACACACTTCGATAGCCTTCTGGCAACCGTCGAATGGCTGCTTCAAGTAGACATTTCATTTCTTGCTGACTTGCGATGGCTTCTGGAGTTAGCTTTTCCGACATCGTTGTCACCGTTTTTTTATGTTCAGACTCTGAATGAAAAGCGATTACATTGTCATCAAACAACACGTCTGAATGTTGCTTCCGCTTAATGCTAATCGCTTGGTTCACCACAATTCGAGTTAACCATGTTTTTAGAGAAGCTCGGCCTTCATACGAACTTAGGTTTTTAAATGCCTTAATATATGCTTCTTGTACCGCTTCTTGTGCTTGCTCTTCATCATTAAGCACACCTCGTGCGGCACGAAATAAACCGCGATTATGGTTGCGAACAATTAACTCAAAAGCCGCTGCATCACCAGAGTGAGCACGTTTTATCAGGTTGATATCTTTTAAATCGGCCAAAATTGGGGATGATTGTATTGATGAATTTGTCATTATTACCTCATCTAATATTTTGCATTGTTATCTTAATAGACGCATGGATATAAATTTGGTGACATTCTCTTTGAGAAAAGAATAAAAAACAGTACGATTGCTAGCTTAAACCTAGTTCATAAATATGAAACAAACTGACAAAGCCTCTGTTTAACCGGCATAAAAGCCTAATAGCTCTTTTTTTTGTAGCAAAACATCTCGAAATGGTTTTCATTCTGACCGGATTGGTTAGACTGGGCGCATTATTGATATAACAAAAAACGGTAACACACTCGCATGAAGCAAATTATTGATTTTATTCCACTGATTATTTTCTTTTTTCTCTACAAAAGTTATGACATCTATGTCGCAACAGGTGCCTTAATTGTCGCAACTGCGATCCAAGTTGGCGTTATCTATTTCTTATATAAGAAAGTAGAAAAAATGCAGCTCATCACCTTTGCCATGGTGGCCATCTTTGGTGGTATGACGTTGTTTTTCCATAACGACAACTTCATCAAATGGAAAGTCACTATCATTTATGCTTTATTTGCTATTGGTTTATTAGTTTCTGATTTTTTAGGAAAGCCAGTTATCAAAGGCATGTTAAGCAAAGAAATTGCCGTTCCGGATAGCGTTTGGAAACGAGTGAATCTTGCTTGGGTTGGTTTCTTTGCTGTATGTGCCGCATTAAATATCTACGTGGCTTACGAATTACCGCTTGATGTATGGGTCAACTTTAAAGTATTTGGCCTGTTAATCGCCACCTTCGCTTTTACAATTCTTTCAGGTGTTTACGTCTATAAGCATATGCCTAAAGAAAATAAAGAAGAAAGCTGAACAAACTATCGGCATATAGCTTGATGAATAATTGATTGTTATTCCAATACTGTCATAATTTATACACCTAAGTTCATTGGGTATAACTGTAATGGAATTTTTATTTAGGACATATTATGAGCTCTCAACCTCAGTCCCCTCGTGGTTCTATGGTACTTCGTACTCTTGCAATGCCTGCGGACACCAATGCTAATGGCGATATTTTTGGTGGCTGGATCATGTCTCAACTCGATTTAGCCGGCGCTATTTTAGCCAAAGAACTTTCCAACAGCCGCGTTGTGACAGTCTCGGTTTCAAGTATCACATTCAAACAACCAGTAAAAGTTGGTGATGTGGTATGCTGTTATGGTGAATGCATTAAGGTTGGTCGTACTTCAATGTCTATCGCACTAGAAGTATGGGTTAAATCTGTTAGCCTAAACGGTATAGGTGAAAAGAACAAAGTTTGTGAAGCCACCTTTAACTACGTTGCTATTGATGCAGATGGTAAACCTCGTGCAGTAAAACCTGAATAACATTAACCTGTTTATCCCTATTGGGCATACAACACAAAATAAGGCTATCAAGCGCAGTTTTACTGTCAAATGGTAGCCTTATTTTTTTGAGCCGCGTATATTAACTTCTTACTTTGAATTTCAACATAAAGGACTCTTCCCATGTGGTATGTTATTTTTTCTCAGGATGTTGAGAACTCATTAGAAAAACGAATGAGCGTTCGTGACCGTCACTTAGCTCGCCTAGTCCAATTACAAGAGGAAGGTCGCTTATTAGTCGCTGGCCCAATGCCTGCGATTGACTCAGATAATCCAGGCGAAGCAGGCTTTACCGGTTCAACGGTAATTGCAGAATTTAACTCTCTTGATGACGCCAAAGCATGGGCAGATGCTGACCCTTATATTGATGCTGGCGTTTATGAGAAAGTTATCGTCAAACCATTTAAGAAAGTATTACCATAATGAAAATGTCTTTGAAAACACCCCTACTCGCTCTATTCAGCGCAACCTTATTACTCGGTTGTTCATCAACGCCCAGTGAAGTAGAAATGATGGCCGATCACCGTGCTAGCGTGATTGAAGCTGGACTACCTTACAAAATCGGCCCGCTGAATGTAATGAGTGCAAAGTCAGATAAAAATGTTGTTGAGCTACTAATGATTTACAACAGCTCAGGCACCGTATCACCTACAGCTTTAGTCGACGCAAGTGTAAAGACTTATTGTAAAAGTAATGAAGTCCGTTCCGTTTTGAAAAAAGGTGTAATTTATAATATCACCATTCGTAGCGAACGTGGAAAAATGCTCGTTGAGAAAAGCATTAGCGAACAAACTTGCCAGCAAGTAGAAGACGAAAGTTAATCTAAACGCGATTAACTAGTAGATACAATTAACCCCCTAGTGATCTTCTCATTAGGGGGTTAATTTTTTATAACTTATGGGCTAAATCAATCAACATAGGTAGGCCATAAACCCAAAACAGGTATCCCCCACCAACAATTGCCACAATCCAGAGTACCGTTGTCAATGCCTTGAATTTAGCTCGGCTATTAAATGGATCAGGCTCACCACAACTTGGGCAAGCATGCGCTCGTTTTGATATCGATTTATCACATATAGGGCATTGAACTAATGGCATAGGTTCTCTTCCTTGGATCAAATAGTTTCATTTAATCATGCATTATTTTACAAATATTGCCAGTAGGAATTTACCTAAAATTCAGCCGGTTAACTTTCTGCTTTTGATGAAAATATCATGACCTTCAAACTTGCTTGATCATCGACATCAGCAAATTCTTCCGGGTTGGCTAATCGCTCAACAAACGTCAGTTCAGGCGCTTCTTCTGCCATTGAATCAATTAAGAAGTCTTCACTCACCACTGGAGAGTTCACACACGCAAACACTTCGCCACCTTCATTCAGCAACGTCGGTAGCTTACGTAAGATGCGTTTGTAATCTTTGGTTAAAGCAAAGCTGCCCTTTTGGAAAGATGGTGGATCGATGATCACTAAATCATAAGGACCATATTTAGTAATTTTTCCCCATGAACGGAAGATATCGTAGCCCATGAAAGTCACATCCGACATATCATGTTCATTTAGTCTGTGATTGTCACGGCCACGAGATAACGCACCTTTTGCCATATCCACATTAACCACTTGAGCAGCACCACCGGCTTTCGCTGCAACTGAAAAACCACAGGTATAAGCAAATAGATTCAATACACGTTTATTTTTCGAGCGTTCTTGTACCCATTGACGCCCTATACGCATATCTAGGAAAATACCCATATTCTGGTTTTTACCCAGTACAAGCTTATATTTAAGACCATTTTCAATGCCAATTGTATTCTCTTGAATCTCACCAGTAATCGTTTCAAACGGCGCACCATGTTGGTATCTATGCTGCAAACCAATCCCCGTGCCACCAGCTGATTGCCAAACATCACTAGCAAAGAGTTCGGTTAAGCCTAATTTCAACGCTTGATTAAAGTCGTCTTCAACGGGCTTAAATAACGTCACGATTAATTGTTTGCCAATCCAATCAGCGGTGATCTGCTCTAAGCCTTGAAAGGTTTGACCACGGCCGTGAAATAAACGCCGCATCTCACCTTCACAAAGTGGTAGTTGCTGTTTGATATGCTCAAAAAAAGTGTTTAACTGTGTGATTTCCATGATTGATTCACTTATAAATTATTTAATTATTGGCCAATTGAGGCTAGATGGTTTATTCCATTGATCAATTGCTTGCTTGGCGACTTCGGTTTGCCACTCTTGGCCTAAATGTTCATATTGGCTTGGATCACAAACAAACTCATACGTTTGCCCTTGATATTCAAACGACAAACAATAGGCATGCAAATAACCGCGATCAGCTTTGTTGCTTGGGGTGTAGATATCGTCCCCTACAATCGATGAGCCAATAGAGTTGAGCGCCACTCGAATCTGATGAGTTTTACCAGTATGCGGCTTACATAAAAACAGACGCTGTCCATTCTCTCCTGCCAATGAAAAGAATTGTGTTTTAGCCGGATTATCTTGGCTCTTTAATAACTTCCAGCTAGAACGCCTAGAACGTACCATATCGCCAGAAATCAACCCTTGTTTTTTCTTTGGCTTTTTCACCCCAATCGCAAGATAAAATTTGCTCACCATACGATTGGCAAAAAGTTGCGATAACTCACTAGCCGCCTGCTGATGCTTACCGAGAAGTAGAATTCCCGATGTCATTTTATCTAAACGATGCACTAGATAGAGTTTTTGCTCTGCCGTTAATTCAACCATTTCTGATTTGGCCACTTCAATTAATAAAGAAGTCTCACCATCATCTTTATGCACACTGACATTCGAATGTTTATTAATGACTAAAAACTCGGTATTTTGATACAGAATATCGAACATAAAAACCTTACCGGATAAAGAGAGGCTGAAGTATACCTTGCCTTGTTTCAATACTGAATGACAGCCCGATCTGACAGACAAAAAATTCCCCATAAAAAATGCCCCGTAAAAACGAGGCACTTAACGCAATAAAAAAAGAGGATAAGTTAGATTGTCACCCAGAATACTAATCCCATTAAAATTGGGCATACGTAACGCAAATAGTTTGGCCACACTTTCCAGAAAAAGCTACCCTCAACATCTGGGTTACCTTGACGAATCTCTTCCAATAAACCTGCACGATTCCACACCCACCCCGCACAAATGGCCCAAACAAGACCTAGTAAAGGCTGTAGGTAAACGGTTGAAACGGTAATAACGAGACCGAATAAAGTTCCAAAGTTAAAAACAATTGCTGCCGCAAGCACTAGAGCAACACCACCAATCCACCAAACAGCTTTTTTTCGAGAATGACCAAGCTCTTCAATCGCACATGAAACCGGCACTTCTAGCATTGAAATCGATGAAGTTAATGCTGCAATTAACATTAATGCGAAGAATAGGATACTCACAATAACACCAACACTTCCCATCGAGTCGAACATAGCAGGCAAAACAGTAAAAACCAAAGTATCTGAATTTAATAACTGACCCGCTTGATCATAAATCTGTACACCGTGTTTTTGTGCGACAAACATTGCTGGTAGAATCAGCAAACCCGCACCAAATGCAATCCCCGTATCAATCGCGGCCACTTGCGCCGCGGTTTTTGGAATATTAATGTCTTTTGGCAGATATGAGCCATAAACCATCATTACCGTCACACCTAGAGATAATGAGAAAAAGGCTTGTCCCATAGCACCTACTACTAAATCAGCACTGAAATGAGAGACATCAGGAACAAGATACATTTTTAAACCGTCCATTGCGCCATCTTGAGTCAAAATATAGACAATCATGACGATGAATAAACCAACCAACAGCGGCATTAAACGAGATGACCAACGCTCGATTCCATCCGTTACTCCACTCATCACGATCTTCATGGTTAAACCAATAAACACCAAGGCAAGTACTAGGTTTCTTTCAAGGTTAAATGATTCTAACCAATTTGCTGCAGTATGTAGTCCGATCAAATCTAGTATTGGACTCACTAAATAACCAACAAGCCAACCGGCAATAATCGAATAAAAACTCAAGATCATTAAAGCCGTTAACAAGCCAAGTAAACCAAAGCCAACAGGCATTTTACTACGCTTAGGCCAAATACTTGCAACCGAACGTAACGGGCTCGCTTGTCCATAACGACCAATGGTTAATTCTGCAATCAACATAGGTAGAGCAAGAACTGCGACCATCACCAAGTACACAATCAAAAAAACGGCTCCACCGTTACTTGCTGCTTGTGTTGGGAAACCCCAAACATTTCCTAATCCAACAGCTGATCCCGCTGCTGCCATAATAAAACCCAATTTAGAACTAAACTGAGCACGTGAACCTGACGCCATAATACTTTCCGTTGTGTTTTAAGCTTAAAGCCAATAATTATTATAACTTACAGTCATGTAAAAATTAATTTACACACGACCAATATGAATTTTATCAATAAGGTTGCAAGTAGAACAGTTTATGTGGTGGATTTAAAGTTAAAGCAGTATAAAAAGTGCAATTAAGAGGATATTTGAGCATAAAATCATCAAACCCTCATAACACATCAGAACTTCACGCAACAATTGATTAACATCAATCACTCTGGTCGCTTAATTTAGCAATTTTTGCTAATGAAGTTATTTAGGTATAGCGTTAACTATCCATTCATTTTCTGATTGGTCTAACTAACCCATATTATTTATAACAAAGTGCCCTCCTTTCATACGACAACAATATGTACTCACGAGACTTCAAGAAGCTGAATTCAGAGCTCCATCTAACCTTTAGGCAAAGGAATGTAAGCACCTTTCAAACCAATCTGATATGATTCAAATATCAAACCAAATAATGGTAGTATCGAGATCTGTGAAGTCGGTGATATCAAAGGAATAAATGGAAAAGTTCTATCAAATTGTTGCGCTAGCAGGTGTGATTAGTTATTGGCTTCTCGTCGCAGGGGTTACCATTCGTGTTGTGATTAAGCGCCGTGCCGTGAGTGTCTCGCTTGCTTGGCTAATGATCATTTACATCATTCCTTTTGTTGGCGTTCTATTTTATTTTCTATTTGGCGAACTTAACCTCGGTCGTAAGCGCGCCGAACGATCACAAAGTATGTTTGCCCCTTATGGTGAATGGTTTACTCAATTACATGAATGCCAAGCCCACCAACCGACTTTACTCAATTTACAACTGGCGCAAATTCATGACCTTTGTACCAACCGCACCGTTATTCCTGCATTGTGTGGCAACACCCTATCGCTACAGGACACACCGGATAAAATTCTGCACTCAATCATTGATGATATTGAACAAGCACAAACCAATATTCGAATGGAATTTTATATCTGGCAAAGTGGCGGTCTAATCGATTCAGTCAATGCTGCGCTGATTCAAGCTGCTAAACGAGGCGTTAATATTCAGATCTTAATTGACTCGGCAGGTAGTCCTAAATTCTTCCGTAGCCATTGGCATAAATTAATGTTGGAAGCGGGTATTGATATTCGCCAGGCGTTAGCAGTAAATGCCTTTCGTGTGTTCTTCCGTCGATTGGATCTACGACTACACCGTAAAATTATCACTATTGATGATGAAGTTGCCTATACCGGTTCAATGAATATGGTTGATCCGGAATACTTCAAAAAAGATGCTGGCGTAGGCGAATGGATTGACGTAATGGTTCGGGTGACAGGCCCTACGGTTAATGTACTTGCCTCAATTCATGCTTGGGACTGGGAGGTTGAAACCGGAGAACGCCATCTACCTACCTTCCCTGTTTGTACAATAGAAAACACTGGCGCATTACATCCAATTCAAGTAGTGCCATCTGGCCCAGGGATGCCTGAGAATCTCATTCAGCAAGTTTTAACACTCGCGATTAATCAAGCAAAACAATCGGTTCGTATTACCACGCCTTATTTCGTCCCTAGTGACAACTTATTGCAAGTAATCAAAATGACCGCTCAGCGTGGCATTACCGTTGAATTATTGATACCGAAGAAGAACGATTCTCTATTAGTGAACTGGGCTTCCAAGTCTTTCTTTAGTGAACTACTTGATGCGGGTGTACATATTTATCAATTTGATGCTGGTCTATTACACACCAAATCCGTTGTCATTGATCAGCAATACTGCCTAATAGGTAGTGTTAACTTAGATATGAGAAGCTTGTGGCTTAACTTTGAATTAACTCTCGCGGTCGATGATTATGAATTCACCAAAGAGTTATATTGGGTACAAGAAAATTACTTAAAACAATCTACCTTAGTTTCAAAAGAAAGGTGGGAACAACGTAATTTTGCCCACCGAATGCTAGAAAGAGTCTTCTACTTATTTAATCCTTTGCTATAAGGCAATATGATTAGTAGAAAGCGATAAGTTCTAACAAATATAAGGATATTAAATGTCAGAATCAGAGAAGTACGAAACAAAACTGGTCAATGCAGGACGCAATAAAAAATGGACTCACGGTGTGGTCAACCCACCCGTTCAACGCGCCTCGACTGTGGTATTTAATACGGTTGCTGAAAAAAACGAAGCCACGATGAAGCGCCAAGGCCATACCTTATTTTATGGTCGTCGTGGTACCGAAACTCATTTCGCCTTTCAAGAAGCCATGACCCAAATCGAAGGTGGTGCCGGTTGTGCACTCTACCCTTGCGGCGCTGCTGCGATCACCAATTCAATTTTGTCTTTCGTTGAGCATGGCGACCACATTTTAATGGTTGATAGTTGCTATGAACCAACCCGTGATTTCTGCAATATCATTCTCAAAAAAATGGGCATTGAAACCACTTATTATGAGCCAAGTATCGGCGAAGGTATTCGTGATTTAATCCGCCCAAATACTAAAATTCTATTTACCGAATCTCCGGGCTCTTACACCATGGAAGTGCAAGATGTACCAACCCTTTCTCGCATTGCTCATGAACACGACATTATCGTGATGCTCGACAATACTTGGGGCGCTGGTGTTAACTTTTCACCGTTTGACCATGGTGTTGATGTATCGATTCAAGCCGCAACCAAATACATCGTCGGTCACTCTGATGTGATGTTGGGTACTGCGGTTGCCAACGAAAAATACTGGCCACAACTCCGTGAGCAAAGCTACTTACTTGGTCAATGTGTATCACCAGATGATGCCTACACCGGCTTGCGTGGTTTGCGTACTTTAAGCGTGCGTTTGAAGCAACATGAGCAAAACAGTATCGCAATTGCTAAATGGTTAGAAACTCGCCCTGAAGTCGATCATGTTCGCCACCCAGCACTACCATCTTGTCCGGGGCACGAATACTTCCTGCGTGATTTTACTGGCTCTAATGGCCTATTCTCATTTGTACTAAAGACCAGTAATAAGAAAGCGACAACTGCCCTACTTGATACCGTAGAGCATTTCAGCATGGGCTATTCTTGGGGTGGTTATGAAAGTTTAATCCTCGCCAATGAGCCAAGCAGCTTCGATAACATGCGAACGGTATCGAATCCGCACTTTGAAGGCACGCTAGTACGATTGCACATCGGCTTAGAAAACGTAGACGATCTGATTGAAGATTTAGATCGCGGTTTTGAGGCTTATAATACCGAGTTAAATAACTAGCCTTTTAATAAAAAGTGCGTTAGGTCTATAAACTTAACGCACTTTATCCAAGAGTTCTATTCAAATTGAGAATACTAAAAACTTAGCTCAAACTCTCCGCATCTTCACGTTTAATCACTTTGTGACCATCTTCTGTCACGCCTTGCTTCCAGTAACTACTAAAGTAACTCTTTTCACGCTGTATCGCGTCTTGGTTATTAAAGTGAGTGCGAATTGCTTTCATCGCTGTGAATTCACAAGCACACCAAATCGAGACATCTTGGCTATCAATGGATAACTGAATAACCGCATCACTTAGCAGACTTGGTTGATGACCAATAACCGTGTGTAACTGCATGCCTGCTGGTAACTTCCAGTTTGGATTATCTTGCGGCGAAGTTAATTGCACGACTACATGACCAACCGCATTTTGCTCAAGCTTGTTCAGTTTTTCCGTTATCGCGGGAATCGCGGTCATATCTGCTACCATAAACACTTGCTCAGCATTCAGGTCTATCACTTGACTCGTTCCCGGGCCACCAATCGAAATCGTGTCACCTACTTTTGCATTCATCGCCCAATGAATCGCATAACCACCTTGTTCTTGGCTGATGATTTTGTGCTTTTCATCCGCTTCATGCTTTACAAAATCGACTGCGATCTGACCTCTATCAAGATCTAATTCACTAATAGTGTAAGTGCGCATAACCGGACGTTCCCCTTCTCCAAGGTTTGAAATATCCGTATGGCCTTCAGGGTGAAACATTAATTTAATGTAGCCGCCTAGGTCTGTGGCTTGTAATGATTTAAAGTCTTCGCCCTGTAAAATCACGCGCTGCATATTTGCTGAAAGTTCAAAAGTGTTCACAACAGTAGCAAGTTTAGGTTTTCTGTTTGGTTTCATGTCTATTCCTTTTTTCTATCAGCAATTAATGATTAGCTTTATTCTGCAACTTAGCTTTAACGCGTTTTACTGTCGAGATACTGGCTCCGGTTTCATCAGCAATCGCTTGTAAGGTTTTATCACTAGTGAGTAACTGAGCAATCTTCTGATGTAACTCACGATTAGCTCGTCGACCTTTGAATTTGGCTTGCCACTCGCTCGGGTTACCTTTAAGTTTTCTGCGACCTAACTCTGCCGCCATTAAGCGCTGATAAGTTTCAATTTCTTCATAACCTTTAATCAATCGAAGCATCGTATCGGTCTGCTCATCGTTTGGCTTAAAAATTAGATTCTGGTGGTAAGTTCTTACAATAATGCCTTTATTAAGAAGCTCTGTGATCACGTCATAGGCTAATTTGAAGCCAAGACCGAAATCCGTCATCCACCAGATAAGTAGCGTATCGCCAGCTTTTAATTGAGCATAAGCTTTTTGAAATTCTGGCCTATCCTCTAAAGCAACATTTCCGCGAATACCTCGTTCGATATACAAGACGGCTTGCGTTTCGTTCGTCATCACATCAATACGATTATCAATATCTTCCACTTTGGGCGACATTCGCAAATACCCAATCGTTTTTTTTTGAGTCATATTTTTTCCGTCATCGGATGAAAAAAGATGAAACACCTAAAAGCTCATTTGGTGTTAACTTGAAAAATAATGAGCCATTATGGCTCACATGTCAAACACAACACTAAATGAACCGTAATTTTAATAACAGCTAAGATCAAAAAAGCCTTACCATGAATTGATAAGGCTTTGATATTTGGTTATTTAAAGATTTTAACTATTTAAAGATTATGATTTAGACGGCTCTGGTTGTTCAGGTGGCACATCATCATCATGCTCTTCCATATTCCAAGGTAGGATCCCTGGAGAAATATGGATGAAGTGTAGGTAACGTTCGAACTGGTTTAAGATGTCGTTAATAATATCTTGTTGCTCGTAGTTATATACATCGTAAGCTTGACCACCACGGCGTAAGAATACTTCTGCACGGTAGTAGTACTTATCTTCCGGCTCTTCACCTTCATCATAAGCAAACTCTGGTAAGTCGTAACCACGTAGACGAATTTCATAGATGAACTCAACTTGGCCCTCTTTGAATACTTCAAAGTGTGCGCGGCACAGTTCTTCATCGAAGGTAACTTCCGCTTCCCAATCTTGTTCTTCTAGTTCTTGCTCTACACGCTTCATGCTATTTAGTGCAGTCACACTAATGAACTTCTCAACATCTGCGCGAACAGGGAAATCTACCAAGTTAGCTAGGCGTTTTTTCCACAAACCTTTACCTACAGGGCTAGAGTTTGATTGTTGAGTCTGCATATATTGCTGCTGACTATCTTCATGGTGCCCTTCAATGCGTAGTGCTTTGATCATACCCACCATCGCAATCAACATGATGATAGCAAATGGTAAGGCACTCACCACACTTGCGGTTTGTAAGGCCCCTAGACCACCCGCTAGTAGTAGAACTGACGCTACAATCCCTTCGGTTGCCACCCAGAAAGTACGCTGCCATGCTGGTGTTTCTTGCACACCACCAGAAGCTAACGAGTCAATAACTAATGAGCCGGAATCCGATGAAGTTACAAAGAAAGTAATGATCAAGATAACCGTGACAAACGAGATGATCGATGTCATTGGTAGACGTTCAAACAGTTTGAACAAAGCAATAGCGTTATTATCTTGAACTTCTTGAATGATGTGGTGGTAACCATCTGTCATGATCATGTGTAGTGCAGTATCGCCAAACACAGAGAACCATAGGAAAGTAAAGATAGTTGGTACAACCATTACGCCTACAACAAATTGACGAATGGTACGGCCACGGCTGATTTTCGCGATAAACAAGCCAACAAATGGTGCCCATGCAATCGTCCAACCGAAGATGAACAATGTCCAGTTACCAATCCAATCGCTTGATACATAAGCTTGCAGGTTGAAAGTACGCTCAACGATATTGCTTAAGTAGCTACCTGTATTTTGCATAAAGGTATTTAAGATAAACAATGTTGGGCCCGCTACGAATACGAATAGCATTAATAATAAAGCCAATGCGATATTCAATAGGGATAAGTTTTTCACCCCTTTATCTATACCCGCTAATACTGAAACAAGTGCACATAAAGTGATCAGCGTAATAGCGATAATTTGTACGGTGCTATTAATTGGAATCTCAGGCCATAGGTAGTGTAAACCTGTGTTGATCTGAGTGACCGATAAACCAAGCGTCGTTGCAATACCAAACAAGGTACCCAAGATCGCAAATACATCTACCGTGTGACCAATTGGCCCGTGGATTTTATCACCGATCAATGGGTACAAGGTTGAACGCATAGAAAGAGGAAGACCGTGACGGAAAGCAAAATATGCTAGTGCTAAACCAACTACACCATAAATGGCCCAAATGTGGAAACCCCAGTGGAAGAAAGCAATTTGCATCGCTTCACGTGCTGCATCAATCGTCTCTGGTGCAGCGGTTGGTGGCGCGGCATAGTGTAAAACCGGCTCGGCTACGCCAAAGAATAATAAGGCAATACCGTAACCCGCAGAGAACAGCATCGCAAACCATTCAGTAAAGCTATATTCAGGCTCAGCATGATCAGGACCAAGTTTTATCTCACCCCACTTACTAACAGCAACTGTCACAATGAAGACTAAAAATATTGCCACTGCCAACATATAAAACCAGCCGAAGTTAGTCGTAACATCAGACAGTAATTCAGAGAAAAATACACCAGCTCTCTCTGGGTTTGATATCGTTCCAATTACCAATAAAGCAATAACGATAACGGCGGGTATAAAAACGGGGATCAACACTGTTGATTTCCGTTTAGTTGCCGAAACATCCATTTGTTTCTCCTATTTAATTTTCAATTTTATAACAAATAATTACTAACAAAAGGTAATAACGATTATTGTTTTATTTTTTCATCTTTTGACACTTACTATAACATGGGCAATCGACAACATGATCATTAACCATTCCAACCGCCTGCATGAAAGCGTAGCAAATTGTCTCACCCATAAATTTAAAGCCGTTTTTCTTTAAAAATTTACTCATCGCTTTTGATTGTTCCGTTACCGCTGGAACTTGAGACATATCTGTCCAACCACTCTGAACCGGATCACCATCGACAAACTGCCAAAGCGCATTACTTAACGAGCCATATTCTTTTTGTAGAACTTTGGCCGCCCGAGCATTAGAATATACAGAAGCGATTTTTCCTTTATGTTTAACAACATCAAAATTATCAATAATGTATGGTACTCGTGTTTCATCATACTGACTCAACTTTTCAATATCAAAACCTTCAAATGCCGCAACATATCCAGCACGCTTATTTAAAATAGTTCGCCAACTCAACCCAGCTTGCGCGCCTTCTAAACAAATGAACTCAAATAACTTAGTGTCATCGAACACAGGAACGCCCCACTCTTGATCATGATATTCACGTTCATTGTCATGCTTAATTGCCCAACCACATGTTGTATCCACTTGCTGTGTCATATAACTTTCCAATTAGTTAGTCGAAAAAAAACCTCTGACACAGCATAGCTGAATCAGAGGTGGGAATTTTAATATTGATCAATTTAAAGTATACCCTTTGTACTTGAATCTGCAGCTTTGTTGACAGCGTTCTTTCGCCCAATCACATAGGCGAGCTATGCTCATGGGTCTCATTCACTTGTCGCCTCACTGCAACTCCAATGACTTTGGGTATAGATATAACACGCGTATTAAAAACTATAACTTACTGAATTCTTTATTAACCTTGTAAGCATCAGACGTCACATAAGCTTCCATATCACGAATTTTATTTTCTAATAGCGCATACTCTTTATCAAGGTCGGTTAAGAGTTCCGCTGGTAGCTGCCCTGTTTGCCAAGGTTTACTCTTGATGGTATGGTCGAAATCGAACTCGTCCGCTGCAATTAAATTATCTGGGCGCTTTTCTAGCATCAGCCATAGGCCGAAGTAAGCGAACAGCACTAAAATCCCACCACCAAGCAAGAAAGCTGACACAACTATAATCCGTACCCACCAGGCTTCCATACCAAAGTAACGACCTAACCCGGCACATACACCAGCTAACTTACCATTCTTAGGCTCGCGATATAACGCTTCTCTATCCATTCCTTTAGCCATGATCACGCCTCCAATTTGGCGCCTCAGCGTCTAAGATTTTTTCTAACGTTTTGACACGTTGCTGCACACTTTCCGCTCGCTCGGCTAGCGACTTTAGTTGCTCAAGCTCATCGCTCGACAAACCATGCGCCACTTTACGCTTACTACGGTAATGAAGCAGCAACCACAACGGCGCAACAAAAATTAAAAATACAATCAGCGGTGCCACGAAAAAACTACTCATGAACAGCTCCTAATTATTGTTATTAAAATAATGAACATTACTTATCTTGCAGACTTTTCTTAAGTTTTTCTAGCTCTTGTTCAATTTCATCATCTGCCTGCAACTCAGCAAACTCTTGGTTCAGATCTTTGCCTTTTTCACCTAAATCATAACTATCCGCTTCAGCTTCTAGTTCATCAATTTTACGTTCGTATTGCTCAAACTTAGACATTGCTTCTTCCGTTTTACCGGTATGCAATTGCTTTTTGATATCACGACGATGGCCAGCGGCTTGGCGACGCATCACTATCGATTTCTGCTTAGCTCGAGTTTCAACAATCTTAGTCTCAAGCTTACTGATTTCTCCGGCTAATTTTTCGATAGATTCAGTGAGTAGTGTTTTTTCATTGCGTAAGTTTTTAAGCTGTTCTTCCGCTTTCTGTTTTTCAATTAACGCGCCACGAGCTAAATCTTCGCGCTGCTTTTGAATCGCTAAAGACGCTTTGTTTTTCCAATCTTCAACTTGCTCTTCAAGAAACTCAATACGACGAGTCAGTTCTTTATTATCTGCTAACGCTTTCGCAGAGTGAGTTCGTACTTCTACCAGTGTATCTTCCATTTCTTGAATGATAAGGCGGATCATTTTTTCAGGATCTTCCGCTTTATCTAATAGAGAACTGATATTTGAATTAACGATGTCGGCAAAACGAGAAAAAATACCCATGTTCGACTCCTTCTTAATGTGTCGTGTAATAAATTCAATACTTACTCCACACTAATACATGAAGCGTGCCAATTTTTAACCCACTGATATTAAATAACAATAATTCACAACACTGAAAACACCTTGCATAAAATGACTATTTTAGCTAATTATTAGTAAATTAAGCTAACACCGTTAAAGGACGCCCATGAAAGCACAAAATATCATAGGACAATCTGCAGCTTTTCTTGCAGCTTTAGATAAAACATCACAACTAGCCGTGATTGAGCGTCCTATTCTGATTATTGGCGAAAGAGGAACCGGTAAAGAACTCATTGCTCAACGACTGCATTACTTGTCCAAGCGCTGGCAGCATCCTTTAATCAGCTTAAACTGCTCGGCACTCAACGAAGGCTTAATTGATTCAGAATTGTTTGGTCATGAATCCGGCTCCTTTACCGGCTCTAAAGGCCAACACAAAGGGCGATTTGAACGCGCAGAAAGCGGCACCTTATTTTTAGATGAGCTGGCAACCGCGCCATTCTCAGTGCAAGAAAAATTATTGAGAGTGATTGAATATGGCGAATATGAACGCGTCGGTGGCCATAAAACCTTACAAGCCAATGTTCGCCTAGTATGTGCAACCAACGCCGATTTACTGCAAATGGCACAGCAAGGTTTATTCCGAGCCGATTTATTAGATCGCTTAGCCTTTGATGTCATCCACCTTCCGCCACTCAGGCAGCGCCTAGAAGACATTCCACTGTTAGCCGAACACTATGCAATTCAAATGTGTCAGGAACTCAGTTTGCCATTGTTTACCGGCTTTAGTACTAGAGCCTTAAATGAACTGTGTGTTTATGCTTGGCCGGGTAATGTTCGAGAACTAAAGAATGTCGTTGAACGTGCGGTGTATCGTCATGGTACTCAAGAAGGTAAAATTGACGAGATTGAGTTTAATCCTTTCCAATCTCGCGTCATTGATTCATTATCAAAAGCCTCACCTACAACTTCATTTGTTTCTTCATCGAGTGACATAAAAAGTGACATCGTAACAAAAATTAACACAAACACCGCACCTATAATTTATTCAGAAAACACTTTAAGCCTCCCGCTAAACTATAAACAATGGCAACAAGAGCAAGATATTCAACTATTGAAACAAAGCTTAAAGCAAGCTAAATACCACCAAAGAAATGCGGCTAAGCTTTTAGGCTTGAGCTACCATCAATTTAGGGGAATGCTCAGGAAATATGACATGATAGGAAAAGATCAACAAGATTAACCAATATTGTTCGTTTATACCCAGTAACTTCAAGGTGCGAGTTTCCGCAAGAATAAAACAAGCTTTAGGCAAGGCAAATTGAAGTCACTTGGGCATATAATTTAGAGAAGAATTCAATGTCTAAGTCATTACACTGTTTATTACTGTCACTATTTGCGCCTTTAATGCTCGCAGGGTGTAATGATGCCGAAAAAAGCCAACAAGCCCGAATGAATGGTTTTGTCTATTGTGGCACTACTCATCCACAGTTTTTGAATCCACAGCTTTCCGATGGTGGCGATAATATTAAATCGATCGGCCCGCAATTATTTGACTCTCTACTCACGCTCGATCCTATTGATTTTAAACCTAAGTCTAACTTAGCGACCAAATGGCAAGTGAATGAGGACAAAACTCAATACACCTTTACCTTACGACCCAATGTTCAATTTCATCAAACCTCTTGGTTTCAGCCTTCACGCCCAATGAATGCTGACGATGTTGTGTTTAGCTTTAAGCGTATTATTGATTCATCGAATCCTTATCATTATGTCAACGGTGGCCACTACCCTTGGTTTCAGAGCATCGGTTTTTCTCGCCTAGTGAAAGATGTTAAGGCAATTGATGAACAACACGTTCAATTTACTCTTTCTCATCCTGACAATACTTTTCTCGATAATCTCTCTACCGTTTTTGCTGCTATTCATTCTCAGGAATATGCACACCAACTTGCCACCCTAGATGACAAATCAAAATTAGATGAACTTCCAATTGGGACTGGCCCATTTCAATTAGAAAAGTCTCAACATAATGAATTAATTCGTTTAACAAAACACACTAATTATTGGCATCATCCAGCGAACATGAAGCAAGTGGTGTTTGATTTTGGCCCCCGAGGAACCGGATCACTTGCCAAGTTATTGACTCAAGAATGTGATGTGATGACGGATCCTATTTCCAGTCAACTGACTCTTATCAATGACAATACTGATATTCATTCAAACATCAGTAAAGCTATGAATGTGGCATTTCTTTCGCTTAACACTCAACACTTTGCACTTAATGATGTTCGTGTACGCCAAGCATTAAGTTTTGCGATTAACCGAAAAAACATCATTGATGCGGTCTATTTTGGTCAAGGTTATATCGCAACCTCATTATTACCCGCAGATTCATGGGCATATCAAGACAACAGCGTTCAAATTCGTTATGATCGCCAATACGCAAAAGCCTTATTGAAACAAGCAGGTTTTGAGGATGGATTGACGCTCACTATGTGGGTTCCACTGGCGGCACAGTCTTATAACCCAAATCCACACAAAACCGCGGAATTACTTCAGGGTAATTTTGCTGATATTGGAGTAACACTTTCGATTTTAACTGAAAAATTTGGTCGACGAGATACACTCACTCAGCAACCGAATACTGATCTAGTTCTTACTGGTTGGGCAGCTAATACTGGCGAACCAGATAGCTTAATGAGACCTCAATTATCTTGCGAGGCACAACGAGCCAGCTTAAATATTTCAATGTGGTGTGACGCTGATTTTGATTTTTTATTGACGTTAGCACGTGAAAGCGAGCAAACTCGTCACCGGTTAAACTTATATCATCAAGCGCAAACTATGCTCACTCAAGAATTACCGATCATTCCAATCGCTCATGGCGTACAATATCAAGTACATCATAGCTCATTAAGTGGCTTTGTATTAAACCCTTTTAATTCGGGTAGCTTTGAACACGTTGTAAGGGAAAAATAATGCTGGTTTACACCCTGCGCCGCATAAACTTATTCATCATTACCTTGTTAATTTTAACGCTCATTGGCTATAGTATTTTACGTCTAGATCCTCTTTCGCCATGGGCCATTCAAGATTTCTTTCAAGGTTGGTTCACTTACGTAGGCCAATTAAGCCAATTCAATCTTGGGGTTAGTCTGCACGGCGATCCGATTATTGACGAAATCAAATTAGTGTTTCCCGCCACTTTAGAATTATGCTTTTTTGCTATGATCGTCTCGCTGATCATCGGTATTCCTATTGGCACAATTGCCGGAATGCGCCAAGGAAAATGGGTCGATACCTTTATCTCATTTACTTCAATGGTTGGTTATTCCATTCCAATTTTCTGGATTGCATTAATGATGATCATGTTCTTTTCTTTGAACCTAGGTTACACACCCGTTTCAGGCAGGCATGATTTATTACTCGAAGTGCCTTATATCACCGGCTTTGCCACGATTGATGCTTTCATAACCAATGAAGCGAATCGCCTAGAATTGATTCATAGTGTAATGATGCACCTACTTCTACCATGTATCGTATTAGCGCTGGCACCGACAACTGAAGTCATTCGCTTAATGCGTTCATCGGTGGCTGAAGTGCGTAAGCAAAACTACATTCGCGCGGCACGTATCCGTGGTTTATCAACCTATGAAATTATCTTTCAGCATGTATTACGTAATGCGATTCCGCCGATTATTCCCAAGGTAGGCGTACAGCTTTCTACTATGCTGACTTATGCGATTATTACCGAATCCATCTTTAACTGGCCAGGCATTGGTCGTTGGTTACTCGATGCTTTGGCTGATAAAGATTACGTTTCAATTCAAGCAGGCGTTATTACCGTCGCGACCTTCGTTTTACTCGTCAATATTCTGTCGGATCTAATTGGCGTAATGGTTAACCCTTTGGTAAGGAAGCAGTGGTATGCTGTCAAATAACATTTATCAAGAAGACCGTATTCCTGGTCAATTTGAACGCTTTTGGCGCAGTTATCGAGCAAACAGTCTAGCAATGTTTGGCTTATGGTGCTTCGTTATTTTATTGCTAGTTACCATCAGTGCTCAGTGGTTAGCACCGCATGATCCTTTGATGCAAAGCGTACACCGTTTACAGCCACCATCATGGAACCCAGAAGGGAGTGTTGAGTACTTTCTAGGTACTGATGATATTGGCCGCGATATTCTTTCTCGTCTAATTATTGGTACGCAATTGACCTTTGCTTCTGGCCTATTCATTATGCTAATCGCTACTCTTATCGGTTGTACTATCGGTATTTTTGCTGGCATGACTAAAGGTTTATTATCAAGCACCTTAAATCATTTACTTGATACCGTAATGTCTATTCCATCGATCTTACTGGCAATTATCTTTGTGGCATTTCTTGGTACTGGCGAATTTAATATTCTATTAGCGATTTGCTTAGCACTTATCCCCCGCTTCATTCGCTCGGTCTATATTGCAGTGAATGCCGAGATGGAAAAAGACTACAACATTGCCGCTCGCTTAGATGGTGCAAATAACTTTCACTTATTGTGGAACTCTATCTTACCAAACTTATCTACCGTGATTGCTACTGAAATGACACTTGCAGCCTCGATGGCTATTCTAGATATTAGTGCTCTAGGCTTTTTAGAATTGGGAGCTCAAGCCCCTACTCCTGAATGGGGAACCATGCTTGGTGATTCAGTGGATTTGATTTATCTCGCACCATGGACAGTCACACTACCCGGTCTATTTATTATGTTTTCGGTCATCATTATTAATTTAGTCGGTGAAGGCGTTCGTCATTCACTTAGCGCGGGGACCGAATAATGCCATTACTCGATATTCGCAATTTAACTATTGAAATCGAAACGCCACATGGCACCGTAAAAGCCGTTGAACGCATGAGCCTGACGTTAAATGAAGGTGAAATTCGCGGTTTAGTAGGTGAATCTGGTTCAGGTAAAAGCCTAGTCGCAAAAGCGATTGTAGGACTAACAAAAGATACGTGGAAAATCTCAGCCGACCGCATGCGGCTTGGCAGTATCGACCTTCTACAACTCACACCGAAAGAGCGTCGCCGTGTGATTGCTCGTGATATTGCGGTCATTTTCCAAGAACCGAGTAGTTGCCTCGATCCATCAGAACAAATTGGCCACCAACTACGTGAGTCGATTCCTTCATCATCCTTTGAAGGCAAATGGTGGCAACGCTGGCACTGGCGTCATAAGTTAGCCAAAGCACTACTTCATAAAGTAGGTATTAAAGATCACCGTCAGGTGATGAATTGTTACCCATACGAGCTCACCGATGGTCAATGTCAAAAGATTATGATTGCGATGGCGATAGCTTCCAAGCCTAAACTACTCATCGCAGATGAGCCAACCAATGATCTTGACCCCATTACTCAGTCCCAAATACTGAGATTGCTGAGTCGTTTAAATCAAGTCAATAACACTACTATCATGTTAATTGGACACGACCTCACAACCATTACCCAATGGGCAACCCGTATTACGGTCATGTATTGCGGTCAATCTGTTGAATCGGCCAATACTAAACATATTTTGACTGAACCGAAGCATCCTTATACCGTTGCTCTATTGCATGCAATGCCAGATTTTAATGAATGGATCCCTCATAAGAGTCGCTTGCCTTCTCTACCAGGTTCAATCCCACCATTGCAGCATTTACCGATTGGCTGTCGTCTTGGGCCTCGTTGTCCTTACGCGCAAACTAAATGTGTTCATATACCGGCAAGAAAGAAAATTAAGAACCATAAGTTCAGTTGCCACTTTCCACTTAATATGGAAAAACGTTCAACGTTAGAGAAGAACGCAAAAACGGAGAAACACGTATGAGTGCGCTATTAGAAGTCATCGATTTATCGAAAAACTTTGTCACGCGCTCCGGTTTCTTTCATAAGCGTGTTCATAAAGCAGTTAAGCCCATTTCATTTACCTTAGAGCCGGGGCAAACTTTAGGCATTATCGGACAAAATGGCTCAGGAAAATCCACACTGGCGAAAATGCTCGCTGGTGTTACCGAACCGAGCCATGGCAAAATATTCGTCAATGGCGAGCAGTTGTTTGATAAAGACTACTCCACCCGCTGTAAATTAATTCGAATGATATTCCAAGACCCCAACACCTCCTTGAATCCTCGCATTCAAATTGGTCGAATTTTGGAAGAGCCACTCAAACGTAATACACAAATGTCACCAGAAGCGCGAATTCATCGAGTTAAAGAAACGCTAATCCGTGTAGGTTTATTGCCAGAACATGCCTACTTTTACCCTCAAATGCTCGCCACAGGCCAAAAGCAACGTGTTTGTCTTGCAAGAGCCTTAGTACTTCAACCTTCAATCATTGTCGCAGATGAAGCGCTTAACGGGCTTGATATGGCAATGCGCTCACAGATCATCAACCTATTCTTAGAGTTACAAGAAGAAATGGGCGTGTCATTTGTGTATGTTTCTCAACATATTGGTGTGGTTAAGCACATCACAGACAAGTTAATAGTGATGCACGAAGGTAAAGTAGTGGAATCTGGTGACACTCAACAAGTGATTGCCCATCCCCAACATATCATCAGTCAGAAGTTGATAGAAAATCACTTCCATAAGACGCCGAACCATTTAAAGTAAATCATTTGAAATAACCACTTGAAATAACAAGGCTACCCTCTTGTTTCAATAACGAAGCAAGAGGGGGGAAATCGCATTTAATATATACCCAAGTGAATACGGCCCCCATCAAAATAGCTTGCCTATTCGATTAGAGTGAATGAACGCCGTCAACAAACCTATAGCTTCAAGTACATGGGTATATCATCCACGTAGATGTTTCAACACCGTTTCTTGATCTAAGTGTTGTTGCAAAGGCTCGTAATCAATTCCTTTATCAAATACATATTCAGTAAGTAAGACTCGCACTTCATGGACTAACTCTTTTTGATCCCAAGGTTTGATAAAGAACCTATCCACTTGCGCAAGATTAATCGCATCAATAAACACTTGTTGCGTAGGACTCTGAGAGAACATCATTTTCTTGGTATGACGAAAACGTCGGTCTTTAGCAAGACTTTGCAGCCAATCGACACCATTCTGCCCTGGCATATTTTGATCCGATAACACCACGCAAGCATAACGACCATCTTGATCTAATTTTTCTAAACTCTCTTGCGCACTTTGGGCATCAGAGCAAATTTTGATTTTCACCCAATCAGAAAACTCAGCTAAGTCATGGGCTAATTGAAATAACATCTCTGGCTGATCATCGACACAAATAATTGTAAATTTGTCCATTTTCATCTCACTAATAAATTAAATTTAAAGCCGCGACTAATACAAAACTCAACGCAACCCCTACCAAGCCAATAAGCACTCCAATTTTAGCCATGTGCTGAGTTTTAATGTGTCCTGTTGCATGAGCCAACGCATTGGGTGGCGTACTAATGGGTAACGCCATGCCGAGCGAAGCGGCAAAAGTCACCACTAATATCAGCATAGCTTGACCACCGAGCACATCTAAACTCGCCATCGTGGCACCTAACGCCGCCATAATTGGCATTAACAAGTTGGCGGTAGCGGTATTCGACATAAAGTTCGCCATCAATAAGCTCAACAATGCTGCGCCACCTAGCACCACATAAGGCGAGAATTCACCAAACGGAATACTGTATACCACCAACGCGGCTAAGCCACTTTTATCGAGAGCAAGACCTAGGGCGATACCGCCAGAAACTAGCCACAACACATCCCATGAAATCTTCTTTAAGTCTTCTTTGGTGATAATCCCAGTGACTAAAAACACCGTAACGGGGATCATAGCAACCGTGTAGGAGTTCATGCCGTGACTACTGCCCATCAGCCATAGCACAATCGTCAAAATAAAGGTGACATACACGATAATGGCTTGAGGTGTTTTGAGGAACTTACCTTTGATATCCAGTGTAATACTGCGTTGCTTCGCTGGGAATAATCCCAAAATCAGTGTCCATGCAATCGCCATTAACACAACCACAAACGGCACCGCAAACGCCATCCATTCACCAAAAGAAATCGTGGTCGTCGATTGTAAATACTTCAATGCAATCGCATTCGGTGGTGTACCTATTGGCGTCCCTATCCCACCAATATTCGCCGCAAGTGGAATACACAAGGCAAAGGCAGTACGACTCGGATCATCCGGTTTCAATAGCACCATTACTGGCGCCAGAATAGACAGCATCATTGCTGTAGTCGCGGTATTGGACATAAACATCGAGAACATTGCGGTAATCAACATTAAGCCTAAAATCATAAAGCGAGGCTGTTCACCAAAAGGCTTAAGTAAAACTCTGGCAAGGTTAATGTCTAGACGATATTTGGTTGCTGCAATAGCCAGAAAGAAACCGCCGAGAAACAGCATAATAATGGGGTTAGCAAAGGTCGCCATAATATCGGTGTGATTCAATATCACGCCGTAATTATCCACCGCTTGCTGATTGGTAAACCACACAATGGCTTTATCGGAAATCAACAATAATTCAAAACAGATAATCGCAACCGACGTCGCGTAGATTGGAATCGGTTCTAATATCCAACTTAGTGCTGCAAATAAAAATATCGCCGCAACGCGTTGCTGAATAATAGTCATGCCTTCAAATGGAAATGCAGAAAGAGGTAGCAATAAGGTGATCAAAGGGATCATAATTGGTAATAAATAACGAAGATTCAAACGCATAGTCTTTACTCTATTGGTAAGGTCTACCCATCATCGATCGGCTACTTGATCTTAATATAGAACTAGATCAATGATTTTTACGTTATTAGCTTTACGTTATTCAATCTGTGACCAGATACAAAAAAAGGCGGCATACGCCACCCTTTCGATAAACAATTTTTGCAACGAACTTTTAACGTTTCTGAGCTTGTTTCTTCAACTCAAAATCAAACTCATCAGGGAAGACAATCACGCCCTCTTGCTCTGCATTTGGAAAAACGACTACCGATAATTCATCATCTTCTAAACCAGTAGTCCAACGGCTGTGCCACTTATTGAGTGAAATGGCTTCTGGCTTACAATTTTCCCAATCATCATTCGCCCACGCTTGAGCAAATTCTTCATTTGGCCAGACTGGTACGCAATCTTCATCTTCGGTATTTAACATCACGCAGCCATCTTCATCCACCAAAATCCAGATTTGACGGTTAGCAACCACTTCTTTAATGCAGTAAGTAAAACGCTTTTCGCTATCAAAACTTAAAATCTCTTGAACGCGCTCATCACTCAGTACTTTTGTCATATTTTTCCCTTATTAAATAAAAAAGACGAGTTATCCACCCGCCTTCTTAATTAATCTTCATCGAACATCACTAGTAAATAGATTATTTAGCGAGCTCTGTTTGCAACCAAGGCCAACCTTGCTTCTTACGGCTTAACGTGTTTTCCATGGTTAGAGAACCGTCTTTAACGTGTTTCTCAAGCTTAGCAGACCATTCCCCTTTGAATAGTAGCTCAGTCGTGCTAGTCGTGATGTCAGTCAACATAAGCGCGGCAAATGCTAGGCCGTCTTCTTGACAACGACGCTCAAGGTCGGCGTTCAAGTCATCAATCATGCCGTCAACTTGTTCCATTGTCGCAAGCTCTACTTGGCCTACTACCACGTCACGACCATTGAATGGGTATGCTTTTAAGTCTTTCTCAACTAGCTCTGCTGCGCTTAGACCTTCGATGTCGGTTTTAGCAATTAACAAATTCTTGATGAATTCGTCTAGGTTGTCGATACCCGCGATTTCAGCAAGCTCTTTTACTGCCGCTTCATCTTTTGGCGTACAAGTTGGAGAAGCAAAGCCTACTGTGTCAGATAAAATTGCTGACATCATAAGAATCGCATAAGGCTTCTCAATTTTTGTTTCTTCCATTTTGAATAAATTGAACAAAATCGTACAAGTACAGCCAACAGGCCAGATCCAAGCTTCTAGTGGGTTTACTGTCATCACATCGCCTAGACGGTGGTGATCGACGATACCAACGATTTCTGCTTCAGCAATGTCATCTGGTGCTTGTGAAACATCTGTGTAATCCACTAACCAAACTTTTTCACCTGCAACGCCAGTACACATTTCAGGTTGCTCAAGGCCCGCTTGCTCAAGAATGTATCGAGTTTCACGGTTTAATTCGCCTTGACGAACGGGTTTCGCTTCAAGACCACGGGCTTTTAAAAGCTCAGTGGCAACCAATGCACTACAAATGCTATCACTATCTGGGTTTTTGTGACCAACGACTTGGATCATGTATTTTCCTATTACGACTATTTATACTCAGGATTCTTCCAGCTATTCAGCAGAAATATTTTGCCCGCTACTTTACCTGATTTTCAAAATTTGTCATTGCTCAACAGACAATTTAGTAACCAAAAATTCATGACAAATGTATATTTAAAAAATTAATCGCTTTTTGCTCTGTTTATCAGCAGTGATCGATAGTAATAGTGAACAAGGCATCAAAACTGCAGTTTATTGCTTGTCAGATCTGACAAATGCAACCTATTGTGTTTCTAAGATTATTTTAAAGGTAAGGAATCACGATGAAATTTATTGCAGACCATATTATTGAACTCAACCTACTACTTCAATTCGATCCAACTAGCCTACAAACTGGCATTAAAGTACATAACGACGCGGCACCAGAGCTGCAACAAGCGGCAAAGAGTTTGTTTGATAAAAACCTATGCACCCTACCAGACGGTGGTTACCTAACCAGCGAAGGGATTGAACTTGCCGAGCACGCACTAAAAGTACTGAATGTGCTGTCTTCTAAGGCGTAAAGATTAGGCTTTCCTAAACGCTTTAATCAAAACTTTTCCAATGGCAGAGTCTCTCATTTCAGAGGCTCTGTTTTTTGTGTTTAAGCAAAACAATATCAACCTGTCATCCTGAAAAGTGAGGCACGAACGCAGTTCAGGATCTCCTACCTCTTACCATAATTTGAATAACAACGCGCTGTAGGAGATCCCGCATCTTCTTCGCTTAGGCTCATGTGCGGGATGACATCGATAGTAAAATTGGTTTATTTACTAAATAACTCCAGCACATAAGGAAAAGAGCAGAGTCTTCAAATATCGTGAGTTGATTGCTTACCTAACCACATTAGCTAAAAAGCTCCTTCCCTTTACCAGTAATGGTAAGCTTGGTAGTTGAAATTACAGCCAGGGAAGGTTGGGAAGGGTTGCAGCGTGAGTCTTATGCCTTGCACTCTGTATCAATTTTTTGCACAGCAATGAACTTAACAAAGTCGTTATTATTGCTTGCTATCTGATATCAAACCACAATTATACTAATTCACGCACATGAACACTTGGGGATATAAATATGGATGTAATTAGCCACACAGCAGCTCAAGCTAATTTAGCAAAGACAATGGAGAATGTTTGTAATAATCATGCTCCAATTATAATCACTCGTAAAAGTGAAGCTCCTGTTGTGATGATGTCTTTAGAAGATTACAACGCCATGCAGGAAACGGCATACTTATTAAGCTCCCCTGCTAATGCTCGAAATCTTTTAGAATCCATTGTTGAACTTGAGGCTGGTAATGGGACGGAAAGAAAACTTATCAAGTGATAACTAACTTTTTCGACTACAGTATGTGTTATTTGGGTATGGGGCTCGACGCATAAATGCTGAATATAGGATAGTATAAATACCCAGAGTCTGCCCCCCATTGATAAGGTAGTGGCACCAATTTTATGAAGCTTTAGAGCTTAGAGGAAGCCTTGATTTAAATCTTTCTTTATTTTTTAATAGCAATAGTTCATCGAAACATAAGTTAATAATAACAGGAGCACGATGTTAAGACTCAAATAGTTCCCAAGCTTTGTCCCTAGCAGCACTTTTTATATTTATTGGTAGCCAACCTCAGTAGTAATAGCTACACAACCGTTACCACCAGGTAACAGCATTTTGTTGACTGTTCCCGTTTGGTTTTCCAGAACTACCAAACCAGCTAATTCTCCTGTGTATTTCCAGTCCTTGAAGATCGTTTCTCGTGCAGCGCTACATGATTTATCTATGTAAAAAACTGTTGTATAAGAACCGTCACATTTTCCTGTTTTGCCATGTGAAACATTTACTACCGCAGCGGAATGACCGTCGGAATATTTGACTGAAATTAACGCATTGAAAAGACGATTGTCTGAACCGCTCTTATTCCATGTCGCTAAAGAAGCATGGTTATTTTCATTGACTACAAACTTTGAGATACCTTCCACCGTATTTTGACAGGTAGTAAATCCATTGGCTTTTGCTTGCTGTGCGGGTACGGTTTCTGCACTAGCATTTACTGACAGAAACAACGCTCCAAATAAAAACAGATTCCTCATTTTTTCTCCATATTTGAGAGTCGATTATAAACATAACAATTTAATAAACTAAAAATTCGCATAGTTCTTTCAACAATCATTCCATTCATTTTTTTGATTAACAAGCTAAACATCTAAATTAATAGGTAAAATCAGACTTGTCTCATAATTAACCAGCATGAAATACGGACATAATTCGTTTATCTCATCAGTAAAACTCATCAATAATTGCAGGTTTTATAAACAGAATTGCGTGAACTTTAAATGATCAACATGTGGTAGGAGATTCTGAATCACTCTTGTGCCTCACGGTTCAGAATGACGGGTAATTTTGAAGTGCTAATGGTGACCAAACTACTTTCATTTCTTAATGCGCCCTAATACTTGTGAACGCGCATCTTCATTTGAAACACCTAGTCCTGAAGCCAATTGAGCTTCTGCGGTACGCATTTCTTCAAGTAGTTCGATTTTTTCTTGCATTGCTTCATACTCTGCAACATCGAGAACAACGGCGACACCTTTACCACGTTGTGTAATGACCAATGGGCGACGAGTCTCATTGATTTGTTTTATGTAAGATGCAGCACCAGCACGAAACTCAGATAGCGGTTGAATATCTTGATCGAAATGAATACGGCTCATACTGAACTCCAATTAGTACAAAATAACGTACAAACAATAGTTCACCTAAACGTTATTAGCAAGAACTTGATATTGTCTTATAGCCACTTAATAGGTGAGATAATCCGTCATCCTGAATAGTGAGGCACGAACGTAATTCAGGATCTACTTAAAGCGCATTGAATCGTTTCTACAGATGATTTACAGCGCGTGATAAGTAGATCCTCGATGTCGCTTAGGCTCCTCAAGGATGACGAAATCTTTCATTCCGTGCCACGAGTGAAGTATGTGATGGTAAAGAATTTCCTAAAGTGTATTGAGATTCAACTGTCTGAATAACTTACACTCGGAAATTTTAAAACGAAACAAAAAAACGCCTCACTCCAAAGAAGTGAGGCGTTTTAATTTCAAAGTAAGGCTTTCCCCTACTCTACCGTTTCAAGCTCTTGTGCTTGGTCGGTTTTATCTTTTGGACCATTGCCAAAACCACGTAAACCAACAACATGTACGTGTTCGTGATCTTTAAACACTTTACGTACCAGTTTGTAAGTGGTGCCTTTTTCTGGGCTGATGTTTTCCGGTGCGGCAATTAATAATTGCATGTCTAGACGGTCACATAGCTCAAATAAGGTATTGATGGACTTGGTATCCAAACGTGCGGCTTCATCTAAGAAGAGTAGACGACACGGCACAATATCTTTACTGCGCAGGCGGCGTGATTCTTCTTCCCAACTTTGGATAACCATCAACAAAATTGACTGACCGGTACCAATTGCTTCACCGGTTGATAGCGCGCCAGATTCAGCTTGCAGCCAACCTTCTGAACCACGGTTCACTTCAATGCTCAGCTCTAAGTAATTACGGTAGTCCAGTAACTCTTCACCAAGAATTTGTGGTGAACGTTGACCCATATCGATATGTGGGTTTACACGTTGGAACAATTTTGCCATCGCTTCTGAGAAGGTTAGACGTGGATTATCGAACAAGTCTTGATGTTGGTCTTGCTGTTCAGCCAAACCAGATAGTAGCGTTTCATGACTTTCACGAATACCGACATTTAAGCGCACGCCGCGTACTTGACCAAAGGCAATGTTGGACAAGCCTTGGTTTAGCATACGAATGCGGTTTTGCTCACGTTGAATCGTCTTCTTGATGATATTGGCCACGGAACCAGAGCTAATCGCCAGACGGTTTTCACGTTGCGTTAGCTCTTCGGTTAGACGAGCCAGCTCCACTTCCATCTCTTCAATCGCTTCAACTGGATCACTAGTGTGAATAATATCCTGGCGAATACGCTCACGTAGATGTTGGTAAACCGCGATGTAGAACAATACTTTGCCTTCTGGGCGAGCATTATCTTCTGAGCCGCGTAGCGCATCACGTAGGGTTTCATTGTTGGCAACCGCTAAGCGCAAGGCACCGAGAGATTTATCCGACATTGAACGCAGTTCGTTATCCGAAAGGTAGGCTAATTCACGGCGATGCAAGCGACGCTCAACATCATTTAAACGCGCTAAACGTAGCACCGAACACCAACCTGCTTTGGCGTTCACCACAAACTTACGTAGGTCTTTGTACTCTTTTTCGATTTTCTTAACGCGTTTGGTTAGCGTCTTCATTTCCATATCAGTCGCGGTAAGAGTGCGTTCAAATTCGCTCTTACGTTGACGAGATAAATGTAGACGCTCATACAATTCGTTTTTACGTGTTTCTGCACGCTCTACTGCGCCGATATCTGGCGTTACGCCATAGTCTTGCAGCTCTTGTTTGAACTCTTGTACGGTTTCCAATTTAGCTTGATGCGACGATTTCAAAGAAGCCAATAATTGATTGTATTGGTTCATTTGGCCTTGTGCTTGTTTCAAGCCTTCACGGCTACGTACTTTCGCTTGCTCTGCTTGCTCAAGTTTGCGTTTTAGTTGCTCGCTTAATTCACTGCTTTGATCCAGTAGAGAGACTGAATCAGAGTAAGCAAAGTAATGACGACGTTCATGCAAATCGGCCAAAGCAAACAATTGAGTTTTCAATGTTTGTAGGTTTTGGTCCGCTTGCTGATATTGTGCTTGCAGCGCATCAAATTGCTCAGGATCCGCTTCTAGGGCAGACAGCATGTTCGATAGTTTCTCGGCCGCTTTGCCATGTTGTTGAGCGAATGATTTGTATTGAGATAGTTGCTCAAGCTTGTCGTTAATTTCTTCTAAACGCTCGGCTAGGCTTTCATCTTCAATGAGATGCATCACGTTAGCCAGTTTATCTAACTGAGCTAGCGCCTGCTTGGCCGTTTGCATTTGGCTACGTTGCTGCTGGTCTTTTTCATCCAGTGACGCCAATTGACGAACCACTTGATTTAAACCATCACGCACTTCCGCCAGTTGCTGCTCTGGGTCGTCATTAAACGCAATATGAATGTGTTTAGAAACGAACTCGTTATAGCTTTGGTATAGGCGTTGCAGCTTCTGTGAATCAAACGCCGCTTTGGCATACTCTTCTGCCACTTGTTCACGCTCTGCACGTAACAACTCTAAACGTTGCTCACGGGCGGCACGGCCAAATAGTGGAATCGAAGGCAGACGAGAATAACGTAGCTGACGGTCGTTTAACTGAACGCATACCGCGCCATCTAGTTCATCGGCGTTGAAAGTGCTGTCATCAAACGCATCCACATCGCCTTCAATGATGTAAAGATCTTCTGGGCAATCCTCTAAATCCACCAGCTTTTCTTTAATTCCATCAAGGTCAGATACAACAATCGC
Source organism: Vibrio sp. (assembly GCF_048266485.1). Lineage (GTDB taxonomy): Bacteria > Pseudomonadota > Gammaproteobacteria > Enterobacterales > Vibrionaceae > Vibrio. The sequence goes on along the minus strand of NZ_JBLWZK010000001.1, from coordinate 177,985 downwards.
ATGACGAGATGGGCCGTACATCGCACTGAAATATGGCGCATCTTCAATGGTGATGTCATCGTAAATTTCGGATAACAACACGCCGCCTAGACTATCTGCTAAGCCTTTTAGACGAGGATCATTTGAACCAGATGGTGACGCTAGACGCTCAATATCGCTATCTAACTCATCACGACGAGCGGACAAACGCTCTTTCGCCATGGATTGTTGTTTATCTTGCTCAAGCACTTGTTGCATTTGTGCCATCACCGCGTGGCCATCGGTTAGCTCAGCGTCGGTTTGTGATTGTAGTTTTTCTAGTGCTTCACTGGCTGTAATCCAGGCTGGTGCTTGCTTTTGCAGAACTTGAATTTTCGCTTCAGAATCTTGTTGAGAACGACGTAAGTCACCACGTAAATCGCGCAGTTCTTCTTGTTCACCGGCGAGTACATCAAGTTGCTCTAAGTGACGCTCACGTTCTTGCTCTAATACCATTTCATCATCAAGGCGAATCTGGTATTGAGATTGGTATTGTTCAACTAGTTCAGAGGCTTGACGCTGCTCGTTTAAGCTACGCTCTAGGTCACGCTGTTGTGCGCGCCATTGTGATTCATTGTGTAACCATTGCTGAGCTTGTTGAGATCTCTGTACCGCCTCTTTAGCATGTGACAGAGCTTCAGTACGAGCCACGTCACCAACAATGCTTTTCACTAACTCAAGTGCTTGCTCAAACTGCTCTGCTGCCGCTGATGACATATCGAGCTTATGTTTTAACGATAACAAAGTAGATGTACTTTCCGCTTCTCGTTGTTTCAATTCAGACAATTGAGCCTGAGCATTCTCCACGGTTAGGTTGTCATTACCTGTCAGCTGTTGCGCTTTTTCTAATGCTTGCACCGCTTGTTGATATTGCAACGCGCGAGTTTGTTGTACATCCAATGCTTGTTGGTAATCGGCGAGTTGCGATTTCAAGCTATCGACTTCTTGTTCAGAAACTTCAGCTTGTTCTTCAGCAATGGCAACTTGCTCTGCCGCTTCTTCCACTACCATGATTTGTTCTTCTAAGCGTTCACTTAGCTCTTCCAAATCCTCTTGGTAGCGTTCAATTTTTTCTTGCTGACGAATCGCGGTTTGCACCAATTGTAGATGGTCAGCAGCGGCTTGATGGTCTTGCTCTAAACCCGATTCTTGATCGACTAATTGCTCAAGTTCTGCTTGTACTTGCGTCATCAATTGCATTTGCGAAGTTAGAGTACTACTCGATTGATTCAACTCGCTGCGCAGTGCTAACGCTTGATCTAGCTTAATACGACGGTCATTGGCATGGCGCATGTAGTCTGCTGCCACGTAGTTGGTCGATTCAGTAATTAAGTGTTTGAACAAGTCACGGTCGGCTTGAGTGGTTTTGATGGCTTCTAGCGTCATGCGGTTTTCACGCAGCGCCGATTCCATATCTTGGAAGGCTTTCTTCACTCCGCCATTTTGAGGCAATAGGTAGTCACGTAATGAACGGGTGATCGCACTTGAGATACCACCATACAAAGACGCTTCGATTAAACGATAGAACTTAGAACGGTCGCCAGTGTTGCGTAGTTTCTTAGGCAATACGCCCATTTCAAACATTACACTATGGTAATCGGCAACGGACGAAAACGCTTTAATTTGCACGCCTTCATATTCCGCCACTTTGTCTTTTAACTCGTTGTAAGTACGAACTCGAGCTTGGCCGTTTTCTAGGCTTTCAATTAAGACATCGGTTGGTTTTACATTGCTTGGTAGACCTTGGATAAGAATCGGTTTGATATCGACTTTCTTATCACGACCCGCCACTTGTTGCAGTTTTACAGTAAACAACAAACGCTGATGACGAGAGTTAACAACATCAAGAACCGAGTAACAAGTGCCCGGTTGCAGTTTACCGAATAGGCCTTTATCACGAGACGCTTGTGAACTCCCCGCTTCTGTTGTGTTACGGAAATGCAGTAAGCTTTGGTCTGGAATCAATGCCGTGATGAAAGCCGCCATGGTCGTCGACTTACCCGCACCGTTACCGCCAGAAAGCGTGGTCACTAACTCATCAATATCAAAAGTACGAGCAAAGAAGCCATTCCAGTTGATCATGGTTAGCGATTGATATTTACCTCTTTCGATCATATTTTCTTTCGTGATCATAGGTCACCTGCTTTCTGTTCTTGTTCTGCTTGTTCTTGCTCGGCAAAGTCTTCTAATTGTTCGTCAGAAGCATCTTGCTTATCTTGACTATCATTTGCTTTATTGGGGTCAACAGCTTTTGAGTCAAGCACGGCTTCACCATCACGAATCAAGCGTAGTTGCGCTTCACGAACATCGTCACCGACACGTACATCAGCACCAAAACGGAAGACGGCTTCACTGATTCTAAATTTCTCATCATCACCGACTGGCAATACCATACCGATACGACGTAGACGACGTAGCGAAGTCCGCACTTTTTCAAAGAGCTTTTCTTTATCCAGATCCGAACCGGTTGCGCGGTTAGTCACCAAACGCATCAGTTTCTTTTCATCGGAAAGATTGAGTAGCTCTTCGTATAGTTCTTGATTGGTGAAAATGCCTTCATGGGCGAGACGCTCTGGGCTTAAATACAAAAAGCACAAGATTTTACCCACCAGCATATCGAGTTCCGATAACACGCTGCGGCCAATAAATGAGGTTGAACGTGGACGTAGGTAAAAAAATCCTTCTGGTGCACGAACCAGTTCCGCATTATAACGCTGATAGAAAGCGCCAAGTTCACCATCAAAATCACTTAAAAAAGCGTAGTTATCCATATCATCACTTGAGATATGGCGACCCGCACGCAATTGACTATCAAGCGATGGGAATAATGGGTTCGCTAATGCTTTTACCAATTGTTCTGGCATGTAAGCATCTTGAGAGTTGTCGGTCTCTTGTGAATAGCTTGTATTTTGAGACAGATCGGCGCTGTGCGCCTCGTAATTAATATTGATCGATGACATTCGCTTGTACCTTTGCTCCAAAATCGTTAATCGCTTTCCAATCCGGCTGAATGGCTTGGTAATCCGATTCGGAATACCCCATTCTTACCGCTTGGTCGATCACCATTCTGGCTAAATCAAAATGTTGCGCGTGAGAGTGCTGCGCAAGGTAATCTCGTAGTACCGAGCCTAAATCAATCGGCTGACCGGTTTCTTTATGTTGTTGAAGCATGTTGGCGACGCGCTCACTCAATTCATCATCAACGGTTGTTAATTCTTCGTATTCCACTTCGTCTGGAATCTCACCTGTCACTTCATCATCACGTAGTAACATGGCTTCATCCCGCATATCACGTAGACGCTCGGCATCGGCGTAGGTTAAATACCATGGCATATCAAAGTAATCAGTCACAGACTGACGCAAACGCTGACTAAAGGCACGGTTTTGATCCATATCGATAGCAGTACGGATAAATTTATGTACATGGCGATCGTAACCAATCCACAAATCTATCGCTTGCTGACCCCAACTAACAATACGGTCGAGTTTGGTTTGCAATGAGAACAAAATGGCGTCAATGAAATCTAAACCTTCTTGGTCATAGATAAGCTGCTGAATATCAAGCAGTTGAGTTTGTAGTTCATCCCCTGCCGCTTGTAATGTATCTTGCAATTCATTCAGGGTAGTAGAGGTTTCAGTCAGTAGGCTTTCACAACTGCTGATCGCATCACGCCAATCTTGGTTTAGTAATTCAGCAATTTGGTTTTTAATTCCCACTTGCTGATCATCCATAACGCGCTGGTTTAAATCGATACGGTCGAAAATTTCACTTACCGAATATTTGAGTACGCCATAAACATGCTTTTGCCATTGCGCAATATCTGAAGCTTGATTGGCCGCTTCAACAGCTTTCGACATTTCATCGGCAACCATAGATAACTGAATGGATAACTTAAGCTTTGAGAATTCACGATGACGAACGTAATAATCGGTAATCGAAACCCCAAGTGGCGACATACGGTAGATGCTCGCACCGTCATTTAATTCACTGACAAAGCGGCTCATCAACCTTTGAGAGACTAATTCATTGATTGCGTTATTAGCGCGAAATGCCGACGCTTCACCTGTTTCATCAAACATGTTAGTGACAATTTTAAATGCGTCGTGCAATTCCCCTTCGCCAAGCTCTTCATCAAACTTCTCATGGCTTAATACGGCAATCGCAATCAAAAACGCTAATCGCTCAGAAGAAAGATTCAATGAAAAGTCATGTTGCTTCACCCAGCTGACCAATTCATCGATGGGCTGTTCACCTATCGTTTTGTCCTCAAGCGGCTGTCCGCCTGTCGACGGTTGAAGTGGAGATTGAGTTATTTCACTCATTATCATTCCTGTATTTACTAATGACTCTCGGACTATTCGGCAGCATGAGGCTTTTGTGCCCACACATGAATATAGCGCCCAAGAGAAAGATAAGGCTCTGTGCGGCATAACTGCTGTTCTAATGCCAACACATCTTCTGGCCCATACTCGCCCATGTATTGTTGGTTTCCGATATAGTCGTTAAAGCATCGAATACCTGATTTACCACAAATGTCGAAGCCTGCTGATTCTATCCATTGATAGACCTCTTCCGGCAATAAGCCACTTTGAGGCTGCAATTTAAAGCGCTTGCGATGTGGCATTCCCTGTAAAATGTGAGGAATATTACCACAAGTTACATTTTTCAAAACTAAACCGTGATGATTATAAAACATCACTGAAATGATGCCGCCGGGTTTCACCTTTTCAAGTAGGCTTGCTAATACTTGTTGCGGATTTTCTAACCATTCCATAACGGCATGAAATAACACCAAATCCGATTGCTCAGTTAAGTGCTCATCGAGGTGTTGAATAGCAGAATGAACAAAACGAAACTGCGAAGATAAACCATTACTATCAATATCTTGCTGAGCTAACGTTAACATTTCGTTGGAAATATCACACAGAGTCACTTGGTGTCCAAGCTGAGCAATTTTTTGCGACATTTGAGCTAATCCGCCTCCAGCATCGAGCACAGACAAAGCGTTTTTTTGCTGTTGTAAACGGCTTAATGCTTGCTCAATATCTTGCCAAAGGATCACTTGACGAATATCACCTTTATCCGAACCATAGATGTTTTTAGCAAATTTATGCGCGATATCATCGAAATTTCGATCATTGTCCATTTTTTTTCATTTAAGATAACTGAATTTTACGTGTATTCTGTCACAGCAATTACAGGAATAAAGCAATTACTCCGTTTTACCTGCTGAATGATGAATTTTTGGGCTATTTAAAATGTTTGAACTGAAAAAATTAATTGGTGCTCTGATCATGCCTTTACCAGCCTTGCTGATTATAGGTTTTATTGGCTTATTTCTGATTATGTTCACTTACAAACGTGGATTAGGGTGTTTATTCACTTTTGTTTCTTTAATGGGGATCTTTCTATTTTCATTCCAACCCATTTCTACTTCATTATTGAAACCGACCGAACGTGCTTACAAAGCTTTTGTACCCGTAGATGGCTCCGTTGACTATGTCATGGTATTGGGAAGTGGTCATATTGTTGATAATGACATTCCAGCAACATCGGAATTGTCTCGTAATGGTTTGATGCGTCTTGCCGAAGGTATCCGTATTTTAAACCTCTACCCTGGTGCAAAATTAATTTTGTCAGGTTATGACGGTGGCACATCAGTAAGCAATGCGCGAATGATGGCTAATGTTGCCGTGTCATTAGGGGTTGCGAAGTCGGATATTATCTTATTAGAAAGCGCTCAAGATACTTGGGATGAAGCACATCAAGCAGCAGGTTTCGTTGCGGATAAACGTATGGTTTTAATCACCTCTGCTAGTCACATGAAACGTGCAATTGTTGAGTTTAAAAAAGCCGGGCTTGAACCTATTCCTGCACCAACCAATTACTTGGCTTTTGATGATATTAAGCAACCATGGGATAAGTATTCTCCACAAGCGAAATATCTTGAACAAAGTGAACGTTATTGGTATGAGCAACTAGGTCGTTGGTGGTCTTCACTGCGCGATACACTGACTAACCAAAAGAACTCTGGTACCACTACAACGTTAGAGTAACGAGATAATACTCGAGCAATCGATAACGTTGTCGCTAACGTGCGATGTCCGTTTAGTCATAAAAATGCCATATCTGATTGTCAGGCATAGCATTTAAGACTAAAATCGTAGATCATATATTCAAGCATAACATACAGAATAAAATTAAGTCGCTGATTGAAGGCGACTTTTATCTTTTTAGATTAGAATAAATCCGGCGAAGGTGTCGGCATAAAGGAAATTCACTATGGCTACAATCAAAGATGTCGCACGTATTGCAGGTGTTTCCACCACAACAGTGTCACATGTCATCAATAAGACTCGCTTTGTTGCAGAAGCAACTCAAGAAAAAGTCATGGCCGCAGTGAAAGAACTGAATTATGCCCCAAGTGCCGTTGCCCGTAGTCTTAAATGCAATACCACCAGCACTATTGGGATGTTGGTAACACAATCTACTAACCCATTTTTTGCCGAAGTAGTGGATGGTGTAGAAAGTTATTGTTACCGCAAAGGTTATACGCTAATCCTATGTAATACAGGTGGTCGCGCTGACAAACAACGTGATTATATCCGCATGCTCGCCGGCAAACGTGTTGATGGTCTTTTAGTGATGTGTTCAGACTTAGATGCTGATCTACAAGAAATGCTAGACGGTCACCCTGATATTCCTAAAGTTGTTATGGACTGGGGCCCAGAAAGCTCTCAAGCGGATAAAATCATCGATAACTCTGAAGAAGGTGGCTATTTAGCTACTCGCTACCTGATGGATCAGGGCCATAAAGACATTGCTTGCCTCAGTGGTCATTTCGAGAAAGTCGCCTGTAAAGAACGTATCTCTGGTTGTAAGCGCGCATTAGCGGAAGAGGGTTTAACGCTTCCAGAAGAGTGGTTACTTGAAGGTAATTTTGAGTGTGATACCGCAGTAATTGCTGCAGATAAAATTCTTGCGATGGATAAAAAACCAACCGCAGTTTTCTGCTTTAACGATATTATGGCACTTGGCTTAATGAGTCGTTTACAAGAAAAAGGCATGAAAATACCAGAAGATATCTCAGTGATTGGTTACGATAATATTGATATCTCACCTTACTTTTCACCACCTTTGACTACAGTTCACCAACCAAAACGTCGTTTAGGTAAAAATGCCGTAGAGATTTTATTAGAGCGTATTAAAGATAAAAACCACGCTAAACAAACATTTGAGATGTTCCCTGAGATTCTTGAACGTTCTTCGGTAAAATCTCTGAAATAGTAGTAACCTTAAACAAATAATTAATAAAAACCAACGCTGATGTCGTTGGTTTTTTTTTGAAATTTTTTAGGCTTATCATCTGTCTATATTTTTAAGTTAAATTTCTCTATCCATTTTGTATGAGGATATATATGAAACGTCTATTACTTAGCTTCGCTTTTCTCACCCTCCCACTGCTTTCTTCTGCTAAAGATGGCTCTATTCGCCAGTTGGATTGGCAACAAGTTGAGCAACAAGCAAAAGGACAAGATGTGTACTTTAATGCTTGGGGTGGCAGCCAAGAAATTAATAACTATCTTCGTTGGGTTGCGAAGCAAGTGAAGCAAAAGTATGGCGTAGCACTTCACCATGTAAAAGTTTCTGACATTTCCGAAACCACTACTCGTTTACTCGCTGAAAAAACTGCCGGAAAACACTCTGGCGGTAGTGTCGATATGGTTTGGATTAATGGTGAGAATTTCAAATCAATGAAGAATAGTCAATTACTCTACGGCCCTTTCACTTCAAGCTTACCAAATTGGCAAAAAGTCGATTCTAGCCTACCGGTTACTCATGATTTTTCTGAACCAACAGAAGGATTGGAAGCACCTTGGGGAGTCGGTCAATTAGTCTATATTCATGATCAAAAAAAATTACCGGCCCCACCACAATCAGCAAAACAATTATTCGATTATGCTAAAGCACATCCAGGACGTATCACTTACCCTAAGCCACCTCAGTTTCATGGCACTAGCTTTTTAAAAGCCTTACTTATAGAGCTCTCTGATGAAAAGAGTGCGCTATCTAAGCCTGTTGATGAAGATTCATTTACTCAAATAACTCAACCTTTATGGAATTACTTAGATGCGATTCAGCCTTATCTATGGCAACAAGGTCGTCAATTTCCAACCACTCAACCTGAGATGCTACAACTGCTTGATGATGACCAAATCGATATTGCGATTACTTTTAATCCGAATGAAGTTTTTTCTGCCCAAGCAAGCGGCAAATTAGCGCCAAGCACTCAGAGCTACGCATGGAAAAATGGTGCTCTGTCTAACATTCATTTTCTCGCTATCCCATGGAATGCCAATGCAAAAGAAGGCGCATTGGTTGTGATTAACTTTCTACTCAGCCCACAAGCACAATCACGTAAAGGGGATATCAATGTCTGGGGCGATCCATCAGTATTGCAAGCCAAATACTTAACAGGTAGCGCTCATAAAACCATACTATCTCCCTCAATTGAAGAGCCTCACCCTAGCTGGCAAACCGCCCTAGAACAGGCTTGGATTGAGCGATATAGCCGATAACAACGAATTAAGGAAACTTATGCAAAGCAAGCAAAGACGTATGCTAAGCATCGGTTATTTACTGGTGATTTTGATCTGCTTTTTCCCTCTTCTTCCGGGGGGGGTAGGCATGGTGATCCCTGCTTTTGGTATTATTCCACCGCTTGGTCTGAATATATTCACTTTGGATGGATTCATATCAGCCATCAACTGGCCGGGAATTGAACGTTCGATCCTGCAAACTATCATGACCGCGGTCGTCAGCACCGTCATTGCCACCATCATGAGTTTTGCCATTTTACAAGCCTATTGGGGGAGTCGTTCATGGCAGCGAATCGAGAAGATATTATCCCCAATCCTCGCGCTACCTCATGTCGCTTTTGCGGTGGGTTTTCTATTCTTATTCTCTGATACTGGTTGGTTAGCCCGCCTTTTAAACTTAATGGTAAGTAATACTTATGGTGAACTCCATGCATGGTTTACTTGGCTTTACTCTTTACAAGATAATATTGGTATTAGCTTAGCCCTTGCTCTGGCCATTAAAGAAACGCCTTTTTTGTTATTAATGAGTGTCGCGATACTAAACAACTTAAAAGTCGAACAAACACTGCAAGTCACGCAAGGCTTGGGATACTCTGTGGCTCAATCATGGTGGAAAGCGATTTTCCCTCAATGGTTGCATCACATGCGCTTTCCACTTTTCGCTATCATGGCTTATTCCTGCTCGGTGGTTGATGTTAGTTTGATTTTAGGTCCCATTAACCCTCCGACATTTGCGGTATTAGTATGGCAATGGTTTAACGATCCAGATTTATCTCAACTCCCAAGAGCGGCAGCTGGCGCTTTTCTCATGTTTTTTTTATGTTCTGTTTTAATTGGCCTCATTTGGCTAACAGAACATTTAGTACTAGGAAAATTTCGATCTTGGTTAATCTCTGGCCGAAATGCTTCCTTACCCATAAAACCTTATTTCTTTCACCTAATCGCCATCATTAGTTTATTGACCATTCCGGTAATAATCATTTGGACGTTTGCACTACGCTGGCCATACCCAAACCTACTGCCTACATTTTGGAGTATTCGATTTTGGTTAAGTGAATGGACCTATATTCAAGACACCATTTTAACCAGTGTTTGGCTGGCGCTATTCAGCTCTGGGACAGCTCTAGTGCTTGCCCTGATTGCTCACGAATATCGCCATCATTTTCGTTACCATATTCCAATGTATGTGATTGCCTTGCCTATGTTGGCCCCTCAACTCTCTTTACTTTTTGGTTTACAAATCACCAGCCTTTGGATTAATCAACAATATTATTGGTTGTGGGTAATATGGGCACATATCTTTTTTGTTTTTCCTTATGTTTATCTATCTTTAGATGGACCATGGAAAAGCTACCCTAGTCGACTATCTCAAACCGCAGTAAGCTTCGGTGTTTCACCGCTAAAGGTCTTCTTCACAATAAAGTTACGTACCCTTGCCAGTGGAATATTATTTGCTTGGGCGATGGGGATAAGTGTAAGTTTAGCGCAATATTTACCAACGTTAATGCTAGGTTCAGGAAGAATAGTTACCTTGACCACTGAAGCCGTTGCGTTATCCAGTGGACATGACCGCAGAGTGATTGCACTTTATGCATTATGGCAAGCAATACTACCCTTTATTTTTTTCAGCTTAGCGCTTATCGGTAACCGTATTTTTCAGCGCCGCTATAAGAAGCAGGAGCCACCTTCATTATGAGTTTGTCATTAGAACAACTATCTATTTTTTATCGGGCATCAAAAGCATCCGAGTCGGAAAAAATACCACTACTTAACAACCTCAATTTAAGTATTGCCCCCAGTGAGATAGTCACCTTAATGGGCCCAAGTGGTTGTGGTAAGTCAACATTACTTAATGTTATTGCAGGGCACCTTAGTCAAGAGTTTTATTATGAAGGTAGAGTAATGTTAGATAAACAAGAGATTCAAACTAGTGAACCTCATAAACGTTCAATCGGCATACTATTTCAAGATGACTTACTGTTTCCACATTTGAACATATGGGAAAACATTGCATTTGCTCTGCCAAATAATATCAAAGCAAAAAAAAGAAAATTAGAAGCTCTAGCAACCTTAAATAAGGTTGGATTATCTGATATCGCCAATTCTATGCCACATCAAATTTCAGGTGGACAAAGAGCCCGAGTCAGCTTGATTAGGATGCTAAGCGCGCAACCTAAGGCAGTTTTACTCGATGAGCCATTTAGTAAATTGGACCCCGAACTGCGAGTTAACTTTAGAGATTGGGTGTTTAAACAATTAGCTGCAGCTCAGGTTCCAACATTGATGGTCACACATGATAAAACCGATGCTCCTCTCAACGGAAAAATTATACATTGGGAGCAATTTACCAAGGAGAATGCCAATGCTTGATAGGTATGTTATCCCACTAATAAAACGCCCATTAGACACCTTGGCAAAGCAATGCGTTCAGCGCCATATAAAAGCTGATCACATCACGCTAGCAAGCTTTCTAATTGGTCTACTCTCTATTCCCGCATTATGGGGTGAGCATTACCTTCTTGCTTTATTATTCATCGTATTGAACCGTATAGGTGATGGTCTTGATGGTGCGATCGCGAGACAGACACAAACCTCTGACGCCGGTGGTTTTCTTGATATTTGTTTGGATTTTATTTTTTACGCTCTGATCCCATTTGGTTTTATCTTAGCTAATCCAGAACAAAATGCACTTTGGGGAGCACTATTGATTGTCAGCTTTGTGGGCACAGGTAGTAGCTTCTTAGCATTTGCTTCTATTGCGGGCAAACGAAATATTAGCAATCCGGTTTATCAAAACAAATCTTTATATTACATGTCAGGTATTGCAGAAGGGAGCGAGACCATAGGCTTTTTTATTGCCTTTTGTCTATGGCCTGATCTTTTCCCAATACTTGCTGCCATCTTTGTTGCATTATGTTTTATTACCACACTCAATAGAATTTTGGCGGGTTATCGAACTATTCAATCATCTGAGATTCAGCAGCAAAAAGAGGATAATTTATGAAAATATTCAGTGCGGGTAACCCTGTTGAAGCTCATATTGTTTGCGAGTTACTCAAGAGCCATCAAATTGAGGCCAAGGTGCATTCAGGTGAGATTTTCAGCTTAAAGGGGGAAATTCCACTAACTAATGACACCGATCCCTATGTTTGGCTACTTGATGCGCAAGATGAGGAAAGCGCTAAGCAACTAATAGAAGATTATGAAAAAGAAGAGTTGAGAGCCAATTGGGATTGTCAACAATGTGGAGAAAATATTGAAGCTCAATTTGCAGTATGTTGGAATTGTGGTCAAGCAAATCCATCACAAGATCAGAACGCATGACCACCGAGATTAGTTAAACTTACCGGTTTAAGATTGGCTGTTTTGCTGAATAAAAGCTAAAGAGTGTTGATTAAACTCTACCGGTTTTTCAACATTACACACATGCCCACAACCTGGAATCTCAAGTAAGTGGCTAAATTTATGCTGCTTTACCATCTCTTTCACTGGGCGGATAAACATGTAATCCATCTCTCCCATCAGATAAAGAGTTGGGATTGGTAACTCACGATCTCTGAAATAACGCATCATAGGATTAACATCAACCGATAGCTTAAACCAACGTTTAAACTCTTTCTGGCAAAGCTTTTTAGCTTCTCGAATAAATAAATGACGGGATTCTTTTTGTCCGCGCTGTGGCATAATAATGTAAGCGAATAATTTATATAGCCACATATAAGGAATAATATTTTTACTCCAATAGCCGAGCTTAACTAAAAGTTGTGAGCGGACATCAAGTCGCGTCACTGCCCCACCAAGCACCATACTTTGGACTTTCCCTGGCGCAATTTCAGCTAGGTTTCTCACTAAGATCGTTCCTAAAGACATGCCAACACAATGTGCTTTTTTAATATTAAGATGTTCTAACACGTTCAGAATATCTATCGTTACATCTTGGAATGAGTATTGCTTTGAAATGATATCCTTGAGTAATTGATTTGAGCGCCCATGCCCTCTTAAATCAATCAGAAGTAAATTGTAATGCTGACGGTAGTCTTTAATTTGTTTGAACCATAGAGACGAGCTGCCGCCAGCACCATGAATAAATACAACCCATTCTTGGCTAGTTGGATGCAAATATGTTTTATGAAACAAAAGCTCTTTTGTCATAATAAAAATACTACGTCTTATGGTTAAAATTTATCTGTTGATTATACCATACCAAACCCTTTCTCTGCGTTTTTTACTAAAGTCTATTATGTGAGTTTATGTTGCATAAAAAACACTTTACCTCATGTTAGCTTGAGGTTTTATCTTTGTCTTAAATTCATTCAAGCCATCAATCAAAGGAATGTGTATGTACTTAGAACATGTCAATTTAGTCGTGAGTGATGTTCCCGCCATGATTCACTTTTATCAAACTGTGTTTCCTCATTGGACAATCCGCAGCGAAGGTGATGATGAGTGGCATGGAAAGCCAAGGCACTGGTTACATCTAGGCGATGATTATCAATATCTCGCCATCAGTAATCATGGTGAAGGGCAAAACCGAGACTTAGATGGTTACCAAGTAGGGTTAGCACACTTTGCTTATTCGGTAGAGAACATAGATAGCATAATAGAAAGGTTAGTCAGTAACGGATACCAAATAGCGAAACCCGGAGCAGAAAACCCATTTAGGAAAAACGTTTACTTCGTTGACCCTGCTGGATTTGAAGTTGAGTTTGTTGAATACCTAACCGATATTCCAAGTGAGCGAAACTACGATTTATAAACCAACATAAAAGCCAGTGTCAAAATGAGCACTGGCTTTTGTGTTTAATACCCTAATAACTTTGGTATATACGAACATGAACTATTTGCGTGAACAAGTCCGCTTACGCATTCAAAGAAGCGTTGATATCAATTAGCACTTGGTTTGGCTCTTCTGCTTGAGTAATTGGACGACCAATAACTAAGTAATCCGAACCGGCAGTCATTGCTTCAGCTGGTGTCATGATGCGGCGCTGATCGCCTGCTGCACTACCTACAGGACGGATGCCTGGAGTCACCAATTTAAACTCTTGACCGAGTTCAGCCTTTAAAATCGAAGATTCATGAGCTGAGCATACCACGCCATCTAAACCACTTTGATGAGTGAGCTTAGCAAGACGTTTCACTTGCTCTTGCGGAGCCACATCCAGCCCAATACCCGCAAGATCCGATTGCTCCATACTGGTTAGTACTGTTACCCCAATCAATAATGGGCGATCTTTACCGTAAGATTCAAGGATTTCGCGTGATGCCGACATCATACGTTCACCACCACTGGCGTGAACATTGACCATCCAAACGCCCATTTCTGCCGCCGCTTTAACCGCTTTCGAACAAGTATTCGGAATATCATGGAATTTAAGGTCTAGAAAGACTGAAAAACCTCGTTTATGTAATTCACGCACAAAGTCAGGGCCAAATAGAGTAAACATTTCTTTGCCGACTTTTAAGCGACATTGGGTAGGATCAATATTATCCACGAAAGCTAATGCATCATTTTGATTTTCATAATCTAAGGCAACAATCACTTTTGGGTCTAACATTGGTTTTCCTCTCAATAAATTAAAACGAATTTTAGCGTTATTTTGTGCAAAAAAGGTACGAATTATTCACCATCTAAACCACGTATCGGCTTAATGGTTCCCCACCCCTTACAAGATGGACAGTGCCAGTAAATAGAATGAGTAGCAAAGCCACACTGACGACACTGATAATGAGGCTTAGCTTTCATTTGCACCCCTACCATCTCTTGTAAGGTTGTCAAACTGTCTTTTGCTCGGCCCTCTTCAGCTTCGGCAATATGGTAGTCAATCAGTCGATAGAACCCTTTCATCGTTGGGTTCTTTATTAATTGTTGGGTTAACAAGGTTTGCGCAGCGGCAATACCTTCGTGTTGGGCGACCATTTGAGCGAGCATTAACTCAGCAGATACGCCAGCTTTCTTAGCGATGCACTTTTTCAAGAACTCTAGCATTCCTGATTCTTGGTCAATTTGGTAATAACAGTCTGCTAAAGTTGGAAGAATTTCTGAAATATAATCGATGTCTTGCTCAATAACCTGCTCTAAGCATTGAATGGTTTGCTTATAGTTATCCGACTCAAGATAAATATTACCTAATGCGATATTAGCGCGAACACATTTAGGATCTTCAGTTAGTGCTCGCTTAAAGTAGAGAACTGCTTTTGATGTGTTGGTTAAGCTCAATTCATGCATGGCGATCTCACACCAATAATGAGCAATGTCACGACGCATTTTCTTACGTCCCATCGCGACTAAGTCATCGCCATATTTAATGGCTTTATTCCATTCGCGAGTTTGCTGATAGATGGTGACAAGTTGCTGAAGGGCTTGTTCTCTATGTTCAGGCTCTTCAATCAATTGTTCAAAGATTTTCTCCGCACGGTCAAAAAAGCCCGACACCATATAATCTTTCGCTAACTGTTGCAGTGCAAGATTTTTTTGATCAACCGTAAGACCATCACGAGAAATTAAGTTTTGGTGTATGCGAATAGCGCGATCGACTTCACCACGTGACCGAAACAGGTTACCCAAGGCTAAGTGAGTATCAATCGTTTCATCATCAACTTGAAGTAGTTCGATAAAGTGGTCAACGGCTTGATCTGATTGTTCAGACAATAGGAGGTTTAGACCTCTGACATACTGCCTAGAGATCTGATGAGATTGTTCTTGCTTATCATGTCGAGCACTACGATTACCCATATACCAGCCATAAGCAGCGGCGATGGGCAATAGCAGAAAGAGTAGCTCTAGCATTAACGAATAAACCTAGCCTTTAATTTCAGGGAGCTGCTCTGATGACTTTGCAGAAGGTGCCTGTGCTTTATTCAATTGTTTGCGTAAACGAAGCACAGTGAGTTTTGATTTCAGATATAAACTACCAAAAATCAACCAGGCAATCGCAAAAGCAACCACAAAAACGATGCCGAGTAACAAAGAGAGCGGCAGTTCGTTTTGAGCAATGAGATAATTAAATGTCACTGTTTCTTGATTCTGTGCGCCTAACGCTAAAGCAATCAGAAAAAGTGCGATAACCAGTATGATTTTTATAATTTTCATAATTACCACCTTTCCATACAGCGAAATGATTCTTTGATTATGCAGTAAATTTGCCTGACACTCCATTGCCAATTAATTGAAAGATGGAAATATTATTAATTAAATTGTCAGTCGTTTGAATTTTACCCATAAAAAAACGGCAATCTAACGAATGCCGCTTTCTTTAAATTCTAATCATGTAACGTCATAACACGGCACCACTTACGCAATGCTACTATTTACACGCTCACGTAGTTCTTTCCCTGGTTTAAAGTGAGGAACGTATTTACCTTCCAGTTCCACTTTTTCACCTGACTTGGGGTTACGACCAATACGTGGTTCACGATAATGTAGAGAAAAACTGCCGAAACCACGAATTTCAATACGATCGCCCTCTTCCAACTTAGAAGCCATATGTTCCAGGATATCTTTTACGGCATCCTCTACTTCTTTTGCTGATAAATGGGTTTGCTGAGCACAAAGTCTTTCAATTAATTCTGACTTAGTCATAGGTGATTCCCTCACTTTTCTCTTTCTTATCGAAAAAAGGGAGCCCTTTCAGGCCCCCTTCTATAGGCAAAAAATTATTCGCCTTTAGCAGCCTTGAATGCGTCAGCCATAGCATTACCAAACGCAGCTTCATCAGCTTTGTTTAGAGTAGCCATTGCTTCTTGCTCTTCAGCTTCATCTTTAGCTTTGATAGATAGGTTGATTACGCGATTCTTACGGTCTACACCAGTAAATTTCGCTTCAACGCTGTCTCCAACACTGAATACTAGAGATGCATCTTCGATACGGTCACGTGCTGCTTCAGAAGCACGGATGTAACCTTCAACACCTTCTTGTAATTCAATTGTAGCACCTTTCGCGTCAACTGCAGTTACAGTACCGTTTACAAGAGTACCTTTCTTGTTGTCAGCAACATAGCTGTTGAACGGGTCGTTTTCCATTTGCTTAACGCCAAGAGAAATACGCTCACGATCAGCGTCTACTGCTAGAACAACTGCAGAGATTTCGTCGCCTTTCTTGTAGTCACGAACTGCTTCTTCACCTTGAGCATTCCAAGAAATGTCAGATAGGTGAACTAGACCGTCAATACCACCGTCAAGACCGATGAAGATACCAAAGTCAGTGATAGACTTGATCTTACCAGTAACTTTGTCGCCTTTAGCTTGCGCTTCAGCGAAAGTCTGCCAAGGGTTAGCTTTACATTGTTTTAGGCCTAGAGAGATACGACGACGTTCTTCGTCGATATCAAGAACCATAACTTCAACTTCATCACCAACGTTAACCACTTTAGATGGGTGGATATTTTTGTTAGTCCAATCCATTTCTGAAACGTGTACTAGACCTTCAACGCCTTCTTCGATTTCTACGAAGCAGCCGTAATCAGTTAGGTTAGTTACACGACCAGTTAGTTTGTGACCTTCTGGGTAACGCTTAGCGATTGCTACCCATGGATCTTCACCAAGTTGCTTAAGACCTAGAGAAACACGAGTGCGCTCACGGTCAAACTTAAGAACTTTAACTAGGATTTCGTCACCAACGTTTACGATCTCAGATGGGTGCTTAACACGCTTCCAAGCCATATCTGTGATGTGAAGTAGGCCGTCTACACCGCCAAGGTCAACGAATGCACCGTAGTCAGTAAGGTTCTTAACGATACCTTTAACTTCAGTACCTTCTTGTAGAGTTTCAAGAAGTTCGTCACGCTCAACACTGTTTTCTGATTCGATAACAGCACGACGAGAAACAACAACGTTGTTACGTTTCTGATCAAGCTTGATTACTTTGAACTCTAGCTCTTTGTTTTCTAGGTGAGCAGTGTCACGAATTGGACGTACGTCTACTAGAGAACCAGGTAGGAATGCACGGATACCGTTTAGTTCAACAGTGAAACCGCCTTTAACTTTACCGTTGATGATACCAACAACAGTTTCAGCTTCTTCACATGCTTTCTCAAGTACGATCCAAGCTTCGTGGCGCTTAGCTTTCTCACGAGAAAGTTGAGTTTCACCGAAGCCATCTTCTACCGCGTCAAGTGCTACATCTACTTCAGCACCAACTTCAACTTCAAGTTCGCCAGCAGCGTTCTTGAATTGTTCAGCTGGAATAGCAGATTCAGATTTTAGGCCTGCGTCAACAAGAACGAAACCGTTCTCGATAGCAACAACAGTACCTTTAACAATAGTACCTGGGCGGAATTCTAGTTCGTTTAGCGACTCTTCAAAGAGTTGAGCAAAAGATTCAGTCATTATATATGATCTTCAATTAATTAAACGTCCATGGGTATCCTACCGCATGGGGTTGATAAATTAGCCAGTCATCATCCTTGCGACCGACAGTCCTTATCACTAAATAGCGATGTTTTTAAAAACCAGACGTTCTAAAAACAAACAATTACTTAGTGAGTTTAGATTCTATAAATTCTAGCGCGACTTCTACCACTTCTTCAATAGAAAGTGATGTAGAATCAATCACTAATGCATCATCAGCTGGACGTAAAGGAGCAACAGCACGGTTGCGGTCACGATCGTCACGTTCCTGAATATCGCATAAAAGTTGGTCGAATTTACCACTTAACCCCTTTAGTTGCAACTGGTTCAAGCGGCGTTGTGCTCTTTCTTCGGCACTTGCATCCAAGAAAATTTTCGCTTCCGCATTCGGGAAAACAACCGTTCCCATATCTCGACCGTCAGCAACTAAGCCTGGTTCCGCACTAAATGCACGCTGGCGACGTAGTAATGCTTCACGCACTCGAGGTAAAGAAGCGACTTTTGAGGCAGCAGTGCCCGTTTCTTCTTTACGTAATTCTTTCGATACGTCTTCACCCTCTAAAATGACTCGCACCAAGTCACCTTCCGCAATAAATTGCACATCAAGGTGATTTGCTAGTGGTACTAGTGCATCTTCTGATTCTGTGTCCACACCATGATGAATAGCGGCTAAAGCCAATACACGATAGATTGCGCCTGAATCAAGTAGATGGTAATTC
Organism: Vibrio sp.; assembly: GCF_048266485.1. Classification (GTDB taxonomy): domain Bacteria; phylum Pseudomonadota; class Gammaproteobacteria; order Enterobacterales; family Vibrionaceae; genus Vibrio. Next base: position 159,299 of record NZ_JBLWZK010000001.1, on the reverse strand, counting down.
AACTTATCCGCAAGCATCATGCACAAGGTACCTTTACCTGCGCCGCTTGGCCCATCTACGGTGATAACCGGGCTTTGAGATGACATACATTTTCTCCGGGATCTATGTGAGCAAGCTATGCTCAAGAAACATGACGGTTTTTAAGCGCAAAATTATAGCGAAATTAGACCGTCTATGCATGGATTATTAGTCAATATATCCAAGATTAGTCAAAGCAACTGAAATTTTATCCCAATACAAAAAAGCCCCACGCTAAGTGAGGCCGAATAAATATTCTACTTATGTTTAATTTTAGACCAACTGGCTTAATTCGCTAAACTTTGTAAAGTAATTAGGGAAAGTCTTTGAGGTGCAGTTTGGATCGTTAATCGTCACTGCGGTATCACCTAGCGCCACAAGTGAAAAACACATTGCCATGCGGTGATCATCATAGGTATCTATCGCAGCATGCTTTAGCTGTGTTGGAGGTGTAATAGTAATGTAGTCATGACCTTCCTCTACTTCTGCGCCAACTTTTCTTAATTCTGTTGCCATCGCAGATAAACGGTCAGTTTCTTTTACTCGCCAATTATATACATTACGAATCGAGGTAGTGCCTTTGGCGAATAACGCCGCCGTTGCAATCGTCATCGCGGCATCTGGAATATGGTTAAAATCCATATCGATCGCATTCAATTGCCCTTTTCGGCAAAGAACATAATCCTCGCCCCACTCAATTTCTGCGCCCATTTTTTCCAGTGCGTCTGCAAATTGAATATCACCTTGAATACTGTTTTTACCAATACCGGTTACTTTAATTTCTCCGCCTTTAATTGCCGCTGCGGCGAGGAAGTAAGAAGCCGAAGACGCATCGCCTTCAACCAAGAATTGACCTGGGCTTTGATAAGTTTGACCTGCAAGAATGGTAAATGTTTGGTAATTATCATTGATTACATTAACACCAAACTTAGCCATGATGTCTAAGGTAATATCTATATATGGCTTAGAAACCAATTCACCTTCAATGTGAATGGTAATATCCCCCTCAGCAAGCGGCGCAGACATGAGGAAAGCGGTTAGAAATTGGCTTGATATAGAACCATCAATTGTCACTGAACCAGACTTCAACCCTGTGCCAGTTATTTTGATTGGTGGATAATTTTCATTTTCTAAATACTCAATCGAGGCTCCGGCTTGCTGCAACGCATCAACTAAGTGACCAATTGGACGCTCTTTCATCCGTGGTTCACCGGTTAATACAAACTCCCCTTTTCCTAGGCACAAAGCCGCTGCGAGAGGTCGCATTGCTGTACCTGCATTGCCGAGAAACAATTCAAGAGGAGTAGAAGTGTCTATATCAAAAGCACCACCGATACCTTGCACTTCGCACACGGTTTTATCTTCGGACAATTGGAATGCGACGCCTAGTTTGGTCAGAGCGTTCAACATGTGTCGAATATCATCACTATCTAAAAGATTAGTTAAGCGCGTCGTGCCAGTCGCCAAAGCGGCCAATAATAAAGCCCGGTTTGAAACACTTTTTGACCCCGGAAGGTTAATTTCACCGGAGATTTTCGAGATAGGTTGAAGAGTAAGGCTTTCCATTGGTTTTCATATTCCTTGCTAAAAGCTATTAATGCATTTGAGATTAACGAAAAACAAGATTTAGTGCTAGTGTAAATCTTGCTATCATCTCAAGAGTTGATTAATAAATAGAATACTTGCCGTGACTATCTACTTACCTTGCTTAGATGACTATAAAGAAACATTTCCTGATGTAGAGTCGGCACTCACTGAGCCGGATGGGTTATTAGCTTTCGGCGGCGATCTCAGTCCAGAGAGAATTATCAACGCGTATAAGCATGGCATATTCCCTTGGTTTTCACAGCAAGACCCCATTCTATGGTGGAGTCCTGCGACTAGGGCGGTGATCGAACCTAATCAATTTTCTCCCTCTAAAAGTCTAAAAAAGCATCTTCGTCGTAATCATTTAACCGTCACTTTAAATCAAGCAACCGAACAAGTAATTACACTGTGCGCCAGCACTCGCCCTATCGAAGAAACCTGGATCACTCGAGAGATGATTCATGCTTATATTACATTAGCCAAATTAGGTCATTGTCATTCTGTTGAAGTTTGGCGCGATGACACTTTGATTGGTGGTTTATATGGCATTAAATTAGGCCAACTATTTTGTGGTGAATCGATGTTTTCAATTGAAAGCAATGCATCTAAAGTTGCCTTCTGGTATCTATGCGATCACTTTTCTCATGTTGGAGGTCAACTGATCGATTGTCAGATCATGAATCCTCACTTGGAAAGGCTAGGCGTCAACGAGGTTCCACGTTCTCACTTCATATCGCTAATAAAGCAATTACAAAATAAGCCAATAAATAGCAACTTTACACCGTGTACACTTAAGCTCACAGAAGGATAAACGGATGGAATCAAACCAAATAAAGATCGGCTTAACTCCTTCTAGCCAATGCAGCTATTTAGAAAATCAACAAGAACGGGTCGCGGTTATTTTAGATGAAGCGTTACATACTCCTGGTCAATATGAACTCTTTCTTGCTAATGGCTTTCGTCGTAGTGGCAATATGATCTATCGACCTCATTGCGATGCTTGTCAGGCCTGCCAACCCATTCGAGTCTCAATCCCAAATATTACATATTCAAAGAGTCAGCGACGATTACTGAATAAAGCAGCGCGACTTTCATGGCAATTAAAGTCGCAACTAGATGATAATTGGTTTGATTTGTATGAGAAGTATATTGAAGCGAGACATCAAAGTGGCAGTATGTATCCTGCCAATAAAGATGTTTTCGAAAACTTTATTCTCGCAGATTGGATGCAGCCTCAATTCTTACATGTTTATGAGAACGGTACGCTCATCGCAGTAGCGGTAACAGATTGCCTACCTAACTCTCTAAGTGCATTTTATACCTTTTATGAACCTGAACACCCATTATCACTAGGTACTTTGTGTGTGTTATTGCAATTGAAGCAATGTGAACAAATACATAAACACTGGCTTTATTTGGGTTATCAAATTGATGATTGCCCAGCGATGAATTACAAAGTTCGCTTTCAACGTCATCAAAAGCTAGTAAATCAGCGTTGGCAAGGGTAGAATACGCAACAACTTTAATCTCCTGCATATAATTATTCATTGTTGGAGCATTATTACCCCTAAATTGACTGCTCAATCTAGCGGTTAAGAATAAGCCAAATTTCGGTAAGAGGATTAAATGGCAAAAGAAGACGTAATCGAGATGCAAGGCACTGTCCTTGACACATTACCAAACACTATGTTCCGCGTAGAATTAGAAAATGGTCACGTAGTAACGGCACACATTTCTGGCAAGATGCGTAAAAACTACATCCGTATCCTAACGGGTGATAAAGTGACTGTAGAAATGACTCCATACGATTTATCCAAAGGCCGTATCGTCTTCCGCGCACGTTAATCAATTAAATGTTTAAGTGGCTATCACGTCCGTTTAAACCTAATTTCAAAACCGAGGCTTAGGCTTCGGTTTTTTATAACTTCAATTCCCCTCCCCTCTATCAAGGCTGGAAGCACAAAAAAGCTCCTACCTTTTTAGGTAAGAGCTTTCAACGTCACTCATAAGTTAAAGCCGCCATCTCATACAAGATTAGTGAACCGCTTCTTCTTGATTTAAATAAGTGAATTCCAGTTCTTCATCATTGTGATTGAGCGCTACTTTTACTGTTCCGCCATCAACCAAAACTCCAAATAACAACTCATTTGCCAGTGGTTTTTTCAATTGCTCTTGAATGACACGTCCCATAGGTCTTGCGCCCATAGTTTTATCGTAACCTTTTTTGGCTAACCAATGACGAGCCTCTTCCGACACTTCCATTGAAACACCACGTCCATCTAGTTGTGCTTGTAATTCCACAATGAACTTATCCACTACCTGATGAATCATCTCTTCACTCAAGCTATTAAACCAAATGATATTATCCAAACGGTTTCTAAACTCTGGTGTAAAGACTTTCTTGATTTCAGCCATCGCATCATGACTATTATCTTGCTGAATCAAGCCCATAGATTGTTTCTCAGTCTCTTGAACACCCGCATTGGTTGTCATTACCAAGATAACATTTCTGAAATCGGCTTTACGACCATTGTTATCAGTCAGTGTGCCGTTATCCATTACTTGCAATAACAAGTTGAATATATCGCCATGCGCTTTTTCAATTTCATCAAGTAGGACAACTGAATGAGGGTGTTTAATCACCGCATCCGTCAACAAACCACCTTGGTCATAACCCACATAACCAGGAGGGGCACCGATCAAACGACTCACAGAATGACGCTCGCCGTATTCCGACATATCAAAACGCAGTAGTTCAACCCCTAGTAGCTTAGATAATTGCACCGTCACTTCTGTTTTACCTACCCCTGTTGGGCCTGCAAACAAGAATGAACCAACCGGTTTATTATCGTGGCCTAAACCGGCACGAGTTAACTTAATCGCTTCACATAACACTTCAATCGCAGGATCTTGTCCAAATACCAGTAGCTTGAGTCGGCTATCTAGGCGTGACAATACTTCTTTGTCTGAAGAAGAAACTGACTTTTCTGGGATCCGAGCAATCTTGGCTACGATAGCTTCAATATCAGCAACATTGACGGTTTTCTTACGTTTACTCACAGGTGCTAGTCGACAATGTGCGCCCGCTTCATCAATAACATCGATTGCCTTGTCTGGCAGATGACGCTCATTAATGTACTTAGCAGAAAGCTCCACAGCAGCACGTAACGCTTTATTGCTAAAACGAACCTGATGATGCTCTTCATATTTGCTCTTAAGGCCGATAAGAATTTTCGTCGTATCGTCAATAGAAGGCTCTAAAATATCAATTTTTTGAAAACGTCGAGCCAGCGCACGCTCTTTCTCAAAAATGCTGCTGTATTCTTGATAAGTCGTTGAACCAATGCAGCGTAATTTACCGTTACTCAGTAATGGTTTAATGAGGTTCGCTGCATCCACTTGGCCACCAGAAGCGGCTCCAGCACCGATAATAGTATGAATTTCATCAATAAAGAGAATGGTATCTTTCTCTTTTTCTAATTGCTTCAAAATAGTCTTAAAGCGCTTTTCAAAATCGCCGCGATATTTTGTGCCTGCTAATAACGAACCAATATCAAGTGAATAAATCACACTGTCTTTAATCACATCAGGTACGTTACCTTCAACAATACGCCACGCTAACCCTTCAGCTATTGCCGTTTTACCAACCCCCGCTTCACCGACGAGTAATGGATTATTCTTACGACGACGACATAACACTTGAATTGTGCGCTCAAGTTCAACATCACGACCAATGAGCGGATCGATTTGCCCTTTTTTAGCCACTTCATTAAGATTTGTAGCAAAACTATCTAAACGCTCTTCAGAACTATTTTCTTGCGGCTGATCACCAGTGATATCACTTTGACTGCCATCAACGTCATCTCCTGATTTGCGAATACCATGTGAAATAAAATTAACGATATCAAGTCGACTGACATCATTTTTCTTTAGAAGATAGGCGGCGTGTGACTCTTGCTCACTAAAAATGGCAACAAGTACGTTAGCACCTGCGACTTCATTGCGGCCAGAAGATTGAACATGGAATACCGCGCGTTGCAGTACTCGTTGAAAACTTAATGTTGGCTGAGTTTCACGTTCTTCATCAACAGTTGGGATCAAAGGGGTCGTTTGCTCAATAAAAGCATCGAGTTCTTGGCGTAATGTATCAATATCTGCTTGGCAAGCTGATAAAGCCTCATGAGCAGAATCATTATCAAGCAGCGCTAATAAAAGGTGCTCAACAGTCATAAACTCATGACGTTTCTCTCTAGCACGCATAAATGCGCTATTCAAGCTCATTTCCAGTTCTTTATTTAGCATAGCTACCTCCCCAAAGAACAATTACTATGTTCATATTCAGCTAAAGCCTAAGTCATCTAGGTGATACCAATCAAAATAAAAGGCACTACACCTGTTCCATAGTACATAACAAGGGATGTTCATTTTCACGAGCATACATGGTGACTTGCATCACTTTTGTTTCAGCAACTTCAGCCGTAAATGTGCCGCAACTTGCTTTTCCCTCAAAATGCACTTTTAACATTACTTGAGTCGCACTCTCCAAATCCATAGAGAAAAAGCGACTCAGTATTTCAATTACAAAATCCATTGGCGTGTAATCATCATTATTAAGTATCACATGATACATCGCCGGTGGCTTCAGTTTGGTCTTCTCATCTTCCAGAAGATCGATATCTGGTGAAGTCCATTGGTATTGCTTATTCATGCTTAATTCTACTTTATGACCAACATTGATAGAAAACAAACCTATCAACCTGCCTTCTTATTTAGAGACTAATCCACCAATTGTATCCCTGCAAATAAAAGATTGCTATTCCGTTACACTTGCAGACTAACAGCTTAAAAAGAAAGCAATATACTCTCAAACTATCATTAAACGATGTAAATGAGAAAACTCAATGTTAAGCAAAAGTTAAACTCACATCGCTATTTTTGTTATTCGACCGATAATTATCACCATCAACTATTGACTGTTAGCCATGATTGTCTAAATTGTGTTCTTAGAGTGGTTAAAAAACTAACCGTTATATCGTTAAAAAGCATGAGGGATGTAAAGCATGGCTACAGGTACCGTTAAATGGTTTAACAATGCCAAAGGATTTGGTTTCATTTGTCCAGAAGGAGAAGAAGGTGATATTTTCGCTCACTACTCGACAATTCAAATGGACGGGTATAGAACGTTAAAAGCAGGACAACAAGTATCCTACGAAGTTGAAAAAGGCCCTAAAGGCTCTCATGCTAGTCTTGTCATGCCACTAGATGGCGACCAAGTAAAATAGTCCAATTACGATAACTAAATATCACACCTTTCTATAGACTTTTCTGTTATCTATATTCAAGTATAAAGCCATACAAATGACCTTATCAATTTGTATGGCTTTTTATGCATCACTCCCCCTTAAATCTAAAATACCAAGCAAAGTAAGCAGCTAAATTAATCCCTACATGTACTAATGCCAATCGTACTAATTATCTGATCATTCTTTCTTGTGAAAAGCCTCGATAACTCCGTTATCAGTTTTAATTGTAGAACGACTGCTTATCGAAAATTTATGCCTTATTCTCAAGGATTCTTCCTGCGCAATTATTGATCACCTAATTATGTTGATTGTTATAACAGACATAAAAAAAGCGCCCATATAGAGCGCTTTATCATTTATTTAAGACTCTTCAGCTTAGCGTAAAGCATTTAGCACTTGGTTTAGTGTCTCACTAGGACGCATTAGTGTTACTACTTTGTCTTCATCAAATAAGTAATAACCGCCTAAGTCGCCTGCAACGCCTTGTGCCTGATTTAATTCAGTTACAATCTGCTGCTCTTTTTCAGCAAGCTCGGCTGCAATCGGTGCAAACTGCTGAGCAAGATCAGCATCTTTCGACTGTTCAGCCAATGCCTTCGCCCAGTATGCCGCTAGGTAGAAGTGGCTACCACGGTTATCAAGCTCACCCACTTTACGAGATGGTGATTTGTTCTCATCTAAGAATTGACCTGTCGCTTTATCTAACGTTTCAGCTAATACTTTTGCTTTAGGGTTATTCGCAACGCTACTTAGATGCTCAAGAGAGGCTGCTAAAGCAAGGAACTCACCTAAAGAATCCCAGCGTAAGTGATTTTCTTTTTCAACTTGTTGAACGTGCTTAGGAGCCGAGCCGCCCGCGCCCGTTTCAAATAAACCACCACCATTCATCAGAGGAACAATTGACAACATTTTCGCTGATGTACCTAGTTCAAGAATTGGGAATAAATCCGTTAGGTAATCACGTAATACGTTACCTGTTACCGAAATAGTATCTAGGCCGTCTTTGATACGATCAAGGGAGTAGTTGGTTGCCGATACTGGATCTAAAATCTTAATCTCAAGACCATTAGTGTCATGTTGTGGCAAGTAAGCATTGACCTTTTTAATCAACTCAGCATCATGAGCACGATTTTCATCTAACCAGAATACCGCAGGTACACCTGCATCACGTGCGCGAGTAACGGCCAGTTTCACCCAGTCTTGAATTGGAGCATCTTTAACCTGACACATACGGAATAAGTCGCCTTCTTGAACATTTTGCTCAAGTAGAACTGTATCATTTTCGTCAATCACACGTATAACCCCCGCTTTTTTCGCAACGAAAGTTTTATCATGTGAACCGTATTCTTCTGCTTTTTGTGCCATCAAACCTACGTTTGGAACACTACCCATAGTCGTTGGATCAAATGCACCATTCTTTTTACAGAAGTCGATAACTGCTTGATACACACCCGCATATGAACGATCTGGGATCATTGCTTTAGTATCTTGCAGCTGACCTTCGCTATTCCACATTTTACCAGAAGAACGCAACATTGCTGGCATTGATGCATCAACAATCACATCACTTGGTACATGCAAGTTAGTGATACCACGATCAGAATCCACCATCGCCAATGAAGGACGAGTGGCATAAACGGCATCTAATGCTTGTTCAATTTCTTGTTTTTGATCAGTGGGTAAGTTTTCAATCTTACTATATACATCACCGATGCCATTATTCACATCAACGCCTAACTCTTCAAACAAGTTACCGTATTTATCGAATACATCTTTATAGAACACTTTAACTGCATAACCGAAAATAACTGGATCAGAAACTTTCATCATGGTTGCTTTTAAGTGCAAGGATAATAAGATCCCTTGTTCTTTAGCCTCATCAATTTGCTTTTCAAAGAATTCAACTAAAGAAGTTTTATTAAGCACAGCCGCATCAATAATTTCTTTATCTAACAGAGCAAATGGCGCTTTAAGCACTTCAACTGAACCACCCGCATCGACATGCTCAATACGTACATTGCGCGCACCATCAATAGTGACGGATTTTTCGCTACCGTAGAAATCTTGCTCAGACATACTCGCAACATGTGATGCTGAGTTTGCATCCCAAGCCCCCATTGAATGTGGGTTTTTCTTCGCGTAGTTCTTAACAGAAAGTGGTGCACGACGGTCAGAGTTACCTTCACGTAAAACTGGGTTTACTGCACTCCCCTTAATCTTATCGTAAGTTTCTTTAATTGCACGCTCTTCGTCTGTTTTTGGCTCATCAGGATAGTTAGGTAGTGCGTATCCTTTGGCTTGCAGCTCTTTAATCGCTGCGCGTAATTGAGGAATAGAAGCAGAAATGTTTGGTAGTTTAATGATGTTTGCATCTGGAGTATTAGCCAGGTCACCTAGCTCAGAAAGCGCATCACCAATTCGTTGTTCTTCTGTTAGGTATTCAGGAAAGTTCGCAATAATACGACCCGCTAATGAAATGTCACGAGTGTCTACATTGATACCTGAAGAAGCGGTATAAGCACGAATGATTGGCAATAGTGAGTAAGTTGCCAGCGCTGGTGCTTCATCAGTAATAGTGTAAATAATAGTTGGCTGCTTATTTTTCATTTGATCTGTGGTAGGCATTGAATTTCCCTATATATTTCGAACAGCCTTAATAGATGAGATTGGCTGTGTGGCTCAAGAAAACGGTCATCTCATTCGACCTTTCTCTATGTTGGTAGATAATAGATATTAGCTATACCAGATAATTTTTAGCACAGCTGCTTTCGTTCACTTATACCCCTTCAAAGTCACGTCAAAGTCATTTCACGATAACTTGATGATAGAGATATTATTTAGCATTCCATCCGAACTCTTTTGGGTAAGAAATTCGAGAATGAATTAAACAAATTCAAGTTAATGGTCTATTATCTTCTTCTTTTAGCGGCACCATACTAGATCAATTCTAAAGTTATTAAAACTTAGCCTCTTAATTTGTTTACATTTTTGCAAGGTAGTTAACATGTCGAGCTCAAACTCTCTCTCTAAAAAGACCCAATCGAGTCGTAAGTTTCAAACAGATCCGACCAAATCAAGAGGAAAAAAAAGCAGCTCAACACATCGTTTTACTAAACGCCCTAAACAAAAAATAACTCACAACTCACCGCGTGTGACCGCAGAAAACCGCATCGTCCTTTTGTTTAATAAGCCATACGATACACTTAGCCAATTTACTGACGGTGAGAAACGAAAAACGCTAGCTGACTATATTGATATTAAAGATGTATATGCCGCCGGTAGATTAGACAGAGACAGCGAAGGCCTAATGGTGCTAACGAACGATGGTATTCTACAAGCTAAAATCACTCAGCCAACATCCAAAGCGCCAAAAACGTATTGGGTGCAAGTGGATGGGGCACCCTCTGAAGAGGATTTAGAACAGTTACGCCATGGTGTTGAACTCAAAGACGGCATAACACTTCCCGCCAAAGTGGAAATTATTCCCGAGCCTGAAATATGGCCTCGTAATCCCCCAGTTCGCTTTCGTGCAAACATTCCAACAACCTGGCTAGCAATGACTATTATTGAAGGTCGTAATCGACAAGTCAGACGTATGACGGCGCATATTGGTTTTCCAACATTAAGGCTAATTCGTTACTCAATTGGTGATTGGTCTTTAGGTAATTTACAGCCTGGTAATTACAAAGTTATTAAAGTTTAAGCAAACAGTACAGTATGCATTATTTCTCCCCCTCTCGGATCTGTCACCTGTGATAACTTTCTGTTAGAATTCGGACCAGATTAATTTTGTGGTATTCATTGCATGTCAGATAACAGCCAAAAGCTAGAAAATGCTAATAAAAAAGTAATCGTCGGAATGTCCGGTGGTGTCGATTCTTCCGTTTCAGCTTACTTGCTTCAACAACAAGGCTATCAAGTTGAAGGGCTTTTCATGAAAAACTGGGAAGAAGATGATAACGAAGAATATTGTACGGCAGCAGAAGATCTTGCAGATGCGCAAGCTGTGTGTGACAAGTTAGGCATTGAACTGCATACCATTAACTTTGCATCTGAATACTGGGACAATGTTTTTGAATATTTCTTAGCGGAATACAAAGCTGGCCGTACGCCAAACCCTGATATTCTATGTAACAAAGAAATCAAGTTTAAAGCTTTCTTAGAATTTGCTGATGCAGTGCTTGATGCAGATTATATCGCAATGGGTCACTACGTTCGTCGTACCTTCCCTACTGCTGAGCAAATCGAAGCGGGTGAATTACCGAAAATGCTTCGTGGTTTAGATAGCAATAAAGATCAAAGCTATTTCTTATACACGCTAAGCCATGAACAAGTGGCTAAGAGCTTATTCCCTGTTGGTGATTTAGAAAAACCAGAAGTTCGACGCATTGCGGAAGAGCAAGATTTAATTACGGCGAAGAAAAAAGATTCAACCGGCATTTGCTTTATCGGTGAGCGTAAATTTACTGATTTCTTATCACGCTATTTACCTGCTCAACCGGGTAAAATCGAAACGCCAGAAGGCAAAGTAATCGGCGAACACCAAGGCTTGATGTACCATACCCTAGGTCAACGTAAAGGCTTACATATTGGTGGCCAAAAAGGCGGTGGTGGTAATGAAGATCCATGGTATGTCGCTGAAAAAGATCTCAAACGTAATGTGCTTATCGCAGTACAAGGTGGCGATCATCCACTTCTAAAATCTACGGGTTTAATTGCTTCGCAATTGCACTGGGTTGATCGTCAAACAATTACTGAACCTCTACGCTGTACGGTTAAAACACGTTATCGCCAGCAAGATATTCCATGTATTATTGAGCCTATCGATGAAAACAATATCAAAGTGATTTTCGATGAACCTCAAGTAGCAGTGACTCCGGGGCAGTCGGCAGTATTCTACTCGCAAGATGTCTGCTTAGGCGGCGGTATTATTGAAGCGAGAATCTAATCGATTATTAACATTTAAAGGGCTCTTCGTGGCCCTTTCGTTTATAGTAAACAGCATCAATTAAGTTTGTTTTTAGGAGAAGTTAACGTGGCAAACACTCTTTATGACCGTACCATCGCTTTTGCTGGCATCTGCCAAGCGGTTGCACTTGTTCAACAGGTCGCGCGAAACGGGCATTGTGATTCTGCGGCTCTTGAAACAACGTTAAAAACCATCGTCAATATGAATCCACGTAATACGCTGGATGTCTTTGGTGATGAATCAAACCTTAAGCTGGGGCTTGAAACCCTAATTAACGGCATAGATGGCTCTCCAACAGGCAGCGAAGCAACCCGCTATATCATTAGCATTATGTCATTAGAGCGCAAACTCAACGCTCGCCCTGATTCGATGTCTCAACTCGGTGATCGTTTGACTACCATCGAGCGCCAAACTGAACATTATGACTTGCTAGAAGATCAAATGATCAGCAACCTTGCCAGTATTTATCTCGATGTGATTAGCCCTGTTGGTCCGCGTATCCAAGTTTCTGGCACACCAGCCGTATTACAACAAACGACTAACCAACACAAAGTTCGCGCCTTATTATTAGCAGGCGTACGTTGTGCGGTGCTATGGCGTCAAGTTGGTGGTAAACGTCGTCACTTATTGTTTGGTCGTAAGAAGATGCTTGAACAAGCTAAAATCTTACTTGCACGTACTTAATAACACGCACCTAATAATAAGCGACATGCTAAACCTATTTACCCTATTTCAATCTAACTCAATTTAATTCAGGAGATACACATGGAACTGTCAGCATTGACTGCTGTTTCACCGGTAGACGGCCGCTACGGAAGTAAAACGATTGCGTTACGCAGCATCTTCAGCGAGTACGGCCTACTAAAGTACCGTACTATCGTTGAAATTCGTTGGTTACAAAAGCTTGCAGAGACTGCTGCAATTGCAGAAGTGCCTGCATTCAGTGACAAAGCGAACCAATATCTTAACGAGATTGCGGCGAACTTCAGCGAAGATGATGCCAATCGTATCAAAACGATTGAACGTACGACTAATCACGATGTAAAAGCGGTTGAGTATTTCCTAAAAGAAAAAGTAGAAGCACTACCTGAATTGCATGCAGTAAGCGAATTCATCCATTTTGCTTGTACTTCTGAAGATATCAACAACACATCTCACGCGCTTATGCTTAAAGAAGCACGTGATGAGGTTATTCTTCCTGCCATTCGTGAAATCATTGATGCGATTAAAGCACTAGCGGTTGAGTATCGTGATATCCCGCTTCTTTCTCGTACCCACGGCCAACCAGCTTCACCTTCGACTATGGGTAAAGAAATGGCAAACGTGGCATACCGTATGGAACGTCAATACAAGCAAATCGCTAGCGTTGAAATCCTAGCGAAAATCAACGGTGCCGTCGGTAACTACAACGCTCATCTTTCTGCTTACCCTGAGCTAGATTGGCATGCATTTAGTGAAGAGTTCATCACCAAGTCACTTAGCGTAGACTGGAACCCGTACACAACGCAAATCGAGCCACATGATTACATTGCAGAATTGTTCGATGCGATTGCGCGTTTCAACACCATCTTAATCGACTTCGATCGTGATATTTGGGGCTACATTGCATTAGGCCACTTTAAACAAAAAACCATTGCTGGCGAAATTGGCTCTTCAACCATGCCACATAAAGTGAACCCTATCGATTTTGAAAACTCGGAAGGTAACTTAGGTTTAGCTAATGCGATCTTTGGTCATCTTGCACAAAAACTGCCTATCTCTCGCTGGCAGCGTGACCTAACTGACTCAACGGTTCTTCGTAACCTAGGTGTTGGTTGTGGTTATGCAATGATCGCTTATTCTTCAGTGATGCGCGGTATCAGCAAGCTTGAAGTAAACCAAGCGGCTCTTGAAGCTGAGCTAGACAAGAACTGGGAAGTACTAGCTGAACCAGTACAAACAGTGATGCGTCGTTACGGCATCGAAAAACCATACGAGAAACTAAAAGAATTGACTCGTGGTAAGCGTGTAGATGGCGAAGGCATGCGCGCATTTATTGATGGCCTTGACATCCCTGAGGATGAAAAAGAACGCCTAAAACAAATGACCCCAGCAAACTACATCGGTGATGCGGTTAAACTGACGGATTTGTTGAAATAAACAAAGGTCGTTACCCGAAAAAACAACATTCGTCATTCCAAAAGTGAGGAACGAACTGTTTGGAATCTCCTACGTTAAGCTGTGAAGTCGATAGCTTTAGGAGATCCTGAACTACACTCCTTCGTCGTTATTCAGGATGACAGCTCAAGGGTTAGCTCCGGCTGGCCCTTTTCTTTTGCTATCCACTCTCCCCCTTATCCTCTACATTTCCCTTTAATCTGTGCTTTCTGTTACACTCTTCGCCCTGTTTCGTTTCAATACAACTTGTAGGCACCTCATGTATCAACTTTCTTTTTCTCTAGAAGAATTCTTAGCCGAGTATTGGCAAAAAAAACCAACCATCATTAAAGGTGGCCTATTTACCGGTTCTCCAGAAAATGGCTTCGTCGATCCTCTTACTCCTGACGATCTAGCTGGGCTTTCTATGGAAGAAGTCATTGATTCACGTTTTGTGTCGAACAAAGACAAACAATGGGGCGCTGAACATGGTCCATTTGATGAAGATAAGTTCGCTCAACTACCAGAAAGCCATTGGTCTTTGATCGTACAAGCGGCAAACCATTGGCACCCAGAAGCAGCGCAATTAGTTGAACCATTCAAAGCGATGCCGGGTTGGTTATTTGATGACTTGATGATCAGTTTTGCGGTCGAAAGTGGCGGCGTAGGTCCACATATCGATCAATATGATGTATTCATCTGCCAGGGTCTAGGCAAGCGTCATTGGCGTGTCGGCGAGAAGGATGAAGGTCAATATGAAGAAGTGATCCAAGCGCAAGCTCTACGTCAAATCAAAGGTTTTGATGCGATTATTGATGACGTGCTCGAACCGGGCGACATCTTATATATCCCGCCGGGTTTCCCACATGGTGGCTATGCTCTAGAGCCATCAATGAGCTACTCTGTTGGCTTCCGCTCACCAAAAGAACAAGAGCTATTAAGCAACTTTGCTGATTACATTTTGGCGCACGATATTGGCGATGTTCATCTACACAACCCAGAGCAAAAAACGCAATCAGGTTCTGGTATGATCCAAACGACCGATACGCAACTACTCACTGGCATGTTGAAAAAAGCCTTTGAAGACCCTGCTAGAATTGAAGATTTCTTAGGCTGCATGTTGAGTCAATCGCGTCATCAGCTAAACATCATCGTACCAGAAGAGCCTCTCACTATGGATGATATGATGCAGTGCATCCAAACTGAACAGCCATTATATAAAGTCGCTGGTCTACGTGCGAACTACCATGAGACCAACCCAAATACTTTATTCATCAATGGTGAAGTATTTGAGCTTGAAGCTGGATTAGAGCCTTTAGCTAACATCTTATGTGACTATGATGATATCGAAGCACAAACACTGTCATCTCTGACTAGCATCCCTGCGGCAATCACTCTATTAACTGAGCTGATTAATAAAGGTTACTGGTTCTACGAATAATCTATGCTCGTAATAAACTAAACGGCTAGTAAATACACCGATAAACCAATACAAGGCGCTGAGTGAATCTTTCATTCAGCGCCTTGTATTGTTATTTATTGAATACAAATCCAACAATCAATCACGCCAACATACCCTATCGATAAAATGCTCTGTATGATAGAGCGATAAACAATACTCACGGATTGGACTATCTACTATGAAAGTAATTAGCTTTAATATAAACGGCCTACGCGCGCGACTTCATCAACTACAAGCCATTATCGATAAGCATCAACCAGATGTGATTGGCCTACAAGAAATCAAAGTGCATGATGAAGCTTTCCCACTTGCCGATGTAGAAGCCATGGGGTACCACGTTTACTTCCATGGTCAAAAAGCCCATTACGGTGTTGCCATGTTATGTAAGCAAGAGCCTATCTCGGTACAAAAAGGGTTTTCAACTGATACCGAAGAACATCAAAAGCGTATGATCATGGCGACATTTGAAGATGAAAGCGGCCAGAAAACGACGGTGATGAATGGTTACTTCCCACAAGGTGACAACATTAACCATGAAACCAAATTCCCATACAAGCGCCAGTTTTATAAAGATCTTATGACGCACCTGAACACTCATCACCACAACGATGAGCAAGTGATTGTGATGGGCGATATTAATATTAGTCCAATTGATTTGGATATTGGCATCGGTGAACCAAACGCAAAACGCTGGCTAAAAACCGGTAAATGTTCATTCCAACCAGAAGAACGTCAATGGTTAAAAACTCTGCTTGATTGGGGCTTTGAGGATACCTTCCGTAATCTTCACCCAACTGTCGATAATCAGTTCTCGTGGTTTGATTATCGCTCTCGTGGCTTTGATGATAATCGCGGCCTACGCATTGATGTGATTTTAGCGACACCATCTCTTGCGGCTAAATGTATTGATGCGGGCATTGATTACGAATTGCGTGGCATTGAGAAGCCTTCCGATCACGCGCCTATTTGGTCTGAGTTCAAATAATCCCACATAAATAAAACGCCGCTAGTGGCGAACTAACGGCGTTTTATTTTATCGCAATGCAGTGACCTGTTAACTTAATGGTCTTGCATAAGCCAATAGTCGTTTTTCCGTTACCTTGAAAGCATAGATAATCGACATACTTAAAATCATGTAGAAAATCCCCGCAGTAAAGAATGCTTCAAACGGTGCGTAAGTACGTGAGTTCACCAAGCGTGCCACGCCTGTGATATCCATGACCGTAACGATACCGGCCACCGCAGAACCATGCAGCATAAAGATAACTTCATTGCTATAAGCAGGTAGCGCGCGACGCAATGCACTTGGCAAAATAATACGGCGATATATCTTCCATGTAGACATACCGTAAGCTTTCCCCGCTTCAATCTCGCCTTTATCAAGCCCTTTAATAGCACCAGCAAAAATCTCTGCGGTATATGCTCCAGTGTTCAGTACAAAAGCCACTAGAGCACAAAACCAAGCATGCTCCCACAACGTATCTCGCACTTGCATAAACTGGTTGCTACCGTAGTAGATCAAGTACAGCTGAACCAGTAACGGCGTGCCTCGGAAAAAGTAGCTATAACACCATACCGGAAAGTTAATAAAATAATTTTTGCTTGTTCGAGCAATACCGGCAGGAATCGCAATCACTAGCCCAATAATTAATGCTAAACCGACCAACCAAAACGTGGTCCATAAGCCTTCAAAATATAAAGGCAAGCTGTCAATGATGACTGAAAAATCCATGCTTACCTCGTATGTAATGTGTATTTACGCTCTAACAACCTAAGTAGGCCAATAGAAACACTAGTAAAAAATAAGAAGATAACTGATACCGTCATGTAGAAGGTAAATGGCATCTTGGTCGAGCCGACTGCCAGTGCCCCAACGCGTACCATGTCATCTAGTCCAATAATAGACACCAACGCTGTGGTCTTAAGTAGAACCAGCCAATTATTACCAAACCCCGGAATGGCATGACGAACCATCTGCGGTAATAAAATACGGCGAAAAGACATCACATTACTCATACCATAGGCTTTAGCCGCTTCTAACTCCCCTTTATCAACCGCCATGATTGCACCACGGAAAGTCTCTGCCATATAAGCGCCAAAGATAAAACCAATAGTCAGTACACCTGCCGTAAATGGGCTGACATCAATATAGTCAGGAAGATAAGCCGTCCACTCATGATTTTCATTATAACTAATCATCCAGCTATTAATTTGCTCATTCAGTGAGTAGAGAGAATTGTTTAATAAAATCTGACCACCGAAGAAAATAAGCATCATCAATACGAGATCAGGAATGCCACGAATAATGGTGGTATAGGTGGTCGCGATCACGCGAGCCCAGCGATAAGGAGAAAGTTTTGCCAATGCCCCTAAAATGCCAAGCAATACTGCTACAACCAAAGATAACAACGCGACTTCAATCGTAACCAAAGCGCCCTGTAAAATGGTTTGTTCATAACCTTGTAAAAAATCTAACATCATAAAGGTCTAATTTTGTGAGAGGCAGCCAGTTTAAGCTGGTACTGCCTCTATAATATTAAAGCGGATTATTCACCGTATACATCATACGCAAAGTACTTAGCAGCGATTTCCTGATAAATACCTTTTTCGCGTAATGAATCAATGGCTTTGTTTATCTGTTCAGCGAGATCTTTATCTTGCTTACGAACGGCGATACCAAAACCATCACCGAACCATTTTTCATCCGTTAGTGATGGCCCCGTGAATTCATAGCCGTCTTTCTTATCTAACATGCCACTTTTCAGAGCTGACGCATCACCAAATACAGCATCGATACGTCCGCCTTCTAGATCAAGGTAAGCTTCATCAAAAGTACCATAACGTGAAACATCCACGATACCTTTGTAGTTATCTTCAATGTATTGGTCATGAGTCGTTGAGCGCTGAACACCAATTTTCACGCCTTTTAATCCTTCTTTGGTGAACTGAATATTTGCGCCTTTTTTGGCAATAAATTTATTCGGGATCAAAGCGTATTTATGAGTAAAGGCAACTTTCTTTTTACGTTCTTCGGTAATCGACATGCCAGCAATAATCGCATCGTACTTACGAGCAAGCAGAGCAGGAATAATACCATCCCAATCTTGAGCAATGATTTGACACTTCGCTTCCATCTCTTTACATAGAGCGTTAGCCAGATCTATATCGAAGCCAGCTAGCGTGCCATCGGCTTGCGTATAATTAAACGGAGGGTAAGCGCCTTCAGTTGCAAAGCGCACGGTTTTCCAATCCTTGGCTTGTGCCACTCCAGATAAAGCTGTAGCCGCAATTGTTGCTGCTAAAAACCACTTTTTCATATCCATACTCCTGTGATTATGACTTTTGTTATGTTGTATGTTTTATCATTTACTTCATACCCTTAAACGTTTTTTAAGTGAAATGTGAGGGTATAAAGTTCATATCAGCGTACTGACCAATGAACCGGTTACAAAACTGAATCTGTTACCAAGTTAGGTCTGTTGCTGAATTCTTTTAATGGAACTAGTAAACCGAAGATATAAACTGCTTAAAACGTTCCGATTCAGGATTATTAAACAGTTTTTCAGGAGCACCTTGTTCTTCCACCTTTCCTTGGTGAAGAAACATCACATGGCTTGATACATCACGAGCAAAAGCCATTTCGTGAGTCACTACCAGCATAGTGCGCCCCTCTTCAGCCAAATCTCGCATTACCCCCAACACTTCACCGACCAATTCAGGGTCAAGTGCCGAAGTTGGTTCATCAAATAACATGACTTCAGGATCAACGGCTAATGCTCTGGCTATCGCGGCACGTTGTTGTTGACCACCAGAAAGATGCCCTGGGTAATAATCTTTACGATCATACAAGCCCACTTTTTTAAGCAGCAATTCTGCATTTTCAATCGCTTGAGCTTTTGGGACGCCTAATACGTGAACTGGAGCTTCGATCACATTTTCTAGCACAGTTAAATGTGACCACAGGTTAAAACCTTGGAAGACCATAGCAAGACGTGAGCGAATTCTTTGAACTTGTTTATCGTTGGCAGGTGAAACGTCATTTTTTCGATTGCTTTTCATTTGAATCAATTCGCCACTCACCCAAACCTCACCCGAAGTAGGTGTCTCTAACAAGTTGATACAACGAAGAAAAGTACTCTTACCCGATCCTGACGATCCGATGATAGAGATCACATCCCCCTTGTTTGCCGACAATGAAATGCCTTTAAGGACTTCATTGTGGCCAAAGGTCTTGTGTAAGTCTTTGATATTTAGCGCGGGTACATCCGTCATGCGCTATTACTCCCTTATTATTGATACACATCTTCCTGATGCTAAAAATAACCTAACACCACTGATTAAGGCTTGCAAACAAAGCGAATTGCTTAAAAGTCTTATTATAGATGTTTATTTTGAATTTTTATGCATGATATAGGCATTTCCACTTACATCAAGTAAATATACTCGCCATCCTACCAATTGATTAAAATATCAACAAAAAAGCAACTTATCGTATAACACCTTTAGTTCCCTTCGTGAAGCTGATAAATAACTCAACAAATCTTGTATAATTTATAAAATATTTTTTAAATTTATCGATATTGTTGACATAAAGTGATCGAGATCAACACTCCAGAGAGAATGTATTGTTAAGTTTTCTACATAATAAATATCTATGAAACAGTTTGATGATAAATTGAAACTTCCCCAGAAATTCTCATGCAGATGTTTAGGAATAAACTAGCCTTATATTAGTCAGAATTTGCAGCAAGAGATCAGGGTTATAAATAGGTATTTAGTGTGTTTAGCGTTCTACCACATCACAAGACACCCCGCTAAGCACTAATACTAATGGGTTAAACACTAGCCCATCAGTATTATTAATCAGAGTGCACTGGAACCTTCGGGCCGTGAGCAGTTAATCCATTAGCAACTCACAACAGTGCGTATTTTTTCTACTAAAAAGGTAGGTATGTCATGGCAGAGCAATTTGCTAAAGCTTGGGAAGGTTTTGCTAACGGTGATTGGCAAAATGAGGTAAACGTTCGTGATTTCATTCAAAAGAACTACACACCGTATGAAGGTGATGAATCTTTCCTAGTTTCTGAGGGTACTGAAGCAACTAACAAGCTTTGGGCTCAAGTAATGGAAGGTATCAAAATTGAGAACAAAACTCTTGCTCCTCTAGATTTTGACACTTCTGTTATTTCTACCATCACTGCTCACGATGCAGGTTACATCAACAAAGATCTTGAAACGATTGTTGGTCTTCAAACTGAAGCACCGCTTAAACGTGCCATCATCCCTAACGGTGGTATCCGTATGGTTGAGGGTTCTTGTAAAGCTTACGGTCGGACTTTAGACCCACAAGTTTCTAAGATCTACACAGAACTACGTAAAACACACAACCAAGGTGTTTTCGACATCTATACTCCTGACATCATGAAATGTCGTAAATCTGGCGTATTAACAGGTCTTCCTGATGCTTACGGCCGTGGACGTATCATTGGTGACTACCGTCGCGTAGCGCTATATGGTATCGACTACTTGATGAAAGACAAATTCGCTCAATTCACGTCTCTACAAGAACGTTTCGAAAATGGCGAAGACCTAACAGCAACAATGCAACTTCGTGAAGAAATTGCAGAGCAACACCGTGCACTAGGCCAAATAAAAGAAATGGCGGCTAAATACGGTTGTGATATCTCTCGTCCTGCTGAAACAGCACAAGAAGCTATCCAATGGACTTACTTCGGTTATCTAGCAGCGGTTAAATCTCAAAACGGCGCTGCAATGTCTCTTGGCCGCACTTCTACTTTCTTAGATATATTCATCGAACGTGATATCGCTGCAGGTCGCATCACTGAAGAACAAGCGCAAGAAATGATTGATCACTTCGTAATGAAGCTACGTATGGTTCGTTTCCTACGTACTCCTGAATACGACGAGTTGTTCTCTGGTGACCCAATCTGGGCAACAGAATCAATGGGTGGTATGGGCCTTGACGGACGTACACTAGTAACACGTACAAACTTCCGTTTCCTAAACAGCCTATACACTATGGGTCCAAGCCCAGAACCAAACATCACGGTTCTTTGGTCTGAGCAACTACCTGCTGGCTTTAAACACTTCTGTGCGAAAGTGTCTATCGATACTTCTTCTATCCAGTACGAAAATGATGATCTAATGCGCCCTGACCTACAATCGGACGACTACGCAATCGCTTGTTGTGTATCTCCAATGGTAGTTGGTAAACAAATGCAGTTCTTCGGTGCTCGTGCTAACTTAGCAAAAACCATGCTTTACACCATCAACGGTGGTGTGGATGAGAAGTTGAAAATCCAAGTTGGTCCAAAAATGGACAAAATCGAAAGTGAATACTTAGATTACAACGAATTGTGGGACAAAATGGACCACTTCATGGATTGGTTAGCAAAACAATACGTAACCGCGTTGAACTCTATCCACTATATGCACGACAAATACAGCTACGAAGCGTCTTTAATGGCTCTTCATGACCGTGACGTTCGTCGTACAATGGCTTGTGGTATTGCTGGTCTATCGGTTGCAGCTGACTCACTATCTGCAATCAAATACGCAAAAGTTAAGCCAATCCGTGACGAAGACGGTCTAGCGATCGATTTCGAAATCGAAGGTGACTACCCTAAATTTGGTAACAACGACTCACGCGTTGATGACATCGCATGTGAGCTTGTTTCTGTATTCATGGGTAAAATCCGTAAGCTTAAGACTTACCGTGATGCTATTCCTACTCAATCAATCCTTACTATCACGTCAAACGTGGTATACGGTAAGAAAACGGGTAACACTCCTGATGGCCGTCGTGCTGGCACTCCATTCGCTCCAGGTGCTAACCCAATGCACGGTCGCGATGAGAAAGGTGCGGTAGCCTCCCTAACTTCAGTCGCAAAACTACCGTTTGCAGATGCACAAGATGGTATTTCTTACACCTTCTCTATCGTCCCTAACGCACTAGGTAAGTCTGACGACCAGAAGAAAGCGAACCTTGCTGGCCTAATGGATGGTTACTTCCACCATGAAGCAGGTGTTGAAGGTGGGCAACACCTAAACGTGAACGTTCTTAACCGTGAAACTCTAGAAGACGCCGTTAAGCATCCTGAGAAATATCCTCAGCTAACGATCCGTGTATCAGGTTACGCTGTACGATTCAACTCTCTTACTACAGAGCAGCAACAAGACGTTATCGCACGTACTTTTACTGAGTCTCTATAAGTTTGGCTACAAATAAACTTATGATTAAACAGTAAAACTTTAGCCCCGCTCTGTTTGAGTGGGGCTTTTTTTGCTGTGATGATTTTCATATAAAAAACTGGTGTATTAACCATACTGAAACTAGGTTAATCCTAACTTTTGTAATAAAATAAACACATTACACAGCAAAGGAATTCTCCTATGTCTACAACTGGTCGTATTCACTCTTATGAATCTTGTGGCACCGTCGATGGCCCTGGTATTCGTTTTATCGTCTTTATGCAAGGCTGCTTGATGCGTTGTATGTATTGCCACAATCGCGATACATGGGATACCAATGCAGGAAAAGAAGTGACAGTAGAAGAGATTATTACTGAAGCAAAGTCTTACCGCCATTTTATGAGTGCTTCTGGCGGCGGTATTACCTGCTCTGGTGGCGAAGCAATGTTACAGCCAGAATTCGTCCGAGATTTATTCCGAGCAGCTCAAGCCGAAGGCATACACACTTGTCTTGATACCAATGGCTATGTCCGAAAGCATACTGAAGTGATCGATGAAGTATTAGAAGCCACGGATCTCGTCATGCTCGATATCAAACACATGAAAGATGAAATACATCACGACTTTATTGGTGTTTCCAACCGCAGAACGTTAGATTTTGCTCGTTACTTACATAAGATAGGTAAAAAGACCTGGTTACGCTACGTTGTTGTTCCTGGTTATACCGATGACCTTGAAGCCGCAGAGCTACTAGGTGAGTTCATTCGAGACATGGACAACATTGAAAAAGTCGAGCTTCTTCCTTACCACAAACTCGGTGCACACAAATGGGAAGCGCTAGGTCATGACTACCCACTTGAAGGTGTGGAGCCACCATCAAAAGAAACCATGGAAAAGGTAGTCTCAATACTCAGCAAATACAACGATAACGTGATGTTTTAAGTATTCTCCATTTATCACGCTATAAACAAGCTAAACGAAAAGTAAGCGAAACGAATTCAATTCAATTTATCGAGGTTCACCATGGAAATGACTAACGCACAACGTTTGATCTTATCAAACCAATACAATCTAATGGCGCAACTAGAGCCAAATAACGCAGAAAAATATAAACGTCTACAAACTATCGTAGAGCGTGGCTACGGCTTACAAATGCGTGAGTTGAATAAAAATTTTGGTTGTATGGAAGAAGAAGATTGCCGCGAAATTATCGATATCATGGAAATGTATCACGCAATGCAAGAGTCAAATAACATGCTTTCTGATGCAGATAAAGCCAACGTCGACCAACGCCGTTTACAATTCTTAGGCTTCGATATTGCCACTGAACATCAAGCAGTAAACTATGTTCGCTTCCTAACGGATTCTGAAGGCATGTACCCTCAGTTTGATAAAAGCGATCACTACTTCAATGCTCAAATGCCGATGTTAGACAAATATCGCCGCATGATTAGCACATGGCGTAACTGCCCTCGTCAATACCACCTATCGGCGACAGAGCTTACCCAAATCTTTAACGCATAATTTCTTATACATTATAACGATGTACTAAAGGCGATATTTTCGGATATTGCCTTTTCTTTTTGTGAATTCCCCTCTCCTATTCTTGCCTTCTCCTATGCGTGATAAACCGCAAATGCTTACACAAATAAGGTTATATAAGATTGGTTTGAAAGGTACCTCATTCCTTCGCCAATCTTCCTTGCCTAAAGGTTTGGATGATAGCTCTGAATTCTGCATCTTGACGTCACTTGGGTATAATTATTAAGCAGAATAAAAAATCGAGTCTAGTCTTAATAATAGGGTGTGTACATTTCGCCATTCAATATATTCAAGGGGATTCGCTATGAGTATTTTTGACCACTACCAATCACGCTATGAAGCTTCTAAAGATGAAGAACTTTCTCTCCAAGACTTCCTTTCGTTGTGCCAAAAGGACAAAAGTGCTTATGCGAATGCCGCAGAGCGGCTGCTACTCGCGATAGGTGAGCCAGAGATTATTGACACTTCGAAAGACCCAAGATTAAGCCGAATTTTTTCCAACCGCGTCATTTCTCGTTATAAAACATTCGAGCATTTTTACGGTATGGAAGAAGCGATTGAACAGATTGTTTCTTACCTTAAACATGCCGCACAAGGCTTGGAAGAACGTAAGCAAATTCTCTACTTACTCGGCCCAGTGGGCGGCGGTAAATCTTCGTTAGCCGAAAAACTAAAAGCATTAATGCAGCAAATGCCAATTTATGTCCTTTCTGCCAATGGCGTTCGTAGCCCAGTTAACGATCATCCATTCTGCTTATTTAATGTCGATGAGGACGGAGAGCTGCTAAAAAGCGAATACGGCATCGATCAACGCTACTTACGTTCAATCATGTCACCTTGGGCAGCAAAACGCTTACAAGAGTTCGGAGGCGACATCACCAAGTTTAAAGTGGTTAAGGTTCGCCCTTCTATTTTGAATCAAGTCGCGATTGCTAAAACTGAACCAGGTGATGAGAACAACCAAGACATTTCATCACTAGTTGGTAAGGTCGACATTCGTAAATTAGAACATTATTCACAAGATGATCCTGATGCCTACAGCTATTCAGGCGCACTTTGTAAAGCGAACCAAGGGATAATGGAATTTGTGGAGATGTTCAAAGCGCCGATTAAAGTCTTGCACCCCCTACTGACGGCGACACAGGAAGGTAACTATAACGGTACTGAGGGACTATCTGCACTGCCATTTGACGGTATGATCCTCGCTCACTCCAATGAATCCGAGTGGACAACCTTCCGTAATAATAAAAACAATGAAGCTTTCCTCGACCGGGTTTATATTGTCAAAGTACCGTACTGTTTACGTGTGTCTGAAGAGATGAAAATCTATAAAAAATTACTACTCAATAGTGAGCTATCACAAGCGCCATGCTCACCAAGTACCCTAGAGATATTGTCGCAATTCAGTATTCTGTCTCGTCTGAAAGAACCAGAGAACTCATCGGTATTCTCCAAAATGCGTGTCTATGACGGTGAAACCCTCAAAGACACCGATCCAAAAGCTAAGAGCTACCAAGAATACCGTGACTATGCGGGTGTAGACGAAGGCATGTCTGGACTATCGACACGTTTTGCATTTAAAATTTTATCGCGCGTGTTTAACTTCGACCAAACGGAAGTCGCCGCCAACCCCGTTCACTTATTCTATGTCATCGAGCAACAAGTCGAACGCGAACAATTCCCGCAAGAAACCGCGGATCGTTACCTTGAATTCTTAAAAGGCTACCTAGTCCCTAAATATGTCGAGTTCATTGGTAAAGAAATTCAAACCGCTTATTTAGAGTCCTACTCGGAATACGGACAAAACATCTTTGACCGTTATGTCACCTATGCCGACTTTTGGATTCAAGACCAAGAATATCGAGATCCTGAAACTGGACAGTTATTTGACCGTTCTGCACTAAACGATGAGTTAGAAAAAATAGAAAAAACCGCCGGTATTAGTAATCCAAAAGATTTCCGTAATGAAATCGTTAATTTTGTTTTACGTGCTCGCGCCAATAATAACGGCCAAAACCCAGTTTGGACCAGCTATGAAAAACTGCGCACTGTGATTGAGAAGAAAATGTTCTCGAATACTGAAGAACTCCTTCCTGTCATTTCATTCAATGCGAAAACATCCAGTGATGATCAGAAAAAACACGACAACTTTGTTGCCCGTATGATGGAGAAAGGCTACACCAAAAAACAAGTTCGTTTACTGGCTGAGTGGTATTTACGCGTGCGTAAGTCCTCATAACTGAACCAGCATTTAGCATTGGCTAACTTGTACTATCACAAGGTCAAGTTAGCCCTACTTCGCTATTCAACATGTTGAGGACACTGCTTGGGGGAGGCATTATGTCACAGTTTATTGATCGACGTTTAAACGGTAAAAATAAAAGCACTGTCAATCGGCAGCGCTTTATTCGCCGTAACAAAGAGCAAATCAAAAAGTCCGTTGCTGAGGCGGTCAAGAAACGCTCTATCACCAATACTGAAACCGGTGAGGATGTGTCTATTCCGAACCACGACATCAGCGAACCTTCCTTCCATCAAGGCAAAGGCGGCACCAAAGAACGTGTTCACCCAGGTAACGACCAATTTATTACTGGTGACCGTATTGATCGTCCACCAGCAGGTGGTTCCGGTGGTTCAGGGCAAGGTGACGCCAGTAATGATGGTGAAGGTCAAGACGATTTCATTTTTCAAATATCCAAAGATGAATATCTCGATATCTTGTTCGAAGATCTTGAGCTACCCAATTTAAGAAAAAACCAAGTCAATAAAATCACCGAATGGAAAACCCATCGCTCTGGTTATCAAACCGCAGGGATCCCTTCCAATATTGCGATTGTCCGTTCATTGCAACAATCACTCGCAAGACGTACTGCGATGACCGCCTCTAAACGCCGTCAAATTCGCGAATTAGAAAGCATGCTAGATGACGTTATGATGAGTGAGCCTGCTCAACCATTAGAAGAGACACGAATAAAAAGTGAAATAGCGGAACTGCGAGAAAAAATCGCCAGCGTTCCTTTTATTGATACCTTCGATTTGCGCTATAAAAATTATGAACGTAGACCAATTCCATCAAGCCAAGCGGTGATGTTTTGCTTAATGGACGTTTCAGGTTCAATGGATCAAGCCACCAAAGATATTGCGAAACGCTTTTATGTTTTGCTCTATCTTTTCTTAACTCGTACCTATGAAAACGTGGAAGTCGTGTTTATTCGCCATCACACTCAAGCCAAAGAAGTCGACGAGCATGAGTTCTTCTACTCTCAAGAAACCGGCGGCACCATTGTTTCCAGTGCACTAAAATTAATGAGTGACATCGTTAAAGATCGCTACCCAACGAATGAATGGAACATCTATGCGGCGCAGGCTTCCGATGGCGATAACTGGGCTGATGATTCGCCGCACTGTAAAGAGTTACTCCTTAAACAATTGCTGCCCTACTGCCAATACTATTCTTATATTGAAATCACCAAACGGGCGCATCAAACGTTATGGAATGAATATGAAAAAATTGGCGAAGCTTTTGATAATTTTGCCATGAAGAACATTCAATCGGTTGACGATATTTTCCCAATTTTCCGCGAGTTATTTCAAAAGCAAACTCAATCTTAAGGGGATGCATTATGGTGAGCAAAACACAACAAACACTAGAAAAACAAAATGCACATCCGGGGTTCCCATTACCAACCGGCCCAGATTGGACATTCGATTTATTAGATCTCTACCATACAGAAATCAAACGTGTGGCGGAGCACTATCGCCTTGATACCTACCCAAACCAAATTGAAGTGATCACCGCAGAACAAATGATGGATGCTTACTCCAGCGTGGGAATGCCAATCAATTATAATCATTGGTCTTTTGGTAAACGTTTTATTCAAACTGAGCAAAACTATAAGCATGGCCACATGGGACTTGCCTATGAAATTGTCATCAATTCCGATCCATGTATTGCTTATCTTATGGAAGAAAACACCATTACTATGCAAGCGCTAGTGATGGCACACGCGAGTTATGGCCATAATTCATTCTTTAAAGGTAATTATTTATTTCAATCGTGGACCGATGCAAGCTCGATCATTGACTACCTACTGTTTGCTCGTACTTATATCACTGAATGTGAAGAAAAATATGGCATTAGTGAAGTTGAGAAGATACTCGACTCTTGTCACGCATTGATGAACTATGGAGTCGACCGCTACAAGCGCCCTGAAAAGATTTCCATTCTAGAGGAAAAAGCTCGCCAAGAATCACGCGAGGCTTACCTGCAATCACAAGTCAACGAGTTATGGCGTACCGTGCCGAAATCCGATCACGATGAACAACATGAAACCACCCGTTTTCCAAGTGAACCTCAAGAAAACTTACTGTATTTCATTGAAAAACACGCGCCGCTGCTAGAGCCTTGGCAACGAGAAATCGTACGAATTGTCCGAAAAGTAAGCCAATATTTTTACCCACAAAAACAAACCCAAGTCATGAACGAAGGTTGGGCAACATTTTGGCATTACACTATTTTGAATCACTTATATGATGAAGGTGTGGTGACGGATTCTTTCATTTTAGAATTCCTACATAGTCATACGAGTGTCGTGGCTCAACCGGAATATAACAGCCGCTACTACAGTGGTATCAACCCTTACGCACTTGGCTTTGCCATGTTCCAAGATATTCGTCGTATCTGCGAGCATCCTACCGAAGAAGATAAAGAATGGTTTCCTGAAATTGCAGGTAGTGATTGGTTAGACACGCTTCACTTTGCCATGCATAACTTCAAAGATGAAAGCTTCATCAGCCAATATTTATCGCCAAAAGTAATACGGGATTTTAAACTCTTTTCTGTACTAGATGACGATAGAAAGAACTACATTCAAGTCAGCGCCATCCATGATGAAACCGGCTACCAGGCCATCCGTGAAAAACTTGCCTCACAATACAATCTCAGTAACCTAGAGCCCAACATTCAGGTGTGGAATGTTAATGTGCGTGGCGACCGTTCCCTTACCTTGCAGCATGTTCCACAAGACAGAATCCCACTGAATGATGGCTACCCTGAAGTTCTCAAACACCTACACCGCTTATGGGGCTTCGATGTTATTTTGGAAGAAGTCAAAGACTCAGGCCGCAGAGAAGTACTGGCAACGTGTCCACCCAAAACAGACAACTATACCGACTATGGAATTTCATAAACTATTCAAGGTGCTCAATTATATTACCCCTGTGCTACGTGCATTACTCCTTTAATCACTGTAATGGCTGAACCGACTAGTTTGGTACGGCCATTCGGCAGCAATTCAGTATCCACATACCCTCCTCGCGCGGATGCTTGAAAGGCTTTGAACTTTATTTTACCCAACTTATCCGCCCAGTAGACCGTTAACGCACAATGTGCAGAGCCAGTAACCGGATCTTCATTTACCCCAACCCAAGGTGCAAAATAGCGTGAAATAAAATCTAATTTGTCATTGGTTGAACGAGTAGTTACCAACACACCACGCCCATTCATCTGCTTTAAAGCATCAAAATTTGGCGCAAGGTTTAATAACGTTTCTTCGCTGCTAATTTCAATAAAGACTTTTGAATCAAACTCACCAAACGCTATCACTTCATTTGTAGGGATACCCAGATGTTCTAATAACTCTGCGGATTGGTAAATATCGAATTCAATCGTTGGTGACGGAAAATCAAGCTCTATAGTCTCTTGTTTAATCTGGGCGGTTAAAGTGCCAGATAAGGTTACAAAATTAACGCTATCTCCAACCTTAACTTGCCCTTTTTGTTTTAATACATGAGCCACCGCCAGCGTGCCATGTCCACACAACTTCACCTCGGCTTTGGGTGTAAACCATCTTAATCTCATATCATTAAGCGATAAAAAGGCGGTTTCCGATACCGCCATTTCTTCAGCGATAGACAACATTAGTGACTCACTTAACCCTTCGTCACTGATACAAACTCCAGCCGGATTGCCTTTGAATGCTTGGTTGCTAAATGAATCGACTTGGTAAATTTCTAAATCCACGAGGAGTCCTTAATCGTTAGGGTTTACTCAGCAAAAGCTTTCTTAAATCTCTTTCTGAACGCATAACAAACAGAATATATACGGTATTACTTTTAGCTTAGCAAGCTCTATGGAGTGATGGATTGAAGGAATAATCTACTTACCTATTTGGGTATCTATTATGCTCAATCTACTCGAATTCTTTGCCGACATTTTCTAATGATTTTTTCTTACAAACAGCACAGATAAAATAACGGTTCATATTGTAGTACTGCCCACCATTAACAAACTCATGGACAAATAATGCTAGTCGCCCGAACAATGACTTATTTTGATCGTAACTTGAGGGTTTTCTTTCTAAGCTTTCAGTGTGTTCTGTATCCGTTTTGCAGCAGTCGCAATATTTCATCACCATCGTTTCACCTAAATTGTTGATAAAAATTCAGGTTGAGAGTAGCTGTGAAACAATATCAAATTGATTGCATCAGAGCGCTTTCCGTCTAGGTTCAAACTATTGTTGTGTTTGAGAAGCGGTTGTTACATAAGTTTTTATAGCTCAAATAAGCAAATCGATGTGGAAAAATTAACTGACACAGAATTATGAACACCCACGCTTACTCTTCTATTAGACCTTGCTTTTTGAGCTCAGAGTGAATTGAACCATTTGTACGCCCAAACTCATCTGCAAGAACCGAAACTAATTTACCGTTTTTGAATTGCTCTGCTACATCATTTTTTTGCTCCTCAGTCCAAGGTAAACCAGCATTTTTAGGTAAACCCTTTTCAAGGTTTTCAGCTTGCTTTTGCTCAATACTTTTTTTTAACTTTAGGTTGCTGTGTAGGCGGGTGTTTTATGAAATCCAATGTAGCAAATAAAGCTCTGATAATTTCAGGACTATTGTAAGGAGACTCTTCAGGTAAAGCCTCACCTGTTAGTGGATCTATACCATTAGCTAAAGCTTCTATGACTTTTAAATTTGCTTCCATACTATTTTTGAAACTCCATGATTCGAAAAGCATACAACCATTTAATAGACAGAAATAATTCCTCTATTCCTTCCGTTTATCATTCCATTCATTTTTTCGGCTAACAAGCTAATCACCTAAATTAATTAATAAAATCAAACTTATTTAATACATTATCAGGGTGAAATACGGAGAAATTCGTTTTGTTCACCAAAATAAAGACCTAAAAAAGCCCAATCCATCGCTGAATTGAGCATCATTTTCATACTAATTAAAGAGCGCTTACTTGGCTAAAATCTTACGCACTACTTCCAAATCTTCTGGAGTATCAACACCTGCGGCTGGCGCTTCTTTGGCTAAAGCAACGTGAATTTTTTCACCGTACCAAAGTACGCGGAGTTGCTCTAAAGATTCAATTTGCTCTAGGGCGCTTGGCTGCCAATTGATATACGTATTGATGAAGCCAGCGCGATAAGCATAAATACCAATGTGACGCATAAGTGGTTGGCGGATCGTTTTATCTTTTTTTGCCCATGCATCACGATCCCAAGGAATCGAAGCTCGGCTAAAGTACAATGCGTAACCTTGTTCATCAGTCACGACTTTTACTGCATTGGGATTAAACACTTCTTCCGGCTCATCAATATTCACGCCCAGCGTTGCCATAGGTGCGGTACTGTTAGCTAGGTTTTCGGCTACTTGTTTGATGATTGACGGTGGAATTAATGGTTCATCACCTTGCACGTTCACAATGATGTGATCATCGGCGATGCCCATCTTCTCAACGACTTCAGCTAAGCGTTCAGTACCCGATTGATGGTCTGGAGACGTCATACATACTTCACCACCAAAACCTTTGACTACCGCTTCAATACGCGGATCATCGGTGGCTACAATCACTCGCTCAGCACCGGCTTGTAAGGCTTGTTGATGTACCCATTGAACCATTGGCTTACCGGCGATATCTGCTAACGGTTTACCCGGCAAACGTGATGACTGGTAACGAGATGGAATAACAACGGTAAAAGACATTATCGCCCCTCATCCATCGACATTTGACGGGCTTCTACCGCAAGCATAACCGGAATGCCATCTTTAATTGGGTAGGCTAAACGGTCAAACTTACAAATAAGTTCTTGCTTGTCGTTATCCAGTACCACTTTACCTTTGCAGACTGGGCAAGCCACGATTTCAAGTAGACGATGATCCATATTGACTCTTAACCTCTGTGATTTTTTTAATAATATTCTGTTTATCTTGCGATGAAATTTGCGCGGAAACCGGTAAGTACCACCAGTTATCTTCTGCAAATTGGTAGCATTTAACCGCATCTTTTTCTGTCATGATTAAATGCTGACCTTGAGTCGCAAGTTGTTGTAATTCTGCTTGTTCAAATGCTTGGTGATCGGCGAATGCCTGAGTTTTTACAACTTCTGCGCCTAATGATTCTAGCGTGTTGAAAAAACGAGGTGGATGGCCGATTCCAGCAAATGCCACCAATTGTGGGAGTTGCTGTACTGATATTTTCTCACCGGTTTTTAAATTCACCGCTTCACTAGGCTCTAGCGTCATGGCGATTTCATGGTTTTGTGCAGCACCACCGTTCGTAATCAAGAAATCCACTTCATTTAAACGTTCTAGCCCTTCACGCAATGGGCCAAATGGAATGTACTGCTGATTACCAAAACGACGTTGACCGTCAATCACCACAAACTCGATATCTCGTTCAAGTGCGTAATGCTGCAAGCCATCATCGGTGATAATGATATCGACATCTTGCACTAGTAATGCTTTGACCGCCAGGCTTCTTACTGGGTCGACAGCAACCGGTGCACCTGTACGACGTTTGATTAAAGCTGGCTCATCGCCTGATTGCGCGCTCGGAGTCTCTAGCTCTACCAGTAATGGGTAGTGTTCAGCTTTACCGCCGTAGCCACGAGAAACGACGCCCGGCTTCATACCAAGAGATTGCAATGTTTCTACCAACCAAATCACCACTGGCGTTTTACCATTACCACCAGCAGTGATATTACCGACCACAATAATCGGTACTGGCGCGCGATAACTTGGCTTGTTACCTAAAGCATAAGCCTTGCGACGTTTACCGCTAATCAGCTTAAACAATCGGCTTAGCGGCCATAAAACCGGAGCAAGTAGCCAGCCAATCGGGTGATGGTGAAACCAAATTTTTTCAACCATCACTCTACCTTACTGAATTAACGTTTTGACTATCAATACAAGAGTGCATTATTCACCAAACTGAATACGGTGAAGCTGAGCATAAGCCCCATCTTTTTCAATTAATGATTCATGGTTGCCGCGCTCTACAATTTCACCTTCATCAACAACCAAAATTTCATCGGCATTTTCGATGGTCGATAAACGGTGCGCAATCACAATCACGGTTTTGTTCTTTTGTAGCTCATCTAATGCCGCCTGGATTGCTCGTTCTGATTCAGTATCCAATGCCGACGTTGCTTCATCCAGAATTAACACTGGTGCATCACGTAACAAAGCACGAGCAATCGCTAAACGCTGACGTTGACCACCTGATAGGTTAACGCCATTTTCGCCGATCATAGTATCGAAACCGTTATCCATGTTTTCAATGAAATCGGTCGCGTAGGCTAAATCAGCGGCACGTTTAATCTGCTCGAAGCTGTAACGCTCTTGCGCGGCATAAGCAATATTATTGGCAATAGTATCGTTAAATAAATGAACGTTTTGCGACACGATGGCAAAGTGAGTACGCAGGTTCGATAAAGTATATTCACGAATATCATTGTTATCTAGGTGGATCTCACCTGAGTCGATATCGTAAAAACGCGTGAATAAGTTAGCAATAGTACTTTTACCGGAACCTGAACGCCCGACTAGTGCGACAGTTTTACCCGCGGGCACCTCAAAGGATACATTGCGTAACGCTGGCGCATCTTTGGTTGGATAGGTGAAAGTGACATCTTTAACCGCAAGATTGCCTTTCACTTTTTCAACTTCTTTATTGCCAGTATCAATTTCTGATGGCAGTTCAATAATGCCAAATAGTGTCTGACAAGCTGCCATACCTTTTTGGAAATCAGAGGTGACGTTCGTCAGTGATTTCAGCGGCTTCATCATGGCGAACATCGCTGAGAAGATCACGGTGAAAGTACCTGGCGTCAGTTGTTCTTTAATGGAATCAATGCTCGCTAAATACAGCACCACCACCAAAGCACTCGAAGCAATCAACTGAACGATTGGGTTGGCAGCGGCTTGAGCGGACACCATCTTCATTGATTGTTGGCGCATTTTATTACTGACTGAATCAAAACGTTTTTTCTCAACGTGCTGACCACCGTAGCTTAATACAACTTTATGCCCTTTTAGCATTTGTTCTGCCGATGACGTTACATTACCCATCATGTCTTGCATGTTTTTACTGATGCGACGGAAACGTTTTGATACCACTCGAATCGCAATCGCAACCACAGGTGCAACGGCAATAAGTACCAAAGAAAGCTGCCAGCTATTATAAAACATCAAGAATAATAAACCTATGATGCTCGCCCCTTCACGCACAATACTGACCAATGCTTTACTGGTCGCCGCGGCAACTTGCTCTGAATCATAGGTAATGCGCGATAACAATGAGCCGCTCGATTCTTTATCGAAGTAGCTTACTGGCATTTGCATAAAATGATTAAAGAGCTTGCGGCGCATTTCCATTACTACATTACCGGATACCCAACTCAAGCAATAAGTAGAAATAAAGCCACTTAAACCACGCACTACCATCATGCCTAAAACAATGAAAGGTAAGACTTTTAAAAAATTTGAATCGCTACTACCAAAACCCTCATCCAACAAAGGTTTTAATAGCGATACCATATAAGTATCACTCGCAGCATTAATGATTAAAGCAATAGTAGCCACAAATAAACCCGCTTTATAAACGCTGATCATTGGCCATAATTTTTTAAAAGTTTGAAATGTGGTTTCGTCTTTTTCGGACGCCATCTGATTTTCTGACACGATGTCTTTTGGTTGAGTCATATACACTTCATTTTGATTTAGACAATTCTTTTCATTCTAACCCTTTACGCACAATCTGCCTATACCATGGCTGATATTGGTTTAGCCTCTTTTGTTCAATTAACCAGCCATTGGTATAAATTGAAATCGTTATTTGTCCGCCATGTGCGGTATCCATCCATTGAATACCGTTTTCTTGGTAACGTCTTTTGACACTTTGGCTGGGTAATCCCCACTGATTATTCAGCGCCAATGAAGCAATCGCTACTTTTGGTTTTAAAGATTCAACAAAGGAAGGAAAGGAAGAGGTTGCGCTGCCATGATGCGGTACCGTCATAACATCAATACCCGATAAATGACTATCTCTCATTAATATAATTTCGGATATTGCATCTATATCACCAGTAAGCAGTAGATCAAATTGCCCATCAGAAACCTGAACCACACACGAATGAGGGTTATATGCGCGCTTAACTTGCTTTGGTGGCCAAACGACTTCGAAATTGAGTTGTTGCCATTGCCACTTCTGCCCTTTAATACAAGCTTGATAACTATTTATATATTCACTACTGCGTTTCCACTGTGGTGATAACGCTGATTCAATATCAGTACGACCACCTGCATGATCTAAATCGGTATGACTGATCACTAAGCCGGATAACTGCTGCTCACCACTATTATGCAGTAATGGCACAATAATCGAATTGGCAATACTGCCGCCCTGCCAACTCATTCCAGTATCATACAAAACACTTTGCTGATCTTTACGGATAAGCACTGCCAAGCCTTGACCTACATCTAACACCTGCACTTGCCATTCAGGTCTAGGACGAGGTGGAAATAGTTGCCACAGTGTGACAATCAACGCAAAAATGTATAACGTTGAATAAATACGAAAGCGCCAAGCAATCAGCGCAAACGCAATCAATACACTAACGATTCCCCAATAACTCGACAACGTTAACCATGCACCTTCGACGAATTGCAATAACCATAAAATCGGCTGCAGTGTGTAATCTGCTAATCGCCATATTTGCACAAGCCAGCTGTCACTAAGGAACCAACTGCCATGAAAAATAGCGGTCATCATCAAGCAAAAGAAAATCACAGGAACCACAACGAGACTTACCCAAGGTATCGCGATTAAATTCACAAACGGAGAAACCCAACTGATGCCACCAAAAAAAGTCATACTTAGAAACGCTAAGCCAACAAACAATCCAAATTGTACGATTACCACTTGTCGCCAATTAAACTTAATCCGCTTATGTTGAGATAAATAAAACCAAAGTGATAGGTAAATAATGACGATAGCGCCAAAGGATAGCCAGAAACTTGTTTGCAGAACCGACATAGGTTGACAGACAAGTATTAAACACAAGCTATACAATAGGATTTGCCACACTGACCAATGAATACCGCTTGCCAACATAAATAAAACTAGCCCGCCCATAATCAAAGCCCGTTGTGTTGGTAGTGCAAAGCCTGCTAAGTAGGCATAAAGCAAAGCAACTGTAAAACTAATAAACAAGGGAATCAGTCGAAAGATAGAAGATAAAGAGTGTGTTAGGTGACATAGTAGTGATTTGATAATACGACCGATATTCCAACCGATAGCCATAGCGAGTCCAATATGTAATCCAGAAATCGCCATGAGATGTGACAAACCAGAATCTCGTAACTGTTGCCATTGCTGATCGGACATCAAGCTTCTATCACCAAAAGCCAGTGCAATAATAAAGGCTTTTGAATCCAATTCATTCAGATAGGCGATCGCTTTTTCGTGTAACCATAAGCGCCAGGAATCGCTTATTTTTATTCGAAAATTTAAACCGTCTTTTGGCTCAATAACCGCTTTACCGTGCCATTGATTAGAGACATAATATTGTTCGCTATCAAAACCCACATCGTTTAATTGACCAGTAATGGGTTTAACTTGAATTTGAAACTGCCAAACCTCCCCAAGTTGCGGCTGATTCTCTTCTGGTCGATCAAAAAATGTCTTCACCGTAGGACGTGCGTAGATCGGTAAATCAATATTATTAATGCGTTGTATTGATAAGAGCATTTGTTGACCATGCACCGCAGGCTGAACAAAACTGATCACTTTAGCTTGGGTTGTGACAGAGGTGCCTTGGGAAAAGAGTGTTTCTGTCACATGACGATAATGATTTCCATGAACAATCACCGTAAAGCAACCCAACAGTAAACCTTGAACTAAATAGCTCAATATTTTGAAGTAACGTTCTTTTATAAAATAGCTATTTGGGGTAACGAAAGCATCTTCTATACAATGTCTATCTTTTGTGAAGAAAGCATTTTTTATGAAGAAAAGAACAAGAAATAGTACTACAATCGGCATCAACCAATTGAGTGTCGGCATGAATGGCCACAACGCACCACTTGCAGCCCCAAACATCAAGCCGATCAGAATATAATTGCGATTAATATGAGCCACCATTTATGCCAAAGAAATTGATTAAACGCTTCATGCCAGACCATGAGACAATCAAGAGCCAAAAAGCCTTAAAGATTTTTGGTAGCGTTTTATATAATCCCAATTTGTGGAGCTTAAATAGACGCTCAGCAGCCGGCGCTTTTGCTGTTGGTTTATTTATTGCCTTTATCCCACTGCCAAGCCAAATGCTTATGGCTTCTGGTGCCGCTATTTTATGTGGTGTCAACTTGCCCCTTTCAGTTGCTTTAGTTTGGGTAAGTAATCCAATCACCATGCCATTTTTATTCTACTTTGCTTATCACGTAGGCGCATGGCTGATGAAAACCCCTGAACAAGCTTTCCATTTTGAGCTAACTTGGAATTTCTTTATTGAACAAATCAACACTATTGGGCCACCGTTATTATTAGGTTGTTTCGTTTGCGGTGTCGTTCTTGCCATCCTCGGCTATTTCGGCATCCAAGGTTTATGGCGCTACTCTGTTGTTCGTAGCTGGAAAAAACGCCGTTTACGATAACCTATCAAATAGATAATTCAGCTATTATCGTCACTCAACATTCAGACAAATAAAAAAAGTGCTATCAAGTTAGCGTTCTAAATGAACAAACTTGATAGCACTCTTTTTTTTGAGACAACTTACGACGCTCGGCTCTCGGGCGTTTCACTTCTCGTGTCTCGAGGCCTAACTGTTCACCCCGATTAAAGCGACAACATCGAGCGACGAGAAACGAAAAGCGCAGCGTTCGAGTTACGTTATTTATTTCGCACTTAAAACCGTTGCCGGATTCAATTTACTCGCTCTTGACGCTGGATACCAAGTGGCTAATAAACTCAAAGTAATTGCGGTACCAGACACTAATAACACATCCGGCCATGATACGAGCGAAGGTAGAAAGTCAATAAAGTAAATATCATCCGATAAGAATTGATGGCCTATGATAGTTTCTAATCCTTTAACCATCGGCGTAAGGTTATACGCCACCAGCACACCAATGACACTACCAATCACACTACCTAACACGCCAGACATCACGCCATACCAAACAAAAATACGTTTGATTAGACCATCACTGGCCCCCATTGTGCGTAGAATAGCAATATCAGAAGCTCGGTCTTTCACGGCCATCATCAAGGTCGATACAATGTTAAAACTTGCCACACCGATCACGAGCACCATCACTAAGTACATAATCGTGCGTACCATTTGAATATCATGGTGTAAAAAGCCGTACTTCTCTTTCCAACTTTTCAGGTAGGCATAAACGGGAATAGTTGCGCCAACTTCACGAATGATACGGTCAGCTTCAAAGACAGGTTCCACTTTTAAAGATACGCCGCTGACGCCTTTACCCATCTTCATATAGTTCTGACCATCTTCTAGTGGGATCATCACTAAACCATGATCGATTTGACCACCTAGTGTTAAAAACCCCACCACATGAACTCGTACACGTTTCGGTGCACTCAGTTGTATCTGACCATTTGAAGACGCTGGGGGAATTAATATGGTGATTGAATCGCCGACTTTCACATTCAGTTTGTCAGCAACCCCTTTGCCTAGCACGATTTGATTTTGACCAGCTCTAAAGTTTTGCCATGCTTGTTTATCGACAAATTTAGAAAGGTTGGAGACCGCACGTTCATAATCTGGGTCGACTGCGCGAACTTCCACCGCTTTAAGTTTGCTGCCGCGCTCTAGCAAGGCCGTAAAACGAACATATGGTGCGACCGCTTTCACTTGTTCATTTTTGTTGGCAATCGATGCAATTTTTTTCCAATCTTGAATCGGCTCTTTGACCCCTTCCATTTCAGCTTGTGGGATCACCGACAGCACGCGGTTTTCTAATTCACGTTCAAAACCATTCATTGCTGATAAACCGACAATAATCACCGCCACACCCACGGCAATACCAATAGTAGAAGATAGCGAGATAAACGAAACCAGCTTATTACGTTCTTTGGCACGGCTAAATTTAGAACCAATGAATAACGATAAAAACATAATTACTCGCCCGACTCTTGTTCTGTATGATGAGTGATGACAGTATTTTCATTCCAATCAAGTACGCCGTCTTGCATGGTGTATTGCTTATCCATTTTTAAGGCCAATTGATTATCATGGGTAACCACTAAAAACGCGGTACCAAAATCACGATTAAGTTGACGCATCAAATCGTAAATCTCTAACGCCGTTTTTTGATCAAGATTACCCGTTGGTTCATCAGCTAACACAAGATCCGGCTCATTAACTAATGCGCGCG
Organism: Vibrio sp.; assembly: GCF_048266485.1. Classification (GTDB taxonomy): domain Bacteria; phylum Pseudomonadota; class Gammaproteobacteria; order Enterobacterales; family Vibrionaceae; genus Vibrio. The sequence continues at coordinate 119,375 of NZ_JBLWZK010000001.1, read as the reverse complement.
CAATCGCCACACGTTGTCTTTCACCACCTGACAACTCAGATGGACGGTGTTCTAAACGATGACCTAGCCCCACCTTATCTAACACCGATTTCGCTTTTTGTTTTGCAACATCGGCTTTCTGCTTACCAATCAATAATGGCATGGCGACATTTTCTAAAGCAGTAAAATCAGCAAGTAAGTGATGGAATTGATACACAAAACCGATATGTTGATTACGTAACTTGGCTTGTTTATTACCCGATAAACGCAATAAAGATTGGCCGAGTACCGTTACATCACCATTACTGGCGTCATCTAATGCGCCAAGAATATGTAGCAAGGTACTTTTACCCGAGCCAGAAGAGCCAACAATGGCTAAGAAGTCACCTTTATTGATGGATAAACTCACCCCTTTTAACACCTCAGTTTCAAGGTTTCCTTCTTGGTAAGTTTTACTTATATTTTGACAGCTTAATAAAGGATTCATAATGTCTTGCCTTGTAGCCAAAAAGCCGCGTAAATAATCGCAGCCTTTGAGAAAGTGTTATTCATAACGAAGCGCTTCTGCCGGTTTAACCGAAGCGGCGCGATAAGATGGAAATAAGGTCGCCAATAAGCTCAAGCCAATAGCAAGAATGATCACTACCGTAACCTGAAGCGGTTCAATCACCACGGGCAGTTCCGTGCCCGGCGCAAACAATGACAAACCTAAAGCGCTCATCACATTGTTTAGATTCGCTGCCAGTAGTGTGCCTAGTAGTCCACCGACTAGTGCACCAATCACCCCACTACTCGCGCCCTGCACCATAAATATCGCTAATATTTGATGATTCGACATGCCTTGGGTTTTCAAAATGGCGACTTCTGATTGCTTCTCCATCACCACCATAATTAACGCTGAAATAATGTTGAACGCCGCCACCGCGATAATCAACCCTAACATCAAGCCCATCATATTCTTTTCCATACGTACTGCTTGAAATAGTTCACCACGTTGATCACGCCAATCAGACCAAAACCATTTTTCAGGTAATAAATCATTGTTTTTCACTTGTTGTGCTAAACCAGCCACCACAAATGGGTCATCAAAAAATAATCGCCAACCTGAAATATGATCACTGGAATAACGCAATAAACGTCCTGCATCTTCGATATTAGTGACCATCAACATGCCATCAACATCAGAGCCGGTATTAAAGATGCCCGCCACAGTAAAATTACGTTGGCTAGGAATGCGCCCTAGCGGTGTATATTGGCTAGCGTTCGTCACCATTAATCGCACTTTAGATCCAACATTCACATTTAATGTTCTGGCTAAAGTGTGACCTAGAAAGACGTGATAACTTCCCGGTGTTAATTGTGAGACTTGCCCCATCATCATACGTTTTGCGATAGGATCTTGCTCTCTTGGCTCAATGCCGACCATTAAACCTGCGCTTAACTTAGTTGAACTTTGGATAATCGCTTCGCTACGCACAATGGGAGAAATATCTTCAACATGGGGGATAGCATTTAGGAAAGCGGGTGGCGTATCTGAGATTAGGGTTTTATCATCGGCTTGTGAGATCACAGCTTGAGGAAGCACGCCGAGAATTTTTTGCTTTAGTTGCCCTTCAAAGCCATTCATCACGGACAATACCGTCACAAGAGATAGAACACCGATAGAAATACCGGCGGTCGACATATACGAGACAAATCGGCTGAATTTATCGCCTGATCGACCTTTCAAATACCGCAAACCAATATAGGCCGAAACTGGGTGAAACATTCCAATAATCCCTGAATAAAATAATGAAACCGGAGCATATACCCAAGTAACTTCAAGGTGCAAGTTTCAGCAAGAATAAAACAAGCTTTAGGCAAGGCAAATTGAATATGATCATCGTTATTCTATCTCTGACCATTTTACAAATAGCAAACGCAATAATTCACATACTTCTTACTATTAGTGGTGAGAAATTGATTAAAAAACAACAATTGTGCACATTCCCTTGATTAGTTTGCCTACATGACGATAATCAAACCACTCAAAGTGCTACAACTAGCGCAACATTCAATTTATAAAAGCCTAATCGAATTATGTCTGAAATTTCATCCACGTCAGCGTCTTCTCTCTTGCAACTGCCACTGCCAACTAAAGCTGGTGACAAAAAGCACATAGGCCAATTAGTCGGCGGTTCACTCGCACTCTCCATTGCAGAGCTTAGCGAACAACATTCAGGAGTCACATTACTTGCTGTACCTGATCCGCAAATAGCGATAAAGCTGCAGCACGAAGTAAGCCAGTTCACCGATCATTCGGTGTCTTTATTCCCTGATTGGGAAACGCTGCCGTATGATAACTTTTCTCCGCATCAAGATATTATTTCAGACCGTATCGCGCAGCTGTATCAATTACCAACGCAGCAAAACGGCTTAATCATTATTCCAATCAGCACACTATTACAGCGTCAATCACCGAAAGATTACCTACTCAAAACCACATTAATGGTCAAAAATGGCGATCTTTATTCACTCGACAAACTACGTATGCAACTGGAAAGTTCTGGTTATCGCCATGTTGATCAAGTGTTTGGCCCGGGTGAATACGCCAGCCGAGGTTCGATTATCGACCTTTTCCCAATGGGCTGTGATAACCCATATCGAATCGATTTTTTTGATGATGAAATCGATAGTATCCGTACCTTTGATGCTGAAACTCAACGCACGATAGAAGATATACAAGACATTCGTCTACTACCTGCTCATGAGTTTCCAACTACTGAAGCGGCGATAGAAGATTTTCGCATTCGCTGGCGTCAACGTTTTGAAGCGCGACGTGAACCTGAATCCGTTTATATGCAAGTATCAAAAGGCACTTGGCCTGCTGGCATCGAATATTGGCAACCATTGTTCTTTGAGCATACCGATACCTTATTCGACTATCTACCAGAAAACACCTTGCTACTGACGCTTGGTGAACTTGAAAAAAGTATTGATACCTTTTTAGCCGATGCTGAATACCGTTTTGAACAACGTAAAGTTGATCCACTTCGCCCATTACTTGAGCCTCATGAATTATGGTTAAAGAAAAATGAACTATTTAGCTGCTTCAAAGGTATGCCTCAAGTAGCCTTATCAGTTGAAGCGGTAGAAGACAAAGCTGGCCGTAAAAACGCTTCCGTTACTCCTCTGCCTAATTTACATGCCCAGCACCAGCTTAAAGAGCCACTTATCGCACTGCGTCAATATCTTGAGCAATACTTAACTGACACCCCGCAAGGTAAGGTGATCTTCTCGGTAGAATCAGAAGGTCGCCGTGAAACATTAAATGAGCTATTAAGCCCAATAAAAATAAAACCGAAAGAATGTGACAACCTTTCCCAAGCATTAGCATCTAAACAAAAGTACTCTCTAATACTCGGCTCAACTGAACACGGCTTTGTTCATCATTCGCCTGATTTTACCTTTATCTGTGAAAGTGATGTACTTGGCGACCGCGTGATCCAGCGTCGCAAAAAAGATCGTAAAGCGGTCAATAGCGATACCGTAATTCGCCATCTTGCAGAATTAAAACCCGGTCAACCTGTAGTGCATCTCGATCACGGTATCGGTCGCTATATTGGTTTACAAACCTTAGAAGCTGGTGGGCTCGCCACCGAATATGTCACCCTTGAGTACTTAAATAATGCCAAACTGTATGTTCCAGTATCCTCCCTCAACTTAATCAGTCGTTATTCAGGTGGTGCAGAAGAAACCGCTCCATTACATAAACTGGGTAGTGATGCTTGGAATAGAGCTCGTCAACGCGCCGCAGAAAAAGTCCGTGATGTAGCAGCAGAATTGTTAGATGTTTACGCCAAACGTGAAATCAAAAAGGGCTTTAAGTTCATTCACGATAAAGAACAATACGCGCACTTTAAAGCCACTTTCCCGTTTGAAGAAACCGATGATCAGTCTATGGCGATTAATGCAGTTCTCTCCGATATGTGCCAAGCAAAGGCCATGGATAGACTCGTCTGTGGTGATGTTGGTTTTGGTAAAACCGAAGTAGCTATGCGAGCAACATTCCTTGCAGTGGATAACAGTAAGCAAGTTGCAGTACTAGTGCCAACCACCCTACTTGCTCAACAACATTTTGAAAACTTCCGTGATCGTTTCGCCAACCTACCGGTACGAGTTGAAGTGTTATCGCGCTTTAAATCAGCTAAGGAACAAAAGCAGATTTTAAATGATATCACTGAAGGTAAAGTCGATATCATTATCGGCACCCATAAACTGCTGCAAGATGATATTAAATTCCGCGATCTCGGTTTATTGATTGTCGATGAAGAACACCGCTTTGGTGTGCGCCAGAAAGAAAAAGTAAAAGCGATGCGTGCCGATGTGGATATTTTGACACTCACCGCTACACCGATCCCTCGTACTTTGAACATGGCAATGAGTGGTATGCGTGATTTATCGATTATCGCCACTCCACCAGCACGACGTTTAGCCATCAAAACCTTTGTCCGTCAAAGTGAAGGTAGTGTGATTCGCGAAGCAGTACTGCGTGAAATTATGCGCGGTGGCCAAGTCTATTTCTTACATAACAATGTCGAAACCATAGAAAAAGTTGCCGAAGATTTAGCTAAATTAATTCCAGAAGCACGCGTGATCACCGCCCACGGACAAATGCGCGAACGTGAACTGGAAGGCATCATGAATGATTTCTACCACCAGCGCTTTAACTTGCTGGTTTGTACCACCATTATCGAAACCGGTATCGATGTGCCAACCGCCAATACCATCATTATGGATCGCGCGGATAAACTCGGTTTAGCACAGCTTCATCAATTACGTGGTCGTGTTGGTCGTTCGCACCACCAAGCGTATGCTTATTTATTAACGCCACATCCAAAAGCGTTAAGCAAAGATGCAGTGAAACGTTTGGATGCGATTGCCTCATTAGAAGACCTAGGTGCAGGCTTTACACTAGCCACTCACGATTTAGAAATTCGTGGCGCAGGTGAGTTATTAGGTGACGATCAAAGCGGACAAATTCAATCGGTCGGCTTCTCGTTATACATGGAAATGCTAGAACAAGCGGTCAATGCGTTAAAAGAAGGCAAAGAATTGTCATTAGACGAACTTTTACGTGAACAAACTGAAGTAGAATTACGCTTACCAGCATTACTGCCAGATGACTACATTCCCGACATCAATACTCGTTTATCTATGTACAAGCGTATTGCCAGTGTGAATAGTGAGTCGGAACTAGCAGAAATGAAAGTGGAACTGATTGATCGCTTTGGCAGCTTACCGGATGCGGCGAAAAACTTATTAGTGATCAGTGAAATAAAGCTTCAAGCTGCTAGAATACAAGCGAAAAAAATTGAAGCACATGACAAAGGTGGTTTTATTGAGTTTTCACCAAATGCAAACATTAACCCAGCATTCTTGGTACAATTACTCCAATCATCGCCGAAAAAATTTGCAATGGAAGGCCCCACTAAGTTCAAGTTTACTGTACCATTAACAGATAGACGGGAACGAATCAGTTTCATTAACGATTTACTGGCCAACTTTCAACAAAATCGTTTACCAAAAATTGGCTAAACGCTATGTAACTTAGCAATAAGTACATCATTTATTATATTAGCTAAGGTACTATCTACATTAGAAATCTAGAATAGAAGTATCTTTGATTACGGAGTACCAATGAAAAAACTGATTATATTCCTATTGGTTTTTGTTTCATTACCAACATTTGCACGATCTTTTGCTATCGAAATGATCATCTTTAAGCGTAATGTGGAGCCATCACAAGTTAACGAGTTTTGGCCACAAAACCTTGAGCCGATTAATTTTGAACGCGCATTTTCATACCGTGATAGCAACTTAATGTCGCAGCATAAAGCAGGCCTACTTTCGAGTGGTTATTACAAGCTGAATAGACAATACCAAGCATTAGACCGTCACGCAGGATTTAAGCCATTAGTTCATATAACTTGGTATCAAAATGACCGAGGTGAAAGCACATCACCAGTTTTACACATCCAAGCGGGTGAGGATTTTTCGGATAGATTCGCACCGGATGGTCGCTCTCTTAAAGAGATTGCCAAAGATGGTACTCCGACATCCATTGAAAAAAAGCCATTATATGAGCTAGATGGTACAGTCCAGGTTTATGTACAACACTACCTATACTTGAAAACTAACCTAGACTTACGCATTCCTGGACAAAATGAAGTCGTATTACAAGACTCAGTGATCGACCCATCGACTGAAGATAGCGATGAAAATGTTCAAGTAGGAAACCTAGAGCCAGTTAAACCAAAAGTCGAAGTCCAAGACTTTTTAAATAGTTACCGTATGCAGCAAAAACGAAAAATTAGAAGTGGTGAAGTACACTACTTAGATAATCCATTCCTAGGCGTGATTATCAATATTCGTAAGCTGTAATACTAGTTTGTACCCAAAGTAATTGGAGTTTCAGTGAAGCGACAAGTGAATGAGACCCCATGAGTTTAGCCTACCTAAATGATTGGATTGAATGAGTGCTGTCAACAAAGCTGCGGATTCAAGTACAAAGGGTAATAAAGTAACTTCGAATCAAGAGGCCCCCATGGCCTCTTTTTAATTGCATCATGGCAGGTGAACGATGACCCCAGATCATACCTTACTGACCGCTCGGTTAAGATTACGCATGATCCATGCTGATGAAAATCAACGCTTTGCTGATGCGATTAAATTCTCCCCTTCTCTCTACCCATGGCTTGATTGGTGTCATTTAGCATTCACCGTTGAAGAAGCAACAGATTTTCTGATGCATACCCGCTTAAACTGGTTGAAAAATAATGCCTACGGATTTGGTATCTACCATCAACAAACCGATGATTTTATTGGTATGGTGGCATTAACTGATCTATCACTTAGCTTCAATATGGGAACGATTGGTTATTGGATATGCGACCAACACCAATCAAACGGTTATGCCAAAGAAGCTCTGTTAGCCCTCATTAATTTTTGCTTCACCGAATTACGTCTTACTCGTCTTGAGTGTATCTGTGACCCTGACAATATTGCCAGTCATCATGTCGCGTTAAATTGCGGAGCAGAAAAAGAAGGGCTGGCTCGTAATCGCTATTTATTCGAAGGAAAGCCGAAAGATGGAATCGTATTTTCTTTTATTCCAGATTAATGTTCACTGTATAAGTAAGAATGATCATATAATTAGCGAGATTTGTATAACGAAACAAATACAAAAAAGCCCATTATAATGATGGGCTTTCATTTTAGATAATTAAATCGCGATGACTCTTAGTGCAGCTTAAGATTTGGACGTAACACTCGGTTAATTCGCCCTACTAACATCATCAAGCCAGTTTTAAAGCAGCCGTGTAAAGCCATTAGGTGCATACGGTAGAGTGATATGTATACGACTCGCGCAATACGACCTTCAATCATCATAGAACCTTTTGTTAAGTTGCCCATTAAGCTACCCACGGTAGAAAAGCGGCTTAATGACACAAGTGAACCATGATCTTTATAAGTATACGCTTTCAATGCATGACCATTAATTTGTGCCACAATATTGCGATAAGCCAAACTTGCCATTTGGTGTGCAGCTTGAGCACGAGGAGGTACAAAAGATCCATTCTTTTGCTGGCAAGAGGCTAAATCACCAATCACATAAATATCATCATCACGTGTTGATTGTAGTGTATCTTTCACGATCAACTGATTGATCCGATTGGTTTCTAAACCTGCGATATCTTTCATAAAATCAGGCGCTTTAATACCTGCCGCCCATACCATTAGTTGAGCAGGAATACGCTCACCGTCTTTGGTAATTAAGCCTTGTTCATCCGCTTTCGTCACCATAGTCGCAGTACGAACATTTACGCCTAACTTTGTTAACTCACTGTGTGCTGCTGATGAAATTCGTGGTGGTAACGCAGGTAAAATACGCTCCCCCGCTTCAACTAGGTTCACGTTCAATTTACTTGAATCTAAATCTTCAAAGCCGTATGTGTGCAGCTCTTTAATTGCATTATGCAGTTCAGCAGACAGCTCTACGCCGGTTGCCCCACCACCAACAATCGCGATATCCACTTTGCCATCACCATGTTTCGCATGAAGCTTTAAGAACAAGTTATTCATTTCTTTACGGAAACGGTGTGCTTGCTCTGGGCTATCTAAAAAGATGCAGTTTTCTTTTACGCCAGGAGTATTAAAATCATTTGATTTAGAGCCAATCGCTAATACCAGAATATCGTATTCAATTTCACGGCTCGGGATCAGCAGATCATTATTCTCATCCTTGATTTCACTTAGTGAGATAACTTTACGCTCACGGTCAATACCATCTAGACTACCCATTTGAAAATCAAAATGATGATTTTTGGCATGAGCACGATAACTTAATGCATCCACACCTTCATCCAGAGAACCGGTTGCCACTTCATGTAATAATGGCTTCCATAAGTGACTTCCGTTACGGTCTACTAAAGTAATACTCGCGCGTCTCTTACGACCTAATGTTCGACCTAATTTTGTGGCAAGCTCTAAACCACCAGCACCACCACCTACTACAACGATTCGCGTCATCAGACACTCCTAAATATATAAAGATAAAATTGATTCAGCCCAGTCTCTACTAAACTCAACTGATAAATTCTTCATGTTTTTCGATACGATGAGGTTTAGCGTGTAGACTAAACCTAAAAAGGTCACCTTTGAGATGATGAAAAAGTTGTATGTATCGGTGAGATCAAATTGTGACGTAACGGTTATTTTTCATTCTATTTATTGGTAAAATTTGATCTAGCTCATTATATCCAGACCTAAAGTAGGATCAATAGAAAGTGACGATTAATAAAAAAGAGCCAATTATTAGCTCTTCTTTATAGTAACAATTTGTAATTAGGGTATACCCAGTCAGTTGAATAGATAAATTAAGATTGTTTGAAGGCTTTAATCATTTGCAAGTGTTGAGAGATTTTCTTAAATTTATGTTTTTCAGCGTCATCCCATATCACCTTGTAGTATGGCGATAATGCCTCATAGCTATCTTGATTATCTCTGATTTCATCATTGCGAGATAAAAATACTAAGCAGTTATCTTTATTTTTCTCGCGATAATCTTTAATGCATTTAGTCGCGATATCAGAATATTCTTCAGGGCGATCTATACGACCTTGCATATTATCTTCTGGGTTGAGATTAGGATTGAAAATAGCTTGTTTAATGCCACATAGGAAGCCGATGCGTTCTGACCAGTAACCGCCTAGGCCAACGCCACAGATAAGCGGTGATGAGTCATCAGTTTGCTCAACCACTTTAGTCACTTCTTTTAACAAGTGCTGCATATCATGTTTCGGGTGAAGTGTACTGTAATTGATAAAGCGAACATCTTCATCGATGAATTGAAGCTGTAATACTTTTTCATGATTCCCTGGGCTTGTGCTATCAAAGCCATGTAAATAAATAATCATTGAACCATCCTCAGTTCTCGTTCGATAATTTAATCTACCATGAATAGTATGGTTTATTAATGAAGATATTAAGAAAAGTGACCTATGTTCGCTCTTCCGACCAGAATACTACGATTCAGACAATTCTAACTGCTGAGTTAACACTTCGATCGCTTGCTTATCTGATGCTCGCTGATGTATAGAAAAGTTTACTTGATGCCACAGCAACGCCATAAAGCGTAAATATGGTAACCATTCTTCTACAATAACAATGAATTGGGTCTTATCGATATCTAAACGACTAAGCGCCAAATAACATTCAACACTGTCTTCAACATTAAGTTGTTCAGCTAAAATCGTCGTCGCTAAATCGACCACAGGGCTAGCAATTGCTGCATATTCCCAGTCAATCACCACTAACCCTAAATCAGGCTTTTGGATAATATTATAGCGACCTAGATCAAAATGGCAGAGACAAGGCGCTAAAATTGATTCTGTACGATTTTTTAACTCATTATATTGCTGATAAAAAAGCTCAAACCACTGCTGATAACGCTGTGTTTGTTGTTGACTCGGTAATGCCTGCCAATAGTTTGCAATACAACATTGATAATCGAAAATAGGCAAGGAATGAACTTGAAGAATCGGATATTGATGAAGAGAAACGAGGCACTTCATCACAAGCAATGACAATGGTGCATTATGTTGCTCCATTAAAGTCACGCCATCTACCCACTCGACCAATAAGCCTTGTGGTAATAAGGCTTTAGCATTTGGTGATAAATCAAAGCTTTCAAGTGCATTGAGAATTTCGAATTCATTGGAACGGTTTATAGAAAAGAATTGAGTAGAAATAGAATGTGGCCGCCATACATACTGACGACCACATGAGGTAGTGATTTTCCAACACTGGTTGGTTAATCCACCTTGTAATGGTTGAATATTTGAAATACTTTCAGGCCACTGAGCTTGTAGATCGATTAAGCTTGAATCTTGCTTAATGTAGTGTTCTTTCAAACCCATGATCCTGACATTACTTAAGTATAAACAATATTACAGACCAAATAGACTTTTCGACTTTTGCTTACGGATTTCAGTTTCATCAGCCCATTCGATCAGACCCGTTTTTAAATCCATTAAACGCATTGTCATTTTGTAGTAAACATCTTTATTATTACCTGCTTCTTTAACAATGCTAGATAAGTTGCCATATAACATGTATTGAGCACCCATCATTTGACCAAACTTAATTGCACTTGTTTGATCAACTAATTCATCGTTATTTTGGAAGTTAAGTTGCTTACGAACATCTTCTACTTTGGTCATATCAACAAAACGAAACTTACCAGAATTCAACATCTTGGTGCTCACTGAGTCAGTGATTGATTCTGTATCGATATGCTCGCTGGTTTTGTTTCGAATACTATCCACGTAAGCAATCGGACGGCCTTTAATCGCGGCAACTGAGCCAGAAGAAAGCATACTATCTACCATCTCATTAGCGATTTTTTGTAAATCTGTTGAACCAAAATCTACGGTTGTTGTTTCAGCAGCGTTAGCATCACCATACTGAACCTTGTTAGAACAACCACCCAGAATGACTGCTAAACCTATTAATGCAATTGCCGTTTTCTTCATGTGTTACTTCCTTTGATTAATCTTGTGGGCGAATTTGAATACGAAAATCAGTCGCATTCGGGTTCACAGACACTTCACTTAAAGTCATTGATTCATATCCGCGTAGAATAAATTGACGCCAAGCACCTTGCTTTGCATTCACTTCCAGACCTTGGTCATCATACCAATAAAAGCGGTATTGAAGATTTTGTGTATCTTGAGAGTTATTGGTAATTTTCACCAAACCGCGAGTATTACCATTATTTTCCTGAGTGTCGATATTATCAATCGTCAGGTCATCATCTAACGCAGAATCACTGTATAAAACTTGTTGGCTGGCACTATCGATGCGCAATCCTGCAGTATTGCTACTTGAACATCCAGCTAATGCCACTAGGCCTAAGCCTGCTACTAACCATTTTTTCATCGAATTGCTCCTAATTGTTTGTGCCAAATTGTCATTGCATTCCCTTGGCGTGAAAGCCAGACAAAGGTACGTTGATTCTTTTTGATATCAATTGCATATTGTTCACCACCCACAGAGATAGTATGTTGTCCTGCTGTCAAATATGCACTACTACTAAACACCTGAGCAGGTAATGTTTGCCAACTGCGAGTATCCGGTTGCTCTGTCACAACATTCCAGATATTCACTAAAGTACTAGATATACCTGAATCATCGGCTTTCGCCGCTTGGTATCTTAACTGATCTTTAGTATATAACCTTAAACCTTGTTTAAGAACCATCGCTGGAATACGTTCACTCAAATCATTTTGTGCCATCAAGTTTGTATCGGCTAAAATACTCGATTTTAATGGATCACCATCTAAGGTTGCCGGTGAGAAGTTCTGTACTTTGACGTTTTTATAAACTGGCAACGCTACACTATAAAACTTGGTTTTACCTGAGCTATCCCATATCGGCAAAGATAAACGCCAATTTCCACGCTGAGCCACAATTCCTCGCTCATCTACAATTATAACCTGCCCATAACCTTGCGGTACCGATTTAGGTTCATCATATTGCTTGAGTAGAGAATTAAGGTCTTGACGCATCCCTAACCGCTTAGCTACTCGAATGGTTGCATCAATAATTTCTCGGTTATTAGGATTGACCGCTAATGCACGTTTATAGTCAATATAAGCATCATTTAGTTGATTGTCAGCCTCATAGAGCACCGCTGACAAATACAGCAAATAACCATTTTGGACAGCCTGCAAGGTTTTACCTGCATCTGGATATTGCGAAAGAATACTGCCTAAGTTTGGCTGTACTCCATTATTTTTCATATTTTGTTGAGCCTTTTTCAGCTCATCTTCTCGACGCTTTTTAGCTTTTTCCTGAACCTGATTTGCTTGGCGCATTTCAACCAATGCGCCTTGCAAATCGTTTTTCTGTAAGTAGTTTAACCCTAAGTATAAATGCAAATAGCCTAATTCATAATCAGCAGGTTCATAAGTGGTTAAATTATCATTAGTCGCCAAAGAGCCCGCTTGATTCGCACTTTCTGAAAGTGAAACCGTAGCACGATCGTTTAACACTCTTACCGCTTTGTCACTTAGCTGAAAAGCGGTAAAGCTACTCGGATAGTTTTCAGCAAGAAAAGACACTCGACCCTTTTCCATATTACTTAAAACTGGCCCACCAACCTCAGATTCCACCAGTTCCGATTCCGCACTTTTATAATCGCCACTTTCAACATCTTTATAGACGTCTTCATTTTGTGCCGAGTAATGACTAAATAAGCCCCCCACCGAAAGATTGGCACAGGCACTCAATGTCATGCTAAAAAATACAGCCAAACTGGCTTTAACCACTTTATGCCAAGGCATCACATCCATGTTTTTTAAGATTAGAATTTGCATTAATTTAATCACGTTTACGGTTATTCAGTTCGCTTAAAAGCCTAAAAACCATACCCAAAATAATTGGAGTTGCGATGAGGCGACAAATGAACTGGGGGCCCATAAGCATAGATAACCTATGACTTTCTTGAATAAAACGATAGGGGGCAAATGAACCCGCCAACAAAGCTGCAACTTCAAGTATAAAGGGTATTTAGTTAACTAGCATTGGCCCTAGAGGCTCACCACCAACTAAATGCATGTGGATGTGATAAACCTCTTGCCCACCATGGGCATTACAATTCACAATTAAACGGTAACCATTTTCAGCAATGCCTTCTTGCTTGGCAAGCTTCTTCGCAACAGTAAACAAACGGCCCATCACCAATTCATCTTCTTCTTCAACATCGTTAGTCGTTGGGATCAGCTTATTCGGTATAATTAAAATATGGCTTGGTGCTCTTGGGTTGATATCACGAAAGGCAGTAACTAGGTCATCTTGATACAACATATCGGAAGGAATTTCTTTATTAATGATCTTAGTAAATATTGTTTCTTCAGCCATTTTAATCTCCAACTGCCATCGTGTTTAATGAGTTTATTTGAATATCCTCAAGATCGAGAATTCATCGCTACCATCTTGAAGTGACTTGAGTATCTAAGTATGCGCTAAGCATCGTGAGATAACAATATTTTATCTACTTACAGAAAGATTTAGGCAACTGATATTTCAAGTGAAAATCAACTCACTCTCATTTTATTTTGGAACCTCTACTCTTTTTTGTAGTCTAGTTAATACAGCAATAAATAGGGTTAATACTTGTTATTGTAAAAATGTAGCTACATATTAAAGGTAGAGCCTAAATCACTGAACTTTTCAATTTTCAAACATTTATATCTACACAATGTGATTATATGGGCCTATAAACGTTTCGACGACTTACCTTTCTTGTGTCATGTTCAGAAAGCCACACCAAAGGTTAGTCGTTGATTTCATTAGCAACAAAGATTAGCGACATACGCTACAAAGGAATAACCATGGCGGTTCATATTGGAATCATAGATCAAGACCCTGTTCGTTTAATTACCCCACTTTTAGATAACCGTTCTGAATGCACACACATGGTATTCATTGGTGATGATGCCCAACGAGGCATGTATCAAAGGCTACAACAAGTGCTTGAGTCTCGAAAAATTAGCTCTGAATTTTTTGAAATCCCTAGTGCTGTCAATACTTCCGAGATCAAAACAAAAGTTAAAGAGCTTGCTGAACAACTCATCACACGTAATGAGCAGATCTACCTCAATGCTAGCTGCGGTTTAAGGCACCGTTTATTATCAGTTTATGAAGTCATCCGTAGCTACAATTGGCCTATTTTCGTCGTCGAGCCTTTCAGTGATAGTCAATGTTGGCTTTACCCAAATGATAAACCAGAACAACAAGTTCAAGACCATATTCGTATTAGCGATTATCTCACTATTTTTGGTGCTCGTAGTGAATTCCCAACCCATGAAATCCCTGCCCCTCTCGATGCAAAACTGCATGAATTAGGCCAACGCTGGGCGAGTAACGCATTAGAATTGGGTCCTGGTCTTGCCACTTTAAACTATTTAGCAACCACTTGCCGTAAAGAACAGAAACTCGATGTAGCACTGACCGAAAAACAACAAGGCTACAAAGAGCTTGATTGGCTCATTTCTGATTTAGTCGATATTCAACTCGCCACCTATCAAAATGGGGTTCTTGAGTTTTTTAGTGAAGATGCGAGGCGTTTTTCCAATGGTGAGTGGTTAGAAAACCTTGTGCACAATACGGTACGAAAAATTCAAGATGAACTCCCTACCATTCAAGATCATTCATTAAACGTGCAAGTTTATCGTGAAAGTGGTGCTCGAGAAGTCCGTAATGAATTGGATGTCGCCACCGTGGTTAATAACAAACTACATATCATTGAATGTAAAACCAAAGGCATGCGTGATGATGGTGATGACACGCTTTATAAATTGGAATCATTACGAGACTTGCTTGGCGGCTTACAAGCGCGCGCGATGTTGGTGAGTTTTCGTCCATTACGCCATAACGATATTTCTCGGGCCCAAGACTTAGGTTTAGCGTTAATTGGCCCAGAAGAATTAAAAGATTTAAAAACCCACCTAACCGCTTGGTTTAATGAAGCCGGCGGACAAATAGAAAAGTTATAACGAAGTAAATAATTTGGATATAAAAAAGCCCAGATAGACTTATTTAATACTTGTCTATCTGGACCCTGGGTTAGTTTTGGCTCACAAATCAGAACACGATTTAAAGCATTTTTCTCGCCGCTTCCACGACCACTTTAATCGAGTTAATTTCCGTTTGTTTTAATTTCTCATGATCTGGAATTTCATCTTGGCTACGGTTTACAATAACCCCCGCAACACAACCGGCTTTCAGACCTGAGCTCGCACACATGGTTAATAAAGTGGCCGATTCCATTTCGAAGTTTAATACACCCATTTCCTGCCATTCTTTCATTGAACCTTGGAAACGAGAAACCACGCGCCCTGTGAATGTATCGTAACGCTCTTGGCCTGGATAGAAAGTATCACTTGATGCAGTAACGCCAGTATGAACCGTACAGCCTGAATCAATCGCGGCTTGTTTCATTGCGGTTGCCACATCAAAGTCAGCAACGGCAGGGAACTCCATCGGCGCAAAGTGTAGACTAGCACCATCAAGACGAACCGAACCTGTCGTTACAATCATGTCACCAACATTAAGATGCGGCTGAATTGCTCCAGTAGTACCGACACGTAAGAAAGTACGAACGCCTAATTGAGCTAACTCTTCCACTGCAATCGAAGTTGAAGGGCCACCAATACCAGTAGAACACACCACCACAGGCTTACCCTCTAGTTTGGCGCGAAACACGGTATATTCACGGTGGCTGGCTAAGAACTCAGGCTCATCCATTAAATTTGCAATTTTTTCAACGCGAGCGGGGTCACCTGGAATAATGGCTAAAGTTGCGCCGTTAAGGTCTTGTTTATTTACACCTAAGTGAAAAACATTTTGAGTATCTGTTGGTGCCACGATGTGCTCCTTACTTTTACTAGAAAGTGAATAACTGGGAGACGAACAACCGAATAAGAATAGTCATTCTTCTCTAAAAAATCATTGTCGCCACTCTAATCGAGAACATCTTACAAATAAGTGACGCCAATCACACCAATAATGAAACATAAATTTAATTAATCACAGAAAAACGATTGGCATCACAAAAAATCAAGGTGTAACGATGAAAAAGGCCGCACTTTACATGCGACCTCGTTAACTATTCTATCCACTCAAACTATCTATGATTTTGAAAATCAGACTGGATGCTTAAAGCAATTATCTAAATTATCACTCACTGCTTTTAGTACTTCACGACGAGAAATAATACCCACCAGTTTTTTATTTTCTACGACAGGATACACTTTGGGCTTGCCTTCTTGCATCATATTAGCCAATTCAATCACTGACATCTCAGGGCTAATAGTCAAAGGTTCGGTCCGCATACAATCACCAACCACATGAGTATCTTGGCAATGGTAACTGACTTGAACTAATCGGTTAAGCAAGTCTTGTTCAGACAAAAAGCCTACCACTTCATTTCTATCGTTAACAACTGGGCCGCCGATATTAATCGCATTCAATACTTTATCCAATGCTGTAGACAACGACATATCAATAGTAAAGGTTACCGCTCTAGGGCGCATGTAATCTCGAACTTTTAATGATGGCATAAAGTACTCCTTGAGATTGTTATAATATACCTCTAAGTGTCGCCTAATTTCTTGATTTTACTAAATGGATTTAAACAATTTTATTAATAGATTATGCCAATCGGTGATCCGGCTCTCGGATTCCTTTGGCATAAACCCTATTCATTTACTGCTCATTTACTTTTTTCTCGTCTCATTTACTGGTGAGAATTGATAAAGCTCTGGGCGACGATGCTTCAGGTTAGTCACAGAACCTTCACTATGCAAAAGTTTCAGTTTCGATAAATCGACATCGGCATAGATCATCATCTCGGTATTTGGATCGGCTTCTGCAATGATTGCATCATGTGGAAAATAAACGTCGGATGGTGAAAATACTGCAGATTGGGCATATTGAATGTCCACGTTATCCACACGAGGTAAGTTACCGACGCTACCACTGATCGCGACATAACATTCATTTTCAATCGCTCGCGCCTGAGCACAAATACGCACTCGTAAATAACCATTTTTAGTATCAGTCCAGAATGGAACAAACAGAATTTGTACGCCTTGCTCAGCGAGCATACGACCTAGTTCTGGGAACTCCACATCATAACAAATCAAAATACCCACTTTACCGGCATCGGTTTCAATCACTTTAACTGTATTGCCGCCTTCAATAACCCAATCCCATTCTTCATGTGGGGTAATGTGTATTTTGTATTGCTCTTCGATGCTTCCGTCACGGTGTAACATGTATGCAACATTGTACATCTTTCCGTTTTGCTGAATAGGCAGACTACCAGCAATGATATTGATGTTATACGTCACCGCTAAGTGAGAAAAACGCTGAATAATTTCATCCGAGTATTCGCTCAAGTAACGCATCGCTTCTACAGAACGTAGATCGGAAGCAAGGCCCATTAGCGGAGCACTGAAAAATTCTGGGAATAACGCAAAGTCAGACTGGTAGTTTGCAAGAGAAGTAATAAAGAATTCCGCTTGATTGACCAGATCATCTAGCGACATCACATGGCGCATTTGCCACTGCACAACCCCAATACGGACAATGCTTTTTTCTGTTCCATGAATCGAGTCAACCTCTTCTTCATAAAAAATATTATCCCACTCAAGTAACGTACCATAACCTTGTGATTTGTCGTCTTCGGGTAAGTAGCCACGCATTAGACGCTTAATATCAAAATCATTAGAAAGCTGGAAAGACAAGATTGGATCATGAATTTCTTGGCGCTTGACCTTATCGATATATTCACTAACTCTCATTTGATCGGAATATTGCTTAAAACCTGGAATTCGGCCACCGGTCAAAATCGCTTTTAAGTTATTCGCTCGGCACATTTCTTTACGCGCTTCATATAAACGACGACCTAAACGTAAGCCTCGATAATCAGGATGCACAAAGACATCTAACCCGTATATCGCATCCCCTTTCGGGTTATGCTGAACAACATCATTGGCATTAACCAAATCGCTATTCTTATGTGGCAAACTAAAGCGACTATAATCCACCTTCATCGTCAACGCCGCGCCAATCATTTTTCCGCTGTCTTCAATACAGATTTGCCCATCTGGAAATTGAGTCACCAAATCCATAATGGTCGACTCTGGCCAAGCCCCACCCACATCAGGGAAGACGAGATCCATCAAGGCTGCCAGTTCTTGATAATCGTCAGGAGTAAGAGTTCGTAAATTTAACAACGGTGTATTATTTTCATCCATAAATTTTTTTCTCCAATCAAATTATTAATTCCATTATGCGACTTATACCCAAGTAACTTCAAGATGCGAGTTTCAGCAAGAATAAAACAAGCCCTATACTGCATCTTGAAGTTACTTGGGTATATATTAATACTATTCTAGTCGTGTTATTCACGTTCGTTACGATAGGCACACCAAACAGCATTAATTTTCAACAATCTTGCAAATTATGGTTATTATTCAATCATTGCTTTGCTATCATGCACTTATCTAATTTCCCAAGCCTTCCTTTAAAACCTTATGAAAAAAATGCTCTATTCCCTTTTTCCGGGGAATCAACCTGATCAAACGTCAGTATCTTTGTTGTTTACCTGCTTTTTTGTAGGTATTGCAGGGGCATTTACCATGCCTACTATGAGTTTGTTTATCTCCGAAGAAGTTGGCGCTCGCCCTTTTCTCATTGGGGTGTTTTTTATGGTGATGACGGTTTCAGGAGTATTGGTAAGCCAAGTAATTGGTTGGTGGTCCGATCAAGGGGTAGATCGTAAAAAGCTCATTCTAATTTGTAATATGATGGGAGCGATAGGTTTTATCGTTTTTGCATTTAACCGTAACTACTGGGTTTTACTCGCTACATCGGCTATTTTTATCAGCACAACATCGGCTTCTATCCCTCAAGTTTTTGCACTTGCTAGAGAAATTCTAGATCGAAGAACGCACACGTCCGAAACCTTTAGCTCACTGCTCAGGGCGCAAATCTCTCTTGGTTGGGTAATAGGCCCACCGATTGCATTTTTCATTGCAACGGGCATCGGTTTTACCCAATTGTTCTTGCTTGCCGCTAGTATGTTTATCGTTTTATGTTTAGTTACGCATTTTACGCTGCCACAAATTGAACCGACACCGAAACAGAACCAATTTGATCCTAATGATTCAATTTGGCGTGATAAAAATATTTTGCTATTGGCTCTGTCATTCGTGTTTATGTACTGTGCTAACAATATGTACATCATTAGTATGCCGCTATATATCACTCATGAAATGAACTTAGACTCATCGGCTGCCGGCATTATGATGGGAACGGCTGCATTCATTGAAATCCCAATCATGCTGTTATCTGGTCGTTATGCCCTGCGCTTTGGTAAGAAGCGAATCATTTCCGTAGCCGTATTAGCAGGTAGCTTGTTTTATATTGGAATTATTTTGAACACTAGCTTTATCGGTTTTGTTTTCTTGCAACTTCTAAACGGAATTTTTATTGGTGTTACCGCAGCATTGGGCATTTCATATTTCCAAGATTTGAAACCAAAGAAAATGGGACAAATCACAACACTTTATTCAAATGCGATTAAAACAGGAGGGGTATTAGGGGGTGTTTTTGCCGGAACAATTGCTGACCTTTACAGTTTCCAAGCCGTATTTTGGGCATCTCTGATCCTCACTGCTCTCGCTTTTGTAACCATATTAAAAGTTCAAGATAGATAACACTAATCGCAATAAACGTTCGTACTAAATCGAAAAAAGCCAGAGTAACTCACTTACTCTGGCTTCGAATTAATAACACTAGAAGATTTATATTGTTTCTATAGTTTTAGTAACTTCAATTCTTACTTGATGTTGACCTGTTGTATATGCTTCTTGTTTCATGATAACGCTGTCAGTTCCGTGTTCTTTCTATAACTTGATCGCCTAAACGAAAATCATATTCCTCTAGTTGAACATTTACTGGCTCAACTGAAAGTTATAATAATGAAATATAAAACGGGCGAACAACCTCCATTGCTAGTGGTTTCATCCAAGTTTTTTCTTCCTTGAGTAAAGTCGCATCATTGTTACCCAAAGACATGAGAAATTTTCTACATTCTACAATCAAAAACAACATATCATTATTCTTTATAAAGTTTATATTAGGGGGATATTTGGTTACATTGATAGCGATTGAGCTTTGAGGAACATTTTATGCAGAAGGCATTAGTGGTTGAAGGTGGCGCGATGCGTGGTATCTTTTCCGCTGGAATTTTAGATCAATATATTGATGATAATTATAACCCCTTTGATTTTTGTATTGGGGTATCTGCTGGTTCAACTAGTTTAGCTTCATGGCTTGCGCAACAAAAAAATCGAACCTATAAAGTCATTACTGATTATTCTTGTCGCCCAGAATTCATTAATTTTAAACGTTTTGTTCGTGGTGGGCATTGGCTTGATCTTGATTGGTTATGGGACATCACGATTAATGAAATTCCCATTGATATTGATCTGCTCCACCAGCAACCAACTCCATTGTATGTCGTCACGACCGATATTTATACTGGTCAAGCACACTACATTCAATCAACGCCAGACAATGTTATCGAGCTATTGAAAGCCTCTTGTTCCGTCCCGGTTGCTTATCGCAACTATCCCGTAATAAATGGTATTCCAATGACCGATGGTGGGGTTGCCGATTCCATTCCCGTTGAACAAGCTTACAAGATGGGCGCAAAAGAAATCACAGTGATTTTATCTCGGCCACTTGGATATCAAAAAAAGCCATCCCAAATGCCTTGGTTAACCCGTAAATTTTTAGCTCAAAACCCAAAACTTGCTGAAGCGGCATTAAAACGTGCCGAAAACTACAATAAAAGCATCAAATTTATTCAGTTTCCACCAAAAGATTGCACCATTCATGTCCTTGCGCCACCAGATGATTTCCCAGTTGGTCGCTTAACTAAAAAGAAAGCAAAGCTGGATAGTGGTTATCAAATGGGTATTCAAGCAGCCAAAGCACAAATGAAAGTATGATTTCACGCTTTTAATACAATAAGATTGCATAAATAAAAGCGTGAACTTATCTTAAACACATGTTTGACTTTTAAGGATAAGAGTAATGAATCACTTACTTGATGGCTTCCCAGTAGTAACCGAAATCACTGTGGCTTGGGGAGAAATGGATGCACTACAACACGTTAATAATGTGACGTATTTTCGCTATTTTGAAACTGCGCGAATTGATTATTTTAAGCACATCGATTTAATGGAAAATATCGCCATTACTCAAGTCGGTCCCGTGGTAGCAGAGACCAATTGTCGCTATAAAATACCCGTTACTTTTCCAGATACTCTATTAGTCGGAACAAAAATCACGGATTTACAAGATGACCGTTTCACCATGAAATATCAGATAGTCAGTAAGAAGTTCAATAAAGTGACCACTCTAGGCAGCGCTACCATAATGATGTTTGATTTTAAAACCAATCAAAAAGTCAATTTAACACCAGAAATTTTAGCGACCATTCAGCAATTGGAAAACCTGCGTTAAGTCTAACGACCATTATAATTTTTACAGGGTAGCATCAGTTACCCTGATATCATTTTTACTTGGGTATATATTACATCCTTACATTCTAATTTCGAAAAACCTCCCTTTTCTCACTCAAAATTTCAAAACAAACAAGCTAATTACCGTAAATAACCGTAGACTAGATTTATATCCAAATTACTTAGATATACGCATAATTATTAAAGGAATATGCCATGAACTATCCTCTTGATCTGATATTCGATAACATCGTCCCTGTTGTCCTGTTTATTCTTGTTGTTGTCATATTAAAAAGCAGCATTAAATTTGTGCCACAAAACCAGGCTTGGGTGGTTGAGCGATTTGGTAAATTCCAATCCACAAAAGTCGCCGGTATTAACTTCATTATCCCTTTTATTGATCGTATCTCAGCAGTTCGCAGCTTGAAAGAACAAGCTCAAGACGTGCCTTCTCAATCAGCCATTACTCGCGATAACATTTCGTTAGTGGTTGATGGCGTACTGTATTTCCGTGTGCTTGATGCTTATAAAGCCACTTATGGTGTGGATGACTATGCTTTTGCGGTAACTCAGCTAGCTCAAACGACGATGCGCTCTGAACTCGGTAAAATGGAATTAGACAAAACCTTTGAAGAGCGTGACGTACTCAATACCAACATTGTTTCGGCAATTAACGTTGCAGCAGAACCTTGGGGTATTCAAGTTCTACGTTATGAAATTAAAGATATTGTGCCGCCACAATCTATCATGGAATCGATGGAAGCTCAGATGAAAGCCGAACGTGTTAAACGTGCACAAATTCTAGAATCGGAAGGCGATCGCCAAGCGGCAATCAACGTTGCAGAAGGTAAAAAACAAGCGCAAGTACTGGCAGCAGAAGCAGATAAAACTGAACAAATTTTAAAAGCCGAAGGTGAAGCCAAAGCCATTATTGCCGTGGCAAACGCGCAAGCCGAAGCGCTGAAAACCGTAGGTGATGCCGCTAATACCGAAGAAGGTCAAAAAGCCATTCAGCTAGATTTGGCAACGAAAGCGATTGAAGCAAAACATGCAATTGCCAAAGAGTCTTCGGTTGTACTACTCCCAGACAGCGGCACCGATGCAAGTTCACTGGTTGCGCAAGGAATGTCTATTATTCATTCACTGAACAAACAAAATAAGGCTTAACTATGGATTGGATTGTGAGCTACTTACCACAAGTATTAATGGCGGTTGGCGTGATTGCGCTGATTGTTGAAGTGGTAGTGTTAGGCTTTGCCACTTTCATCTTTTTCTTTATTGGTCTCTCGTTGGTTATTAGCGGTTTTTGCATGTATATCGGCTGGATTGATGCCACCATTCATTATGCAATTTGGACCAATATAATCTTAACCATCGTATTTGCCGTTGTGTTATGGAAGCCATTTAAGCAATTGCAAAATAGGCAAACCAAGCAAAACTACCAATCTGATTTTGCTCAACAAACTTTTGTACTAAAAGGTAATGTCGATGCTAATACCGATGATGTCACTCACGCTTATTCTGGCATTCAATGGAAAGTTCGCAGCGAGCAACCTTTGATGGAAGGACAGAAGGTTAAAGTGGTAAAAATGGAAGTCGGTATTATGTGGGTTGAGGCAATTAACGAATAACCGCATTTAGTCGATTAACTAAGTTGGTTATATCGCATTAATTAACGCACAAAAAACCAAAAAGCGATGAACCCATCATCGCTTTTTAGTTACTACAGTCATTAAGTTATTCTCAACAAGAGACTCTCACCAAGAGATTGTCACCCATCAAGCTTAATAGGTACCGCTTGAGACGCTGAAATAACCTCGAATTGAAATAATAGGTAATATTAAACTGGCTTTAATCAAGCATGGAAGAATAGAAATCAATATGTCGAACAATATCTATCAGGAAGACATTTATCTCGCAGGCGGTTGCCTATGGGGAGTACAAGAGTTTATTCAATACTTGCCAGGTGTGATCGCAACCGAAGCAGGCCGTGCCAATGGCAGTAGCAACACGACTCAATCAGACTACGATGGCTATGCAGAATGCGTTCGCACAACTTTTGATCCTAGTGTAGTGAGCATTGAACAGATCTTAGAGGGGTTATTTGAAATCATTGACCCGTACAGCTTAAATAAGCAAGGCCAAGATGTGGGAGAAAAGTATCGCACCGGCATTTATAGCAAGGAATCTCATCATTTAGATGCAACGATTGAATATATCCAACAGCGTGCTGACAGCGACAAAATCGTAGTCGAAGTATTGCCTTTAACTAACTACGTCGCCAGTGATGAAGAGCACCAACATAGGCTCAGCCTACATCCAGAAGATCATCACTTATGCCATATACCGTGGAACTTATTACATAAATACAAAAATGACTAAACCTAGGAACCAGGAACCAATAGTCCCTTATTCCCCCATCACTGCGATTCGTTGATCTTTGCATTCATACGATGCCATTTCAAACTCTCGACAAATCCACGGGCGGTTTTCATAAATGGTACACATATAGGTTTCGCGATCTAGTGCCGAACACCAACCATCATCCAAACGGAGCATAGTTTCTCCGCCCCACTGATCATACGAAATATACTCGTCTGGAACACCGGTTTCACTAATGATCATCACTTCTAAGCGACAACAACAAGCTTGGCAGTTTGAACAGGTGACTTCAGGAGTAGTGATATCTTTGATTGGAATAGTCATTCAGATCTTAATTGGAGGCAATGTGGGGATTGTACGCGAAATTCATAACTAAGTAACTTGAGTATAAAAATAAAAAATCTGAGCTCAACACTACCGGTTCCTCTTCGTCAGTTAAGAAAAGCTAATCCTCTAACGCTTCCAACTTGGTACTGTCACCGTGAAACTTCTCACGCAGTTTTTTTGAATAATGGGATATAAGGCTAAGAACAATAATGTACCGGAAAGTAGCATGTAAAATAACGACTTATTTATAACAATTTCGCTGTAAACCTATCACTCGATAAAGAGGGTGAAAAGTCGCTTGAACACTACAGTTCTAGCTGTTACTTTCTTTCCATTATTCTTGAATACGGTTTTTCCTTTTGAAAGCAGTTCTGTCAATTATTTTCATTGTCATCACCTTATCGTCTCCCAAACTCTTGGCCACTGAAATTGCTATCGGCATACAAGCCACAATAAATAGTATTGATATTCAAAATCCAACAGATAGTGAAAAAACCATTGCCCGCATGACCAGCGACATAATGTATTATCCAACAGTATCGATCTTGTCGGACGCGTACTACTTTTACAAAGACTCGAACGTTGGCATTCAATTACAATTTGATTGGAGTATATTCAAAGCTGATAAGCAAGAAGTTAGCGGAAATGATACCGATCTTGATTTAGGAACATCGATATCGGGCTACGCCCTATCGAGTGTACCACTTATCTTTTACCACTTTAACCGACACAACCGTAATGAATGGAATGTAAAGCTAGGGACAGGGTTGGGGCTTGGGTACTTAAAGCTCAAAGGGGATTACCAGATCACGGATATAAAACATCCCGATTACGGACAGAAAAAAGAAGCAAGTATGGATAAGATAGGGCTTTCAGTCGGTGTCTACCTAGAAGCAAGTAAAAAAAATCATATTCTCTCGATTTACAACTTTAGCCCTGTCACTCAAAGTGGTCATTCACGATTCGAAGAATATAATTTTTTCTTATCTTATAAGTATCGCATTAACATTGTTGATATCCTCCCTTAACTCATTCGCTAAGAGATTCCCATTACATACACAAGCCCACTCAAGTAGGCTTGTGTATTGTGCTAGCACAACGACAACTAAGCAAAAAATAGAACGGATATTTGTTAGACAATAACGATTTAATGAATAGCTTTTAGTCAAAAGAATGAAACAGGCTCAAAAAACCTGCCTTATTATAACATTCTTACTGTGTGAGTCTTTGATTGGCACTACTCGGCAACCAAAATGAAATGAGAGTCGTTAACGCTAAGAAAGTGAATGATACCCACAAGCAAGCGGCAAACCCCCAAGTTTGGAATACCCAGCCAGATAGGATGGTCCCGATTAAGCGCCCCATCGCATTGGCCATGTAGTAGAAACCAACGTCTAAAGAAACGCCATCTCCTTTGGCATAACTGACAATTAAATAAGAATGTAGCGACGAGTTTATGGCGAATACTGTGCCAAATATCATCAAACCAATCACAATCACCAGCTCAGGGTTCCATTGCATTTGTACACTATAAGCAATCACGCCTGTTATTGCGGAAAGGACCAAAGCCCATACAATCGCTGATTTTCCATCTGGAACTTGGCCTGATTTTGCTCCAGTGATCTTAGGTGCGAAGCCTTGAACAAAACCATAACCTATCACCCACAGCGCTAGAAATCCGCCAACAGAACTATAATCCCAGCCAAACACACTTCCTAAGTAAATCGGCAGCGCGATAACAAACCAAACGTCACGTGCACCGAATAAAAACATACGTGCTGCGGACAATACGTTAACGCTGTTAGATTTAGAAAAAATTTCCGAAAATTTAGGTTTGGTTTTCGCTTTACCTAAATCGGCTTTTAAAAAGATCAAGCTCATAATAAAAACGAAAAGCAACACGCCGGCCATAGCGGCAACTGCATATTGGAAACCGATCAAAGACAGTAAGGCACCACCGATAAAAAAACCGACACCTTTTAAGGCATTTTTAGAACCAGTAAGAATAGCGATCCACTTATATAACGCCCCCTGTGCATTTTCAGGCACTAAGGTCTTGATAGAACTTTTGGCACTCATTTTGTTCAAGTCTTTGGCAATACCCGATAAGGCTTGCGCGGCCATCACCCAAGGAATAGTTAGCCATACACTCGGTACCGCCAACATAGCCAAGGCGACTATCTGCATGCCGAGACCAATATTCATGGTTCGATTTAAACCCAGTCTTGCCCCTAACCAACCACCGATAAGGTTAGTGATAACACCAAAGAATTCATAAAACAAAAATAAAGAAGCAATCTCTAATGTGGAATACCCTAAATTATAGAAATACAACACAACCAACATACGCAATGCGCCATCGGTAATGGTGAAGTTCCAGTAATTAAAGGTCACCAACATATACTGACGGATATTTTGATTAATTTGAGACAGCATAATCATTCTCTTTAAAAAAAAGAGCCCCTAAAGAAGGCAGCTCTTTTGGTTTTATTAATTATAAAAATTAATTGATCAAACCAGCGTTAAATTAAGCAACAGATTTTGCAAACTGATTGATATAGTCAATTTGAATTTGTTTGGTAAAAGCGCCCGGTCTTAATGCTTGAACTTGAGAAATAATTTCAGGTAATTCCCAATCTTTTTCTAATAGCAGGTGAGCCGCTAATAAGCCAGTACGGCCCGAACCACCCATGCAATGAAGCGCGACTTTTTCGCCGTTATTTATCGCTTTATGCAAAGAAGGAGCAAGGTGCTTCCAACGAGCATGAAAGGCTTCATCTGGTGCGCGATCATCTTCAATTGGCGCGTTAAACCATTGCAGGCCGGCTTTTTCGACTTCTTCCGGTAACGGTTCAACGCCCGCTTCTTGCATCTCTTTGATATTTAAAGCGGTAACCACAACGCTAACTCCTTGAGATTTAAGCTGCGCAATACTCTCAGCAAGCTCAACACCTTTTGTTCCTGGGCAAGGCGTTAATACTAGTCCCGCATTATCCACTTCAAGTGGTAGTAACCATGTTGGATGTGTCATAACAAACTTTTCCTTATGCTAGGCCGACTTTACGAACCAATTCTGCAGTACGTGTTGCGTACCCCATTTCATTGTCATACCAAGCGTAGATTTTTACCATGCGTTTGCCGACAACCATAGTAGACAAGGCATCAACAATCGTTGAACGTTGGTCGCCTTTATAATCAATAGAAACCAGTGGACGCGCTTCAAAACCTAGAATACCTTCTAGTTCATTTTCAGAGGCTTGTTTCAGTAGTTCATTGACTTCTTCAACTGTGGTATCACGCTCAACATCAAAAATAATGTCGGTTAGTGATGCGTTAGCCAATGGAACGCGAACCGCATGGCCGTCAATTTTTCCTGCTAAATCAGGGAAGATTTCAACGATGGCTTTTGCCGAGCCAGTAGTGGTTGGGATCAAGCTCATACCACAGGCGCGAGCACGACGAAGGTCTTTATGTGGTGCGTCCAAAATAGTTTGAGTATTGGTTAAATCATGAATCGTCGTGAAAGAGGATTGAGCGATGCCCAGTTTTTCATGGATCACTTTTACTACAGGCGCGATACAGTTAGTGGTACAAGACGCTGCCGTTACGATTTTATGGGTTGCTGGATCAAAAATATGATCATTCACACCAACAACAATATTCGCAATACCGTCTTCTTTTACAGGAGCTGAAACCACAACACGCTTAACACCTTGAGCTAAATATTGATTAAGAAATTCTGTTTTACGGTGAACACCAGTCGCTTCAATCACCACATCACAGCCAGACCAATCAACCGAATCAATAGCTTTTTCTTTTGTAGTTTGAATTGTCTTACCATTGATGACAATCGTATTGCCTTCGCTAGTTACTTCATGGTGCCAACGGCCTTGAACTGAATCAAATTCCAGTAAATGCGCAAGTGTTGCTGCATCTCCTGCCACATCATTAATTTGTACAAATTCAATTTCAGGCCAATCAAACGATGCTCTTAACGCTAAACGTCCAATACGACCAAATCCATTTATTCCTACTTTTATAGACATCTTATTTTCCTCTAAACACAGCACTCTGGACGTGATTCCATCTCAGATAAGCGCAAAATATCTTGTTGGTATGCTTTTTTTAGACAGTTAGATTCTGTTAATCCTTGAATTTGTTTTCTCATCCAACCTGGTAACTCGTTCGACAATCGGTAAAAAACCCATTGGCCTTGGCGAACATCAATCACCACTCCACTTGAACGTAATAATGCTAAGTGACGAGATATTTTCGGCTGGCTTTCATTAAGAGCGAGCGTTAATTCCCCTACGCACACTTGTTTTTCACGAGCAATAATCAATAAACATCTCACACGAGTTTCGTCTGAAAGTAATTTAAAAAACTGATGAGGCAACATTGTTACACCCTTATATATGAATATGCGTATATACTATTAAATATGATATAGAAGTCAACAACTAATTCAAACACATTGAAAAGTCATGCAACAATGTTAAAACGAGAGACAAAAAAATTGACATTATCTTGCAGTGCTTTTGTTGCACTTTTATTGCAACTGACTTCCCAGTAAATATTCTTAAAATAAGCTTCCCGCCTTTTCTGGCAGCGGTACATTGCATAATTAATATCAACCACATAATCATAAGCCGGTTCAAGTTCGCTAATTGGATCAAGAAATGAGTAACCGAAGTAACCGAAGCGCTCTAATTCCCCCCCTTCAGATTCCAATTCATCGTCTGACACTTCAAACGAAATATCATACAAACTCGCCGATTGTTGATGTAAAAGATGTGCAGCAATTCGGGCCAAGCTTGAATCTGGGTAACTAATAAAATGCACACTTCGCTTATCCATACTTCCCTCTTTGTGAATATCTATCCGTAAAGATATATAGCACAAAAAATCATCCATACATATGCACATGCAGATATTTAAATGAAATGACATAAAACTGTCATAAATAATCGGTAGGGTAACAATCGAAACATAAATGACTAACAAATGGAGACAGTCATGAAACACACGTTATCAACAACTTTAGTTTTATCCTCACTATTAACAGTAAGCCATACTGTCAATGCTCGTGACCTAGTTAAAATCGATGGTTCAAGTACCGTTTTCCCTATCACTGAAGCAATGGCAGAAGAATTCCAAGTTGCTGAAAAAGGTAAAACAATGGTGACTGTCGGTATCTCTGGTACTGGCGGTGGTTTTAAAAAGTTTTGTCGTGGTGAAACGGATATTTCTAATGCTTCACGCCCAATTAAAGATTCTGAACGTAAACTTTGTGAAGAAAATGGCGTTGAATTTATCGAACTTCCAGCCGCTCTTGATGCGTTAACTGTTGTGATTAACCCTGAAAATGACTGGGTAAAACAACTGAATGTTGAAGACCTTAAAAAAGCATGGGAACCCGCTGCTCAAGGTAAGATTACTTCTTGGAAACAAATGAATCCAAACTTCCCAGACCGCCCATTAAAACTTTTTGGTCCAGGTACTGACTCAGGTACTTATGACTACTTCCTTGAAGCGGTTGTGGAAGGCAAATCAAGCCGTGGTGATTTCACTGCGACTGAAGATGACAACATCATTGTTCAAGGTGTCGCTAACGATGTAGAAGCATTAGGTTTCTTTGGTTTAGCTTACTTTGAAGAAAACAAAGACAAGCTAAAAGCTGCTCCTATTAGCTGGAAAGGTGGCGCAGCAGTTGAACCAAGTGTTGAGAATGCAAAAAATGCCACTTACCAACCACTATCTCGCCCAATCTTCATCTACGTAAGCAAAAAATCGGCTGATGAGAAAAAGCACGTCGAGCGTTTTGTTGAGTTCTACATGGATGAAAAAGAAGCGTCTAAGCTAGTAAGCGAAGTAGGTTATGTCCCACTTCCAGAAAAAGCTTACAAACTAGCTCAAGAGAACTTCAAAAAACGCCGCACGGGTAGTGTATTTCACGGTGCAGAGGTTGGAGTTGGTATCGAAGAGTTGCTAGCTCGCACACCAAAATAATTCGTAATAAAAATCGTATATACCCAAGTAACTTCAAGATGTGAGTTTCAGCAAGAATAAAACAAGCTTTAGGCAAGGCAAATTGAATACGATCATAGTTATTCTATCTCTATTCAATTTAACGCAGGATAAAGCTTGTTTTAACTTGCCCATAGGGAGCTTCATCCAGACCTTTATACTGCGTCAGATTGGTTTGAAAGGTGGCTTACATTCCTTCGCCAATCTTCCTTGCCTAAAGGTCTGGATGATAGCTCTGAATTCTGCATCTTGAAGGTCACTTGGGTATAAGGGCAGTTTTCTGCCCTCTTTGTTGTATCGATTAGGTACTATCTATATGAATAAAACAAACTTAAGCCCAGATAGCATGATGATTTCAGAAGCGTTTCTGAAGCGTCGTGCTTTTTGGAATATCGTCAGCCGATATTTATTAATGGTAGCGGCGTTGACTTCTATCCTAGTCACAGTCGGCATTGTCTATGTATTGATCTCAGAATCCTTACCTTTTTTTGAACACGTCGCACTTTCTGATTTCTTAACCGACACCCAATGGACCCCAATGTTTGCTAATGCTCACTTTGGTGTGATGACATTAGTTTCTGCAACCTTAACCGTCGCAGGTATTGCATTATTAGTGGCAATTCCAGCTGGCATTGGTTTAGCCATTTACTTAAGTGAATACGCTAGTAACCAAGTAAGAGAAACGGTTAAACCCTTTTTAGAGTTGCTTGAAGGCATTCCAACGGTTGTTTACGGCTTCTTTGCTTTGCTATTTGTGACGCCTCTTTTACAAGCCATCATTCCTGGATTATCAGGTTTTAACTTACTAGCACCGGGGATTGTCATGGGAATTATGATCCTGCCTTACACCGCCTCAGTAAGTGAAGATGCGATGCGCTCCGTTCCTATGCATTTAAGAGAGGCTGGCTACGCGCTGGGCTATTCTCGCTTTAAAGTCGCGATGCACATCGTAATTCCAGCCGCATTATCAGGTATTACCGCCGCTTGTATTCTTGGTATGTCTCGCGCAGTAGGTGAAACCATGGTGGTCGCAATTGCTGCCGGACAAAACCCAAGATTTGGTTTCGACCCAACAGAAGGGGCGGCAACCATTACCTCTTTCATTGTACAGATGGCAATGGGTGATTTACCTCATGGCACGATCGCCTACCAATCCGTATTCGCTGCTGGTTTGGTGCTATTTCTCATCACCTTAATCTTCAACATCATTGGTTTCTATCTGCGTCGCAGATTTAGAGAGGTTTACTAATGGCCACTTCATCGCTTCCACTTGAGACAATTGTCAGTAAAAACAAACGAGACGATTTAGTCATCGCATCCATTGGAATATTTATCCTCGTTGTCGCCATGTCTTTGTTGCTCAGTGTTTTTATTGACCTACTCCACACTGGTTTCCCGCGTTTGTTTGATCCAAGTTTTTACACCAACTTTCCTTCACGTCATCCAGAGCGTGCAGGTATTTTATCGGCATGGGTCGGTACTAGCTTAGTCATGTTAGTCACCGCTTGCATCTCGATTCCTTTAGGGGTTTCTGCTGGTATCTATTTGGAAGAATATGCACCTAAAAACTGGCTAACCAATATTATCGAAATCAATGTCAGTAACTTGGCTGGCGTGCCGTCTATCATTTACGGCCTACTCGCTTTAGGTTTGTTCATTTATGGCTTTGGCTTAGGTGAAAGTATTTTAACGGCGGGCCTAGTGTTGGCTTTATTGATTTTGCCAGTAATTATCGTTTCGACTCGTGAATCTATTCGCAGTATCCCACAAGAACTACGTGAAGCCGCTTATGGCTTAGGTGCCGATCAATGGCAGACAGTAAGAATGTACATCATTCCTGCTGCTCGCCCAGGCATATTAACTGGTACGATTGTTGGCTTAGCGCGTGCGATTGGTGAAGCTGCACCGGTTATTACCATTGGTGCATTAACCTTTATTGCTTTCTTACCGACCCCTCCAGTGCAAAGCCAATTCCCTTTCATTAATTTTGATTGGTTATCGAGCCCATTTACCTTAATGCCGATTCAGCTATTCAACTGGCTATCTCGCCCGCAAGCAGAATTCCATGTCAATGCAGCCACCACAGGTGTGGTACTGATTGCAATGACCGTCGCAATGAACGGAATTGCTATTTATATCCGCTATCGACTACGTCGTAACTTGAAGTGATAGGAAAAATATTATGACCACACAAACGATGACAGCGCCAACAGGCGACTTAGTTCAACCCAAAGAAGCCACTGTAGAGAGTAAAACCAAATCAACACACACTCTTTCAGACACATTACGCGCTGAAGTAAAAGACTTAAACTTCTGGTATGGCGGTAAAGTTCAAGCGTTAAACAGCATCAACCTACCGGTTGCCGATAAAAAGATCACTGCACTTATCGGCCCTTCTGGTTGTGGTAAAAGTACGTTATTGCGCAGCTTTAACCGTATGCATGACTTATACCCAGGTCATAAGTATCAAGGTGAAATCTTGCTGCATCCAAGCGGTAAAAACTTAATTGAAATGGATCCCGGTTTAGTGCGCTTAACCGTTGGTATGGTTTTCCAAAAACCTAACCCATTCCCGAAAAGTATTTACGAAAATGTTGTCGCAGGTCTTCGCATTCGAGGCATCACTAAAAAATCGGAACTGGATGAACGAGTGGAGTCCTCTTTACGTGGTGCAGCGCTTTGGGATGAAGTGAAAGATCGCTTACATACTTCGGCTTATGGCTTATCAGGTGGACAACAACAACGCTTATGTATTGCCCGTGCCCTAGCCCCTAAGCCTGATTTGTTATTACTTGATGAACCGACCTCGGCACTGGATCCAATCGCGACAGCAAAAATTGAAGATTTGCTCAGCGATTTACACAAAGAAACCACGGTCGTTATCGTGACACATAACATGCAACAGGCCGCACGTATTTCTCATTACACTGCTTATATGCATATGGGTGAAATGGTTGAGTTTGCTCCAACCGACAATTTATTCCGCTCACCACAAAAAGAGAAAACACGCGATTACATTACAGGACGATTTGGTTAGGAATACATTATGAGTGCCCATATATTTAAAAAGTTTGATCAAGATTTAGCTGAAATACAAGAAACCGTCAATCAATTGGCGAATAGTGTTCTTCAAGAGTTCGAGCAAGCACTTCAGGTCTTTGACATTCCTGATAAAGATCTTGCGAATGAAGTGATAGAGCAAGATAAATTTGCCAACCAGTGCTTAGCTTCTATTGAATTTTACGGTGAGAAAGTACTGTCTCGTCAGCATGTTGTCGCAGATGATTTGCGTTTTATTCTGTGCTCTATGCGCATGGCACCTCGTTTAGAGCGTATCGGTGATTATGCCAAATCAATGGCAATCAAATCGAGCCGTTTTAAACATGCCATCAGCTCTCAACGTAATGAAGAATTTCATAACATGCATACTCAACTCATGGATATGTTGAACAACGTTATTCAAGCCTACAATGATAAAAATTATTCACAAGCCGACGTTGTTTGGAAAGGTGATGATGAGTTAGATAGCCAATATAAAGCGCTTTATACATCTTTATTAGAAGAGCTTGGCAATAGCAATACCGCACCAAAACAACAAGTTGAATTGTTATTTATCGCCAAAGGCTTAGAACGTGCTGGTGACCATATTAGTGATATCGCAAAAGATGTCCAGTTTATGGTAAAAGGTAAATAAACAAAGTAATTGGAGTGGTCACTTCAAGTGCCAAAGCTCTAAATATTAAGGGGTTACTCATCAAAGTGACCCCTTATTCTATCTACTAATTAAATCAGGCGATGACGAAACTTAGATATTGAAAAGTTTAATCTGCCGACCCTCGTTCATCGACACAACATTCATCTTGCAAATAACCAATCACACTTTGTAGAACTTCATATTCCGCGACACAATATAAAACGGTGCCTTCACGTCTTTGAGTAATTAAGCCGGCTGAAATTAGCGCAGAGATATGATGAGAAAGCGTTGAGTTTGGAACCTCTAACTTTTCTTGAATTTTCCCTACCGCAATGCCTTGATAACCCGCCTTTACTACCGTGTTATAAATCATTAACCGTGTGGCATGCCCGAGTTCTTTCAACGTTTTTGCAATCGCTTCAATTTCCATCACTTCTTCGCCATAAATTAAATGTTTAAATAGTCAAAATCTATATACGCACATACGAAGGGTATATTAACCAAAAATAAAGTTATAAAGTAACCCAGCACCAATCGCCATGCTTAATATTACTGTTAAAAATGCCGCTATCATCTGATTTTTAAAGATAGATTTAAGCAAAATAACTTCCGTTAGACTCGCGCCTGCACTACCAATAATCAAGGCCATCACAGAACCTAACGCCATTCCCTTTTTCACTAATGCCGCACTTAATGGAATCACTGCTTCCGCACGAATATACAGAGGAATGCCTATCACAGCCGCAACAGGAATGGCATACCATTTATTGGCACCCGCATACTCCACGATAAATTCAGTTGGAATAAAGCCATAGATAAATGAACCAATCGCGATCCCCAAAATTAAATATGGCAACACTTGCTTAAAATCTTTCCAGGTTGATAACCATATTCTCATCCAACGGCTAAGCGGCTTAGCCTCGGGTAAGGTTTCTGCATTATTGGCAGAACAACAAGAGCTACTATTCGATGCAACTGCAACTTTGGGTTGAGGCTTAATACTTGCTTCTTCAATATTTGCTGTTTCAACTTTACTGCAACAGCTCGCTTCTTCTACCTTGGTAACTGGCTCAGGCTGTGAGCAACATGATGTTTTCGAACTTGCTTCAACAGATGAACAGCTGCTTTGTTGATTATTTGTGTTAGTCGCACATCCTGACGTTTCATGGGGTTGATACGCCTCTGGTTTGATATAACGCTCAAAGCCCAATTTTTCCAATAAGTAACCCGAAGCTATCGATACCGTCATCGCAACAGCAAAATAAAATACGGCCACTTGCCAACCAAAGGTAATAAAAAACAACCCGATAATCACAGGGTTTAGCAATGGGCTAGCAAATAGAAATACCATCATTGGCCCAAAACCAGCACGAGCACGTAGCAAACCTTTTAAAAATGGGATCGTCGAACAAGAACAAAATGGCGTAATAGAACCAAGCAATGCTGCAATGAAATACCCCTTCCCTTTACGAGAGCTCAATATCGCTTGAATTTTTTCAGGCGTCAGAAACGCTTGCAGCACACCAACCAAATAGCTGATAGCTAAAAAGAGCACGATTAGCTCAGCGGCTAAAAAGACAAACATATCTAAAGCATCATGCGCCATGTCAA
Source organism: Vibrio sp. (assembly GCF_048266485.1). Lineage (GTDB taxonomy): Bacteria > Pseudomonadota > Gammaproteobacteria > Enterobacterales > Vibrionaceae > Vibrio. The sequence goes on along the minus strand of NZ_JBLWZK010000001.1, from coordinate 83,708 downwards.
TAAATTCATTATTCACAGTCTTACCCTTTAATATTTCTAACATTCTAGAAATATAGTAATTGGGAAGATATTAATCAAGCACTATTTCCATAAACATCGAAATAATGAAAGTAAGAATCTGAGTTAGTAGGATAGTAATTGATCAGGGAAGAGGTTAAATGAAAAGAAAAAATTCGATAGTAAAACGCCACACGGTTTAAGGTGTGGCGAGAGATTTAGTAATTCTTCTTCATTCTCAATGCGACATTAACTAGCGCAATCAATACTGGCACTTCAACTAAAGGCCCGATTACGCCAACAAAGGCTTGGTCTGAATTAATGCCAAATACGGCAATCGCCACGGCAATCGCTAATTCGAAATTATTACCTGAAGAAGTAAAAGCAATGGAAGCATTACGATCGTAAGGAATACCTAACTTTTTACCGAGGTAGAAGCTCACAAAGAACATCACTAAGAAGTAGATGATAAGCGGTACGGCAACGCGTAATACATCCATTGGCAGTTCGACAATCATTTCACCTTTTAGGCTAAACATAAGAACAATAGTCGCCAGTAATGCAACTAGAGTGATTGGAGAAATACGAGGAATAAAGACTTCGTTGTACCATTGCAACCCTTTCAACGCGACTAAGATTTTACGGCTTAAGTAGCCCGCTAAAAACGGAATACCAAGGTAGATCAGAACACTTTCTGCAATGTCCGCGATAGTGATATGAATAGCAAAGCTTTCTAAACCAAAGTAAGGAGGCAGTATTGTAATGAATAACCAAGCCATGAAGCTATAAGTCACGATTTGGAAAGCACTGTTTAATGCCACAAGTGTTGCGCCGTATTCTTTGTTACCACCACTAATGTCATTCCATACCAGAACCATCGCAATACAACGCGCGAGACCAATTAAGATCAAGCCTGCCATGTAACCTGGGTAGTCACGTAAAAAGATAATGGCTAAGGCAAACATTAAGATTGGACCGACAATCCAGTTCATCACTAATGACAACGTAATGGCTTTTTTATCACGTGTTACTTCACCAAGTAGACTGTAATCCACTTTTGCTAGCGGTGGGTACATCATTAAGATAAGACCAATCGCCAATGGGATATTGGTTGAACCTGCCGACATATTTTCATTCCACTGTGCAACCTCAGGATAAACCACCCCGATCGCCACACCAATCGCCATCGCTAGGAAAATCCAAATCGTTAAATAACGATCAAGGAAACTCATTTTCTTTGCAGCACTTTCGTCACTACAAGCTGTTACGTTTGTCATTTCAAATCCTTACTATGCAGATTTATCTGAGATTTATTTCGGTGAGTTTTGTCTTTGGGAATAAATTACTTAGCTGATTGATTCTAAGCTGTTATTAAGCTTTTTCGGCTTCAATAACCTGTAATTCTTGTTCAATCATTGCTTGATTATTATTTAATGTTAGCTCTAGTACTTGTAAAGCCCATGTCGGTAGCTCTGGATTGACTCTGTAATGCACCCATTTACCACGACGGTCATCAATCACCAGATTATGCTTTCTTAGCTCAGCAAGATGACGAGAGACTTTAGGCTGACTTAAGTTGAGTGCGCTCATTAAATCACACACACATAACTCACCTTTACTTTGCATAAGTAACAAAGATTTCAAGCGAGTTTCTTCTGAAAGGGCTTTATAAAAATATAGGGGTTCAAACATCGGTATTTTCCCAACCAACAAACATATGAATTATCATATATATGAAACTTCGAATGTCAAGTTGTGTTAGTGAGTTAAATCACTTAATCAAAAGTAGAGCCTCCTTACCTTTTATCTTTATAAATATTCCCACAACAACACTTGCAATAAAAAACAATTGTTATAACATGCAAGTATTGATGAAAATAAAAGTGAGAGAATCAATGAATGATCAAAACTTAGAAAAATACACAACCGTATTTAAAGCAATCTCTAACCCGATGAGATTAAAAATCTTGTTGTTGTTAGAAGATGGTGAGCGATGTGTTTGTGATTTTGAGCATGAATTAAATTTGGATATGTCAGTGATTTCTCGACATTTAAAACTATTAAATGACAGCAACATTGTTTCTTCACGTAGAGAAGGAAAACGAGTCTTTTATAAATTAGAAATGGGCTGTGTGTTGTCCTTCCTTCATTGCATTGATAATCAAATAAGGTAGGTTGATGATGTTTGTTATATTTACTTATTTAGCCGATTGGCTAACTTATCAAATACTTGGTTTAGATCCACAGACGCATATTGCAGAAAGTATTCACTTTTTTATCGAAGATACCAGCAAAATTTTTGCCCTATTATTTATCCTGATTTACTTTATTGCCATTATTCGTGCCGGCTTAAATGCTGAATACGTTAGAGATTACCTCCAAGGAAAAAATAAAGGCATTGGTTATGTGTTTGGCTCGATCTTCGGTGCAGTAACACCTTTTTGCTCTTGTAGCTCCATCCCTTTATTTTTAGGTTTTGTTTCTGCTCGTATTCCGCTTGGTATTACGATGGCATTTTTATTAACTTCACCACTAATTAATGAAGTTGCCATTGTAATGTTAGGTAGTCTACTTGGGCTGAAGTTTACCATTATCTATATCATTTTAGGGATGACGCTAGGAATTGTTGGCGGCATTGTGATTGACCTATTTAAAGCGGATCGTTGGCTTATCCCACAATTGGCTAAAATGTATGCTGAAGATAGCAAACCTCGCAATAACTCATCAGAACCACAGGCGAAACTCAACTTAAAACAAAGACATGAGTTTGCTAAAGAAGAAGTACTGAATATTTTAGAACGTATTTGGAAGTGGATTTTTATTGGTGTGGGCATTGGCGCGTTGATTCATGGAATGATCCCAGCAGAATGGTTCGCTCAATATTTAAGTGAAGGCCAATGGTGGACAGTACCGATTGCAGCTTTGGTTGGCATTCCTATGTACACCAATGCTACGGCTATTATTCCGATCATGGGTAGTCTATTAGTGAAAGGATTACCATTAGGCACTACCCTCACTTTCTGCATGAGTTCAGTTGCTGCAAGCATTCCTGAATTCACTATGTTGAAACAAGTAATGACCTATCGCTTACTTGGACTGATTTTTGGTTACCTTCTGATTGCAATGTCGCTTCTCGGTTGGTTCTTTAATGCGTTTAACTTTATAGGATAAGAATGATGAAACAAGTTATTGTTTATGGCTCTGGTTGTAAAAACTGTACTGTTACTGAAGAGAAAATCAAAGCGTTTGCTGCGGCTCAAGGCATCAGTATTAACGTGAAAAAAGAAACGAATTTAATGGAAATTATGAATGCAGGTGTAATGAGTACACCCGGAGTTTCAGTCGATGGTCAAGTCGTTCATACCGGCTCTGTACCTAATGAAGCTGAAATTGCTCAATTTTTATAATCTATGTGACTCATAGATACACAAGTAACTTCAAGGTGTGAGTTTCAGTAAGAATAAAACATTGAGACATCATGCTAGAGGATAACTTTGACTAAGGACTTACTATGCTTAGCTCGATATTGCCGAGTCAACCACGACAAAAACCGAGAAAGTGGAAGGGAATAGATTATCTAAATCACTTGAAAAAGCTAAATATGATTTTTCCCTCTCTTCTTCTTATGTTGATAGCCGGGTGTACCTCAACCGCAGCAATCGGCGGCTCAAAAACAAAGAATTCAGCCAACTCCCATGCTCTTATTGGCCAAGCCTCTTGGTATGGCAACAGGTTTCATGGAAAACTGACCGCAAGTGGTGAGGCATATAATATGAATGCTTACACTTCGGCTCATAAAACCCTGCCATTTGGAACTATCGTGAGGGTAACAAATACCACCAATAACAAGTTCGTCGATGTGAAAATTAACGACAGAGGCCCCTATGTAAAAGGCCGTGTTATCGACCTTTCTTACCAAGCATTTACACAAATCAGCAACGTTAAAAAAGGAACCATACCGGTCAAAATTGAGATTATTGATGATAGTAATACCTTTAAATATAAGCACTAGTCTCTATTTAATTGACACTATTGTTTCATAGGCAAACACACATTATTCGCATCAACCCTCCCTTAGCTGTATATCTTGATGCCAAGTATTTTTCATTGGTAAAGGGAGGAAGTTATTTGCGAACGCTTGTTGCATAATGGTATTCGCCTGAAGAAATACATTTCAAATATTCAGCGCGTGATAAGTAGATTCCTGCTCTCGCTTAGGCTCGGCTGGAATGACGCGCTAATAATGTGCGGTGAATCTCGGGTAGATACTGCAACTACAAGCGACAAAGACTAGCTTTTCCCCTTGGGAGATGATGTCACTTGGCAGAAGCAATATAAGGGGAAGCGGAGATGGCGTTGGTTACACCAAACTACTTTAAGGCATAATAAGCCACACTTACCAAATTGGATAAGCATTTTCTTTTTTGGAATATGACAACTATTATTAGGTGAAGTAGTTAGATCGAACGAAGTGATTTTGATGTGGAAGATTTAGGTTTTGAAATTTTTCAGGATTTTTTCAAACGCTAGGTAGGTGGAAGCCCCAGCCACATCCCGGCACACACGTCATTCGCTGTGGCTGCTCCCTTCCAGGCCTGACCAAGTTCACGAACTAGTATTGCGGGAGGACCAGGGCCTCCATAGATTTTGTATCTTGTTTGCTGTGCAACTCAAGAGTGCAGTGATTATGTCGAATGATGAGAAGCAATGCAAGGTGAATGTTTTATTCTATGATCGTTTGACTAACATTTCGTCACTTTGCGTTCTTGAATAAGCTTTCGCGGCGTACATTTTTTCATCGGCCAAGTGTAATACCGCATCAATTTCCATTAGGTTTTCTCGATAATGAGAGATACCGCATGAAGTATGAACATCGATTGAGTGCTCAGCATCAATATCAATGGTGAAGCTTTGTATTTGTTCTAATACCGACTCTAGCTTCTCTTTAGATACATTACCAACTAATACAAATTCATCACCACCGAGACGAAATGCTCCTTCAGGCCAATGGCGTAAAATGAGATAAGCTAAGCGCTTTAACGCGGCATCACCTACGCTGTGTCCGTAGGTATCATTAATAGCTTTAAATTTGTTAACATCGATATAGACTAAGGTTGTTCGAGGCGGAATACCTCGAGAATATTTTTGGTATAAAGCTCGGCGATTTTTTAGTTTTGTCAGGTTATCGGTAATAGCCTGCTTATACATAAACCAAATGGCTAGCACCATAAATAAGGTACAAAATGTGAAAATCGTATAGATATAACGCGATGCAGCCTTCTCTTTTTTTAAGATTACTTGCCAGTCGGGTTTGATATCATATTGACTAATAATCGATTGAGTATCTATCAACTGATGGGCGGAACTAAACAATTGGGCTAACTTATAGCCTCGATCGGTTTTGGGGAATGCCACTGTCATCGATGATTTATGAAACACGCCAATACTCAAATCTTCTTCTGTTGAGAAATCAGCAACATTGTCTTGTAGCATTTTATAATAGTTTTGTCGGTTCAGTACCACGTAGTCTACATCGCCATTGACCAGTGCTTGCATCTGTTGTACACGGTCGGCATATCGGAACAATTTTTGTCCGGGTAGCATATTGGTCAGCAAAGTATCGTAGTAATCTCCTTTTACGACACTGATTCGCTCTATGATCATTTCAGAAATGGTTTTATAAACGTCCTCTTTGTAACCCGATCGTTTTACAATAATGGCTTCTGACGTAAAGTAGGCTCGACTGAAATACATCTTATCTAATCGACGGCTCGACATTGTCACCGGACCAAGAATGTCGATCTTATTATCGAGTAAGTCGTTATACATACCTGTCCATGATTCATCTGGGTCACTTACCACATCGCAGGTTAGACCTAACACTTCACAGCTTTGATTAAATATGTCGGCAATTAAACCAAAGACATTGTGATTTTTATCATATTCAGATAATAAAATGACATTCTCAAATTTCACTTTAAGTGGTTTGCTGTTATCAAACCCGGCTTCTACTACGCGTTTTCTCAATGCTTTTTTACGTACTTCATATTGATAATTATCCATACGTTGGCGAAGTTTTTTCTGCATTTCTGGGCTATGTAAATACGCCACCATCTCTTTCACTAATTTAGTGTGGTAACCTTTTGCGGTTGCGATTCCTACTGATTGAATTGGCACTTTGCCATTTAGTGCATGAGCATCAAAGCCATAACTCAAAAAGAGCTTTAATTTAGAAATATTATCGACAACACCATCCACTTCTCCACTACGGATCATTTGTTTGGCGTGTTCGAAATCATCTAACTCAACCACTTTAATATTTGGATAAATACGTTGAAATAAATCTTTAAAAATTAAGTCATTCGCAGCCGCAATAGTATGTATCTCCTTAATGGAATGCGGGCTATGACTGTTATAATTAGTAAACAAGTAGGTATACTCGACATTCGTCGGTTCAGAGATATCGATATATTTTGCTCTTTCTTCTGAGTAGGTCACATTAGCAGAAAAGTCAGCTGTTTTATTTTTCACTGCCTTTAGAACCGGTGCAAACTGATCAAAATAGAGATATTGAACCTTAAAGTTGAAATGCTGAGATAGTTCATCAAAGATAATAATATTACCGATATCATCCAGACGTGTGGCGACAGTATAGGTCGGCATTGGTATTGACGTGGTTGGCACTTCTTCTGCATAAGTAGGAAGTGAGATAGTAAGCAGAGAAAGGGCAATAAATAATAGAAGGAACAACACAAACTCCAATACATAATAAGAACACAAAAAATCGCAAACCCCATTTGTATTGTGAGTGTTTTTCGAGCAATAATTTGGCCTTGCATTCTACACTGGTTTAATGATATGTCTATCGAGAATTCCGCGAAAAACGATCAAAAAATGATCCAATTTAATCAACAAGTCTTTTATATATTAAGACAGATCCCAATTGGGAAAGTCAGTAGTTACGGACGTATCGCTGAATACGCAGGCTATCCTGGTTATTCACGTCATGTTGGTAAGTTATTGGCTAAACTTCCAAAAGAGAGTCAGTTACCTTGGTTTAGGGTTCTCAATAGTCAAGGACAAATATCATTAAAAGGAGCAGATTTAGAGAGGCAGAAATGCTGTTTGGAACAAGATGGTATTGAGGTTAGTGCAACCGGAAAGGTCAATTTAAAAAAATACCTGTGGCAACCTTAAGCTATTTAGCTGATTCATAACTATTAAACGGCTAGGCTACACACAGATATTACAACAATTAATATACGAATTAACGACTGCCGATCACACGCAGTTGAACCATTTGAGTTTTATTCTCATCAGTAATCACTGGAGTAACAGTATCTGTTGCGAAGCGTAGTTTGCCATCGAGCTCAATTTTAGCACGAACATTGTAACGATGGTTCGGTACAATTTTATTCGTATCATAATCAAGTTTGAATTTAAATGGCATTTGCTTGCCACCTGTAACAAATGAATCTGTCGCTAAGATTTCAGCCGCTTTATCCGCTAGAGAGACATCTTCTAATGTCACAGTCACTACCGCATTGTCAGGTAGTGCAATACGTTCAAGATAGAACACGCTACCCGTAACACTTGCAAGGCTAACCGCTTCGCTAGAGCTTTGTGATACTGGTGAAGTCTTATCGGTATTTGTTGTGCAACCTGTCATTGCCACTCCCATAATTATTGATGAAATTAACAATAATGACTTTTTCATGCGTTTCCTTAATAAATTATTGTGATGTGAATATCATGCAGTCTTGTAATATCAAACTCGCATGTTAATAATTAGACAATACAATATGGAGGTCTGATGAGCAAACAATTACAAGAATTACTCAATTTACACCAACTCGAACGTTTAGAAGTTGGCTTATTCCGTGGGGAATGTGAGCATTTAGGCTTACCGCAAGTTTATGGTGGGCAAGTAATTGGACAAGCTTTATCTGCCGCAGGTTATACCGTTGAATCAGATAGAACGGTCCATTCTTTTCATAGCTACTTTTTACACCCGGGCGATATCAATCAACCTATTATTTATGATGTCGAAAAACTGCGGGATGGTAAAAGTTTATCCACGCGTCGCGTCAAAGCAATTCAACATGGTCGACCTATTTTCTATCTAACAGCGTCTTACCAGGGCCAATTTGAAGGGTTAGGTCATCAAGAATCGAAAATGCCGAATATTCAAGGGCCTGAAGGGATTCCTTCAGAAACAGAAATCTCTCAATCGATGAAAGAGGCACTATCTCCTGCGATGCAACGTGCATTTTGTCATGAGAAGCCAATTGAAGTACGTCCTGTCGTCGTCAACAACCCATTCAAACCAGACGCTCTACCCGCTAAACAATATTTATGGATTAAAGCCAATGGCGAACTACCTTATGATCCTATATTGCATCAATACTTGCTCGGTTACGCTTCCGATTGGGGGTTCCTAGTCACGGCGCTATTCCCACATAAAGTTTCGCTGTTTACACCTAACTTCCAAGTCGCCACTATTGATCATTCAATGTGGTTTCATCGTCCATTTAAAATGGATGAATGGTTGTTATATGTGATAGATAGTCCAACCAGCAGTAATGGCCGAGGCTTAGTACGTGGTGAGATTTTTGACCGACAAGGAAATCTAGTGGCAAGCGCGATACAAGAAGGTGTGATGCGCTTTACTCAAAAATAGTTTCTAGCACACTTTCTCAGCACATATAAAGCCACAAACTTAATGAGCGACTTAAATTTATACTAAATCAGATTAAGTGGCTCATTAACATCATGATTATCGAATTGGTAATGCCGTTGTATATTTAATTGACTCCATTGCAAAAGTGGAAGTCACATTCGAAATCCCTTCAACACTATTGACTAACTTCTTATAAAATTCATCATACGCTTTCATATCCGAGACCAGGACTTTCATCATATAGTCAAACTCCCCTGCCATGCGATAAAACTCCATTACTTCAGGAAACTCACTGACCGTATCGACAAAAGCTTGATACCACTCATTCGAATGGTTATTGGTTTTGATTAGGGCAAAGGCGACAAAAGATAAGCCTAGTCTCTCAGGGTTGAGTAGCGCGACCTTTTTATCAATCATGCCCTGTTCTTCTAATCGCTTGAGGCGCTTCCAGCAAGGCGTTGTAGTCAAATTGACCGTATCAGCCAATTCTTGTAGAGATGTTGTGGTGTCCTGTTGCAACATATTAAGTAATGTTTTATCCACTTTATCCAACATCAACTGTTTCATTTTCTAAAACCTACCTATAGGGGAATTTATTTCTCCAATATAAGAAATTAACAACCAATAAAGCAATCTTTTTCCCTTATTTAAGAGGTAAATTACCTACATTAGATACCGAGTAAGAATTAGGATTAATATTATGTGCATAGACAGACAATGGATTAACCAAGCGATCAATAAAATCGAAGCGGACTTTCAACGCTCAGCCGATACGCATTTAATTAAATTGGATCTGCCGTATTTATCCGGCATTGATATTTATCTTAAAGATGAAAGTACCCACCCGACAGGCTCTCTCAAGCATCGTTTGGCACGTTCATTATTCTTATATGCTTTATCGAATGGTTGGATTGGCCCTGAAACGACTGTGATTGAATCGTCTTCTGGTAGTACTGCGGTATCTGAAGCCTACTTTGCTCGTCTGCTAGGCTTACGTTTTATTGCCGTGATGCCAAAATCAACCGCGACTAAAAAAATCGAACAAATCCAATTTTATGGTGGTGAAGCTCACCTAGTGGAACGTTCAGATCAAATCTATGCAGAATCTCGTCGTTTAGCAGAAGAATTAAATGGCCATTACATGGATCAATTTACCTACGCTGAGCGTGCGACCGACTGGCGTGGAAACAACAATATTGCCGACAGCATCTTTTGCCAAATGAGTCGTGAAGTTCACCCAATTCCTTCTTGGATCGTCATGAGTGCAGGAACAGGTGGTACATCAGCAACCATTGGCCGCTTTTTACGTTATAAAAAGCACCCAACTCAACTGTGTGTGGTTGACCCCGAAAATTCCGTTTTCCATGATTATTTCAAACATGGTGATTCCTCTATAACGATTGATTCAAGCAGTAAGATTGAAGGGATTGGCCGCCCACGCGTAGAGCCGAGCTTTATTCCTGGTGTGATCGATGAAATGCGCACTGTTCCAGATGCTGCCAGTGTTGCTACGATTCAATGGTTAGAGAACATTCTTGGGCGCAAAGTGGGTCCATCGACGGGGACCAATTTATATGGCGCATTAAATATCGCCCATGAAATGATTCAGCGAGGCGAAACGGGTTCAATTGTCACCTTAATTTGCGACAGTGGTGATCGTTATTTAAACTGCCACTATAATTCTGAGTGGTTGGAAAAAAATATTTCCGATCTCACCCCGTTTAAAGAAACGTTAAAAGCCATCACCCACTTATAAACATTCCAACATATTTTCAGGCGAAGATTATGGGATTTCACGTTTATCGGGAGCTCGGGCGTTTCACGTCTCGTGGCTCGGATAGGTTACAGCAACAGATCTAAGTCACGAGATACGTAGCGAAGCGTATACGAGTAACGTTTTAACCATGCCCCGGACGAGTGGTTGCATCCCTCTCCAATTCTTTTTCTAACAAGGTTTCTATATGCCCAGGAGAATGTGTCTTCAACGAAATTAAACGATACATTTGTGGAATTACAAATAAGGTCACCAATGTGGCAAAACTCATCCCAAATAACACGACTGTACCGACTGCTACTCGGCTTTCATAACCAGCACCGGTAGATAACATTAGTGGTAATGATCCAGCAATGGTAGTAAATGCTGTCATTAAGATTGGACGAAGACGACGTACTGCAGCATCAATAATCGCTTTTTCAAATTCAATGCCACGATCACGTAGTTGGTTCGCAAACTCAACAATCAATATACCGTTTTTAGTTACCATACCAATCAGCAAGATCATTCCGATTTGGCTATAGATGTTGAGTCCTTGCCCCATCAAATATAGGCCGATAAAGCCCCCTAACACCCCCATTGGCACGGTAAACATCACAACGAGTGGGTTAATAAAGCTTTCAAATTGCGCAGCCAAAACAAGATAAGCCACCAATAACGCCAAGGCAAAAACCACCATCACACTTGATTGGTTTTCTTTAAAGTCTTTCGATTCACCGCTGTATGAAATGCTAATATCACTCGGCAAGTTATCAACCGCTTGTTGGTCAAGATAGTCGAGCACTTCACCTAATGTGTAATCAGGCGTTAAGTTCGCACTCAAGGTAATCGATTTTTGTTTATTGGTATGTGACAAACGGTTGGCTGAAGCAATCTCTTCTAGCTGGGTTACTGTGTCGAGTGTGATTAGCTCTCCGCCATCAGTACGTAAATAAATTTTGCTAAGATCGGCAGCATTATTAAAGCTATTTTCATCACCACGTAAATACACATCGTATTCTTCACCGCGCTCTAAATAGGTCGTTTCCGTCACGCCACCAAGCATAGCTTCTAATGTGTCGGAAATATCACTGACACTGATGCCTAAATCGGCTGCGCGTTGCTTATCAACCGTCACGACAAGCTCTGGTGTTTTTTCAGAATAATCTAAATCCCCACCAGTGATCACACCATCAGCTTCGCCTCTGTGTTGCAAGAATTCAGCCCATTTCGAAAGCTCTTGGTAGTCTGAACCAGCGAGCACAAATTGCACGGGGTTATCAGAGCCGCCACGGAAACCCGGCATCATCGCGCGTACTCGAACATCAGGAATGCCAGATAGCATTTTGCTGATCATACCCAAGGCTTGCTGTGCGTTTACGCTACGCTTATCCCAATCTTCTAGCACCATGATCACAAAGCCGGTTTCATCACCTGCTCGGCCACCAAAGGCTGGTGCGTCCACGCTAAACGATTTTAATACACCTTTACCAAGCAATGGAATAAGTCGCTTTTCCACTTCATCCATATTGGCACTCATACGGTTAAAACTAGTGGCATCCGCCCCTTTTACAAACGCAAATAGCACACCTTTATCTTCTTTGGGTGCTAATTGACTAGGGATCATGGTCATTAACCATCCACTCACCGCAATACAAGCAATAATGCTCACCGGTGCTGACCAACGAAAACGAATCGCACGTACGAGCCCATTGCGATAAGCCGTTTCAATACGGGCAAAGAATTTATCAATACAAAGATTAAAACGATTTGGCTGTACGTTAGCTTTGAGTAATTTGCTGCCTAATACTGGCGTTAAAGTTAACGCGACTAACGATGAGAAAAGCACCGACATGGCAAGTAATACGGAGAACTCGGTAAATAGCAGCCCTACCATGCCATCCATAAAGGAAATAGGTAGAAAAACCATCACCAGTACCAAAGTGGTCGCCATAACGGCAAAACCTACTTCTCGTGTTCCTTTATACGCGGCAAGTAATGGTGGTTCACCTCGTTCAAGGTGATGGAAGATATTTTCAACGACCACAATCGCATCATCGACCACTAAACCAATCGCAAGGATCAGTGCCAACAAGGTGATTAGGTTAACCGAGAAACCAAAATAATAGGCCGCCATAAAGGCAGAAATCAGTGACACTGGAACCGTCACCGCAGGAATTAACGTTGCACGCATTTGACCAAGGAAAATATACAGCACTAACACCACTAAACCACCAGTGATAAATAGCGTGTTATAGACCTCATTAATCGACTGATCGATAAAAATCGTTGCGTCATACTCTATTTTTAATGAGGTACCATCTGGTAAAAACTTCTGTACGTTATCGACTTCTGTTCGTACTCGCTGAGCAACGTCAAGTGGATTGGCATCAGTTTGAGTAATAATTCCCATACTCACACCGACTTCACCATCGCTCTTGTACATCGAACTTTCGTTTTTTGCACCTAAGTAAATCTTCGCAACATCTTGTAGATAAAGAGGATGTCCATCACGACTTTTACTAACGACTAGATATTTAAAGTCCTCTTCGGTTAAGTAATTTCGGGTCGTGCGAACCGTCATCGATGTGGTGTCATTACGCACTTCACCACTTGGATTCTCGACGTTTTCACGTTCTAGCGCATCGCGAATATCGGTCGTCGTGACCCCTAGTCCAGCCATCGCAGTGGGATCAAGTTTTACGTACATAACTTTGTCTAGGCCACCACTGATATCAATTGAACTGACGCCAGATATCAAACTAAAACGATCAATCAGAACTCGGTTGATGTAGTCGGTTAATTGAGTACGATCCATCTTGGTAGAGGTAAGATTGATATGCACCGCCGCATCACCAGAACCATTATCTTTTGACACAATAGGATCGTCAGATTCATCTGGCAAAGAACGTTGCGCGCGAGCAATCGCATCACGGACATCACTCACCCCTGTCGTAAGGTCATAACCTAAATCAAAGGTAATAGTAATACGTGAACTGCCATTTCGAGAAACTGACTGGATGTCATCGACGCCACTGATACCAGAAAGCTGATCTTCTAATATGGTAGTAATCTGGCTTTCCATTATGCTAGCAGAAGCACCGTCATAACTGGTCGATACCGTGACGACAGGATTCGAAATATCAGGCATTTCACGAACGGCTAGCTTGGTAAAAGACACATAACCAAACACGCACAACAATAGACTTAAAACAATTGCAACCGTTGGCCGCTTTACCGACACATCAGATAACCACATTATTCCGCTCCTTGGTTATCTGACTTTGGCATTGTGAGTGAATCTTGCTCGACGACTTTGACATTTAAGCCATCTCTCATATTAACCAGACCTTTGGTGACGATTTTCTTACCAACCTCAAGGCCAGATTCCACTACAATTTTATCTTCTATACGCGCACCTAAAATAATTTCGGTACGGGTGACTTTGTCATTTTCAATTACATACACGTAACGCTTAGTCCCCGAGTATTCGAGCGCCTGTACCGGAATGATAGGTTTATGAATTTTAGGGAAAGTTAAGGTAGCAGACATCAGCATACCCGGCTTTAATTTATGATTAGGGTTTGCAATATCAACACGCACCGGCACACTCAAAGTGGCGCTATTTACACGGGTGTTGATATGCGTGACCTTGCCAGGAAAAATTTGGTCACTCCACGCTCGGCTTTCGGTATTCACCTGCATACCCAAAGAGATTTTTGAAAGGTACTTTTCTGGCACCTGCAAATCCAAACGCATGTTGTCTAAATTATCTAATGTAAATAACTCTTCATTAGCGCTAACGGTTTTACCTTTACTGAAATCAATAAAGCCAACGGTACCGGAAAACGGTGCATTGATATTAAGATAAGACAATTCAGCTAACGCGACATCCATACGAGCTTTGGCGATATCAACACTGGCACGTTGAGCATCTAATTCAGTTTGAGTAATGGCATTCTTCTTCACCAAACTGGCGAACTCTCTTTCTTTACGTTTTTCATCATTATAATAAGCTCGTGCTTCATTAAGTGTTGCGCGCGCTTTTTTCTCATCGAGTATAAGAAGTGGCTGATTCACTTTTACTTCTTGGTTTGAATTCACCAAGATCTTCTCTACCTTGCCCGAGACTTCCGGCCTAATGGTGACCGATTCTTGCGCCGATAATTTGGCAACTAAGGTGAGTGTTTGTTGAACATCGTGTTCTTGAACAATTTGAGCGCCAACAGGGATCCTTGTTGGTTTATCATTAGCATTCGCAATATAAGGAGTGGCAATCAATAAAGAACAGGCGATACCAAATGAAGAAAGTGACTTTTTATCCATGAGTAGTTCCATTTAAATGCCTAAATAGGCTCAAGATACAAGCTTTATTCTATCAGCAGAAAGATAGGTTGAACGTAAAACAATGTAAATATACTTATCTTTTAAAAAGACAATGCTTGCTCTCAAGTTAGCTAATTTCAACTAAATCTTACTCAACTTGCTCAATAAAATACCACTCAAAGCCTGAACAGTTCGAAAACTCAACACTTAATCAATTATTTAAAAAAACTTCTTTACAGCCTAAAACAGTTTGCTATTATGCGCTCCACACTTGTGGAGGGGTTCCCGAGTGGCCAAAGGGAGCAGACTGTAAATCTGCCGGCTCCGCCTTCGATGGTTCGAATCCGTCCCCCTCCACCATTATTTTTCTTTTTATTATAAAAAGACATAAAAAACCAACTCTCGCAGTTGGTTTTTTTTCGCCTAAAATCTGCCTCACTTCACATTCTAGCCATAGAAAAAACACAAAAATCACCATATTGAAAACAATATTACACACATATTGTATGCAATTTTCCTCAAACAAATTTGCACCACCTTATAACGGAACCTGCACTTTCATGATCCACCCTTCCTTTAATTACAATTACTTATTCACCAAAATCAACTGAAACCTCTCTTAATACATTTCACTTCTTTTTTGGCACAAAACTTGCCAGTTAGACCTAGCTTGCAGAAATTAACAACGCTAATTTACAAAATAGATTGTATTCAATATTGTTGCATTAATGTTAAAGCACACCTATACATACATGGATGCAGAAATATAACTACCCACATGATTTGGGTATATAACAAAAACTGCTAATTCGAACTTAGGAAGGTAGACCCATACTACCTATAAGAATCTAGTGGAATAGACACTAAGGAAATGTCATGAAGCTTACATATACGCTTAACCAACGCCCACCTGTTGGAACAACATTACTACTGGCCTTACAACACATGCTGGCATCGATAGGGGGAATCGTTGCGGTACCTCTTATTGTTGGGGCATCTGTCGGATTACCCGCTGCTGAAATTGCAGACCTGATTAACGCTGCGTTACTCGTTGGTGGTATTGCCACTATTATTCAATGTGTCGGCCTTGGCCCTGTGGGGATCCGATTGCCAGTTGTAATGGGCTCAAGCTTTGCTTTTCTCGGCGTGGCAATTTCTATCGGTAAAGCAGATGGCATGAGTGGCATTATGGGTGCTGCTTTTGTTGGCTCATTCTTAGTGATTTTTGCCAGCTTCTTTATGACGCAAATTAAAAAACTCTTCCCTGATGTGGTGAGTGGCGTTGTGATCACATTAATCGGCTTAACTATTCTACCGGTAGCGATGAGCTGGATTGGCGATGCGCCAAAAGGTAGTGAAGAATTCGCGACCTTACCAAAATTATTTCTTGCTTTAATCTCACTGGGCATCGTTATCTTAGTCTCAGTATATTGCAAAGGTATGATCGCAGCCTCTGCCATTGTAATTGGATTGGTCGGTGGCTACATTGCCGCTTTAACTATGGGCATGGTCGACTTAAACCAAGTCACTGAAGCTTCTTGGGTAGGCAGCCCGACCCCTCTTAAATATGGTATGACTTTTTCTTGGGGATCGATTTTAAGTATGAGCTTGGCTTATATCATCGTTGTTGCAGAAGCTACTGGTGACTTTATGGCATTAGGGGCGAACTGCCAAAAAGAAGTAACGGGTAAAGATTTAAAACGTGGTGTTTTAGGTGATGGCCTAGGTAGCACGCTTTCTGCATTGATGACAGGTATGCCATTAGCTTCATTTAGTCAAAATGTGGGTATTGTAGGGATTACTGGTGTAGCAAGTCGTTATGTTGTTGCCACAACAGGTGGCCTCTTAATTCTTGGCGGTTTATTTCCAAAATTGGCAGCAATTGCAGTCACCATTCCAAAACCCGTTCTAGGCGGTGTGGGGTTCATTATGTTCGGCATGATTGCTTATGCTGGTATTCGTATGCTAATCAAAGCGGCCGATACCAAACGTAATGCTTTAATCATTTGTGTCAGCCTAGCTTCAGGTTTAGCGGTGACGGTTGAACCTCGCTTAATACAGCATTTACCTCATGCGATGGCGGAATTCTTCCACTCTGGCATTACTACCGGGACTTTGGTTGCGATTATCTTGCATCAGGTTTTACCGCAAAACCGCCGAGAAGAATTAGCCATGAAAAAACAAGAAGTGGTTGAAATGGCGAAAGATGAAGAATGTCATTCACCTGCATTTAAAGTCATGGAATCAAAAGCAACTATTTCAAAAGCAATCGCCACTATAGCTGCTGAACGTGAAATGGTACGGAACCAAACCCTACTTGAGGCACAATCTGAAGATGATAATTTATCGGATCAACAGGCTTCCTCATCCGAATCACAATCTCGGTTCACCCCGAGTACCGCGATGAAATAAAATCTATACCAAGGTAAAAGTCGGCATGTTCGGCTTTTGCCTTTTGTGTTTTGTCTTTTACAACTAAAAGTAGTCACACCAATAATCATTAACAAACCTAAAAATAAGACCCTCTCCCCTGAAATGGCTGAGATGGCTAAGGAAAATTATGAATGTCTCAAACGCTTAATACTCTACATTTAGAGAATCAAAACCTAACCACCACTTGGATTAAAAATCCACTCGATATCTATACTGGCGTCTCGCAAGATGCACGTGGCGGGGTGGTAGTTCGTGGAAACACCATTCTTGAGCTGGTCGCTCTAAATACTGAACCAAGCCACAAGATTGACATTGTGATTGATGCTAAAAATCATGTTGTCACACCGGGCTTAATCAATGCTCATCACCACTTTTATCAAACGCTTACTCGTGCCTACCCAGATGCGTTAGACAAAGAACTATTCAATTGGCTTAAAACCCTCTACCCGGTATGGGCCGGCCTTGATGAAGAAATGCATGCCCTTTCAACTGAAGTTGCGCTAGTTGAAATGATGATGTCTGGTTGTACAACCGCTTCAGATCACCACTACTTAATTCCAGTTGGCTTAGAACATGCGATTGATATTCAAGTTGAAACGGCCAAAAAACTCGGCGTTCGCGCTATCCTGACTCGCGGTTCGATGAGCTTAGGTGAAGATGATGGAGGCCTACCTCCTCGTCATACTATTCAAACCGAACAAACCATCATTGATGATAGCTTAAGGTTAATTAATCAATACCACCAGCGTGAAGACGGTGCGATGATGCAAATTGCCTTAGCACCTTGCTCGCCATTTTCTGTCACTACCGATTTAATGAAAGAAACCTCACGTATTGCCCATCAAGAAAATGTGATGATGCATACTCACCTGTGTGAAACCATTGATGAAGAAGAATTCTGCTTGCAACGCTTTGGTCATCGTCCGGTAGATTACCTTGAGAGCGTCGGTTGGCTAAATGATAAAACTTGGCTGGCGCATGGCATTCACTTTAATGATGAAGAGATCAAACGCCTTGGTAATGCTGGTGTAGGTATCAGCCATTGCCCAACATCGAATATGATGCTCGCTTCTGGTATTTGTCGTAATAACGAATTAGAAGCAGCAGGTGTAAAAGTCGGCCTAGGCGTAGATGGTTCAGCGTCTAACGATGGTTCTAACATGATTGGTGAAGTGCGCATGGCGATGTACTTGCAACGCTTGCGCTATGGCTCAGCCAATGTGTCGCACCTTGATGCACTACGTTGGGCGACCAAAGGATCAGCGACAGCAATGGGACGCACTGACATCGGTACTTTGGAAGCCGGTAAGCAAGCGGATATTTCCATGTTTACTCTAGATGAGATTCGTTTCTCTGGCTCACATGACCCACTAGCGGCACTAATTATGTGTGGCGCACAACAAGCTGACCGCGTGATGATTAACGGTGAATGGCGAGTTCACGATGGCCATGTTATTGGACATGACTTGGAAAACTTGTTAACTCAACATCAAGCCGCAGCGAAACGCCTTGCTGAAAAAGCCATGAAGCTTCGTTGATAGATGTAATACGTTAATAGATATAAATAGCTTTATCATTGAGCCCTGAATATCCTTACCTTAGGCAAATCAGGGCTCTTCTCTTATACCGCTTATTTATCTTACCGACATCACACTATTTTTTGTCAATATCACACTACTTTTATCAACATCACAATATCTCTTCTGTATTTCACTAGACCCAATTGAAGTTGCACTAGATCAAGATGAATCACTACCGACAATGTTAGCTTCTCTATATTCATAATACTTTAGAGGTAACAGGTATGTTTTATATTCATATGTTGCTGTTGTTAGCAGTCATTTTCACAGGAATTCGGTTTGGCGGTATTGCCTTTGGCTTACTAGGTGGCTTAGGCGTTTCCGTTTTAGCGTTTGTCTTTGGTATTGCACCGGGGTCTCCGCCGATCAGCGTGATGTTGATTATTCTTGCAGTAGTTGCGGCTTCTGCAACATTAGAAGCGACGGGTGGTTTAAAATTACTGGTTAAATTTGCAGAAAAATTGCTGCGTAAACACCCGAATCAAATCGTCTTCCTAGGGCCATTTTGTACTTACCTTTTGACCGTTCTTGTTGGTACTGGCCACAGTGTTTATCCTCTTCTACCCGTTATCTACGATGTTTCAATTAAAAAAGGTATTCGTCCAGAGCGTCCAATGGCGATGGCTTCAGTTGCTTCACAAATGGGGATCACCGCGAGTCCAATCGCCGCTGCCGCTGCCGTTGTAATGGCAACCGCCGCCAAAAATGATTTAGATATTTCATTAGTTCATGTGTTAATGGTTACTATTCCAGCAACATTTTGTGGCTTACTTGCTGGTTGTACTTGGAGCTTATTTCGCGGTCAAGAACTCGATCAAGACGAAGCCTTTATCGAACGCTGCAAAAATCCCGATTTTAAAGCTGCGTTAATTGATGAAAGTGTCGAAGGCGATAATGATATTGCCAATGCCAAAAAGGCCAAAACAGGTTTAAGTGTGTTCTTAGCCGGTATTGCAGTCGTGGTTTTTGTCGCAATGTTCGGTAAGGATCTGAACCTATTACCTCAAGGTGTGGGCATGTCGGTTGCCATTCAATTCTTAATGTTGGCCGTCGGCGCGATTATTCTGTTATGCACTAAGGTCGATCCAAAAGAAATTGCCAAAAGTAATGTGTTTACGGCGGGGATGTCGGCAGTGATCATCATCTTTGGTATTGCCTGGATGAGTGACACCATCATTGAACACCACAAACCTTACCTAATTGAAATGGTAAGCGATATTGTTAGTGTTCATCCCTGGACCTTTGCTTTTGCCATGTTTGCTACTTCGATTTTCTTGAAAAGCCAAGCCGCAGTACTGACAATTATGTTCCCATTAGGCTTCTCACTGGGTATTCCACCGGAAATATTAATCGGGGTTATTCCAGCTTGTTATGCTTATTTCTTCTTCCCATTCTACCCATCAGACCTAGCGGCGATCACCTTTGACCGCTCAGGCACGACATCGATTGGTAAGTATGTATTGAACCACAGCTTCTTTATTCCAGGTATTATCGGCGTATCAACTGCGACTGTGATTGGTTACTTTATTTCGACTACCTTACTAGGCTAGTAGTACGACATGCCTAATGTACCTAAAGCTGAAGCTTTGTTGACGGCGTTCATTCACCCCAATGACTTCGGGTATAAACATCACATACATTAGATACAAAAATGGCTGATCAATTAATCAGCCATTTTTTATTAGAGTTTTGTTATATATCTAAACTTTACTGTCTACTTAAGTTTAAATCGATTATTTCAATCTGATCGTTTGACCAATTAATAACGATTTTGGATTCTTAATTTCTGAGTTTAGTTGCTGTAACTCATCGACCGTCATATCGTGTTCATTGGCAATGTGATACAAGGTATCATTTTCTTTGATCACATAGATGCTAGACTTATCTTGCATAATTTGTTTGATTTCATCTTGATCCATCGACAATTGATCAACTTTATCTGCCAATTGCTGATTCGACTCTTTTTGAGCTTGCAGGTCAGCTCGTAGAGAACTTAGCTGCTCAGCTTGTTGATTCTGCTGTTCAATCAATTCATCGTTTGAAGCACAACCAAAAAGAGCCAAAGCCGATGCTAACATCGTTAATGTAATGATTTTTTGTTTACTCTTTAACATAGTCAAATACCTTTGATTGCTTTAAGTCTCTAATTTAGTCAATAAACCCTATAGATATCAAGTGAATTAATAACGTTTCATGTATTTATTTTCATCGACTAGTCTGTAAATCAGTAAACAAATCATCAAGAAGCTTCTCTATAACGGCTTGTTGCTTGACGGTTCGTGCATAAGTTCTTAGGCCAATAATTTGAACCTGAAAAAAGCGGGCTAATTCATTTGCGGTTTTATCCGTTGAGAACTCACCATTATTGATTGATTGCTGGAAAAGCTCGGAAAATGTCGCTTCTATTTGCGATAAAATGGTCGTTGCTTCATGCAATAGCTCGGGAGAGTCACTTTCTGTTAATTCCGCAATGCTTTTCACTATCATGCACATGCCATTAGGGGCCCGATCTTTATCTGCAATAATAATGTGAGTAATAAAGCGTTTTAAGCCAAGTAGAATAGTTGTTTCTTGTGACAAGCAATCCGTCAGTAGCGCCATATTTTGTTTGGCATAAAGTGATAACGATTCTTTAAAAAGATTATCTTTACTACCAAATGCAGCGTAAATACTGCCCGGACGCATATCAATAACCTCTTGTAGGTTTCTCATAGAGGTTGCGTGATAGCCTTTTTCCCAATAAAGATTTTTCGCTTTTTCAATTACTTGATCACGATTAAATTTAGCTTGTTTAGTCATTACTATACCTAAAAAACCAAGCAACAGCACATCACTTGGTTTTATTTACTTTCTTATGATTGTACAGACTTTCAATGAGTACTCACATCTTAAGCCATATCTTTGAAAGCGTTATTTCTTCGTCCATTTAAATTGTTCAAATATTGGATCAATTGGTGTTTCTGCTACATGGTTTACATAATTACTGATCACTTTTTGTGATAAACCGAGGATCACATCTAAAACATGTTGTTGAGTGTAGCCAGCGGCAAAAAAGTCTTGCAGCTCTTGCTCAGAGACATTGCCTCGATTTCGAACCATGCTTAATGTGAACAAATGCAGAGCTTGAAGTTTCTCTGTTGGCATTGGTTGCTGATTGCGTAAAGCTTCCGTGATTGCCGGATCGACTTTCATTGAATGGGCAATGCCAGTATGCGCGGGTACACAGTAGTGACACTCATGCTCTACATTGATGGTTTGCCACACAACCGTTAATTCCTCAGCATCAAACGAGCTATCTGCGAACAATTGATGCAGTTGAGTATAAGCTTGTAGCAGATTTGGAGACTCAGCCATCACTCCAAATAATCCAGGAATACGACCCATTTGCTTTTCAGCACCTTCTAATATGGCCTTACTTTTTTCTGGTGCAGATTCAAGTGTATGGATTTTGAAATTAGACATTATAGCTTCCTTATTAATACAAAATTTAAGCTGTTCTATAGGGTGACTCTGTACTACCCATTCACCATACACAAACCTGAACAGTCGTTCAAGTTTATTTTGAACGATCGTTCACATACTTATTATTCACATAATAATTAACTATCTAAATCTAATTCTGGTCCTTTAGGCACGACTTGAGTTGGGTTTATACTCTTCTGGCTAAAGTAATAATGACGCTTAATATGTTCAAAACTCACAGTACTTTTGATTCCAGGCACTTGATACAGTGCTTTCATATAGCGATAAAGGTTGGGATATTCAACAATGCGTTTTAAATTGCATTTGAAATGACCAACGTAAACCGCATCAAAGCGAATTAAAGTGGTAAACAAACGCCAATCCGCTTCTGTGATTTGCTCACCAACCAGATACTTACTCTGAGACAGGTGCTGCTCCACTTTATCTAACCCTTCAAACAAACGATCAAACGCTTCTTCATACGCTTGTTGGGAGGTAGCGAACCCGGTTTTATATACCCCATTATTAATGTTGGGATAAATAAACTCATTCCATTGATCGATTTCAGATCTCAGTTCTTGCGGGTAGTAGTCATCAGTATTACCCGTTACATCATTAAACTCCGAATTAAACATGCGCAGAATTTCTGATGATTCATTACTGACTATGGTGTTGGTTTTCTTATCCCACAGCGTAGGAACCGTCACACGGCCTGAATAATCACTTTTAGCCTGGGTATAAATTTGATGAAGCTTCGTAAAGCCAAATAGTGGCTCGGGCTGGCTGAACTCCCAGCCATTTTCCAACATATCTGGGCTAACCACTGTGACATCAATATGGTCGGTTAATCCTTTTAACTCGCGCATAATTAAGGTGCGGTGCGCCCACGGACAAGCAAGAGACACATACAAGTGATAGCGACCTGATTCTGGTTGAAACGTCGCACCTGGCTTATTTTCAATCCAATTTCGGAAACCGGCATCTTCACGAACAAATTTACCACCGCTCGATTTAGTGTCGTACCAAACATCTTGCCATACACCTTCGACTAACTTACCCATCGTACTCTCCTGTTCTGTATTCTGTTTAGTATAAGTAGCCTAGCGCTCAGTCACACCACAACGACTTGACGGTTTTGTTCGAAAGATTTGAAGGAGTGAGCCATGATAAAATCTCTGTTACAATAAAGCCTCGACTCATTCATTACTGACTTCCCATTATGAAAACACCATGTATTGCAGCTTGTAAAAATAACGCGGGGATCTGCTCTGGATGCCATCGCACCATGGGTGAAATTCTGCAATGGAGCAAAATGGATGATGAGGCCCACTCGCAAGTAATGGCCAAACTCAGTGGTGAAAAAAGCACGCATGCCTGCCCTGAATGTGGTGACAATACTTTTTGTGATATAGCTGCTGGGAAAGACATTTGCTGGTGTTTTGAAATAGAAGAGCGTGAAATAACTGAAAATTACGATGTCTGTTTATGCCGCCGTTGCATAGAAAAGAAACCTATCGTTTAACGCTCACCGCCTAAAACCTTGGTAATAAAAAGAAATAGGCAATAAAAAAGCAGCACCTTTCAGCACTGCTTTGATTCACTTAATTTTCAGGTCGGATTAATCCACTAGCAAACACGATACTGCGTGAACATCGGTGCCTTTAATCTGAGGTTTTTGTTCCGCACATTGCGCAGTGGCAATTGGACAACGGGTTCTAAACACACAGCCTGATGGTGGGCTGATAGGTGAAGGTAAATCCCCTTCCAACATTTGAATCACTTTGGCACGTTCTTTTTTAGGATCGGGAATCGGCACCGCTGACATCAAGGCTTTGGTGTATGGATGTTTTGGGTTAGCAAATAGTGCATCTGCCTCACCGAGTTCTACCGCATTACCTAAGTACATGACCAATACGCGATCTGAGATGTGTTTTACCACTGACAAATCGTGAGCAATAAACACTAAACTCAAGCCTAGTTCACGCTGTAGTTCTTTTAATAGATTCACTACCTGCGCCTGAATTGATACATCCAAGGCTGATACTGGCTCATCACAAATGATCATCTTAGGATTTAAAATCAACGCACGAGCAATACCAATACGCTGACATTGACCACCTGAAAACTCATGTGGGTAACGGTTAATCACGTTCGGTAACAAACCAACTTTATCCATCATGGCTTTTACTTTGGCTTTCACTTCTGCCTTCGATAGCTTTGGATAAAACGTCACTAGGGGCTCAGCAATAATATCACCAACGGTCATACGAGGATTAAGCGACGCCAACGGATCTTGGAAAATCATCTGAATTTCTTTGCGCTTCTCACGTTTTTGTACCGCTTGCATACGCGTTAAATCTTGGCCTAACCACAGCACTTCACCTTCGGTGGCTTCGACTAAGCCAATAATTGCGCGAGCAAAAGTTGATTTACCACAACCAGACTCGCCTACCACACCCAAAGTCTCGCCTTCATATAAGCGAACATTAACGCCATCAACTGCTTTTAATTTAGCTGGTTTTGACCATGGCCAAGCGGATTTCGAGGCAATATTAAAGTGAACTTTTAAGTCTTTGATATCCAGTAGTAAATTTTTATCCGTTAATGCTACTTTTTTAATTTTTGTTGTAGGTTCAACCGTACTTGGTTGTTCTGTTTTTACTTCATTTGTAATACTCATGACTTCCAAGTCTCCCATTCAGAAAAACAAGCACGGAAACGGTCTTCACCAAATGGTAGAAGTTGTGGTGCTTCTTGACGACAACGATCGGTAACGCGGTGACAACGTTCTTGATACGGACAGCCCGTTGGCAAACGTAGCAAATTCGGTGGGTTACCTGGAATGGTTGGCAATTCTTCGCCTTCAGTATCAAGACGAGGAATAGCACGTAGTAAGCCTTCGCTGTAAGGGTGGCTTGGTTTATAGAAAATTTCATCGACCGTACCGTATTCCATAGTACGTCCAGCATACATTACCAGTACTTTGTCACAAGAGCCGGCAACAACACCTAGGTCATGAGTGATCATAATAATCGCGGTGTTAAATTCGTCTTTTAGCTCATTCAACAAGTCCATGATTTGCGCTTGAACCGTTACATCTAGTGCGGTAGTCGGTTCATCGGCAATCAGGAGTTTCGGGCGGCAAAGCAATGCCATTGCAATCATCACACGCTGACGCATACCACCAGAGAACTCATGTGGGTACATATTAATACGCTTACGAGCTTCTGGAATTTTCACCGCTTCAAGCATACGTACCGATTCTTCAAACGCTTCGGTTTTTCCCATGCCTTTGTGCAACATTAATACTTCCATTAACTGATCGCTAACCTTCATATATGGGTTCAATGAGGTCATAGGATCTTGGAAAATCATCGCAATTTGTTCTGCGCGGATCTTATTAAGCTCTTGTTCTGGCAAGTTTAAAATTTCTTTGCCTTCAAATTTGGCACTACCGCTGATCACACCGTTTTTCGCTAACAAGCCCATGATGGCAAAGACGGTTTGGGATTTACCAGAACCAGACTCACCTACAATGCCAAGGGTTTCACCTTGCTTGATTGAAAAACTTAAATCGTTAACCGCAGTCACCATGCCGTCTTGGGTTTTAAACTCAACCCTTAAATCTTGTACATCTAATAAATTACTCATTATCTTTCCTTAAATTCTATTTGGCTTAGGCAGCAATTAACGGTCTTTTGGATCTAACGCATCGCGCAGACCATCGCCGACATAGTTAAAGCAGAACAGCGTGACTACCATGAACGCGGCAGGGAAACCTAATTGCCAAATAGCAATCTCCATGGTTTGTGCGCCTTCTTGCAGTAATGCCCCCCAGCTGGTCATTGGCTCTTGCACCCCTAGACCTAGGAAAGATAAGAAAGACTCGGTCAGAATCATACTTGGTACGAGCAGCGTTGAATAAACTGCAACAATACCCAGCACGTTTGGCACAATGTGACGAGTAATGATTTTCCAGTTGCTTACGCCACAAACGTGCGCGGCTTCGATGAATTCTTTATTACGTAGGCTAAGTGTTTGACCACGTACAATCCGCGCCATATCAAGCCAAGCAATCGCCCCTATCGCAACGAAGATTAAAATGATATTACGACCGAAGAAAGTCACCAGTACAATCACCAAGAACATGAAAGGTACGGCGTATAAGATTTCCAAAATACGCATCATAATACGGTCGATTTTACCGCCGATAAAGCCCGAAGCTGCACCGTATAAAGTTCCGATTAATACCGCAACAAATGCACCTAGAACTCCAACCATCAGAGAGATTCGACCGCCCATTAAGGTACGAACATATAAATCTCGGCCTAGGCTATCGGTGCCGAATAAATGTTCAGCAGAAGGCGCAGCTTGTAATGAATACCAATCGGTATCGTCATAAGCAAACTGGGCGAACATTGGTAGGAAAATCACAGATAATGTAATCAATGCCAAAATCACTAAGCTCACCATTGCAGCTTTGTTGCGCATAAAGCGAATACGAGCATCTTGCCAAAGGCTGCGACCTTCAATTTCTAAGTTCTCAGAGAACTTTTCGATCGCTTCTAAATTTTCTTTTTTAGTTAACATAGCGTCAGTCCCTGATTAGTAACGAATTTTCGGATCAATATAAGCCAGTAGTACGTCGACAATGGCATTGAAAAGAATGAAGAGGAAACCAATCAGAATGGTAATTCCCATTACTAGTGAGTAATCACGGTTGAAGGCGGCGTTAACGAACAATTTACCAATACCCGGTAAACCGAAAATAGTTTCGATAACCACAGAGCCGGTAATGATGCCGACAAACGCTGGCCCCATGTATGACACAACAGGAAGCAATGCAGGTTTTAATGCATGTTTGAAAATAATGTATCTATAGCTCAAACCTTTTGCGCGCGCCGTACGGATGAAATTACTATTCAAGGTTTCAATCATGCTGCCACGAGTAATACGGGCAAACGTCGCCACATAAAGCAGAGACATACCAACCATAGGCAAGAATAAATACTGGAAGCCACCGTCTTTCCAACCACCAGCTGGGAACCAACCTAGGTTAATCGAGAAGATATAAATCAAAACAGGTGCTAATACGAATGAGGGCATCACTACCCCGAGCATGGCAGTCGACATAATGGTGTAGTCTACCCAAGTATTTTGCCGAAGCGCCGCAATGGTTCCGACCCCTACCCCCATAATCACAGTAAACACGAAGGCAAAAAAGCCCACTTTGGCAGATACCGGCAAAGCAGCGTAAACCAGTTCATTTACCGTGTAATCTTGATACTTAAATGATGGACCAAAGTCACCTTGTAAAATATTGGTCAAATAAGTGGTGTATTGCACTAATACCGGCTGATCGAGCCCATATTTCGCATTGATATTGGCCATAACCTCTGGAGGTAATGGGCGTTCGCTCGAGAACGGATTACCTGGTGCAAAGCGCATCAAGAAGAAAGACACCGTGATCAATACCAACAAGGTCGGTATCGCTTCGATAAGCCTTTTAAGAATGAATTTAAACATAGTAAAACTTCCAGTTGTGACTAATAAATAGCTTGCCCATTATCAATGAGCATCCTTGTTATATTATTTTTATTATGTTTGTGGCACGACCATGAACTCATGATTTTTATCAAATAAAACAAAAAATTGAGCTCGACTTTGTGTCACAGGGTTTCTACTTAACCAATCGGTAAACGAATCATTGTGGAGTATTAAGGAAGGTAAGCATAGCTTTGATAAAAAAGAAGCAAAGTGATGAAGTTGAACTCGTTCACTTATCAAAATAGTCGTTGTGAAATCACTCACTAGCACGCTTATTTTGTTGCTATTTCTATTCAAATACATACTTCGACTCCTTGCCCCGTATGATGAGAAATCGCTTATTTTTTACTGCAAAAAGCCATTTTAAGCGCATTCCATACGCTTTGACTTTTGGCTCTATTTCTTCAGCTAAACATTATCAACATTCAACAGAATAATCTAATAATTAGCGACTAAATTCATAAATATTGTGATATTTATATTACGTTCCTTTAGAAATGACTAGTTACTTGTATAAATAAAACATAAATAACTTCTCATTTTTATACTCAATCCTTCAACCGTTCTTAAACATTATTGATAGTTTTAACACTTGGTAATAACCAAAAACAAAAATAGGTTCTGCATGTCTCCATACAGAACCTAATCTTTAGCAATAATTACTTAGCGATTTTATACAGATCTTTAGTATAAATTTTATCTTCCGCATTATTTTGTGGGAAGCCACCTACTAACGGTGAAACCAAACGAGCTTTCACGTATTGATAAATAGGGGCAATTGGCATATCACGAGCCAATAGTTTCTCTGCTTCCGCATATAAATCAGCACGCTCTTCGTCACTGGTCGAGTTAAGTGCTTTTTCCATTACCGCATCATACTCTTTGCTATGGTAACGAGGGTCATTCGAGCTGTTGTTAGACTGCATTAGAGACAAGAACGCAGAAGCTTCGTTATAGTCACCACACCAACCCGCACGAGTTACGTCAAAATTACCTTGGCGACGCGTATCAAGGTAAGTTTTCCACTCTTGGTTTTCTAAAGTCACATCAACCGCGCCAAGTGATTTTTTCCACATAGATGCAATCGCAACGGCATTTTTCTTATGGTTATCATCGGTGTTATAAAGCAGGTTAAATTTAAGAGGATTCGACTTATTATATCCAGCCTCTTCTAACAATTGCTTTGCTTTCTCATTACGTTCTTTTTGTGTCCATGTACCGTATTCCGGCATAGTTGGATGGAAACCGGCAGTAATTTCTGGTGTTAAGAAATAAGCCGGTTTTTGACCTTGGCCAAGCAAGATACGAGTCATCACATCACGGTCGATAGTATAAGAAAGAGCTTTACGCACACGTACATCATCAAACGGTGGCTTTTGGTTATTGAAACCATAGTAATAAGAACATAGGTTACCCACCACTTTAACATCTTCAGGATGCTCTTTTTGTAGACGTTTAAATTGCTCATTTGGCAACTCATCCGTCATATCAAGTTCACCAGCTAAGAAACGGTTCATTTCAGCATTTTGGCTTTCGATTGGTAGATAAGTCACTTTATTGATAACCGTACTGTCGTTATCCCAGTAATTCTTATTACGCACTAGCACCATGCGCTCATTCAGTACCCAGCTATCCAGGACATAAGCACCGTTACTTACAAAATGTTCAGGCTTCGTCCACTGATCGCCCCACTTCTCCAGTACTTTTTTATTCACTGGTTTAACCGTGGTATGCCCCATCATTTTCACAAAATAAGGCACTGCAGATTCAAGGCTTACTTCAAGCGTATTTGCATCAATGGCTTTCACGCCAAGAGTTGATTTATCAGCTTTACCAGAAATGATTTGCGCAGCATTTTTCATGGTAGTCATTTCTAAATACCATGCGTATGGCGATGCAGTTGCAGGATCAACAGCGCGTTGGAAAGTAAAGACAAAGTCATCAGCCGTGACAGGATCGCCATTTGACCATTTTGCATCTTTACGTAGGTGGAAGATAAAGGTTTTGTTGTCTTGAGTTTCCCAACTTTCAGCCACACCAGGAACAACGTTACCGTCTGCGTCTTGGTTAACTAAGCCTTCAAATAAATCACGAATCACATTGGATTCAGGCACGCCTTCGGTTTTCTGCGGATCGATAGAAGCAACTTCTGCACCGTTGCCTTTCACCAATTCTTGTTTTTCCGCTAATTTAACGCCTGCAGGTACCTGAGCAGCAGAAGCAGAAAGAGAAGCAGCACCGAAAGCAAGACCGGCACCAAGTAGGATCACTTGAGTGATTTTATTTTTACGCATATGGGTAAACTCCAATTTTTTATATTAATGCATCCGTGACATCTTTATATCGATTATAACTATCTAGCATTGGTCAATTAGTCGTCTTCACTAATTTTTAAAGTTTTGTTCGATTTTTACTCTAACCAGTACCGTTATATCGATATATAGAGCGGAGTAAGCTATCAATATTTTCTGGGATCCACCACAACAAAATAATAAAAACATAACATAGATTACACTTTTCCCTATTAACAGTATGTATATCCAAATGAAATCGATTGCATAGTTAAATTCACTCTGCCTATATGGATTTCAATCTTTTACTTCCTGTTTTACGTAGCTCAATTTTTATTACTTTCAAGCCTATTTTTGACAAGTTTTATCAAATAGAGACTTCAAAGAGAGTTTGCTTGAAAGATATTTCATAACACGAATTATTATTTGTATATCGATTCAAAATTGTCTTTTTGTTCTTTGTTGACCCACAGTATCTCATCAACACTGCGCCTGATGCACAACTGAAGTGCAGGTTTCACTTGAACTTTTTTAGGTGAACACATTAGGAAAGGACTAAAGAGAGAAATGACTATGAAACGTTTCAATCTCACAACCGTGAGTATTGCACTAGCATTAGGGTCTGCCTCAGTCATGGCTGCCCCGACAATGCCAAGTTTGGATATGTACGGCTCTAAAAACCTTAAGTTTTCTAAAATCGATCTCGCGATGGAAACAACTTCAGGTTACAACGACATGGTTCAATACCATGATAATGCCCAAATAGACATTATCTTTAATCAATATAGCGGTGAAAGAGGTGATACTTACAACATTTACTTTGATGGTGAAAAAGTCGCAACCGGCCCGATTAGCGGCAGTAAGACCACAGCATCATTTGAATATGCTCAAGGTGGTGTATTTCAAATGGAAATCGAAGCTTGTGATGCGACAAGTTGTACTAAAACGCAACCTACTGAGCTTTCCATTGCCGATACCGATGGTTCTCATTTAGATCCATTAACCATGAACATCGATCCAAATAACAAAACTTATAACACGGATCCAAATACGGTAGTCGGAACCTACTTTGTTGAATGGGGTATTTATGACCGCGGATATACCGTTGATAACCTTCCAGCCGATAATCTAACTCATATCCTATATGGGTTTATCCCAATCTGTGGACCAAATGAATCGCTTAAATCAGTAGGCGGTAACAGCTTTAATGCATTGCAAACCGCTTGTCAAGGCGTGCCAGATTACAACGTAGTTATCCATGACCCATGGGCAGCATACCAAAAGAGTTTCAAACAAGCAGGACATGAATACGATACCCCTATCAAAGGAAACTTTGGTATGATGATGGCTCTGAAACAACGTAATCCTGATCTTAAAATTATCCCATCTATCGGTGGCTGGACGCTTTCTGACCCATTTTTTTCCTTCACTGATAAGTCTAAACGCGACATCTTTGTAGCATCGGTTAAAGAGTTCCTAACAACTTGGAAATTCTTTGACGGTGTGGATATTGATTGGGAATTCCCAGGTGGCGGCGGTCAAGCAGCTGACCTAGGTGATCCTGTTAACGATGGTCCAGCTTATATTTCGTTAATGCGTGAATTACGCGCCATGTTAGATGAATTAGAAGTTCAAAATGGTAAAGAATACGAACTGACTTCAGCAATTGGTGTTGGTTACGATAAGTTAGAAGATGTCGATTATGCTGACGCGGCTCAGTACATGGATTACATCTTTGCCATGACTTATGACTTCTACGGTGGTTGGAATAATGTTCCTGGCCACCAAACTGCCCTTTACTGTGGTAGCTTCATGCGCCCTGGCCAATGTGATGGTACAGGTATTGATGCAGAAGGTGAACCATACAAAGGCCCTGCTTATACAACAGACAACGCAATCAATATTTTACTAGAGCAAGGTGTTCCAGCTAATAAACTGGTTGTAGGTGCAGCTATGTATGGTCGAGGCTGGGATGGTGTCATGCCTGAAAGCTTAACTGTAGCAGGTGATCCAATGACGGGTACAGGTAACGGAAAACTAACCGGCACGAAAGATCAAGGTGTCTGGGAAGCAGGTGTTATTGACTATAAAGGTGTGAAGAGCACTATGATTGGCCCAAATGGTGAAGGCATCAATGGCTTTGAGGCTGGCTATGATGAACAAGCTGAAGCCGCATGGGTTTGGAACCGTTCTGATGGTAAGTTAGTGACTTATGATAGCCCTCGCTCTGTTATCGCTAAAGGTGAATATGTTCGCAGCTTAGGCTTAGCAGGTCTATTCTCTTGGGAAATAGATGCCGATAACGGTGACATCCTTAATGCGATGCACGAAGGGTTAACGGGTGAGCCTACTAACTATGCACCAACCGCAAGCGCAGGTGTCGATCAAACGGTTGTCGGTCCTGCTACAGTAACATTAGATGGTTCTGCTTCTAATGATCGCAATGGCAGCATTGCATCATATCAATGGACGCAAACTTCTGGTCCATCCGTTACTCTTCAAAACTCAAGCTCTGCAACTGCTAGCTTTGATATTGCTGAAGTAACCGAAGTCCAAACTTTAGGCTTCTCTTTAACGGTCACCGATAATGAAGGGGCAACTGATAGTGACAATGTGGTCATTACTATTAACCCTATTAATCTAGAACCAACAAATACTGCACCAGTTGCTAACTTAAGCGCTCCTACTCAAGTTAATGCTGGCGATACCGTAACGGTCGATGCTTCAGGTTCAACTGATGCGGAAGGTGATGCTCTAACTTACACTTGGACTCTACCATCAGGCGTAACAGGTTCAGGTTCAAGCATTAACTTTGTTGCCGATGAATATGAGCAAGATACAACGCTTAACTTCACGGTAATCGTAAGTGATGGTGAGTTGACGAACGAAGCTTCAGCTTCTGTAGTTGTACTGAAAAAATCAGGTACTATCGATACCTGTGACAACGCATGGGATGCTACAAACGTTTATACTGGTGGAGACCAAGTCACTCAAGATGGAACCTTATATGAAGCCAAATGGTGGACTCAAGGACAAGACCCATCTCAATCTGGCGAATGGGGCGTGTGGAAAAACTTGGGCGCAGCCAACTGTGATTAAGTTTTCAAAATTCAAATTAACTAAAACCCAGATTAATTAAAACTCAAAGGCTTACTCATTTTTATGAGTAAGCCTTTCATTTAGACGTATGTAGTCAAGTTACTTCAAGGTACAAGTTTCAGCCCTCCAAATACACCCAACCTTTTTACAAAACCAAATCTTGACGTGAACCAGTTAACAAAAGCTCAATCAAATTTCACATTTTCTTAGCATAATCATCTGCCTGACCATACAATCTTCGGCAAATTTTCTGGCATATCAATTACACGCCAAATAATCACCAACAAGAGTGACACCATGCCCAGAAAACCTGTTTTACTAATCCAGTACTCATAAAAGGTAACCACATGAATGCTCAAGCCCATCAACAAGAATGGCAACAAGCTCAAACCATTGCTGAGAACTTACTACCTAAAATTGCTCAGCTCTATCGACAAAAAGGCGTAGAACTTCTCATGTTTGGTAAGACATTAATTAATGCCAGTACCATCGACATGATCAAACTGACTCACCTCGCTCATCGCTACACTCACCAGTCACTTAATCTACAACAAATTGAACCTCTGATTGAACAGCTTTGCGATATGCCTCTTTCCCCTTGTTATATTGATATTGGCAAACTCAGCCAACAATATAAGCGCCATGAATCCGGCAGTATAGGTCATTTCTTAGTTTCAGAACTGAGAGAGGCGCTAAATGGCCAAACCGTTACCGATCCTAAAGATGTAGTTCTATATGGTTTTGGTCGAATCGGACGTTTATTGACGCGACTTTTGATTGAAAAAAGCGGCCCAGGTTACCCGCTTCGTTTACGCGCAGTGGTTGTACGTGGAGGTAAAGGTGGTGATTTAGAAAAACGTGCCAACTTGCTACGCCGGGATTCGGTGCATGGACAATTTAATGGCAGCATCATTATTGACAAGGAAAATAGTGCGTTAATTGTTAATGGCAACTACATCCAGTTTATCTATGCTAATTCTCCACAAGAAGTGGATTACAAACAGTATGGAATTAAAGAAGCATTAGTTGTAGATAACACGGGAGTATGGCGTGATGCGCAAGGGCTTAGTCAGCACTTAGAATGTCCAGGCAGCTCAAAAGTATTATTAACTGCGCCCGGTAAAGGTGAAATCAAAAACATTGTCTTTGGTGTCAATCATCAAGATATAGAAGCTTGCGATAGCATCGTATCTGCCGCCAGCTGTACTACCAATGCAATAACGCCAGTACTAAAAGCGGTCAATGATCGTTATGGTATTTTATCTGGTCACATCGAAACTGTGCATTCATATACCAATGATCAAAATTTAATTGATAACTTCCATAAAGGCGAACGCCGTGGCCGCAGTGCGTCATTGAATATGGTGTTAACCTCAACTGGAGCGGCTAAAGCTGTCGCCAAAGCACTACCTCAATTACAGGGGAAACTCACAGGTAATGCGATCCGAGTTCCAACGCCAAATGTATCAATGGCAGTGGCTAATTTGAATCTAGAAAAAAACACAAACAAAGAAGAGTTGAACCACTACTTACAACAAATGGCGTATCGCTCTGAGTTATCACCACAAATTGACTATACACAATCCACGGAAATTGTTTCGACGGATTTAGTTGGTTCACGTTATCCAGGAGTGGTTGATGGTGCTGCAACCATCGCGCAAGATAATCGCTGTGTTTTATATATATGGTATGACAATGAGTTTGGTTATAGCTGCCAAGTGGTTCATTGCATGGAACACATGATGGGCGTTCGTTTCCAAACTTACCCTAAATTAACGTCATTAGAAGTCTAAACTAAGTCGTTCACAAACACATAGTTCAAAACAAATAAAAGCTTCTGAGCAAATATGTTCAGAAGCTTTTATATTATAAAGTATCAATTTTAATCTACTTCCAGCGATCCGCCGCTTTGGCATCTGAATCACGAGAATCTACCCAGCGAACTTCTTCGGTTGTTCGTTCTTTCTTCCAAAATGGTGCTTGAGTTTTTAAGTAGTCCATCACAAATTCACAACCTTCAAACGCCGCATTACGATGCGCACTTGAAACACCAACGAATACAATTTGATCACCCAAGTCTAAATCGCCAACACGATGGATCACACGAATATTCAAAAGTGGCCAACGTGATTTTGCTTGTTCACATATCTGAACTAAAGAACGCTCAGTCATTCCTGGATAATGTTCTAAGCTCAATCCGGTGACTGAATCTCCAAGGTTCATATCTCGCACTTTACCAACAAAGGTTACTATCGCGCCCGCATCAGTACCTTGTGAAAGTTGCTGATACTCAGCACCAACATCAAAATCTTCAAACTGTACGCTAACCATTTCTGCCGAAGACATATTAGCCTCCTGTTACTGGTGGGAAAAAGGCAATCTCATCACCAGATTTAAGCACGGTATCCATTTTCACCATATCTTGGTTAACCGCCACCAGCAATTTACCAGATTGTAGCGCTTGCGCCCATTGTGCACCTTTGTTGCATAACTGCTGACGTAACGACTCTGCTGTAACCTGATCGGCCTCCACTGTCACTGAATCAACACCAATTAGCTCACGAGTTTGAGCGAAAAATAAAACCTTAATCATTGTTCAACCTTCCCAAGATTATTCATTAGCCACGAAACGACCAGACTTACCGCCAGTTTTTTCAAGTAAACGAACTTGACCAATCACCATATCTTTTTGCACTGCTTTACACATATCGTAAATGGTCAACGCCGCCACTGAAGCTGCGGTTAGCGCTTCCATTTCAACGCCCGTTTTACCAGCTAGTTTACATACAGATTCAATGCGAACTTGATTGGTTTCCGGCTTAGCTTCTAACTGAACTTCTACTTTTGAAAGCAGTAAAGGATGACAAAGTGGAATTAAGTCCCATGTTTTCTTGGCCGCTTGAATGCCTGCAATACGTGCCGTAGCAAATACATCACCTTTATGATGCGAACCCGATACAATAAGGTCTAATGTTTCTTTAGACATGGTGATCCAAGCTTCAGCCCGCGCTTCACGTACCGTTTCTTGTTTAGCAGATACATCAACCATGTTGGCTTCGCCAGAGGCGTTAATATGAGTAAATTGAGACATGGATATCATTCCTTATTAGAAATTTTTAAACGGAAAGATGAAACATAAAGTGATAAGAGGAAATTAACCGCCGATAGAGGCCAAGTGTGGTGTCATCCCCGTTTTGCCTTCCTGTAAAAAGTGGCTGACAGATTTGGTATCGAGCGCGCCTTGAATTCGTGCAATAAGATCTTTTTCTTGCTCATCCTGTTGCAACAAATCACGCAACTCTACGCCTTCTTCGCCAAACAAACACAAATGCAGTTTGCCTGTCGCAGAAACACGCAGACGATTACAGGTTTCACAAAAACCTTTTTCATACGGCATAATCAGGCCAATTTCACCTTGATAGTCAGGATGCACAAACACTTGCGCCGGCCCATCATTGGCTTCTTTCACCTTCAGTAGCCAACCATTTGCAATTAAATGATTACGAATGCTGACACCAGATTGATGTTGCTGTTCAAATAATTCATCCATTTCACCAGTTTGCATTAACTCGATAAAACGTAATTGAATCGGGCGATCTTTAATCCAGTTTAAAAAGCTCGGTAACGCATGGCCGTTAAACTGCTTCAGCAAAACAACGTTTACCTTAACCTGCTGATACCCAACTTCAAATGCACGATCAATACCAGCCATCACATCATGAAATTTGTTTTCACCGGTTATTTGATGAAACAAACGAGGATCAAGGCTATCAATACTGACATTAATATGCGTTAAACCAGCCTCTTTCCAATCGCCAACTTGCTTAGCCATACGGTAACCATTGGTTGTAGTCGCAACCTTAGTAATGCCCGAGGTTTGTGCAACGGATGCAACGATGTCATTGAAGTCTTTGCGTAATGTCGGCTCACCACCAGTAATGCGGACTTTAGTAGTACCACAATCAGCAAAGGCATTAACTATACGTTTAATTTCAGCTTGATTTAAAAAAGACGAGTTCTTCTTTCCGGTTGGATGATAACCATCAGGCAAGCAATAGGTGCATTTAAAATTACACACATCGGTAATCGACAGACGTAAATAGTAAAACTTGCGCGAAAAACGATCGACAAATTGCGCATTTTCTGTAGTTGATATGGGAGATGCCACATCGGATACACCCGAAAAATCAGGAATATATTGGGAAACTAATTGAGTCACGAAACACCTTTCCAAATACGGGAGGAAGGCTCATTTCTAAACCAACCCTGGTGACAGTATGTCACTGGCTTTAAAAACGTATCCAGTAGTCATTGATACAATGAATAATGAACTTAGTAATTAACGCTCGGAGTTATGACGTGATTGCTGATAAATAAACCAGCAACACTACTTTTAAATGGTACGCAACAAAACGAGATTTTTCCATACCCATTTAGGCATAAGGCCGTTATATTTAGTTAATTGAAATCAAAGAATTGTTATTTAGCCTGATCTCTAAGGTTAATTCAGCAGAGAATATAAATTATGTCCTTTCATAAAACCAAAAAAGTCGTCGCAATTGGTGGTGGTCATGGCCTAGGCCGTATGCTGGCAGCACTAAAAGATTTTGGCCCTAACGCCACCGGTATTGTGGCCACCACTGACAACGGTGGTTCGACCGGACGTATTCGGCAATGCCAAGGTGGGATTGCTTGGGGAGATACCCGAAACTGCATCAATCAGTTGATTACCGAACCGAATATTAGCTCAATGATGTTTGAGTACCGTTTTCGTGGTGCCGGTGAATTGAACGGTCATAACCTAGGCAATTTAATGCTCACCGCGCTCGATAACCTCTCAATTCGTCCACTGGATGCCATTCATCTTATTTGTGACATGTTGAAGGTGGAAGTCAATATTGTCCCTATGTCCGAGCACCCTGCCGATCTGACTGCATTATCAAAAACTGGCAAATGGGTACGCGGTGAAACCAATGTTGATGATATGTCAGAGCCATTACAGCGTTTATATGTGGAGCCTGAAGTGCCAGCAACCGCAGAAGGCATCGATGCCATTTCATCGGCAGATTGCATTATCTTAGGCCCAGGCAGTTTCTTAACCAGCATTATGCCGCCTTTATTATTACCGGATATCGGCAAAGCCATCGCTCAAAACACCCAAGCCAAATTGGTTTTTGTTGATAACCTTGATAAGGAATTTGGTCCAGCTGGAATGATGAACCTAGAAGAAAAACTAAAATGGTGTCAGCGTGCTTGTGATGGTCGTAAAGTTGATGTACTACTTGGTGAAAATTTTTCTGAAAGCGTTGACCAAAATTATCAATGTATCGAAGTTAACCTCGCCTCACCTAACCATGAATGGCGTCATGATCGTAAAAAGCTCCAACAAGAAATTGAGAAGATTATTTTGCAATAAATAACGTTGCTCGGAAACTCGTTTCTCGTGACTCGGCAAATACATCGAGCAACGAGAAGCGGAGCGTCCAAGCTACGAGAAACGATTAACTATTCACTATAAACTGCGCTCTTAATTTCTCAATCTCATCGCGTTTTTGTGCCGCTTGTTCAAACTCCAGATTTTGTGCGTGTTGGTACATCTCGCTTTCCAACTGGTTTATTTGTTTCTCAAGCTGCTGTGGAGTTAACGCTTGGTATTCGGCCGCTTGCTCTGCGACTTTAGATAATGAAATCACATTGCTGTCTTTCTTACCTTTGCGTGTACCGACATGACCCAGTTCCATAATGTCTTGAATGCTTTTCTTCAGTGCTTGAGGCGTCGTCCCCATCTCTTCATTATATTGCTGCTGTTTCGCCCGACGACGTTCCGTTTCATCTATCGCTTTACGCATCGATTTTGTGATGCTGTCACCATATAAAATCGCTTTACCTTGAACATTACGTGCCGCTCGACCAATCGTCTGAATCAATGAGCGCTCTGAACGTAAGAAACCTTCTTTGTCAGCATCTAGAATTGCCACCAAAGATACTTCAGGCATATCCAAACCTTCTCGAAGTAAGTTAATACCCACTAACACATCAAATTCACCTAAACGTAGATCTCGAATAATTTCAACACGTTCAACCGTATCAATATCTGAATGCAGATAACGGACTTTGACATCATGTTCGGTAAGATATTCGGTCAAATCTTCCGCCATGCGCTTGGTTAAAGTAGTCACAAGCACACGCTCATTTACCGCAACGCGTAAGCGAATCTCCGATAATAAGTCATCAACTTGCGTGGCAACCGGACGAACTTCAATTTCAGGATCGAGTAACCCAGTTGGACGCACGACCTGCTCAGCCACATCACCACCGGATTTATCTAACTCATACGCACTTGGGGTTGCTGAAACATAAATGGTCTGCGGCGCGAGCGATTCAAATTCCTCAAAGCGCAGTGGTCGGTTATCTAAGGCCGAAGGTAAACGGAAACCAAATTCGACTAAGGTTTCTTTACGAGAACGGTCACCTTTATACATCGCGCCAATTTGCGGCACTGTCACGTGAGATTCATCGATAATAAGCAGGCCATCATGAGGTAAGTAATCAAAGAGAGTCGGTGGTGGCTCACCCTCTTTGCGTCCACTTAAATAGCG
The DNA here is from genome assembly GCF_048266485.1 of Vibrio sp. Taxonomy (GTDB): domain Bacteria; phylum Pseudomonadota; class Gammaproteobacteria; order Enterobacterales; family Vibrionaceae; genus Vibrio. Next base: position 43,941 of record NZ_JBLWZK010000001.1, on the reverse strand, counting down.
TGAGTAGTTTTCGATGCCAGAGCAGAAACCCAATTCATTCATCATTTCGATATCAAACTGAGTACGTTGCGTAATACGCTGATCTTCTAATAGTTTATTGTTTTCTCGTAGAACCTTTTGTCTTTCAACCAACTCTTCTTTGATCTCTTCAATTGCTTCAAGAATGCGTTCACGTGGTGTGACGTAGTGGGTCTTAGGATAAATGGTGGCACGAGCAATATCTCGTTGTTTAATTGCGCCCGTTAGCGGATCAAAAACACTAATGCATTCCACTTCTTCATCGAACATTTCCAGACGAATGGCATCATGCTCAGAATCGGCTGGGAATACGTCGATCACTTCACCCCGAACTCGGAAATTCCCTCGCTCAAAAACCATGTCATTTCGGCTGTATTGCAGCTCAGCTAAACGACGAATAATATCACGCTGCTCTAAAATGTCTCCGCGACGAATGTGCAGCATCATCTTTAAATAAGAATCCGGATCACCTAAGCCGTAAATCGCCGACACAGAGGCAACAATAATCGCATCTTTACGTTCAATTAAAGATTTAGTGGCAGATAAACGCATTTGCTCGATATGAGCGTTAACCGAAGAATCCTTTTCAATAAAAGTATCTGTGGTCGGCACATACGCTTCCGGCTGATAATAGTCATAGTAAGAGACAAAATATTCAACCGCATTATTGGGAAAGAAGCTTTTCATTTCACCATACAATTGTGCGGCAAGCGTTTTATTTGGAGCAAGTAAAATCGTTGGACGCTGCGCTTTAGCGATCACATTAGCTAAGGTAAATGTTTTACCTGAACCCGTTACACCTAATAATGTTTGATGGGCTAAGCCTACTTCCAAACCTTCAGATAACTTTGCAATCGCCTCTGGCTGATCGCCGGCTGGCTGGTAATCGGAAACCAGTTGATACAACTTACTCATACTTGCCTCTTAAATGGAGAATTCTCGCGGTTTATTCGATTGATTGACCTTACCACAAGCCTATTATTAGCGCTTTAAATCGCGGTAGGTTATGTGGCAGTTTTATTAACTAAATTATGGCCTATACACAAAGTAGTTGGCGTTGCAGTGAGGCGCCAAGCGAGTGAAACCCCATGAATATAGCTTGCCTATTCGATTGGGGTGAATGAGCGCTGGTAACAAAACTGCAGCTTCAAATACGAAGGGTATAAAAAAGTCATTTTTACTCTAGCTTACCCTATTACAGTTTGGTAGTATTCTCATCCCGCCAAAAATATCATCTAATATTTCACCTACTTTTCATCCACGGGTTTTCCCCAAAAAACAGTTGATTTTACATTTTCATTAATTTTCTTATTATTTACCCACAAACACATCTCAACAAAACAAAATATAAAATCATTTAAAAACAATTCATTATCTCATTTAATTCGTATTTTCTAACCTTTAATTATTAAGCATAAAAACTTGCCCAACCTTCATCAACACACTTATCCACAAATTTAGTGGATAACTACACAACCGCCTTATTTGGCGAGGCTTACAAAAAAGTAAAGAGAAAAAGCGGATTATTTTTTACTTTTTTGTCGCTTTTTGGCGTTGACAGTCTGTTTCACCATAGCTAAAATCCTGCCCATAACTTTTCCCTGTTAGTTCAGTTGGTAGAACGGCGGACTGTTAATCCGTATGTCGCTGGTTCAAGTCCAGCACAGGGAGCCAAATACTAAAAAGCCGCATTGTTAAAGTGCGGCTTTTTTTCGTTCATTTTTCACGCATTCCATCATTAATTACTTAATACCTTCAAATACCTATTTCCTGTAGGTTGTTATTAACGTCACAAATGACGATAATGTTGGGATCATTATTAACCCAAAGAGACGATATGACAGACTATCTACTGTTACTTGTTGGCACTGTTCTAGTCAACAACTTTGTTCTGGTTAAATTTCTCGGTATTTGCCCTTTTATGGGGGTATCTAAAAAGCTTGAAACCGCAATTGGTATGGGCCTTGCGACGACTTTCGTTTTAACCTTAGCATCTGTCTGTTCATACTTAGTGCAAACTTATATTTTACGACCACTAGGAATCGAATATCTACAAACCATGAGTTTTATCTTAGTGATCGCTTTCGTGGTGCAGTTCACTGAAATGGTGGTACACAAAACTAGCCCAACTTTATACCGTCTTCTTGGGATATTTTTACCTCTGATTACCACTAACTGTGCGGTATTAGGGGTTGCACTTCTTAATATCAATGAAAACCATAACTTTATTGAATCCATTATTTATGGTTTCGGTGCTGCAGTTGGCTTCTCGCTTGTTTTGATTTTATTTGCTTCGATGCGTGAGCGTATTACCGCAGCGGATGTTCCTGCGCCATTTAAAGGTGCTTCTATTGCCATGATTACCGCAGGATTAATGTCTCTGGCCTTTATGGGCTTCACAGGTTTGGTGAAATAATCCATGACTACCATCTTGATTGCGGTTGCTGCTATTGCCGCCCTCGCCGCTATTTTCGGCATAATTTTAGGGTTTGCTTCGATTCGTTTTAAAGTTGAAGCCGATCCTATTGTTGACCAAATTGATAATATTTTACCGCAGACCCAATGTGGTCAATGTGGCTACCCCGGTTGTCGTCCATACGCTGAAGCAATTGCTAACGGTGATGACATCACGAAATGTCCTCCGGGTGGACAAGCCGGCATTGAGAAATTAGCCGACTTGATGGGAGTGGACGTTCCAACTGATTCAAATGGCGTGGAAGATGCAGTTAAAACTGTCGCCTTTATTCATGAAGATATGTGCATTGGCTGTACTAAATGCATCCAAGCCTGCCCTGTCGATGCCATTGTAGGTGGTACAAAAGCACTACACACCGTCATTAAAAGTGAATGTACTGGCTGTGATCTCTGTGTCGCACCGTGTCCAACTGATTGTATTGAAATGATTCCAATTGAAACAACACCAGATACTTGGAAGTGGCAGCTAGAGCTTATCCCTGTCGTGACCGATCTTGAACCATCATCAGCCTCTGCTGACTCTAAAGAACAAACCGTGAGTTAAAGGAAAAAGTATGTTGTCGTTAATTGAACAGATTCGTCACGGTATGATTTGGGATTTTCCCGGTGGTATTCACCCGCCTGAAAATAAAGTTCAATCGTCAAGATCGCCTATTGTTCATGCGGAATTGCCTGAAGAGTTTGTATTGCCTCTGAAACAACATATTGGGAGACCGGGTGATGTTTGTGTCAATGTCGGTGATAAGGTTTTAAAAGGTCAGCAATTAACCCAAGCCAACTTGGCCTTTATGGTACCGGTGCATGCGCCAAGTTCAGGTACGGTCACTGCGATTGAAAAACGTACCATCGCCCACCCTTCTGGACTTTCTGATCTTTGTATTGTGATCAAACCAGATGGTAATGACACATGGTGTAAAAAAAATCCCGTCTCCAATTATTTAGAAAGAGACGCTGAAGTATTAATTGAGAAGATTCGCCAATCTGGCATTTCAGGAATGGGTGGGGCAGGCTTCCCTACCGCGCGTAAATTACATACGGGTTTAGCCAAAACCAAAATACTCATCATTAATGCTGCAGAATGTGAACCTTATATCACAGCCGATGATCGTTTAATGCAAGATTATGCCCAAGAAGTTATTCAAGGTGTTCAGGTTATTCAGCATATTCTGCAACCTGAAGTGACAATTATTGGTATTGAAGATAACAAAAAAGAAGCCATTGGCGCTTTAGAAGAAGCAGCAAAAGATGTTGACCTCATCATTCGTGTTATACCAACTAAATACCCATCCGGCGGCTCGAAACAGTTAATAAAAGTACTGACGGGTCGCGAAGTACCAAGTAAAGAACACTCCGCAGCGATTGGTGTGTTGATGCAAAACGTAGGTACGGCTTTTGCTATTAAGCGAGCGATTATTGATGGTGAACCATTAATTGAACGCGTCGTTACTTTAACCGGTGATTCCTTTGCTCAAAAAGGTAATGTTTTAGCGCGCCTCGGTACACCAATATCCTCGCTACTACGTCAATTTGGTTACAAGGCCGAGAAAAAACACCCTCGTTTGATTATGGGGGGGTCTTTAATGGGCTTTACTCTGCCACACGCTGACGTACCGATTACTAAAATCACCAACTGTATTTTAGCACCGAAACGTAAAGAGATTGCCCCAACTGGCCAAGAGTTAGCCTGTATTCGTTGTACCGCTTGTGCGGAAGCTTGCCCGGCGTCCTTACTACCACAACAATTACAGTGGTATGCCAAAGCGCAAGATTATGAAAAGTGTGAAGAATACCATCTCTCCGATTGTATCGAATGTGGCGCTTGTGCCTATGTCTGTCCAAGTGATATTCCACTAGTACAATATTACCGCCAAGCGAAATCAGAAATTTGGACCCGTAATCAAGAAGCTAAAGAAGCTGAACGGGCTAAGCAGCGCTTTGAAGAGCGCCAAAAACGCTTAGAACGTGATAAGCAAGAACGTGAACAACGCTTTAAACAGGCCGCAGAAAAACGCCGCAGCGAAATGAAACAAACTAGCGGTGATGATGCGGTCGCGGCCGCGATTGCTCGTGTTAAAGCTAAACAAGCAGAAGCGGAACAACCAACAGAGAAAGCAGTGAAACCCGCAGTAGCAGCGGCAATCGCACGAGCTAAAGCCAAACAAGCTGCAGCAGTAAAAGCAGGTCAAACTGAACCTGATAATTCAGAAATGATCAAACTGCGAGAAGAACGAAAACGTCTAGCACGTGAGAAGAAAGCTCAGCAGCAATCAGAAGAGCCGGCTTCAAACGACGTTGCAACTCAAGAATCAACACCGAAAAATGCAGCGGTCGCCGCCGCAATTGCGCGTGCTAAAGCTCGTAAAGCTGCACAACAAGGTGCTGATGAAATAGCGCTTGAACAAACAAACACTGAAAAACCAACGACTGAATCGGATACGACTCCGGCAGAAGCAAGCGATCCGAAGAAAGCGGCTGTGGCGGCTGCGATTGCTCGCGCTAAAGCTCGTAAAGCTGCACAACAAGGTGCTGATGAAATAGCGCTTGAACAAACAAACACTGAAAAACCAACGACTGAATCGGATACGACTCCGGCAGAAGCAAGCGATCCGAAGAAAGCGGCTGTGGCGGCTGCGATTGCTCGCGCTAAAGCTCGTAAAGCTGCACCACAAGGTGCTGATGAAATAGCGCCTGAACAAACAAACACTGACAAGCCAACGACTGAATCGGATACTGCTTCGGCAGAAGCAAGCGATCCGAAGAAAGCGGCTGTGGCGGCTGCGATTGCTCGCGCCAAAGCTCGTAAAGCTGCACAACAAGATGCCGATGAAATAGCGCCTGAGCAAACAAACACTGAAAAACCAACAACTGAATCGGATACGACTCCGGCAGAAGCTAGCGATCCGAAGAAAGCGGCTGTGGCGGCTGCGATTGCTCGCGCTAAAGCTCGTAAAGCTGCACAACAACAAGACAAACCCCAACAAGAAATCATATCCAATGATGACTCACAAAATAGTGAATCAACGGATGATTCTTCATCAAAAGATAAACCAGACTCTGGAATTACCTTAGATCTATTGGATATTCCAGTATTTATCGACAAATCATCTCAGGAGAAAAAATAGTGTCGTTCTTTATAGCGAGTTCTCCACACGTCCGTGTTAAACGCACCACATCAAATATTATGATGTGGGTCGCCTTATGTTTATTGCCCGGTATTGCGGTACAAACCTACGTCTTTGGCTACGGCGTATTGATCCAAATAGTTTTTGCTATTTTATTGGCTTGGCTATTTGAAGCCACCATTATGTTAATACGTAAACGTCCACCTATTCTGAGCTTAAGAGATAATAGTGCTCTGGTCACCGGCATGTTGATCGCGGTAGCCATTCCTCCGCTGTCACCGTGGTGGATCCTTACTATTGGTATCTTTTTTGCCATTGTCATTGGTAAACATCTCTATGGTGGTTTAGGGCAAAACCTATTCAACCCTGCAATGGTCGCTTATGTGGTATTGCTTATCTCGTTTCCTGTTCAAATGACAAGTTGGGTAAGCCCAGAATCATTAGCACATGTTCATTTACATTTTGATGATTGCTTAAGACTCTTTTTTACTGGCTTCAATCTTGATGGATTATCTTTGCAGCAAGTTCGTGCAGGTATTGACGGTGTCACAATGGCAACACCTCTAGATACTTTCAAAACCTCACTTCATACTGGGCACACTGCAAGTGAAATCATGCAACAGCCTACTTTTTCGGGCTTAGCCGGTGTCGGATGGCAATGGGTCAATATTGCATTTTTATTAGGTGGACTGATGTTAGTCAGGTTGCGTATTGTTCAATGGCAAATTCCTCTGGCAGTCTTAGTTAGTCTATTAGTGGTAAGCACGATTGCTTCACTATTTGCTCCAGGTACAACTGCCTCCCCTATTTTGCACCTACTTTCTGGCGCAACCATGATTGGTGCTTTCTTTATTGCTACCGATCCTGTCACTGCTTCTACCACAACTAAAGGTAGAATCATTTACGGTGCATTTATCGGTATTGTAGTGTTCTTAATTCGCAGCTGGGGTGGTTTCCCTGATGGTGTTGCCTTTGCTGTTCTATTAGCCAATATGACGGTGCCATTAATTGATTACTACACCAAACCACGTACTTATGGGCATATAAGGTAATATCGTTATGCTAAATGCAATGAAAAAAAATGGCGGCATTTTGGCAATCTTTGCAATTGCTTCTACCTCTTTGGTTGCGATCACCAATTGGATCACACACGATACAATTGTCACACAACAACAACAAGAGTTGCAAAAAACGCTCAACCAAGTAATCCCGCAAAGCATGCACGACAATCAACTGTTCGCATCATGTATGTTGCTACCATCACAAAGTACCGTCACCACTAAACCACTACCGGCTTACCTAGCAACCAAAGCTGGCCAACCGACGGCGATTGCCATCGAGACTTATGCGCCTGATGGCTATAATGGTGCGATTAAAATTATCGTTGGTTTGGATATGCAAGGTGTCATCACAAGTACTCGGGTATTAGATCATAAAGAAACTCCAGGCTTAGGCGATAAAATAGAAACCCGTAAAACTGACTGGATTTTTAGCTTTGACCACAAAACAGTCAGCCAAAGTAACGACTCTGAGTGGGCGGTACGTAAAGATGGTGGTCAATTTGATCAATTTACAGGTGCTACCATTACCCCTAGAGCAGTCGTAAAAGCGGTGAAGAAAACCGTGGTGTACTTTAAAGAAAATAAACAAAGTATTCTCAACCAACCATTAAACTGTGAGGGATAAAATGTCTGAAGATAGCGCAACGCTTGATACATCATTAGATTCAGCAACCCAAGTGTCTGATCCTGAGAATAAGCAGTTAATGAAAAATGGCTTATGGGATAATAACCCTGCCCTTGTTCAGCTTTTGGGCTTATGTCCATTACTGGCAGTGTCATCGACCATCACCAACGCACTTGGCTTGGGGCTGGCGACGATGCTGGTACTGATTTCAACTAATACGATTGTCTCGTTAGTACGTAACTACGTGCCAAAAGAAGTTCGAATTCCCATCTTTGTGATGATCATTGCTTCTGTCGTAACTTGTGTTCAGCTATTGATGAGTGCTTATGCTTACAGTCTCTATCTGTCACTTGGTATTTTCATTCCTCTTATCGTCACCAACTGTGTGATCATTGGTCGCGCAGAAGCCTACGCATCAAAAAATGCCCCGAAAAAAGCCGCCTTAGATGGTTTTTGGATGGGTCTTGGTATGCTTGTAGCCCTGACGGTTTTGGGTACGCTACGTGAAGTGATTGGACAAGGTACTCTGTTTGATGGTGCAGACCTCTTACTAGGTACTTGGGCCGCGTATTTACGCGTCGAAGTTTTTCATATTGATAGTAGCTTCTTACTTGCTTTATTACCACCAGGTGCATTTATCGGTGTTGGTTTCCTAATTGCGTTAAAACAAGTAATTGATAAGCAAGTTGATAAACGAAAACCAGTAAAAGAAAAGCCAACGATTGAGCGAGCTAGAGTGACTAACGCCTAACGAATATAAACTATTACGATCGACTGATTGGTAAAAAACAATGAATAATGAAAAACGCCGACTGATTCTTGAAAGGCTACGAGAAAATAATCCCAATCCTCAAACTGAGCTGAATTGGTCAACGCCATTTGAGTTATTGATCGCGGTACTTCTTTCCGCTCAAGCTACCGATATCAGCGTCAATAAAGCCACGGATAAATTGTATCCAGTTGCCAATACACCTGAAGCCATTCTGGCACTAGGCGTTGATGGGTTAAAAGAATACATCAAAACGATTGGCCTGTTTAATTCCAAAGCAGAAAACACTATTAAAACTTGTAAGATCTTAATTGAAAAGCATAACAGCCAAGTACCGGAAGATCGCGCGGCATTAGAAGCATTGCCGGGCGTAGGTCGAAAAACCGCTAATGTAGTACTCAACACCGCTTTTGGTTGGCCAACTATTGCAGTCGATACTCATATTTATCGCGTATCGAATAGAACAAAATTAGCAATGGGCAAAACGGTTGATGACGTTGAAGCAAAGTTATTAAAGGTTGTGCCTAAAGAATTTAAGCTCGATGTTCACCACTGGCTAATTCTGCATGGCCGCTACACCTGCATCGCACGTAAGCCACGCTGTGGTAGTTGCCTGATTGAAGATCTCTGCGAGTTCAAAGAAAAAGTTTATCCTGAAGAGTAATCATACCGTTTGATTACTTTACATTCTAATAAGGAGCACACAATGTCGAATGGAAGAGTTTTGCATACTATGGTTCGTGTTGGCGATCTTGATCGTTCAATCGAGTTCTACACCAAAGTTCTTGGTATGCAGCTAATACGTAAAAATGAAAACGCGGAATATAAATATACTCTCGCTTTCGTGGGCTACGGTGACGAATCTCAAGGTGCAGTGATCGAACTGACCTATAACTGGGATACTTCTGAATACGATCTAGGCACTGGCTACGGTCACATTGCGATTGGTTTTGATGATATCTACACCGCATGTGATGCAATTAAAGCCGCTGGTGGTACGGTTACTCGTGAGCCGGGCCCAGTAAAAGGCGGCAGCACGCATATCGCGTTTGTTAAAGATCCAGATGGTTACATGATTGAACTTATCCAACGCAGCCAAATGTCAGCAGGCTTAGAAGGGTAATTCCCCCTCTCACTCTCCCGAACAACATAGAAGAGCCCGACAATCGGGTTCTTTTTTATCCTATAAACTTCATTAATCAAGCAATACCCACTCTTTTGTAGTCGCAATAAAAAATCATTTATTCTAAATAAAATCTCATATTTTCTTACTGACAAGCAACATTAGAGAGTGAAGTTCAAATTCTAATCTGCAATAATACGCGCCTAAATTCATAGACCTGAAAGTATATGACTGACAAAAATGAAGCCTTGACACTAAAACAACGATTTCGTGGCTATTTCCCCGTCGTTATCGATGTAGAGACCGCAGGTTTTAATGCTAAAACTGATGCATTACTCGAAATCTGTGCTGTAACCTTGGCCATGGACGAAAACGGCGATTTATATCCAGCCTCCACCATTCAATTCAATGTTGAGCCATTTGAAGGCGCTAATCTTGAAAAAGAAGCCTTAGAGTTTACCGGCATTCGTGACCCATACAGTCCATTAAGAGGTGCCGTCACAGAATCGGAAGCTCTCAAAGAAATTTTCAAATTAATCCGTAAAGAACAAAAAGCAGCAGATTGCAGCAGAGCGATTATGGTGGCTCATAATGCGAATTTTGATTTGAGTTTTGTCATGGCAGCAGCGGAGCGTAGCAAACTAAAACGTATTCCATTTCACCCTTTTGCCACATTTGATACTGCGGCATTAAGTGGCCTAGCCTACGGCCAAACTGTACTAGCGAAAGCTTGCCGCGCTGCCGGTTTTGAATTTGATAATCAAGCTGCGCACTCTGCTCTATATGATACTCAAATTACCGCTAAATTATTTTGCAACATCGTTAACAAATGGAAAGCCTTAGGTGGCTGGCCACTCGCTGCAGAAAATAATAACGATACCGACTAAGATCGGTACACATTTAATACACAACATAAATTTTACAAAGAGAATTACAATGAATCCTGTCGTTATTTCCGTGTGCTTAATGCTTGCGCTATCCGTTTTCCGAGTCAATGTCGTGATAGCTCTAACCTTAAGTGCCATTACCGGTGGCTTACTTGCTAACATGTCACTTGATCAAACCATCTCAGCCTTTCAATCAGGTTTAGGTGACGGTGCAGAAATCGCTTTAAGTTATGCTTTATTAGGTGCATTTGCGGTGGCACTCTCTCAAACTGGCATTACTGACATTTTGTCTAATGCAGTGATTAAACGCGTTCATGGTAAAGAAAATGAAAAGGCCTCAAGCATGGTGAAATATGCCATCTTCGGCGCACTATTCATCATGGCGATTTTCTCCCAAAACGTTATCCCGGTTCATATTGCCTTCATTCCAATTATTGTTCCGCCACTATTATCGGCTTTCAATAAGATGAACATCGACCGTCGTATGGTTGCGTGTATATTAACCTTTGGTTTAGTGACTCCATACATGACCATGCCTATCGGTTTTGGTGGTATCTTCTTAAATGATATCTTATTGCCAGCGCTACAAAACAATGGGCTAACAAGTGCTACTGCCGCTCAAATTCCTGCTGCGATGATTATTCCGGCTTGTGGCATGATCTTTGGTTTATTAGTGAGTATTTTCATCAGTTACCGTAAGCCGCGTACTTATACTGAGAAACAAAATGAAGCCACTGAAGTAAAACAAAATGGCATTGATAAAAAAGCGGTAATTGTTGCTGCCATAAGTATCATTGCGACTTTATCTGCTCAACTATATTCAGGTTCAATGATTGTAGGTGCACTAGTCGGTTTCATCATTTTATCATTCGGTAAGCCATTCCAAACTAGCCAAGATAGCTTCACTCGTGGCGTACAAATGATGGCGATGATTGGTTTTATCATGATTTCTGCCAACGGCTTTGCAAGTGTAATGAAAGCGACGGGTGGTGTTGAAACGCTAGTGACCTTCTTACAAACGAGCATGAATGGTCACCAAGCTTTAGCCGCGCTAATGATGCTAATTGTTGGCCTATTGATCACTATGGGTATTGGTTCATCTTTCTCAACTATTCCAATCATCGCAACCATCTATGTTCCTCTTGCGATTTCATTTGGTTTCTCGCCAGCGGCAACCATTGCACTGGTTGGTACTGCAGCTGCGTTGGGTGATGCCGGTTCTCCAGCGTCAGATTCAACCTTAGGTCCAACATCCGGCTTAAATGCAGACGGACAGCACGATCACATTAAAGACTCAGTAATCCCAACATTCCTACACTACAACCTACCGCTTATCATGTTTGGTTGGATTGCGGCAATGGTTCTGTAATACCAGTCACACTAATTAGCTGGTCAGAAATTGCGTAGGAAAAAGGCTTGAGAACAAGGCGAAAATTTTCGATAAGTAGTTATTCTACAGTCAAAATTTCCAACGAAGTTATCAAGCCTTTTAGCAAGCAAGAATGATCAGATAATTAGTACGATTGGTATAATCATTACCTCAAGTTAAATAAAAAGCGTATGCTTCGTTTAATCGAAACATGCGCTTTTTTGTAGCTGGAGCTAAATACTCTTAGTCTTTCGGTTTTAATCCAACCCAACGTTTCGTGGTCTCAATACTATTCGCCCACTTAATACGCTGCTCGATATCTTTCAAGCTGGTAAGTTCCGAAACATAATCCAATTTCACTACGTAATATTTTTCGCCAAGTTGTAACACTAAACTTGGGAAAGAATGAACGCCTAGCAACTGACAAAACTCACGTTGACGCTTAAATTCCTGCTCTACGTCAGTGCTTTTGCAATCCTGAATAAATCGCTCAACATCAAGATTAAGTTCCTCGGCTAATTGAGCGTGTGTTGACTCGGTATGCGGCGTCATCGCTCGCAAATAATAAGCCTGTTGGATGGCCTGATTCATCGCCTCTCCGGCTCCCTGCTGTTGGGCGGCAATCACAGCACGACAAGCGGGATACGTTGTCCTAACGGGCTTAGCTAGTGTCCAATAATCATAATTAAATTGAGTCCCGAGTTGGCTTTCAATTCGCTTCCACGTTTGCTGCAACATTACTCGCATCTCTTGTGGCATGGGCTCATGATTATCTGGAGCAAGCCCACCAAGCAAATATTCCACTTGGATATCTTCAGATAACGCTGATTTTAATTTATCCCATGTTGGTTTGTAGCCCCAGCACCAACTGCACATAGGATCGTGAATGTAATACAAAATCCCTTTCATCATTAATTCTCTCTTTTTCAGATATAAAAAAAGAGCCGCAATTGGCTCTTTTTCTTTCAGTAAAAAATAATTTTATTCTTCACTTGCCGGCGCACGCGCTGCCGCTTCTTTGATCAAGGTTTGCAATTCACCTTTTTGGAACATCTCGATGATAATATCACAACCACCAATTAGCTCACCTTCAACCCACAATTGTGGAAATGTTGGCCATTGAGCGTATTTTGGCAACTCAGCACGGATGTCTGGGTTTTGTAAAATATCTACATAAGCAAACTTCTCACCGCATGACATCAAAGCTTGTGAAGCTTGAGAAGAGAAACCACAGCTTGGTAGTTTCGGTGAACCTTTCATGTATAACAAAATTGTGTTTTCAGAAATCTGTTGTTTAATTTTATCGATAGTTTCCATCGCTTCCTCTCTAGGATTTAAGCATCGCTTTAAGTTGTTAGTCCATTCTACTTGTAACTATAACAGAATAAAAAGGCATTATTTGTAAGGGTATTCTAATTGACGAATTTGTGCACCGTATTGTTATACCATTAAGGATATTCACCACCTTACCATTCGTGTACAAATAAGTGATGCATAAGAAAATTTTAGGTCCAAGTCTTTTAATAAAGTAAAAACTTGCTAAACTGAGCTTAGTCGTTAATGGCTCAAACTGATGCTTAACAATTGTCACTTAATCATTTCATTGTTTAAACAAGACGATTGATGTTTCATTGTCATGGAAATGGCATCATCAGTTAGTATGATTACAAAAAATCGGAACCTGTTCTATTTAGAACATAAGAAACTCCCTTTCTAACACATGGAGATTTGAGCAATGGCATTTGAATTACCAGCCCTGCCTTACGAAAAAGATGCACTAGAACCACACATCTCAGCAGAAACTTTAGATTACCACCACGGCAAACACCACAATACATACGTGGTTAAGCTTAATGGCCTAATCCCTGGTACTGAGTTTGAAGGTAAGTCTCTTGAAGAAATCATTAAGACTTCAACAGGTGGCATCTTTAACAACGCAGCACAAATCTGGAACCACACTTTCTACTGGCACTGCCTAGCTCCAAACGCTGGCGGCGAACCAACAGGTGCTGTTGCAGAAGCAATCAAACAACAATTTGGCTCATTCGATGAGTTCAAAGCAAAATTCACTGATTCTGCAATCAACAACTTCGGTTCTTCTTGGACTTGGTTAGTGAAAAAAGCAGATGGTTCTCTAGACATCATCAACACGTCTAATGCAGCGACTCCACTAACAGAAGAAGGCGTTACTCCACTTCTTACTGTTGATCTGTGGGAACACGCATACTACATCGATTACCGTAACGTTCGTCCAGATTACATGAATGGTTTCTGGGCACTAGTTAACTGGTCTTTCGTAGAAGAAAACCTAATCAAATAATTCCCGCTCCGTCGAGAAATCATTTGATATTAAAAAGACTGGCTTCGGCTGGTCTTTTTTTATGTTCTGACCTTCTTATTTAATAATTTGGTGAGGTTATACACAGAAAATAAAAAATATTTATTCACACCGCTTTCCCTTATACATTAGTAGTTTTCATTATTTCATTTCTGTTCTTTGATGTTATTCACAGGATCTTTACACGTTTTACTACCATTATTACTATCTAAGGCCCATAGACACCTTGGAGGTAATAGGTAACGCCATTCATGGCTTTGTGTTTAAGGGCATTAGATATTTTTTATTTGATACCAATGAGGTGCTATATGAACATACAAAACTCCGTTGTGGTAATCACATCAGCAGGCTCTCATTTAGGTCAAAATTTAGCTCAACACTTTCTTTCTCTAAATGCTAACGTCATTCTCGTTGATAACAACGAAGCATCGCTAAATCAAGCTTTACATCATTGTCAACCGTACTCTTCCAATGTATTCCAATATCTTCTCGATGATGAAAGCTTTGAAAGTGTCCAACCTTTGTTTTCTTCTATCAACCAACAATTTGACAAAGGTATTGATGTCTTAATTAACCTATACCCAAGCCTACCATCCCCTTCTCTCATCAAGGACGAACAGATCGACAACTACAGCCGTCAGTATTCGAAACTGGCGACAACTATGCTTTGCTTCAGTAAATTGGCTGCCAGACAAATGCGGCATAATCAAAAACGTGGGGTGATTGTTAACTTATCACTATCAAGTCAAGAGCAAGGCAGTCTTTCTCAACCTTCTTCTTTAATCTCCGAATTTACTCAGAATTGGGCTAAAGAATTAATGCCCTTTAATATTCGGGTGGGAGGAATATTACCAAGCTGCGCTGAACGACACACTAAACATCGTGACTGGGCAAAGAGTCATGATGAGTTAATCAGAAACACGGAGTACATTGTGGAAAATGAGTACTTTAATGGTCGTATTTTAGATTCATATTAATCAAACTAGAACGCTCAATTTAGTCAATCATTCCACAACTTCAAAACGTAAAAAAACCCTGCTTACATCAATAAGCAGGGCTTTCATTATTTCAGGTTAAGGTTATTTTTTCTTAGCTGATTTTTTTACTGGTTCTTCAGTTTTTTTGATAACGGTTGTGCCTTCGAACGTTTCACCTTCAATATAAGCAGTACCGTAGTACGCTGCTTTCAGAACTTCTTTAAGTTCAGAAATTAGAGGGTAACGTGGGTTAGCACCAGTACATTGGTCATCAAACGCATCTACTGCTAAGTTATCGAGTTTCGCAAGGAAATCAGCTTCGTTAACACCAGCCGCTTGAATAGACATTGGGATATCCAAGTCTTTCTTCATTTCATCCAACCAAGTTAATAGACGCTCAATTTTCTGTGCAGTGCGGTCACCTTGTTGGCTTAGACCCAGGTGGTCAGCGACTTCAGCATAACGACGACGTGCTTTTGGACGGTCGTATTGAGAGAACGCAGTCTGTTTAGTTGGGTTATCGTTAGCGTTAAAACGGATAACGTTAGAAATCATTAATGCATTAGCAAGACCGTGTGGGATGTGGAACTCTGCACCAATTTTGTGTGCAATTGAGTGACATACACCTAAGAATGCGTTCGCAAATGACATACCCGCGATAGTGGCTGCGTTATGTACTTTCTCTCGAGCGATTGGGTCAGCTGCACCATTTTGGTAGCTAGATGGTAGGTACTCTTTTAGCATCTTAAGCGCTTGTAGAGCATGGCCATCTGAGTACTCATTAGCAAGAACTGAAACGTAAGCTTCTAGTGCGTGAGTAATTGCATCATAACCCCCAAATGCTGTTAGAGACTTAGGCATGTTCATAACAAGGTTCGCATCAACGATAGCCATGTTCGGTGTTAACTCGTAATCCGCTAATGGGTATTTCGCGCCAGTACGGTCATCAGTCACAACCGCGAATGGTGTTACTTCAGAACCGGTACCAGAAGTTGTTGTTACACATACTAATTCAGCTTTTTCGCCCATTTTAGGGAATTTGTAGATACGTTTACGGATATCCATGAAGCGCATTGATAGTTCTTCAAAGTGCGTTTCTGGGTGCTCGTACATCACCCACATGATTTTCGCTGCATCCATCGGTGAACCACCGCCTAGAGCAATGATTACATCTGGTTGGTAGCTTTGCATTTGTGCTGCACCTTTTTCAACAACAGATAGCGTTGGATCCGCTTCTACGTCGAAGAAAGTTTGAACTTCCATACCTTGAGATTTCAATAAGTTTACGATTTCATCTGCATAACCGTTGTTGAAAAGGAAACGGTCAGTGACTAAGAATGCACGTTTTTTGCCTTCTAGGTCAGTCAATGCAACAGGTAGACTGCCACGACGGAAGTAGATTGATTTTGGAAGTTTATGCCACAACATATTTTCAGCTCGCTTAGCAACCGTTTTTTTGTTGATTAAGTGTTTAGGACCTACGTTTTCAGAGATAGAGTTACCCCCCCATGAACCACAACCTAGAGTTAACGATGGTGCAACGTTGAAGTTGTACAAGTCACCGATACCACCGTGAGTCGTTGGGATATTCACAAGAATACGAGCTGTTTTTAGTTTGTCGCCGAAGTATTTGATACGATCAGCGTTAGTATCTTGGTTAGTATAAAGACCAGAGGTATGACCGATACCGCCGATTTCAACCATAGTTACCGCTTGCTCTACTGCATTTTCAAAAGAAGATGCGCGGAACATACCTAGTGTTGGAGATAGTTTCTCGTGAGCAAACTCGTCATCATGGCTTACAACGCCACCTTCACCGATTAATACTTTCGTATCTGCAGGAACTTTAACACCCGCTAACTCAGCAATTTTAACCGCAGGTTGACCTACGATATCAGCGTTTAGGTTGCCGTTGATTAACAGAACTTTACGCACTTTATCTGCTTCAGCTTTTGATAAAACGTAACCTTTGTGAGAAGCAAAACGCTCTTTCACTTCTTCGTATACTTCATCCATAACGATGACAGCTTGCTCTGATGCACAAACTACACCGTTATCGAATGTTTTAGACATAAGAACAGAAGCAACAGCACGCTTGATATCAGCCGTTTCATCAATAACGACAGGTACATTACCTGCACCCACACCGATAGCTGGCTTACCTGAAGAGTATGCGGCTTTAACCATACCTGGGCCACCCGTTGCAAGGATAAGGTTGATACCGTCATGCTTCATCAATGCGTTAGATAATTCAACTGAAGGTTGATCAATCCAGCCGATGATGTCTTTAGGAGCCCCCGCAGCAACAGCAGCTTCTAGTACCAGTTTTGCAGCATCATTGGTTGAGTTTTTCGCACGTGGGTGTGGAGAAAAGATAATACCGTTACGAGTTTTCAAAGAAATAAGAGATTTGAAAATCGCAGTTGATGTTGGGTTGGTCGTTGGAACAATACCGCAGATAATGCCGACAGGTTCAGCGATAGTAATCGTGTCAGTCCCTTCTTCAAGGATGCCACATGTTTTTTCATCGCGGTATTTGTTATATATAAACTCTGAAGCGAAGTGGTTTTTGATAACCTTATCTTCAATAATACCCATGCCAGATTCCGCTACCGCTTGCTGCGCTAAAGGAATACGTGCTTGGTTAGCAGCTAGAGATGCCGCGCGAAAGATCTTATCGACTTGCTCTTGAGAATAAGTCGCAAACTCTTTTTGCGCAGCTTGAACACGTTCAACAAGTGCGTCTAGCTCAGCTAAATTAGTTACAGGCATAATGAATCTCCTAAGATTTAAAATTAAAAACTATTTAGTAAGGCGGTTTGTTTGCTCAGTAACCTATGAACCATCAAGGAAAACCTTCTTAATAAATCGCTTTCAAAACTGAGTATATGCTTTCAAATATTAAAAATATTGATGTAGATCAGTTCCTGAAGCCTAAATACCACCAAAGCAGTAGAGCAACAAAGAGAAATCAAATAAGATATTGTTTTAAAAGAAAATTAAATTATTTCATCAAGTAAAAAATATCCAAGCTGGTGTTTTAAACGCATCCAAAAAGCATAATATCCATAAATTTATTTCAGTCACTCATCAACAAAACAACTACGTAAGTATTGTGCTACAGTAAGTATACGCAGTCTCACAAAGAAAGTAATACTTTAGAGCTAACCAACAATTAACTTAGCTTAATTCAATTAAAGTGCCCACTTTACCTATATAGCCAAGTAATTTAGCCTCGAAAGATCCAGTGCCCATAGGTATACTCATCTTCTATTTATTATCTGAGATCACACTATGGCTTCCATTGAATTTGCCATCTATTTACAATTTTTTCTTGGACTCGTTGCCGCCGTCAACCCGATTGGAATCATGCCAGTCTTTGTTTCACTGACTGGCCATATGTCTCCAGAAGAAAAAAGTAAAACGGCTAAAACAGCCAATATTGCTGTAGGTGCCATATTAGTCGTCTCGTTACTCTGTGGGCAGCTCCTACTTGATATGTTTACTATTTCTCTTGATTCATTCCGCATTGCAGGTGGCCTACTGCTTATGAGTATCGCCTTTTCCATGATGAGCGGTAAACTTGGTGAAGATAAACAAAATAAACAAGAGCTCACAGAATCCATAAGCCGAGAACAAATTGGTGTCGTTCCTCTAGCAATGCCTCTTATGGCCGGTCCCGGTGCAATCAGTTCAACGATTGTCTATGGATCTCGCTACCCCACTCTGATTGAAACCGCTGGAATTATTGCGACCATTGCCGCTTTCTGTTTTTGCTCATGGCTATTATTTCGTTCTGCACCATTAATTGTTCGATTTTTAGGGCAAACAGGAATTAACGTTATCACTCGTATTATGGGTTTAATATTAGCGGCTTTAGGTGTCGAATTTATTGCAAATGGCATACGAAACCTCTTCCCTGGTTTAATGGACTAAGAAATAAAGGAATCTATTTATGAGCGAAGAGACGTTTAAGCATAAGCTTTATGTCATCATTTTTGGCACGCACACTCCAGCAGGGCGACGTTTTGATATATTACTGATAGTGGCAATAATTAGTTCACTCTCAGTGTTAATTTTAGATTCCGTCCCTATCTTTGCCACAAAATGGCCACAAGAATTCAATATTCTGGAATATTTTTTTACTGGTTTATTTACCATTGAATATCTATTGCGCTTATATTGCTCACCCAAACCTAAAGCCTATGCCAAAAGCTTTTATGGCATCATAGATTTGCTCGCAATACTTCCAACTTACCTTGCTTTTTTCTTTCCATCAGCAAGCTTCATCGGAATTATTCGCCTATTACGTGTCATGCGAATCTTCAGAATTCTCAAGCTAGTACGCTTTTTACAAGATTCAAACCTACTCGTTCGTACGCTGGCAATGTCTCAACGTAAAATTTTGATATTTTTTAGTGCCGTAGCAATATTAGTAACGATTTTTGGCGCACTCATGTATGTTATCGAAGGGCCTGAAAATGGCTTTACTAGCATTCCTCGTGGAATTTACTGGGCCATTATCACGATTACAACGGTAGGTTATGGAGATGTGGTTCCGAAGACGCCGCTAGGGCAAGGTATTGCCGCACTGACAATGCTACTAGGTTATTCTATTTTGGCGGTTCCCACAGGGATCATTACCGCCGAACTCAATCAAGAAATGAAAGCCCACCGCACTTTGGTATTATGCCCAAACTGTGCCAAAGGTGGTCATGAGACCGATGCGCTTTTCTGTAAACATTGTGGTGGTGAATTAGCTGAACCAGATAAACGTGTCGTGCCGGTTCCCAAACCGGATGAACCGACTTAAGAACACATCGTCATTTAATAAAGCTATGTTGTGAATCTACACCCACAAAAAAGTCCGCATTAAAAAATAATGCGGACTTTTCAGTATTAGCGGTAAGCTTTTATTTTATCGAAATAAGCTTAGCGGTTTTGTAGAATGATTCGTAAAGTACGACGTAGCGGCTCTGCGGCACCCCACAATAGCTGATCACCAACCGTAAACGCATTAAGGAAAGTGTCACCCATTGCCATCTTACGTAAGCGACCTACTGGTACAGAAAGTGTACCAGTTACTTTAGCTGGAGAAAGCTCTTGAGTCGTAATATCACGATCATTAGGAATCACTTTGACCCAATCATTATGAGTTGCGATGATCTCTTCAATTTCATCCATTGGCACATTTTGCTTTAATTTAATCGTTAGTGCTTGTGAGTGACAACGCATCGCACCAATTCGAACACAAGTACCATCGATTGGAACCGCGTTAGCACCATCAAGACCTAAAATTTTGTTAGTTTCTACCGTACCTTTCCATTCTTCTTTACTCTGACCATTATCACGCTTCACATCAATCCAAGGGATCAGTGAACCCGCTAATGGTGAACCAAACTCACTGGTTGGGTAGTCACTTGAGCGAATTGTTTCCGCTACTTTACGGTCAATATCGAGAATTGAACTTGCAGGATCGGCCATTTCAGCGCTCACAGACTGATTAATCACCCCCATTTGGGCAATTAATTCACGCATATTTTTCGCACCAGAACCAGAAGCAGCTTGGTAAGTCATCGCGCTCATCCATTCAATCATGCCTTTTTCATATAGACCACCAAGGCCCATCAGCATAAGACTAACCGTACAGTTACCACCTACGAATGTATTGGTACCAGAATGGATTCCTTGTTGAATTTGCTTCAGGTTAACTGGATCTAAGGTAATGATGGCATCATCTTTCATACGCAATGTTGAAGCAGCGTCAATCCAATAGCCTTTCCAACCTGCTTGACGAAGTGCTGGGTAAACTTTTTCAGTATATGAGCCACCCTGACAAGTAATGATCGCATCAAGCTGCTTTAGACTTTCAAGATCGAAGGCATCTTGTAGCATACCTGCATCTTTGCCTAGGTTGGGAGCGGGAATGCCCACTTGTGAAGTGCTGTAAAATACTGGTTCAATGAGGTCAAAGTCCTTCTCCTCCACCATGCGTTGCATCAATACAGAACCAACCATGCCACGCCATCCAACTAAACCTACTCTCATTCTTTCATCCTCTCCATGAATTAAAATTATAAACAGGTGGTCAATACCGACCACCAATCATTATTCTTCCTTTACTATCTCATTGCTGCCGTCAATCTTCAAATGCGATTTAGAATCTATACCTAAGTAACTTGGTTATATTCAAAGACAATGGATAGGCTAACGCTTATGAATGACGCATTAATTGATCTTTCAAATTTGGCGGGATCCCTTTGATAGTCAATGTATCGGTTTCCGGATCATAAAAGACTCTCTCACCTAATAACATGCTATCAAAGTTAATCGACAAGCCGCCGCCAGCCCCAACGTACTTGGCAAGCTTACGAATAGTTGAGCGATCAACCGGGAAACTATCTTCTAACTCATAACCTTGCTTTTGAGTAAACTCAGCAAAATTATCATGATGCCCTGCACCGCTTAACTCACCCGATAATTCTTGAATGGTAACTTCATCACCAGACTTTAATTGTTCGTTACAAAAATCATGCACCTGTTTGCGGCATGCAACGGTTTCTTCTTTATTAAGCTGCGCATCAACACAATAATCGTCAACCGCTTGCATCAATACTTGGTTTTGCTTTTTAGTATCTAAGCCAACTTCTGCTTGTAAGAAATCTAAGAAGAAATCTGCCACTTTACGACCAACACGACCTTTGATGTAGCTTAAATAGCGATTAGAATCTGGATCGGTTTCATAACGAGATAAGTCAATACGCACCGCAATATCCATTTTATTAATGTCGAGATAATCGGTTCCGCTGATATCCAACGCCTCATTGACTTTTAGACTTTGATTCGATGGCAATAAAGCAATGAATAAGTAGTCAGTCGCTAAAGATTGGTATTCAGCCAAAACCAACACACCTTCTTCTGCAAAAGGATATTTAGATAATTCTGATTTTAATCGTTCAGCCGATTGTTGTGAAAAGTCATAAAAATTCAATTCACCTTGACGCAATTGCTTCATCCAAGTTTGAAATTCACTTTCTTCTTTATAAATACCAAAGCCTTTTCCTGCTTTGGCACTGAAAGTACGGTGTAATTCTGCAACCAATTGTTCCGTCACTTCATCACTAGGCAGTGCAGAGTCACGTAAGCTAACAACAAGTTCATCTTGATTATTTTTGGTCAATTTATGCAGTATAACGTTGGAAATATCTAAGCTCATGGTAAATTAGTTTCAGTTGATGTTTCAGTTGTGAGGAAGACTAGGTTATCATAAGCCGCTTTATATACCCAAGTGACTTAAAAATTCTCTGAAACAATATGTTAATTAGTAATAACACAGAGCAATTAAGCACTATCATTAACTCAATCTAGGAAGTTATTTAAAAACGTTATGCCTATTAACTCTAAGTACAGCGACCAAAAAATCGAACAAATTCTGGCAGAAATTGCTGCCGTATTAAAAAAGCATGATGCAAATCCTGATTTAAGCTTAATGATTGCGGGTAATATGGTTACTAACATATTGAACTCAAATGTGCCAAAATCTCAACGTAAACTCATTGCAGATAAATTTTCTCAAGCTCTTTTATCATCAATTGATGATTAAATGTATTCTTAAACCAAATTGAGTTAGAACGATATTTTAAATGGTTGATAGCGAAAATTCATACGGAGAGCGCGTCTCTCGACTGGTAAGCTGGGGACACTGGTTCGCCTTCTTTAATATCATCTTGGCCATGCTAATTGGTACGAGCTTTGTCGCTCAATCACCTTGGCCGGAGACTTTACTGGGGCAAGCCTACCTCATTGTATCTTGGGTAGGCCACTTTAGCTTTCTAGTGTTCGCCCTTTATATTCTTATTTTATTTCCGCTCACCTTCATTATACCTTCTCGAAAGTTATTACGTTTATTAAGTGTATGTTTTTCAACCATCTGCTTGACTTTACTTTTGTTAGATACTCAAGCTTATGAACGACTACATCTACATTTAAATCCTGTCGTTTGGGAATTATTACTTAGCAAAGAAAAAACCTCATTCAATGCAGAGTGGCAATATCTCTTTGCAGCAGTACCCGTTATTTTCCTGCTACAAATAGCCATTTCAGAGTGGATTTGGAAAAAGCAGCGTCAATTATCGCGCAAGCGTATTGGCAAACCTGCAACCATTGTTTTCTTCTTATGTTTTGTAAGTAGTCACTTGGTTTATATCTGGGCAGATGCCTTTTTCTATAATCCAATTACTAGCCAAAAAGCCAACTTCCCATTGTCTTATCCAATGACAGCAAAATCTTTCATGGAAAAGCATGGCTTATTGGATAAAGATGAATATCTTGAACGCCTAGAGCAAAATGGTGAAGCAAGTGAAGTGGTTAACTACCCTCTTGAACCACTTAAATTTGATGGTCGTGGTAAAAAGTACAATGTCTTGATGATAATGGTTGATAACTTACGCAGTGATATGCTGACAAAAGAAGTCATGCCGATGACATATCAGTTTGCGAAAAACAATCAGAACTTTATTAACCATTACAGTGCAAGCAATAACACCTATGGTGTATTTGGATTATTCTATGGTTTACCAAGCAGTTACTCTGCTAGCATAAAATCACAAGACACTCCACCTTTATTCATTTCAACTATGAATGATCGCGACTACTCTATGGCGGCATTTGGCAGTCAACGATTTAGTGACACAGCATTTTATGATGAAATTTTTGCACCTATTGATACTGCAAATTATGAGCAAAGCCAGAACAGCCCAGATCAGAGTGCAGTTTCAGAATGGACTCAATGGATAAACCAATCACCAAATCAACCTTGGTTCAGTTATATTGAGCTTTCAGAAGTAGAACAATTTGAAGATACTCCAAATGTTTTACCTCGATTTAAAACTGACTCAAAAGCTCCTTTTGAAAAGTTAATTGCACAATATAAATCAGCCTCGTTTTCTGCTGACAAGAAAGTGAATAAGATTCTCACTCAGTTAGAAAGCAAGAAATTGCTAAACAATACCATCGTGGTAATCACGTCAAATCATGGTACTGAGTTTAATGAGACCAAAAACAATAGCTGGGGCTCAAACAGCAACTTTAGCCGTTACCAGTTACAAGTACCTATGGTGATTCATTGGCCGGGTAAAGCTCCTGAACTGTATCAACATAAAACCAGCCACTTAGATTTCTCCGCGACTATAATGCAAGATCTTTTCCAGTCATCCTCTAATCCGTATGACTACGGTAGTGGCAAAAATTTATTTAATGCCTCATCTCGTCCATGGATCCTAGCTGGTGATAGAGATAATATTGCTTTAATCACTAATGAGACAACCACGGTGGTTGATGAGTTTGGTAACTACAAGGTATACGATAAAAACTACCAACGTAATAACAATGCAAAACCTAAACTTTCCATCGTATTACAAGGACTTTCAGAGCTGAAACGCTTCTATCGTCAAAGTGACTAATCACTAAAACAACACAAATTAAGGGAGCTTCGGCTTCCTTTTTTATATTTAAATTTTAACCCCGCTTATTTGCTTAAAAACCAGACAAATAATTAAAATTAAGGGTTTACAAAAATTTAAGCTGTATATATTATTTATCGCAATTCGGAGGGATGGCTGAGTGGTCGAAAGCACCGGTCTTGAAAACCGGCAAGAGTTAATAGCTCTTCTAGGGTTCAAATCCCTATCCCTCCGCCACATTAAGAAAGCCCGCTACTTTGAAGTGCCCCCTTAAAGTTGGACATTTCTGTTATGCGGCTTCTGAGGCCTGGTTTCGGTATTCTACCGGAGTCAGGCTTTTTAACATCTGCTGTTTACCTCTTAGACAGTTAACCAACTTACGAATAATCATCTAAATGGATTTTCGGTGCTCTTGCAGCATTCATTACTGTAATAAATGCAATTGCAGCCGCGACTAAATAGCCCGTTTGGAACGCTTCAATAATAATATCTTTTGGGCCTGTCATTAAATCGGTAATAGTGCTATCTGCCGTAAAGCCTGGGATTAACGAATAAATTAATGTACCAAATAAAGCGGTCCCCACTGATGCGCCTAATGAGCGACATAAACTTGCCATTGCGGTAACACGCCCTAAGTTTGGCTTTCCACCTACTGTTTGAATCAACACTTGTGTCGATGGCATCACTGTCCCTAGACCTAAACCACAAATTAACCCAAATATGCCTGTCATATATTTTGAGGGCTCTAATAAACCTAACAATAAGAATCCACACGTGGTTATCGACATCCCAATAACCGGCATCCACTTTGGAACACCAGTTTTTGCGATGGTTTTGCCTGTAATGTAGGAACCTGTGATAATACCAGCTGTTAATGGCAATAATAATAGCCCTGACATAGCCGCATTCGCCTCTAATCCTAATTGTAAATAAATTGGCAAAAAGAAAACTAAAGCGAACATACACGCCGCGAATAAGAATGATGACAATAATGGAATATGAATTTCTCTACGAGCTAATAAGGCCAATGGTAAAAATGAATCTTGCGTTCTAGATTGTTGGAAGATAAATACTACAGACAGAATTGCCATTGAAATTAATAACTGAATACTGGTCACTGACTGCCAAGCAAACTCATGACCTCCTGAGGATAACCAGTAAATGATAATAGTTGTTGTGGTTGGAAACAGTAATAAACCCCACCAATCGACTTTACGTGTTGATTTAACTAATTTTGGTGACTCTAAAGCCAATAATTTATAGATAGCAAATATCACAATCGGTAAGTTTGCCCAAAAGAGCCAATGCCAACTGAAATAATTGACCACCAATCCACCGACTACAGGACCTGACACACTTGCCAGTGCAAACATGGAAGCAAAATAGCCTTGGAATTTAGCCCGTTGCCGTGGGGGAACTAATTCACCAATTAAGGCTTGCGATAAGCTCATCAAACCACCACCGCCTATACCTTGGATCACCCGTCCAGCAATGAGTATTCCCATTGATGGCGCTAATGCCGCTACAACAGAACCAATAGAAAAGATGATTAAGGCAACAATAAGGACATTGCGTCGACCATATAAATCGCCTAACCAACCATGAATAGGTACTGAGGAAGCACCAGCTAATAGATAACCTATCGCGATCCAAGAGGCAGTTTGAATACCACCAAGATCACGAGCGATGGCTGGAGTTGCAGCGGCAAGTAAAGTTTGATCTATCGCGGCCAAAAACATAGGTAAAAACACGATAGTAAAAATTCGAATGAAATCTTTTTTATTGACTTCTTGAGTCGAAAATTGAGTTGCAGCATTAAGATTAGGCATAAGTATTGAATAGGATCTTTTGCATTAAAGTTTGAATAAGCATTCAACGATTGTTCGATAATTAATTGCCGATGCCAATAAACTGATAAACCTTTACAACAAACAGTTAATTTTCACAATATGACTGCCAGAATCGGCAAGCAGTAACATAAGATGATGCATAGTCTTTGTTTTCTGCAAATAACGCGGCTGCCATACTAGTCACTACAGCATTGCTCATTAGTTGGTGCATATTCTTATCTGATACATCAAACGGGTTATTCTGTAATAGCGGTAAGTCATTGTTCACATTAGCAGACCAATAATGTTCACTCACGCCCTTTTCATCACTAACCCATACAGTTTGACTAACCTTAGGGTTATATTCAGATTCACCATTTTGGCCTTTATAAGAGACTACCGATAAACTTTTACGATCAATTTTCTGATCGATTTCAGCATGCAATTGTTGAAAGCCTGGATGAAAACTTCCTCTTACACCAATACGAGCAGCCCCCGGATTTAACGCACGAACGACGGTATTAATTGGTGTACGTAAACCATAACGGTTTTTCCAACTCATCATGGATTTAGCAATCGGTGCAAAGGTATCTAATGAAAGATAGGTAATATTATTTTGTTGTAGGAAGAATTGAGCTTGCTCAAGGTCATCAGCCTGAGAAATGCCTAATTGAGATAAGTAATCTTGAATATGCACACGGCCGCTTGCATCATCTTTGTAACCATGTAGTAATACTTTATAACCGTTAAGCGACAATATTTTTGCAGCTAAACCATGCCAAGGTAAGCCTGTGCCTTCTTCGTTTTTACGTTTACCAGCATAACAAGGCCAGTCAATATCAGCGTCTAACGATGGCATGCGTGATTGAAATGCTTTCACAAAACCAGCAATTTCTTCATTAGTTTCATTCTGCACACGGATCAACATCAATAGCATTGCCATTTGATCATCACCTACCGAATCATCGCCAGTTTCCTTACTGGCTAAATATGCCTCCATTACATCAAAAGCTTGTTGCTCTGAAAGTGGTTTTCGACCGCGCTCTCCACGTCCAACGGTGCGAATGCATTCTAAAATAATACTCATATCCATCCTTGTTACTTATACTCAATCATTTAATACCAATCATTATTAACAATAGTTATATCAGAACGCTTTACTTCCCGCTTGGCTTTTTCACGGCCGCTTTCTTTGTGGGGGATTTTCTAAAACTACGCTTTTTGAATGGTTTCCGCTCGACTTGTGGTAAATCTCGCAATGAAGATGGCACGCCAGAGTTTTGAACTTTATTGATAATCGTGCTGATCTGCTGCTCTAAATTTTGCATAAAAGGCGCATAAGATTGCTGTTTTTCAGCCATCGCTTGTAGTTGGTGCTCCCAATGGGCAGTCATATCAGGATAAGTCGATTCAATTGGCAAAGCATGAACTAACCCTCTACCCGCTTCACTACTTAGAATATTTCGTCCTTGACGTACTAACAACTGCCTTTTAAATAAGGTATCTAATATGCCAGCTCGTGTGGCTTCCGTTCCTAGGCCATCCGTTTCACGCAGTATTTTCTTTAAGTTTTTATCGGCGACAAAACGAGCTATCCCAGTCATTGCTTGTAATAATGTTGATTCAGTAAAATGACGAGGCGGCTCGGTTTTATGATCCTTTATCTCACCTTCACGACAAGTGAGTATTTCACCTTGTTGTAATGCAGGCACTGGATCGGCCTCATCTTCTTCAACTTGAAGCACTTTCCCCGCAGGCAGTAAGCTTTTCCACCCAGCGGAGACGAGCACTCGACCTTTTGCGATAAATAAACCACCAGCAATATCAAACTCTAATTTTGATTCAGCGTAGACAGCGGCAGGATAAAACTGCATTAAATATTGCCTTGCGATTAACTGGTAGATTTTCGCTTCATGCCCAGATAAGCCATTGCTCGACATCTTTTTCGGCGTCGGAATAATCGCGTGGTGAGCATCCACTTTACTGTCATTCCATGCTTTAGATTTAAGGGTTAAGTCCGCATTATCGACGGCACTTACCAACTGCTTATCATTTTGACTAATCGCACTTGTTACCGCTGGAGCTTGGGTAAAATGCTCTTTCGGTAAGTATCGGCTATCGGAACGTGGATAGGTGATCAGTTTGTACTTTTCATATAAAGACTGACACACATTCAATACATCTTGTGCACTCATTTGAAAGCGACGAGCGGCATCAATTTGCAATGCGGATAATGAATAAGGCAAGGGTGGCGCTTGTTTGGTTTGTTTTTGCTCAGAGTTCTTGACGGTTGCTGGCTGATCTTTTATTCGTTCAGCAACATTTTCGACCAACTTACGATTAAGCACTCTACCCTCTTCATCTTGCCAAGGTTTAATCGCTTCACTTGGCTTCCACTTAGCGCGAATATCAAATGAATCTGCTCCATTTTGATATGGAATTAAAGCATGTAGAGAGAAGTAATCTCGTGGAATAAAGCTCTCTATTTCTTCATCTCGACGTACCACTAAACCCAAGACTGGCGTTTGTACTCGACCAACCGATAATACACCTTGATAGCCAGCTTTTTGCCCAAGTAAGGTATAAGCGCGGGACATGTTCATGCCATATAGCCAATCAGCACGAGAGCGAGCCAAAGCCGAAATGGAAAGTGGAATGAATTCTTGGTTAGAACGCATTTGAGTTAGTGCGCGTTTTACCGCGGGCAAGTTTAAATCATTAACTAATAGGCGTTGCGCGGTTTGTTTTTGTGCTTTGCTGGCTTTGAGGTAGTCGATGACTTCATCCACCAGTAATTGCCCTTCTCGATCCGGATCGCCCGCATTGACTAAATCAGGCTTTTGCTTAAAGAGTTGTTTGATAACCGAGAGTTGTTTTTTAGCCGCTGCACGAGGACGCAGCTGCCACTGTTCAGGAATTATCGGTAAATCGGCAAGGTTCCATTTTTTATAACGGTCATCGTAAGCATCCGGCTCAACTTGTTCGAGCAGGTGACCAATACACCAAGTGACAAGATCACCATTGCCGCAGCGAATATAACCTTGCTCATTTTTATGAGGTTTAGGTAACGCTGAGGCTATCGCTCGCCCTAGACTTGGTTTTTCCGCAATAAATAAACGCACAATTTTTCCGTATCACCAAAAACAAAGGGCCACATTATCGAATGTCGCCCTTAAAAATCAACCCAAAACTGTTAATTTATACAGTATTTAACGTACGGTGCGTTTATAGGTATGAAACATAATCACCAATGTTGCGCTCTGGCACTTTCATCGCAGAGCAACCTGGCGTACCTAAGTATAAAAAACCAACGATTTGATCCTCACCTTCTAAACCAAATGCTTGATGAACTTCTTGGTGGAACATCCATTCGCCCGAGCGCCAAAACCCTTGAAAGCCTTGTGCAATTGCAGCCATTTGCATTGCTTGTGCGGCGCAACCTGCCGATAAATATTGTTCTAACGCTGGCACTTTTTCATGCTCTTTCACTTTCGCGATCACAGTGATCACCATAGGGGCACGAAATGGTGCTTTCTTTAATTTTTCAATCACCGCATCAGAGCTTTGATTCACTTCAGCAGCATGAACCAGAATATCGGCTAATTTACGTAAACCTTCACCTTGAGCAATCACAAAACGCCAAGGTGTCAGGTTGCCATGATCCGGCGCTCTCAGCCCTGCTTTAATAATGTTTTCTAACGCTTTCCCTTCCGGTGCAGGTTCTACGAGATTAGCAATTGAACGGCGCTCTAATAATAAATCCAATGCTTGCATAACTATCCCTACGGCCTGATATAAAGAATGAGAATCATAATCAAATCGTCATGACTTGGCTATGATTCTCATTACAATTTCAACAATTCATGTAGGAAAAAAGCCTAGATCATAATGACATCGCAACCTTAGTGCCCTGACGAATCGCGCGTACCGCATCTAATTCACCTGCAACGTCTGCGCCACCAATGACATGTAATTTACCATTGAGTGATTGCCACTTATCTTCAAACGGGCGAACCGATACTTGGCCTGCGCAAACAATAATATTATCTACATCAAGTAAGGTTTCTTTTTCATTTAGCGTAATGTGCAAGCCCTGTTCGCTGACTTTTTGATAGGCAACGCCCCCCATCAGGTTAACACCACGTTTCTGCAACGTAGCACGGTGGATCCAACCTGTGGTTTTCCCTGGCCCCTTGCCAACACGACCTTGACGACGTTGCATTAACCACACTTCTTTATCACTAAAGCTTTCTGGTAATGGCATTAAACCACCTGCCATTTTGAGATTCTGATCAATCCCCCAATCATCCAACCAATCGCTAATACTATGTTGATCTGGCTCAGTGATCATACTCGCGACATCCACGCCAATACCACCAGCACCAATAATCGCCACCTTATCGCCTAGTGCCGTTTTTTCACGGATCAAAGTTTGGTAATCGATAACTTTTTGATTATCTTTCATCCCTTCTAAATCCAGCACTCTTGGTTTCACGCCAGAAGCTATAACCACTTCATCGTAGTCTGAAATATCATCAAAATTAACTTCTGTATCGAGCTTTAAGTTCACTCCGGTTTCTTCTATTCGGTTGGCAAAATAGCGAATCGTTTCACGGAACTCTTCTTTGCCGGGAATTTGCATCGCCAAACGGAACTGCCCACCAATTCGATCATTTTTCTCAAATAAATCCACTTGATGGCCACGTTCTGCAGCAATCGTTGCACATGCTAAACCGGCAGGCCCTGCACCAATAACCGCGACACGCTTTTTGGTTGCGGTCGATATAATTGGCATTTCAGTTTCATGGCAAGCTCTTGGGTTAACTAGACAGCTCGCCGTCTTTCCTTTGAAAATATTATCAAGACAAGCTTGGTTACAACCGATACAGGTGTTAATCAGCTTGGATTTTTGCTCAGCAGCTTTATTCACAAAGTCTGGATCGGCTAAGAAAGGACGTGCCATCGATACCATATCAGCATGTCCTTGAGATAAAATATTCTCTGCTACTTCTGGGGTATTAATACGATTACAAGTGATCACTGGAATCGATAAATGCGGTTTAACTTTTTCAGTCACCCAACTAAATGCTGCGCGAGGTACCTGAGTTGCAATGGTTGGTATACGAGCTTCATGCCAGCCAATGCCGGTATTAATTAAAGTAACGCCCGCTTGTTCTAATGCCTTAGCAAGCTCTATGACTTCATCAAACGTACTGCCTTGTTCAACTAAATCCAGCATGGATAACCGAAAGATGATAATGAATTCACTACCGATTTTTTCTCGAATAGATTTCACAATTTCCAAAGCGAAACGAATACGGTTTTGATAACTGCCGCCCCATTCATCACCTCGTTGGTTTGTTCTCTGGCAAATGAACTGATTGATCAAATAGCCTTCAGACCCCATGATTTCGACACCATCATAGCCAGCGGTTTGCGCCAAATAGGCCGTATTGGCAAAGTCATCAATGGTATTGCGAATTTGCCTGGCACTCATTTTACTCGGAGTAAATTTGGAGATTGGCGCACGAGTAGCGGTAGCACTTTGTGAGAATGGGTGCATTGCATAACGGCCAGCATGGAGAATTTGTAGCGCGATTTTACCGCCATGCTTATGAACCGCTTCGGTAACAACACGGTGTTTTTTAGCATGAGAAGACGTACTTAATTGAGCACTAAATGGTGCCAATCGACCTCTTAAATTTGGCGAGAATCCACCTGTTACAATTAAACCCACACCACCTTTTGCACGTTCCTCATAAAAGGCCGCAAGTTTTTTTAGCTCACCACGCTCTTCTTCTAATCCTGTATGCATTGAGCCCATTAACACACGATTGCGTAATTGAGTAAATCCAAGGTCGAGTGGCGCTAATAAATGTGGGTACATGATCTCACCTATGAGTCTATTTATTATTATATGGTCCGACCACGGTATAGCTTCTAACACTAGCATTCAAACATCTGTTTACATTTTTGCAACCTAGCTCAATTTTCCACATCTTATTTTTTAAAGTCTCCCTCAAGTAACTTTAAGATGTGGTTACGAAAAAACGGAAGATGTTCAGAAAAATTTTAGATGAATCTTGTGTTTAACAAATGATGAGACAACACTCTTAGTTCCGCTTATGGTACATTGCTCCGATAAGTTATTGATCATGTTTAACCGGACAGAAATATGAAAAAACTATTTTGCTTTATTGCCGCGCTCTTTAAAGGCTTATGGAAGTTTATCTCCTTCCTACGTGTTGCCTTACTCAACCTTTTATTTATTGGTGTTTTGATTCTTGCCTACTTCTCTTTTTTCCCACAACAAGATCCAACTTCAGAG
The DNA here is from genome assembly GCF_048266485.1 of Vibrio sp. Classification (GTDB taxonomy): domain Bacteria; phylum Pseudomonadota; class Gammaproteobacteria; order Enterobacterales; family Vibrionaceae; genus Vibrio. The sequence continues at coordinate 11,559 of NZ_JBLWZK010000001.1, read as the reverse complement.
CAAGCAGACACGCCTAAAAAAGAAGCATTGGTACTCAATTTAGAAGGGCCGATTGTCGAACAACGTTCTTACGTTAACCCTTTTGATTCCTTATCAGGCACCTTGTTTGATAAAGATTTACCAAAAGAGAATGTACTCTACGATATCGTTTCGACCATTCGCTTTGCCGCTGCGGACCATTCTGTGTCTGGTTTAGTGTTGAACCTAAAACAAATGCCAGAAACCAATCTCACCAAGCTTAGGTATATCGCTAAAGCAATTGGTGAATTCAAAGCAACTGGTAAGCCTATTTATGCTTATGGTGATTTTTACAATCAAAGCCAATATTACCTAGCAAGCTATGCCGATAAAGTGTTCCTTTCTCCAGACGGTGCGGTTCTGCTTAAAGGCTATGGCGCTTATACGCTTTATTATAAAGATCTATTAGAAAAACTGGATGTTACCACTCATGTTTTCCGCGTAGGAACTTACAAATCGGCGGTAGAACCTTTCATTCGTAATGATATGTCTCCGGCAGCCAAAGAATCAGCAACCGCATGGTTGACCCAATTATGGGGTGCTTATATTGATGATGTTTCTCACAATAGAAAAATCGATGCTAAAACCATCACTCCAAGCATGGATGAGTTTTTGGCGAAGATGAAAAGTGTTGATGGTGATTTAGCGAAACTGTCGAAACAAGTCGGCTTAGTCGATCAATTGATGACTCGCCAACAAGCCATGAGATTTATGCGTTCTAAATTCGGTGGCACAGAGAAAAATGGCTATAACGGTATTAGTTATTATCGCTATAAAGAGAAAGTTACACAGCCTATCGTCACAACTGCAGATAAAGTTGCAGTCGTGGTCGCAAGCGGCACCATTCTAGATGGCGACCAACCTGAAGGCAGTGTTGGTGGAGATTCCATGGCGCACCTATTACGACAAGCTCGCCTAGACGATAATATTAAAGCGGTAGTATTACGTGTAGACAGCCCAGGTGGCAGTGCCTTTGCCTCTGAGATTATTCGTAATGAAATAGAAGCGTTAAAGCAAGCGGGTAAACCAGTGGTGGTTTCTATGTCCAGTCTTGCCGCTTCTGGCGGTTACTGGATTTCAATGAGCGCAGATAAAATCATTGCCCAGCCGACTACCCTTACCGGTTCCATTGGTATTTTTGGCATTATCACTACCTTTGAAAAAGGGTTAAGTAAACTTGGCGTTAATACAGATGGTATCGGCACAAGTCCATTCTCGGGTGTTGGCCTAACCAATGGTCTATCGAAAGGCGCTTCTGAAGCCATGCAAATGGGAATTGAACATGGTTATCATCGCTTTATTTCACTCGTCGGTAAGAACCGCGGTATTAAAGTTGCCGATGTCGATAAAATCGCTCAAGGTCGAGTATGGACAGGTCAAGATGCAATGAAATATGGTTTAGTGGACCAACTTGGTGATTTCGATGATGCGATCAATGAAGCGGCAAAACTGGCGAAGATTGATAGCTATGAATTAACGTGGGTAGATAAGCCACTAACGCCAACACAGCAAATGTTGCAAGATCTGTTTAACTCAATGGATGCATCAATCGGTAACCCATTAAACAAATGGCTACCAGATTCACTCAAACCAGCGGCAGCGCAAATGACACAAAGTGCCGATCTGCTAAATAGCTTAAACGATCCTAAAGGTTACTATTCGTTTTGTTTAACTTGCCAAGCTAACTAACGACGTTCAAAGTAGTCACCAATCAAAAACCAGCGTGACCTATCGCTGGTTTTTTCATTTCTCTATATACAATTTCTAATTCTCGACCAATGGAAGTCGCTTGGGTATGCCGTTAATTATCGCTATAATCCGCCACCTGTCTGTTCCTACAAACGATATCCTAAAATTATGACTAGAAAACATATCTACATTGCCTACACTGGCGGCACGATCGGCATGAAGCGTTCTTCTCATGGCTATATTCCTGCCGATGGTTTCATGACTCAACAGCTACAAGCAATGCCTGAGTTCCACCGTGAAGAAATGCCACTTTTTACCGTACATGAATATTCTCCGCTAATGGATTCTTCGGATATGACGCCAAATGACTGGCAGCATATCGCTGATGACATTAAAGCCAACTATGACAAATACGATGGTTTCGTAATTCTGCACGGCACCGATACCATGGCCTACACGGCTTCTGCTTTATCTTTCATGTTTGAAAACCTTGGCAAGCCAGTCATTGTCACCGGTTCTCAAATTCCATTAGCAGAGCTGCGTTCAGACGGTCAGGCCAACTTATTAAATGCCCTACACATTGCAGCAAACTATCCAATCAATGAAGTGACGTTATTTTTTAATAACCAATTGATGCGCGGTAACCGTAGTACTAAATCGCGTGCTGATGGCTTCAATGCTTTCACATCACCTAATATGCCTCATCTACTTGAAGCTGGGATCAACATTCAAGTCAGCAATCCAGACTTAATTGATAAAAAACCAAAAGGTGAATTTCGAGTTCACACCATCACACCACAACCGATTGGCGTGATTACCATGTACCCTGGGATTTCGCATGAAGTGATTCGCAACACATTGCGTCAACCCGTCAATGCAATGATCTTACTGACCTTCGGTGTGGGTAACGCCCCGCAAAACAAAGAAATGCTTAGCCATTTAAAAGAAGCGTCAGAACGTGGTGTGATTGTAGTTAACCTAACTCAGTGTTTAACTGGTAAAGTAAATATGGATGGTTACGCGACCGGTGTATCTTTAGCAGAAGCAGGTGTAATTAGTGGTTATGATATGACGCATGAAGCAGCCCTAGCGAAACTACACTACCTGTTGAGTAAAGAGCTAAGCTACGAAGAAGTTAAATCTCAAATGAAGCAAGTATTGCGCGGTGAGATGAGTTTATAAGCGTTATTCGGATTCTCGTTGCTCGGAAAAGATAATTCGAGCAACGAGAAGCAAAGCGCCCGAGAAACGAGCTCCGGCTCTTTCAAAACTAGGATGATATTCTAATTCTCCACCTTCACTCGCAAGATATCTTCTTCTACTTCTAAAAACTGCTTTTTAAGTTCAGCTTTCGATTTGAACGTCACTTCACCGCCCGCAGCAACCGACATATGTTGGGAATCATGGTTGTGCTTTGACTGATACAGCATCACCGCTTGCATACATGAATCACGCTGTTCTTTGGTAATGGGCGAGCCATCTAACCAGCGACCCGTTTCAATGGCATAATTTAAACGCTCGAACACTTCCGGTGTCATCGCATTCAGCAATTGTTCTACATTCATATTCTTATCCCTTTCGAATTATAGCGACAACATATCCACTGCCTTCGCTTAATTAATGTGGAAATATACCCAAGTTAACGATTAAAAACTAACGACACCGAATTCACACAAAAACGCTGACCGGTTGTTTCTTGAGGACCATCTAAAAATACATGTCCTAAATGACTATCACATTGCGCACAACGGATTTCAGTTCGAATCATTCCATGGCTATGATCTTCTAAATATTTAATTACGTTTTTTGAGATCGGTTTATCAAAACTTGGCCAGCCACAACCAGAGTCGAATTTATCATCTGAGGCAAATAAATCGGCTTGGCAACAAGTACATTGATAAATACCCGTTTCTTTATTATGAAGCAATGTACCTGAGTATGGTGCTTCCGTTCCCCCAAGGCGACAGACTCTATATTGTTCTTCTGTTAGAGATGTTTCCCATTCTTTATCCGTCTTTTTCACAACGACCTCATTATTATGCACTGCAAAGTCAACCATTATTAAAGCAAAATTATTACCCTACTTTACCATTGATTGTTTTGAACAAAAACTTGCCAATGACCCATGATGTGGCACATACTTTCCCACAGTTTAAAATAGTGACTTGAATCACAGGAAACTATGGTTCATAGTCTCAATGTTTCCAAATTGGTAGTCATACCAATTCCAACAAGTAATTAATCATCTTAGCTTGTTAAAATGCTCGCTAACTGTGCTATAAAATTTGTATGTAGTAACCTGCTAACAGAAATTTTATGCCTTGTTATCAAGCTTTTCCCTACGCTAATTTAATCTCTTACTTATGGGGTTTGATATAATGAAATCAGAAACATACATGCTGGGCATGAATTAATCGACTTAGGATAATTCAGAAAGAAAGTAACTATTTTTTTTGATTTTAAACAAGTAAATACCGATTATGCCTTGCAGTATGTGATTAGTTTCTGTAATTTTACTACCAGTTATCTTTAATCTAAAATTAAGTTGTGGAGCAACTACAATGACTATCAAAGTAGGTATTAACGGTTTTGGCCGTATTGGACGTTTTGTTTTCCGTGCTTCTGTTGAGCGTGACAACATCGAAGTTGTTGGTATCAACGACCTTATCGACGTAGAGTACATGGCATACATGCTTAAGTACGATTCAACTCACGGTCGTTTCAACGGTACTGTTGAAGTAAAAGACGGTAACCTTATCGTTAACGGTAAAACTGTACGTGTTACCGCTGAACGTAACCCAGAAGATCTTAAGTGGAACGAAATCAACGTTGACGTTGTAGCTGAAGCAACTGGTCTTTTCTTAACTGACGAAACTGCACGTAAGCACATCACAGCTGGTGCTAAGAAAGTTGTTCTTACAGGTCCTTCTAAAGACGCAACTCCAATGTTCGTTAACGGCGTAAACTTCGACACTTACGCTGGTCAAGATATCGTTTCTAACGCATCTTGTACTACTAACTGCCTAGCGCCTATCGCTAAAGTTCTTAACGACAAGTGGGGCATTGAGTCTGGTCTTATGACTACTGTTCACGCAACTACAGCAACTCAAAAAACTGTAGATGGTCCTTCTGCGAAAGACTGGCGTGGTGGTCGTGGTGCTTCTCAAAACATCATCCCATCTTCAACTGGTGCTGCTAAAGCAGTAGGTGTTGTACTTCCTGAAGTACAAGGCAAACTAACTGGTATGGCTTTCCGTGTACCAACAGCTAACGTTTCTGTAGTTGACCTAACTGTTAACCTAGCAAACGCAGCAACTTACGAAGAAATCTGTGCTGAAATGAAGCGCGCTTCTGAAGGTGAACTAGCTGGCGTTCTTGGCTACACTGAAGATGCTGTTGTTTCTCAAGATTTCATCGGCGAAACTAACACGTCTGTATTCGATGCAGCTGCTGGTATCGCACTTAACGACAAATTCGTTAAAGTTGTATCTTGGTACGACAACGAAATCGGCTACTCAAACAAAGTTCTTGATTTAATCGCTCACATCTCTAAGTAAGCATTAAGCAAGATCTTCATTTGAAGATAAGCTAAATAAAAGGCGACCATTGTGTCGCCTTTTTTGATTTTACGTTGCTCGGAATATCGAAAGCTCGTATCTCGAGCTGTGTTAACTACCCATTCGAGAAACGAAACCCTAGTTACGAGGACCGGATTCATGAATCTAACCCATTTACCTATCATCAGTACTCTCTCTGACTGTGTCACTGTAGTCCAAAAAGACCAAGCAAAAATCATCCGAATTCAACATGCCAAAGCAGAAGCGGCAATTTCTTTATTTGGTAGTCATATTATTTCATTTAAACCGCTGAATTCAGAAGAGTTAATTTGGACTAGTGAAGATGCCGTTTTTGATGGAAAAACGCCTCTACGTGGCGGCATTCCTGTTTGTTGGCCATGGTTTGCTCGCATTGCTAAACCTGCACATGGTTTTTGTCGCACATCAGAATGGGAACTGGTTGATCATTGTGAAAATGAACAAGGCGTAATATTAAAACTCGGTCTTTGCCCTTCTAAAGAAACATTGGCGATTTGGCCTCATCAATTTACCGCCTTTCTTAATGTAGAAGTATCAGAGCAACTTAAAGTCACTCTGGATATTAAAAATACCGATGATCATGCATGGACATTTTCTGGTGCGCTGCACAGCTATTTCAACATTGCCAATATTTTAGACACTCAAATCATTGGTATGGGTGAGCATTACATCGATAAATTACAAGATGGAAAAGTTTGCTTAGGTGGAGATATACTTACTATCTCTTCAGGTGTCGACCGTGTTTACACCCATCCAACCAAGCAAGTGTGTATTTCAGATCCTCAAAATCAACGTACTATCCGTGTAGAAAACCAAGGTGATAATGCTGCTGTCATCTGGAACCCGTGGGAACTTGCACAAAGCATGGCAGATATGAAAGATGATGCTTATACCAATATGGTGTGCGTAGAGTCAACTTTATATGCTGAAACACTTGAAGATGGCTACACACTACAACCAGGTGAAAGCTATCAGTTAAGTACTCAAATTGGCTTAAAGAACTAATTTAGCAATTGAAAACTTAAAATGAATAGAACCAGGATCTGTTGATTTTTGCTGTATCTATTTTACTCAACAATACATCGGTAGCCACATCATAATAAACGCCAGCAATATCATACTGGCGTAATTTTTTACTAATTGAGCATATCTCGTTGATGTCGTTTGGCAGTGCAAGTTTGGAGTATCTTGATGAAGTTGCTCCTACAGTAGTTCGGTTATGGATCCTTATTTTTCATAAAAGGTTATTGTCATATGCCAATATCATTTATATATTAGTGTAAATGGTCAGGTAAAGGAGAATACTATGTTATTTGCCATCCCATGCAGAGAAACCTCTCTTTTTAATCACTTTTCAATGGCCCCTCAGATTATGTTGTGGAATAGCCAAACTAATTCCAAACGAATCTTTGAATTACCTAAATCATCGCCGTGTTGTGGTCATAAACACTTATGGCGTAAAGTGATAGAAGATAATCGAGTAGATGCCGTTGTTGTTCGTTCAATTGGCTCAAATATGCTAAGTGCACTGTTTAAGCTCAATGTAAAGGTCTTGAGCGCACCACGTGGATTCTGTTTGGATGACTTTGACGATAGCCGCTTAACGCCAGTGACTGAAATGGCATTTGCTCGCCAATCGCATAGGAAAAATAAAGCGAATTACTCGAGAGAAAGTTCGACACACGCATCTACAATTGATCTTCGAGAAGTATTTAGTGGAGACAAAGTTCCTGGACAATGCGATTTGAATAATAAGCTTTCACCACAAGCGCTCAAACACTTAACGAAAGTATTCAAATCAACGGACCAACCAGAGAAGTAACAATGACCTACTTAATCAGCTTTACCATATTTTTGGCTGTTACAGCTCTAATGGCAGTAGGTGTAATGCTAAATCGCCAAACCATACAAGGCAGTTGTGGTGGACTTACTAGGATCGATATAGAAAGAGAGTGTAACTGCATAGACATATGTGATGATCATGCTCGTGTACTTTACCAAATTCAAGAACCGAAAAACTCTACTTTTTAGGCTATGTCTATGATTCTCGATTCAACATGAGTGCTTGACCATGTACTAAGCTTTGCGCAACTTTGGCTCTAGCGCATTTCACGATATTACCAAACGTCTGCCTAGACACCCCCATACTAGCTGCTGCTGCAGCTTGACTGAGATCTTCGAGGTCAGCTAAACGCAACGCCTCGAATTCCTCATCTAACAATTCAACTTTATCGAGTTGAGAAATTGGCACACCATTAGGTTTAAAACACTCATATGGTGCCCTTTGGCAAATGTTTCGCTCTTTTTTTGGTCTAGCCATTTTGGTTTCCTCCGTAATTATGGCCTAGGCTTGTCGCCTTTTTTACACGAGTAGTAATTTATGTCCATCACTATCCCCAACAATCATCAACAATGTGCCGTTTGTTCCAAGCCTTTCTTCAATAATGACCATACCCTCGAATTTGATCTTATGGCTGATGGAGGAGTTATAGGCAAAATTGTACCCACAGAAAAAGTACAAGGCTATAACGGTGTCATGCAGGGCGGTGCGATTGCCGCTTTACACGATGCAGCCATGACACATTGTCTGTTTGCTCACGATGTTTGCGCAATGACCGCCAAACTGGATGTCCGCTTCATCAAACCAATTTCTTTGAATTCACTCATTGAGGTTAAAGCTCATTGTATAAAGAGCAAGCGAGGTATCTATTTTATGCAAAGCCGTATCTTTTCTGATGGGCTATGCGTCTCAAAGGCTGAAGCAAAATTCATGTAAACTCTTAAGGCCTTTTGAGCTTTCGTCATTACTTTTTGAGTATCATGGTAAAGCGTTATAAGTTGTTTCGACAAAAATAAACTATAACCTTATACCTATACTATGTAGAGAATAATGCTAACTAATAATTGGCGACAAAGCGACTTCAAGTGCTGAAGAACACTGATAGCATTTATATCCAAGTAACTTCAATATGCCAATGTCAGTAAGAATAAAACAAGCTTTAAATACCCTTTAGGAGCTTCATTCAAGCCCCTTCTTTTTTATAAGAGATAGTAGCGTCATATTGACTTGAAAGGTGCCTACATTCCTTCGCCAATCTTCCTTGCTTTAAAGTTTGGAAGATAGCTCTGAATTCTGCGTTTTGAAGTCACTTGAGTATATAATACATCTGAATATAGCATGAGCTTTGAAAGAATAGTCAAAATACATCAGCATAGTGCTAGAGCTTCGACACCAGATAGCGGAACTTTTTTAATCTAGTCCCCTTTTTTGGTTTTATACTCCATGCCATACTCCACATTCAAATGACTAACAAGAATGACCCTGTATGACCTATCAATGCCCTCTTTGCCATCACACTTTAAACGCTACTCAAAATGGGTTTACTTGCACTCATAATCATCAGTTTGATCGTGCGAAAGAAGGCTACGTTAATCTAATGCCGGTACAGCATAAACGCTCTAAGCAACCGGGTGATAATGCAGAAATGATGCAAGCCAGACGTCGCTTTTTAGCATCTGAGCAATACCACCCGATGCGTGAAGCAGTAGCTGAATTGTGCAAAAAGCACCTAGTCAAGACTTCTCACCAATTACTAGACATAGGTTGTGGCGAAGGTTATTACACTCACTACATAGCACAACAGCTTCAGAAACAAAACTCAGCAACTACTTGTTATGGATTAGATATTTCTAAAGTTGCCATTCGCTACGCAGCAAAACGTTACAACCATCAAACGATGCAATTTTGTGTTGCCTCTAGCCATCGATTACCCTTTGCAGATCACTCACTCGATGCCATTTTACGTATCTACGCGCCATGTGATCATCAAGAACTGCAACGAACGACTACAGAGCATGGGCTAGTTATTACGGTTACCCCTGCTGCTCGCCATTTATATCAGTTGCGAGAACTGGTTTATCAAGACGTGAGATTACATGATGAGTCACCAGAGAATATTGCAGGCTTTGCGCTACTAGAAGAACAAAAGCTGCATTATGAAATGGCAATGATAGGTAGTGAAGCGGAAGATTTACTCCAGATGACGCCGTTTGCTTGGAAGGCTTCAGAAGAAATAAAAGTACAATTACAAAATGCCCCACAGTTTGATTGTGAAGCAGATTTTATTTTACGAGTTTATCGCAAAAAAGATGACTAATATCAGTAACGTTTAGGCCTACAAAGCAGCACAACGCTCTTCTAATATAGGGTTACTGTTGTGCTGATAACTTTTTACTATTTTCGCTTTCTGACATTCAAACACACTCACCGGATATTGCTTATCCCAAGCGGTAAATAGCTGCTTTTGTTGCTTACTTAAACGAAACTGTGAGTAAGTCATATCAAAATATAAATAAGTACGAGCGATTAAACCACGTGCTTGTTGTGGTGGTTGAGCTTTTCTATCTTCAACATGAAAATCGCACGATCCAAAATCACTTTGGGTGCCAGACATCATCTGAAAATTATAATTAGAACGGTATGCGTTAACACTGCCGATTGCGGCAAATAGGTTATAGCCATCAGCCTGCATTAATCGATATTCATGGTTTACTTTTTCTGCACATTTACGGCCTTTATACGGCTTACCTTTGCTACTCACGCATTGGCCATCCCCTTCTCGCCACTCTTTAAATGCACGGCCAAAGTTTTCAGCAGGTACGATATGTTCGAATTCAACTCGCTTAGAGCGTGAAGTATACAAGGAGTCATTAAATCCTTGAGGCAGTGTTACTTGCTTTTTTTCATCAAATTTAGCGTCACAGTAGACTGTTTTACGCATCTCTGTCTTGTTATAAACATTTTTCATCAGCAATCGTTTTGCTTTTGAAAACGAATCTATTTGCGTGTTCTGGGTTGCGGAAACTCCATTAGTAAACAATACCGACGAAAACAACACACACGCTATTAATGGCCATTTTTTCATTTGAGACTTCCTAATTGAAGTCTCTATTTTACGTGCCTTTTAATACTTTTCTAATACTTTTATTAACAAATTTATCAGAAAAAAATAGTAAAAGACTAGATTGTGATGATCCAAGTTTTGAGAGAATCCATTAAAAAAAACCAAATAAAAACAGTTCTCATTTGTATTTATCTGGTATTATTGGCAAAAATAGTACTAGATATAGGCAATTTATGATCCAGCATTCACCATTCCTTCATTTTAAATTCATTATCATTATATTGTTATTAAGTGGTTGCAGTATGACCTCTAATACAAAGCCTATTTCCCACTTTTATGATTATCAGTTATACAATGCAACTCTCTCTCCTCTACCTTTGTCTGAATGGCAACAAGAGTTCACTAATGCTGACGTAATTTTAATCGGTGAATGGCATACTCATTCTGGTGTACATCACTTTCAGGCAGATTTTTTACATACCCTTCTTCAAAAGCAAACACGTATAGCTCTTTCTATGGAGCAATTTAGTCGTGATGCCCAGCCGATTCTCAATAAGTACTTAACCGACCAAATTGGTGAACAAACACTCATACAACAAGCAAAAGCTTGGCCGAATTATGAAAGTGATTATCGCCCATTGGTTGAAATCGCAAAAACAAACCAGTTGGATGTTATTGCTGCCAATGCACCAAAACCCATAGTTCAATGTATCGCAAAAGAAGGTTTAGATTATTTAGGGAGGTTAGAGCCAGATCAGCGACAATATGTGGCTAAAAATTTAGATACGCGTGATTCAGAATATAAGCAAAAGTTTATGGCATCCATGCACCATGGTCAGCCCAATAAACATGAAAATTTATATGCGTCTCAACTAACTTGGGATGCAACCATGGCCGAGAGTATTGTAGATTATATATCTCAGCACCCCGATACAAAAATTGTGCATATTGCAGGAAAATTTCATACTGAAAGTGGACTAGGTATAGCGACTCAAATCAAGGAACTCAACTCAAGTTTAAAGGTCATCATTATCACCCCTGTCTTTGAGTTAATCCCAAATGGCAATGACTATTTATTGCAAGTGACCACACTTCCAAAACGTTACGTTCAACAATCTAATCAATTCGCCGCTTATAAAGAGTTATCTAAGAGAAAAGAACACTATGAATGCAATTAATTAATCCATTTATTTACGGTTGGGATGGTTCAATATTCACAAGAATTAATTTTTGTTTTTATGAATCATGAGAGAGACCAACAATACCAATGGGTTCATGACTTTCTCAACAAAAAGCCCTTTCTCTAACCAAAACCTGAGAAAATCATCCAAAAATTCTCAACTATCCCATCA